>NZ_JABBNI010000059.1 GCF_012926525.1 Clostridium muellerianum
CCCGAAGTCCGTGAGGTAACCGTAAGGAGCCAGCGGCCGAAGGTGGGGTTAGTAATTGGGGTGAAGTCGTAACAAGGTAGCCGTAGGAGAACCTGCGGCTGGATCACCTCCTTTCTAAGGAGTCGACAAAGTAGGTAATTCTATTTTGAAGGTTTTATTTAATAGCTCTGTTTAATTTTGAGAGACTTAATGTTTCTTAATATATGGGGGTATAGCTCAGTTGGGAGAGCATCTGCCTTGCACGCAGAGGGCCAAGAGTTCGAGTCTCTTTATCTCCACCATGAGGGCTTATAGCTCAGCTGGTTAGAGCGCACGCCTGATAAGCGTGAGGTCGATGGTTCGAGTCCATTTAAGCCCACCAATTGTCCTTTGAAAATTGCACAGTGAATATAATATAACTTTTAAATTAAAAGTAAAGCTGAAGGTATACAAATACCTTTGTAGAATAAGTTATAAATTAATAGTAACGAGCAGTACAAGGAAGTGACTGAGCGAGAAATGGAGTTTACATAAGGTAAATGAGTATCGTAGCGAAGGAAGCTGACGCAGTAATGCGAAATTAATATTAATTTAGAAGGTCAAGCTACAAAGGGCGCATGGTGAATGCCTTGGCACCAGTAGCCGATGAAGGACGCGATAAGCTGCGATAAGCTTTGGGTAGGCGCAAATAGCCTGTGATCCAGAGATTTCCGAATGGGGAAACCCACAATACTAACGTATTGTACTGTAAACTGAATACATAGGTTTATGGAGGTAGACCCGGGGAACTGAAACATCTAAGTACCCGGAGGAAGAGAAAGAAAAATCGATTTTCTAAGTAGCGGCGAGCGAAAGGGAAAGAGCCCAAACCAGGAACTTGTTCCTGGGGTTGCGGATAGGTCATAACTAAAAGCAGGAATTAATTGAAGAGAGCTGGAAGGCTCCGCCATAGAAGGTAATAGCCCTGTAAGTGAAAATGGAAGCTTTTAAGATCTACTCCAGAGTACCACGAGACACGTGAAACCTTGTGGGAAGCTGGGAGGACCACCTCCCAAGGCTAAATACTAACTGGTGACCGATAGTGAAGCAGTACCGTGAGGGAAAGGTGAAAAGAAC
>NZ_JABBNI010000061.1 GCF_012926525.1 Clostridium muellerianum
CTCTCAATTTAAAAGTTTAATCTGTACTCAAATTATTGACGTTAAACTTATTAGTTTAACTAATACTGGCTTATTTAAAATAAGAATTAATTCTTACTTTCACTCTGTTTAATTTTCAAGGATCTTGTCGCATCTCAGCGACTTTTACATCTTATCATGTTTGCTTAATCTTGTCAAGAACTTTTTTTAAGTTCTTTTTGTTAAGCTTGCTGCATCACACAACTTTAATATAATAACACATGATTTAATCTTGTGTCAATACCTTTTTCAAATCTCTTCTTCTTTATCTTAAAAGAGCAGGTAATTCACATCAATTAAAATTACTTAACCATATACGCCTTCTTAAGCGACATATAATATTGTATCACAGATTTACTATATAGTGTAATCATAAAATCTCATCAATTGCAATTAAACTCTGCTTAGTTCTTTTTTTTAGGATTTATTAAATCTTATGCATATAGATACACCCGGTTATGTTATTAACACATTAACTATACTTATACATTGTAAAACTTAAATATACCTTTTAATTCTTTATCCTTTACTTCGTTTCTTATGAGTATGTTGATAATATATAAACCTTTAAAAAACTGTTTTCATATCACTCAATTAGGATTTTAAAAAACTAAAAATAAATTCTAAAAATATCTTTCTTCATTAAAAGAGCTATGGAATAAACCACTTTTATATATACTAGGCGTGACTTTTTGAAGTTGCAGCTTTTATTTTAAGCTAATAGGTATATTTATTATTACTTTTAATATAATCTATTACATCACAAATTAATTCAAAACTGTTCAGAATACTATAGAATTTTAATTTTGTTAAAAAACAGAAAATTTCTATGCAATAAAAAAGAAGTAACTAATGTTACTTCTTTTATGGTGGAGATAAAGAGACTCGAACTCTTGGCCCTCTGCGTGCAAGGCAGATGCTCTCCCAACTGAGCTATACCCCCATATGGTGGACCTTCAGGGACTCGAACCCCGGACCTACCGGTTATG
>NZ_JABBNI010000062.1 GCF_012926525.1 Clostridium muellerianum
AATATATACAAATGACTTTTAATATCTGAGGTTGAAAATTTACTTTCAATCAATACAAATTAATCCAAAACTAGAAATCAAATTTTAACTATTTTTAGTGTTACCATTTTTAACATTTGTATATTATTCCAGTAGGCTTCGCCTAAAAAATTGGAAACTAAAGGAATATCATGGTTAATACTAACAGGAAATTATGTACAAATATAAGTTTTATATTTGTACGAAATTTAGGTAATTAAAGTGATTAGGAGATATATCAAATCTAAATATAATACTTATGAATTCATAAGTATTATATCTTGAAGATTATAATAATTTATACTGCAGTTGAAATTTAATTGTTTTTAAGATAATAACATGTCCAGGTGTATCAAGGTATAAATGATTTAATTTAAACTAGTATTTGAAAGCAATATGAGAATAATCTTGTTTAATTAGGTTAATAATATTTTAAAGTGTATAAAATGATGATATAATAACACATGTCGCTTGAGAGAGCGGATAATTCTTAAGAAAAGTAAACATATTTAGGTGATTTAATTGATATTAATTGCTTATTCTTCTAAGTAAAAAAGAAGAGATAAAAAAGTGTTGACAAAGTCTTAAGTAACATGGTATTATGTTAAAGCTGTGTGAATGCAGCAAGCTTAACAAAAAGAACTTAAAAAAAGTTCTTGACAAGATTAAGCAAACATGATAAGATGTAAAAGTCGCTGAGATGCGACAAGATCCTTGAAAATTAAACAGAGTGAAAGTAAGATTTAAATCTTATTTTAAATAAGCCAGTATTA
>NZ_JABBNI010000063.1 GCF_012926525.1 Clostridium muellerianum
ATCTTTTCTTCTTTCTCTTAATGGTAATACCGTAATTGGTATCACATTTAAACGATAATACAAATCTTCCCTAAAAAGCTTTTTATCTACCATATCTTTCAAATCTCTATTAGTTGCTGCTATAATTTTTACATCTATTTTAATGGTTTTAGTTCCGCCTACCCTTGTAATTTCGCTCTCTTGAAGTACTCTAAGAAGTTTAACCTGCATATCTAATGGCAGTTCACCTACTTCATCCAAAAATAGGTTTCCATTATTGCACATTTCAAATAATCCAATTTTGCCTTCTTTATTAGCACCGGTAAAAGCTCCTTTTTCATAACCAAAAAATTCTGATTCCATAAGGTGTTCAGGAATAGCACCACAATTTACCTTTATAAAATTCTTATTACACCTTGTACTATTTCTATGTATATACTTAGCAACCTCTTCTTTACCTACACCTGTCTCTCCAAGTAAAAGCACCGTAGTATCTACCTTTGCTACTTTTTGGGCCATTTCTAAAACGTTAATCATATTTTCATCTTCTACTACAATATCTGAAAAATTTAAAAGATCACTTTTTATATTGTTCGGTTTATAATGCTCTTTATGAGAAATTTCTTCATCTTTTTCTATTTGCTCTTTTAATTCATACAGTTCCGTAATATCCCTTACACTTGTAACTACCATAGTTACGTTTCCTTCTGTATCAAGTATAGGATTACTGGAAACTAACACTGTTTTGCCTGTCTTCAACTTTTGTTCAATTGTTATACCTTTTTTCTCTCTTAAAACTATAAGACTTGCAGACTTTGACATATATCCGCTTTTTTCTAAAACCGCCGTATTTTTTTTGAGCACTTCTTCTCTATTCATACCCGTGATTTTTTCCCAACTCTTGTTTACTAATATAGTATTAGCATACTTATCTGTAACGTAAATACCATCATTAGAGCCTTCAATAATATCCTGTAATTCTTTTAATTTAAACTTAGTACACTCTAACTCCATTTCTACATCATTCAAACTAGAAAAGGAGTTGTTCATTAACTTATGAATTTCCATGATATAATGTAACCTCCTAATCCCTATACATTTTAGTAATATTAAAATAAAATATAAATAATTGTATAAAATGCAATTATTTATATTTTGTATCAATTATACTATATAATTATATTTAATTCAAAAAATAAAAAACTCCGTATATAAGTTTTCACAAACTTATATACGAAATTTTTTATCTATAATCTGAAGTGAGTGTTTAATAAGTATTAGTTATTTAAGGCATTTATTTGAGATACCATTTCTGGTATAACCTTCTTATAATCTCCTACTATAGCTAGATCTGCTATTTTCATTATTGCAGAACTCTCATCTTTATTTATAGCTATAATATAATCACTATCCTGCATTCCTGCCAAATGTTGAATTGCTCCTGATATTCCACAAGCTATATACACTGTAGGTTTAACTGTTTGCCCTGTTTGTCCTACCTGACATGACTTGTCGATCCATCCATTTTCTACTGCTGGTCTTGATCCTGCTACTGCTCCTCCAAGAACATCCGCTAATTCTTTTAATGTAGCAAAGCCTTCCTTGTTTCCTATTCCTCTTCCACCTGATACTATGAACTTAGCTTCTCCTATATCCATAATATCTTTTGCTATTTTAACTACTTCATCTACTTTTACTCTTATATCTGTTTCTTTTAAATCAGCACTTATTTTTTCTATTTTGCCTTTTCTTGATGTATCTTTTTGTAATTTTTCAAATACTCCAGGTCTTACTGTTGACATTTGTGGTCTATTTTCTGAGCATTCTATTGTTGCCATCAAGTTTCCTCCAAATGCTGGTCTTGTCATTTGAAGATGTTTTGTTTCTGCATCTATATCTAAACCTGTACAATCGGCTGTAAGTCCTGTTGAAAGTCTTGCTGAAACTCTTGGTCCTAAATCTCTTCCTATATATGTTGCTCCTACAAGTATTGCTTCTGGTTTTCTTTCATGTACCAGGTCACATATAATTTTTGCATATCCATCTGTTGTATAATGTTTTAATAATGGGCTGTCTGCATATATTACTTTATCTGCTCCATATGCTACTAATTCTTTTGCTATTTCATCAGCTTCACTTCCAAGTAATAATGCTGTTACTTCTGTTCCTAATTTATCTGCTAACTCTTTGCCTTTTCCTATAAGTTCTAATGCCACTTTTTGTAGCTTTCCATCTCTCTGTTCAGCAAATACCCATACGCCCTTATAATCTGCTATATTCATGCTAAAAAACCTCCTAATTTATACATAGTGTTTTTCTTTTAATTTTGAAACCGCATAAGCTGCTGCTTCTTTAAATGGTTTATTTACAACTTCTCCTGCACCTTTTGCTTCCTTTGTTGCTGATTTCTTTACCTTTGTTGGTGATCCTGATAATCCTAAAAGAGATTTGTCTACACCTATGTCATTTGCAGTCCATACTTTTACTTCTTGTTTAAATACATTAAATATATTTTTCATATGCATATATCTTGGTACATTTAACTCTTTTATTGCTGTTAAAAGTACTGGTGCCTTTACAGTTAAAGTCTCATATCCATCTTCCCATGCTTTTTTAACCTTTATTTTATCTCCCTCAATATCTACCTTTTCTACATATGTTATTTGAGGTATTCCTAGATGTTCAGCTATTTCTGGTCCAACCTGTGCCGTATCTCCATCTATTGCTTGTCTTCCTGCAAAAATTATATCGTAATCTAATTTTTTTAATGCTCCTGCAAGTGCATGTGATGTTGCTAAAGTATCTGCTCCTGCAAATGCTCTATCTGTTATTAGTATAGCTTCATCTGCTCCCATAGCCAAAGCTTCTCTTAAAGCTACTTCTGCCTGTGGTGGTCCCATACTTATTACTGTAATCTTAGCTCCTGCATTCTCTTTTAATACTAATGCTTCTTCTAAAGCATTTTTATCATCTGGATTTATTATTGATGGAACACCTTCTCTTATTAATGTTCCTGTCTTTGGATCTATTTTAACTTCTGTTGTATCTGGTACTTGTTTTAAGCAAACAACTATATTCATTTAAAAAACCTCCTATCTTAATCTGCTTCCTGATATAACCATTTTTTGAACTTGAGATGTTCCTTCATATATTTCTGTTATCTTGGCATCCCTCATCATTCTTTCTACTGGATAGTCCTTAGTATATCCATATCCACCGAATAACTGTACTGCCTTAGTTGTTACCTCCATAGCAGTATCTGCAGCAAATAATTTTGCTCTTGCAGCATCTATTGTAAAAGGAAGTCCCTTTTCTTTTTTCATTGCTGCCTTATATACTAAGTTTCTTGCAGCTTCAATTTTTACGTCCATTTCAGCTACCATCCAAGCTAAGCCCTGGAATCTGCTAAGTGATTTTCCAAATTGTTTTCTTTCTTTCATATATTTTATAGCTTCATCTAAAGCACCTTCAGCAAGTCCTAATGCTTGTGCTGCTATACCAATTCTTCCTCCATCAAGAGTTTTCATTGCTATAGGGAATCCTTTCCCTTCTTTTCCTATTAGGTTTTCTACTGGTACTTTAACATCTTCAAATACAAGTTCTGTTGTTGATGATGCTCTTATTCCCATTTTATTTTCAACTTTTCCAAATGAGAAACCTGGCATTCCTTTTTCTAAAATGAAACCTGATATTCCCTTATTTCCTTTACTTCTATCTGTCATAGCAAATACTATAAATATATCAGCATAAGCACCATTTGTTATGAATATTTTCTGTCCGTTTAATACATAATGATCACCATCTAAAATAGCCTGACTTTGTTGTGCTGATGAATCTGTACCTGCATTTGGTTCAGTTAAACCAAATGCTCCTATTTTCTCTCCCCTTGCAAGAGGTGCTAAGTACTTTTGTTTTTGTTCTTCTGTACCGAATTGTTGTATTACACATGCGCAAAGAGAAGTATGTGCTGAAAGTATAGTTGATGTTGTTGCACATACTTTTGCTAATTCTTCTACCGCTAATATATATGAAAGTGTATCTCCACCAGCTCCACCGTACTCTTTAGCAATAGGCATTCCCATCATTCCGTACTTAGCCATTTTCTTTACAGTTTCTAGTGGATATCTTTCTGTTTCATCTATTTCTGCTGCTAAAGGTTTAACTTCATTTTCAGCAAATTCACTTACCATTTGTTTTACAAATTCCTGTTCCTTTGTCAATGTAAAATCCATAAAAAGTCCTCCTAAATCTATTTTATTTAATTCAATAGTACACATTTCTTTAAATATGTAGCTAAAGTTAAAAATAACTTTAGCTACATATTTTAAAATTAAATAAGTTTTAAAGTCTCAAGCCGGTAGAGGTCTCAAGCTCCCACTCTTTAATTTTTTTAATTAACATTTTTCAACTATTACGGCTGTTCCCATTCCTCCGCCTATACATAAAGTTGCTAATCCTCTTTTAGCATCTCTTCTTTGCATTTCATATAAAAGTGTAGTTAAAATTCTAGCTCCTGAACATCCTACTGGATGACCTAATGCTACAGCTCCTCCGTTTACATTTACTTTCTTCATATCAAATTTCAAGTCTCTTGCTACTGCTATACTTTGAGATGCAAAAGCTTCATTTGCTTCTATTAAATCTAGATCATCTACTGTTAAATTAGCTCTTTCTAAAGCTAATTTAGTAGCATAGAATGGACCATAGCCCATTATAGCTGGATCTAATCCTTTTGTTCCATAAGATACTATTTTAGCCATTGGCTTTAATCCTAATTCTTTTGCTTTATCAGCACTCATAAGTACTAGAGCTGATGCTGCGTCATTTATTCCTGAAGCATTTCCTGCTGTAACTGTTCCACCTTTTTTGAAAGCTGGTTTTAATTTAGCTAATGCTTCCATTGTTGTTCCTGGTCTAGGTCCTTCATCAGTATCAAATACTACCTCACCTTTTCTAGTTTTAATAACTATAGGAACTATTTCATCTTTAAATTTTCCTGCTTTTATTGCTGCTTCTGCTTTATTTTGAGAATCTACTGAAAAAGCATCTTGTTCTTCTCTTGTTATATGCCATTGATCTGCTATATTTTCAGCAGTCATTCCCATATGGTAATTATTAAATGCATCAAATAGACCATCATGAAGTAAAGAATCTTGCATTTCTGTTGCTCCCATTCTTTGTCCCCATCTTCCTGATTGAAGTACATATGGTGTTCTTGACATGTTTTCCATTCCACCAGCAACTATAATATCTTCATCACCTGTTTTTATTATTTGTGCTGCTAAGCTTATACTTCTAAGTCCTGAACCACAAAGTATGTTTACTGTCATAGCTGGAACTTCTACTGGAATACCAGCTTGAACTGATGCTTGTCTAGCTGCGTTTTGTCCAAGTCCTGCTTGATATACACAACCCATCATTACTTCTCCAACTTGTTCTGGTTTTATTCCTGCTCTTTTTACAGCTTCTTTAATGACAGTAGCTCCTAAATCAACAGTTGTTACATCTTTTAATGCTCCTCCAAATTTACCTATAGCAGTTCTAACTGCGCTAACTATAACTACTTCTCTCATGTTAATTCCTCCTAAAATTCTTATTTTGTACAATTATGAAATCTATTTATACGGCTTTATTACTTTGTATAGTCATAAAATCCTTTGCCAGTTTTTCTTCCTAATAATTTTCCTCTTACCATTTTTCTAAGTAATGGATGAGGTCTGTATTTTGAATCACCAAATTCTGTATATAAAACATCCATAACAGCTAAGCATACATCAATACCAATTAAATCTGCTAAAGCTAAAGGTCCCATTGGATGATTAGCACCTAACTTCATTGCTAAGTCAATATCTTCTGCTTTAGCAACTCCATCAGCCAAAATTCCAGCTGCTTCATTTATCATAGGAACAAGTATTCTGTTAACTACAAATCCTGGAGCTTCTTCTACTTCTACTGGCTCTTTTCCAATTTCTTTAGCTATTTCAACTATTTTATTTTTAGTTTCTTCTGAAGTACAAATTCCCTTTATAACTTCTACCAATTTCATTACTGGAACTGGATTAAAGAAATGCATTCCTATAACTTTATCTGGTCTATTTGTAGCACTTGCTACTTCAGTAATTGATAAAGATGATGTATTTGAAGCAAGTACTGCTTCTTTCTTACAAATTCCATCTAACTCAGCAAAAATTTTCTTTTTAATAGACATATTTTCTATTGCAGCTTCTACTACAAGATCTGCATCCTTTGCTAAACTCATATCTGTAGTAGGTTTTATTCTACCAAGAATTTCATTTTTAACTTCTTCAGTCATTTTTCCTTTTTTAACACTTCTATCAAGATTTTTAGTAATATTTGAAATTCCTTTTTCAACAAATCTATCTTCAATATCTCTCATTACTACTTCATGACCTGATTGAGCAAATGTTTGGACAATTCCTGATCCCATTGTTCCTGCTCCTAATACAAATACCTTCATATCTTATACCCCCAAATAATAATTTTTTAGTTTATTTTAATGTAAAGTTTGGTTTCCTTTTTTCTAAGAAAGCACCCATTCCTTCTTTTTGATCTTCTGTTGCAAAGCATAAACTGAATAAGTCATTTTCAATTGTCATTCCTGTATCAATATCAGTTTCAAAACCTTTATTTATAGCTATTTTTGAATATCTTATAGCTGCCTGTGCCTTTGAAGCAATTTTTTCTGCTAATGCCTTTGCTTCATTCATTAATTCTTCAGGTGCAACTACTTTATTAACAAGTCCTATTTTTTCAGCTTCTTCAGCCTTAATAATATCTGCTGTATATATTAATTCTTTTGCTTTTCCTGTTCCTATTAATCTAGAAAGTCTTTGAGTTCCTGCAAATCCAGGTATAATTCCTAGTCCAACTTCCGGTTGTCCAAATTTAGCTTTTTCTGAAGCTATACGCATATCACAACTCAAGGATAACTCGCAGCCACCACCTAATGCAAAACCATTAACTGCTGCAATAACAGGTTTCTCCATAAGTTCTATTTTCCTAAATATGCCCAAACCTAACTCAGCAAATTTTCTTGCCTGTTCTGGAGTTTTGTCTTTCATTTCTGCTATGTCAGCTCCAGCTACAAAAGCTTTACCTTCCCCTGTAAGTATAAGTACATAAACACTATCATCATTTTTTATGTCGTCAATACCTTGGTTAATCTCATTTAATACATCACTATTTAATGCATTTAAAGCTTTAGGTCTATTAATAGTTAATATACCAATATGATTTTCCTTCTCTAATTTTATATTTTTATATTCCAAGATAATCACCCCTTATGCCATTTATTATTAGCAAAAGCCGTGCCAATGATATTGATTTTTTAACATATATCTTTTTAAAATATTCTGTAAGTATTGAGATAGTTAAAATATTAACATTTCTTCCATTTTATTGATAATATGTAATATAATTATGTTGCAAAATCACAACACAATGCATATCAGCAACAGGCCTATGCCACTATGCCGATTGTTGCTTATAGTTTATATGTTTATAATTTTCAGAAAACCGAGTTGCAGAATTGCATCTTTTCGTTTCATTTTTAACGATACGCAATATAATATTACCATCATAAATAAAAGCTGTGAAATTAAGGTATTAAACCTATATTTCACAGCTTTTAAATTAAAATTATATTAAATTTTTCAAACTACATTTTAAATATAGCTTCGCCATATTATTGTATACTGCCTTTTATATTTTCAATAATAATTTCATCACTTTTCACATCAACACCTATGGTACACCCTTCATATACATCACCACTGATAATTTTCTTTGCAATAGCTGTTTCTAATGTATTTTCAATATACCTTTTTAAAGGTCTTGCACCATACACTGGATCATATCCTTCTTTTGCCATAAGTTCTTTAGCAGTTTCCGTTATTTTAAGAGATATGTTTTTGTCTTTTAATCTTTTTCTTATATCTTCAAGAAATATTTCTATTATACCTTTTATTTCTGATGTTGATAAAGGTTTAAACAATATAATGTCATCCAACCTATTTAAAAACTCTGGTTTAAACTTTAACTTCATTTCATTCATAACTCTGTCTCTAATATGCTGCTCTATTCCTGTGCTTTCTGTATTCTCTAATAAATAACCACTTCCAATATTTGAAGTCATAATTATTATACAATTTTTAAAATCTACAAGTTTTCCTTGATTATCTGTAAGCCTTCCATCATCTAATATTTGAAGAAATATATTAAACACATCCTCATGAGCTTTTTCTATTTCATCAAATAGTATTACACTATAAGGTTTTCTTCTTACAGCCTCTGTAAGCTGACCACCTTCTTCATACCCTACATATCCTGGAGGAGCTCCTATAAGTCTAGATACAGAATACTTCTCCATATACTCTGACATATCTATTCTTATTATGTTTTCCTCACTATCAAATAAGGTTCTAGCTAAAGTTTTAGCCAATTCTGTTTTTCCAACTCCTGTAGGTCCAAGAAATATAAATGATCCTATTGGTCTTTTAGGGTCCTTCATACCAGCTCTTGCTCTAATAACTGCATTGGACACAGCTGTTACAGCTTCTTTTTGTCCAATTACTCTCTGTGAAAGTTCACTTTCTAATCTTAAAAGTTTTTTTCGCTCACCTTCTACAAGTTTAGATATAGGTATTCCAGTCCAATTTGAAATTATCTGTGAAATTTCCTGCTCTGTTACCTCTTCTTTAAGCATAGCCCCTTGATTATTTTCTTTCAGTATTTTCTCTTTTTCCTTTATTGAAGCTTCAAGCCTTGGTATTAATCCATACTTAAGCTCTGCTACTTTATTTAAATCATATTCTCTTTCAGCTTTTTCAATATCTCCTCTAGCATTATCTAATTGCTCTTTTAAATTTCTAATTTCAGTTATCTGAGATTTTTCTTTTTCATATTTGGCTGTCATTTCATTATCTCTATCTTTTAGATTACTTAATTCTTTTTCCAAGAATTTAAGTCTTTCCATAGAAGCATTGTCTTTTTCCTTAGATAATGCTTCTTTTTCAATTTCTAACTGAAATATTTTACGTTTTACCATATCCATTTCTGTAGGCATGCTATCTATCTCTGTTCTTATCATAGCACAAGCTTCATCGATAAGATCTATTGCTTTATCTGGCAAATATCTGTCTGTTATATACCTGTCCGAAAGCTTTGATGCTGCAATAATAGCTGAATCATGAATTCTTATACCATGATATATTTCAAATCTTTCTTTAAGCCCTCTAAGTATTGATATAGAATCCTCCACCGTAGGCTCATCTATCACTACAGGTTGAAATCTTCTCTCTAGTGCTTTATCTTTCTCTATATATTTTCTATACTCATCAAAAGTAGTTGCCCCTATACAGTGAAGTTCTCCTCTGGCAAGCATTGGTTTTATAAGATTTCCTGCATCCATAGAACCTTCTGTTTTTCCCGCTCCAACTATAGTGTGAATCTCATCTATAAAAAGAATTATCCTTCCTTCGCTGTTTTCTACCTCTTTCAATACTGCCTTGAGTCTTTCTTCAAATTCTCCTCTAAACTTTGCTCCTGCAATGAGAGCTCCCATGTCTAAAGAAAATATTATTTTATTTTTAAGCCCTTCTGGTACATCTCCTTTTACAATTCTCTCCGCTAAACCCTCCACTATAGCAGTTTTACCAACTCCAGGTTCTCCTATAAGTACAGGATTATTTTTAGTTCTTCTAGAAAGTATTCTTACAGTCCTTCTAATTTCATCATCTCTTCCTATAACAGGATCTAATTTATGCTTTTTAGCTTCCTCTACTAAATTTCTACCGTACTTTACTAGTGCCTCATAAGTACCTTCTGGATCTTGAGTTTCAACTCTTTGATTTCCTCTAACCTGAGATAAGACACTTAAGAAAGCGTCTTTAGTAATATTAAATTTATTTAATATCCCTTTTACTTCTTTAGAGTCCACATCCATAATTCCAAGCATTACATGTTCTACACTTATATAAGAGTCTTTAAACTTTTTAGCTTCCTTTTCTGCTTTTGCAAAGACGTCTTCAAATCTTCTAGTTGCATAAAGAGATGAATTTTGAGCCCCTTCCCCTAGAACCTTTGGCATTGTATCTAAAACCTTGCTTATTTCATCTCTTAGTAACTTTATGTCTACTCCCATTTTACTAAATATATTAGGAATAAGCCCATCTTCCTGAGATACTAAAGCTTCCAAAAGATGGATAGTATCTATTTGCTGGTGGTTATGCCTAACAGCCACTAATTGAGCTTCATTTAAAGCTTTCTGAACTTTTATAGTTAACTTTTCTATATCCATAAAATAACCTCCTATTAAAATGTCATAACTTAAACATTATGTTTATCTCGCAAAACACTCTATTATCATTGTTCCTTTTAACTCCTATTATAATCAATTTTACTAACTATTCAATATAAGTTGTAATAATAGTTATTACAAAATTATTAATTTTAAGTATAAAAAAATCATCCTCAATATTAGGGATGATTTTTTATTAAACACTACATCTTTTTTTCTAAATTAATAGCAAAATTAAAATACTTTATGGATTCTCTTACATTATGCATCCTATAGTACATATCACCCATTTCCATATACCTTCTATATATCTCATTGTTACTAGCAAACTTCAACAATGCATCCAGAGATAAGTTCATATACATTTCTGCAGATGTAAGATCTCCTCCCTTTTCCAAAATCAATGATTTATAATAATATGCTCTTTCTATAAAAGTTATATCGTTTAAAGTTATAGCACAATTTACAGCTTCATTGCAAACTGTTTGCGCTTTATCTAACACATTATTTTCAATTAACTTATCTATGCTCATTAACATAAACTTAACTAAGTCTTTCTTGTTATCCTTAGGATAACATTCTAATGCTTTATTTACGTAACTTATTGCCTTATCCTTAATGTTTAAACTAAACATTACTACAGCACAATTATATATTGCTTGAGACTTATGAGCTAAGTTATCGTCATATAAGTCATAAGACTTTTGTTCATACTCGTTAAAGTTATCCATATTATTTCGTCTAAGACATAGTATAGCAAGCATATGATAAGCTTCTGCTTTTTTTATATCATTTTCTATATAATTAACTAACTTTGTAAGATTTACAGCTATTTCATACGCTGTTTCATAATCCTCTAACATTACATAACAGGCTGCCTCATTATAAGTTGCCCTTGCCAACAAAGCATAATCTTTGTTTTTTTTAGAAACTTCTCTTACATTGCTATAATAATTAGCAGCTTGAGAAAATTCTTTTGTACTATAAAAAAATCTAGCTATATCCATGTAATACATTACACCATTTTCTTCTGTAAAACATTTTTTCCAGTAATCATAATACTTAGATATTATAAGCTGTATTTTTTCAATTTTATTTTTATCTAAATAATAATTAAACAATAAATGCATTATCTCAAAAGATACATCAAAATAAAAATATTGCTCTGCAAACTTTAAGTTATATTCTAATACACTTTCATATTCATCTGAGTATCCATTTTTATATACATCCCTAATATTTTTTACTACTTGAGATTTAATATCCTGTTTTAAATATGATGCATCAATCTGAAGTTTTTCTGCTATAAATTCCAATATCCAATCTTCAGGTTTAATTTTATCATTTTCAATACAGCTCATTTTTGAGACCGATATCTTATCCCCACATAAATCTTTTAAGGTGTATCCTTTATATGTCCTAGATCTTTTAATCTTTTCACCTGTAGAAAGTATCTCCATAATTCTCACCTATTCACACTAAGAGTCTTTTAATATTCCAAGTCTTCTAAAAGTTTCCACGCCTTCATTTAAATACCTAGCAGCCTCATTCTCTCTATTGTTGTCCATATAAAACTTACCAACCATAATACTTATTTCAGCAATTTCCTTAGTGTAATCCATATTCCTAACAAAACTTAATGCCATAAGTAAAGTATTTTCTGCATCAGTTAAGTTAGATTCCAACATATCTATTCTATATTTAAGTAGATAATAATGTATTAAAATTCTATCACTGCCATCTTCAATGCTATCCATTATATTTTTAAGCATCATTTTAGCATTTTCTATATCTTTAAGTTTTATATAATTTTCACATATACTTACTAAAGTTTCCACAATACTAGAATCTTTAATCTTTACCTTTAATTCTCTCGCTTTGTTTAAATGTATAAAAGATTCCTCTAAATTACCAAACTCATAGAATAACTTTCCAAGACTATTCTCTATTTTCGCAATATGTGTAACATCATTAATTTCCCTATACACATTTAGAGTTTTTCTAGAGTATTTTATGGCATTATCTATATCACCTTTTTTATTATACTCTTCAGACAATAATAATAATATCTTAGCATATTCTTTTTTATTATCCATCTGTCTAAATTTTTCTTTTGCTAAATAAGAATAATTCATAGCCTTTTCTGTATTTTCCAGCTTAAAATAAACACAAGCTATATTATAATATATTTGTCCAAGTAAAAAGTCATTTCCTATATCATTTTCATTATATACACTTTCTGCTTGTTGAAAATAGCTGCAAGAAGAATGATAAGCTTTTAACTTTATCGTTATTTCTCCAAGATTTACAAATGTTTTAATGGTTTCTTCATAATTATTATTTTTTATAAATATTACATTAGAGGAAAGAAAAAACTGCTGTGACAAAGCATATTCTTCTTTAATCATGTATATAACGCCTCTAAGATATAAATTTTTTGCTTTTCTATATTCTAAATTATACTTTTCCGCATAATATAAAGCTTTTTCTATGTACTCTTCACCTTGATTTAAATCTTCATTTATTATATAAGATTCTGCTATATTTTCAAAATAGGTACATATCTTTTCTGCCTGTGTCTCCTCTGATTCCATAAGGTATTCTATAGAAGTATTAAGCGCACTAGCAAGATACTCAAGCAAATCCATACTAGGATTTGATTTTCCAGACTCTACGAGACTAATTTGTCCCGGAGTAATTCTATCCCCTGCTAAATCTTTAAGCGTCATATTAAGATCTTTTCTTCTTCTTTTTATTTTTTCTCCTAAAGACAATATCTCCATAAACTCACTCTTCCTTTATTACACATATATTTATGCATACATAAACATTCGGGAAAAATTTAGACATATATTATTATAAGTATATGTCTGAAGTAGAACCTATTTTTAATTCAGTTTGTCTACAATTATTAATCCATACACTACATTTGTATAAACAAATGAGTTTTTAAGATTTTTGAACATTTACTACATAACTAAAAAATACAGCAAAGTAAAAAAATTTTACAATGATTATTTTTTATAATACATTTTGTAATTTGTGGTTAAAAATTTTAACCATATTAAACTTTTTCAAATTACACATATCATTATAACATATTTTTTAATGATAACACAAAAATTTTTAATTTAACTATATTATTATCATTATATATGGTATTTATCTTTTCCATTTATGCTTTATTAAGCAAAAAAAATTGCGTATTATAGAATTTATATAAATTTCATAATACGCAATTTTAATCGTTATTAAAATTTTTAGGTGTCTAAAAAACGATACATATATGTTACAACATTATAATATTTTAATGTACAATTGTTTCCTACATCATTTTATCTCTCATGTTATCATAAGCATCCTCTGCCATATTCTTCATATACTTTGCAGTTCTTTTTATTCTTTTTCTTGTTGTTCTATCCATTCCTGGAACTAACATCATCCCTAAAGCAGCTCCTACTAAAGCTCCTGTCACAAATTTACCACGCATATTCTATTCCTCCTTCTTATACATAATTAAATATTTTTGGCTTCATATATAGAATATGCATTTTTGTATATATTAAACAAAGAAAATTATACTAAATTACTGAACACATTTATCTAATAAATAAATAATAAAATTGTTTTTTTCTTCACCACTTAAATTAAATATTAAATTCTCAGCTTCTTTTGGATTTTCATTATATCTTTTAATAACATCCTCAAATGCAGTTTCACCTATTTCATTTTTTTTATCACTAGAATTAATTACATTTATTTTTTTTTCTCCTTTAGGAGCTAACTTCATAATTTCCTGTTTTATCTCTTCGCTTGACACATTTAAAGAATTTGCAAGCAGCCATTTTTCCACAACTTTATCTGACTGAATCAATAACTTTTCCTTACACTTTTCATCTACAAGTTCATTAAAAAAGTCGCCTGTATGACTATCTACTTTAACAAAAATCACCTGAATACCTTTATTCATTAATTTATTCATCTTTTCATAGTATTCTGCCGATGACTGTTCCCTTCTTTCCCAAAATCCTGTAGCATGATGGCAAATACCTTCATAATCATGAAATATAACTACTTTTCTATCCCCTTTATCTAAAGCGTATTCTACTCCTTTAATAGCTCCTTCTAGTTCACCAGCTATTTGCCTGATGTTTCTTTTAGAACTATCTTTTGATGCTTTACTGTCTATATATTCAACTATATTGTTTCTAACAGCCACTACACCATATGAATACATTTCTGTACTACTGTTATAACTACCATCAACATAAATATGCAAACAATCCTCAGGATAATTTAGGTCTTCTTTTTTTAATAATTTACTGCCTTCACTTAGATATTTATTTGCACTATTAATATCCTCAAAACTTTTATACTTAGCCCCCTTAACCCCTTTAACATACTTTAAACACTCTGACCAAGTATTAACTATTTTATTTTCTACTTTCTCATTAGTCTGAAAGTTAAACCCTTCTTTTATTGCATACACCTTTTTTCCCATACTTAACCTCTTTTATTTCCATTCTTACATACTAGAATTTAATGTTCACTTTATAAATAAAGTATACAATAAATTAAAATTTCTGCAATGAATATTTTAGACTTGTTATTTTTTTGAAGATGCCTTATATATACAAATTCCATAAATTACTTTAGCAAATTTTATGATTTTCATTAGACTAAAAATCAAAAATACTATAATATCATAATCAAGGTATTTGAATGGCGTAAAAAACGTTTGAATTTTGGAAAGGTGAGGTATTTATGAAAAAAATTAAGAATAAGTTTATATTAATCCCTATGTTTACCGCTCTGGTTTTCCTAGGCTCTTCTATATTTTTTAATTATGGTCTTAAATCTGCAGACTACAAATCTTATGTACTGTTTTTAAAAGATGTATCCAATAAAAATATCTCTACTGTATACACAACTAATTCTTCTAAAATAACTGTTAAGTTAAAAAATGGATCTATGTATGAAACAGACAATCCTAGAACAAATGACTTTAAAGAATCCATGCTAAAAAGCAACATCACTGTTTCTGAAGATATTCCCTATAATAATAAAGGTCTATTTTCTTCAATCGGTTTAATTATATCTATTATTGCCATTATTGTTATGTGGCTAAAGTCAGCAAACATTACTTCTAAAGGTATGCTATCAGTAGATGCCCTAGATACAATGGAAGTTGAAAATACAGACTATAACTTTGAAAGCATCGCCGGTAACGATGAAGCTAAAGAAAGCGTAAAAGATTTAGTTGATTTTCTAAAAAACCCTGATAAATATGCCTCATACGGTGCAAGAATGCCAAAAGGTGTTATGCTTTATGGGGAACCTGGTACAGGAAAAACTCTTCTTGCAAAAGCTGTAGCTGGAGAAGCTGGTGTTCCTTTTTACGCTGTTTCTGGTTCTGACTTTATTCAGGTGTATGTAGGTGTAGGTGCTAGTCGTATAAGACAATTATTTAAAAAAGCTAGAAATAACAGTACAGGAAAAGCAGTTATATTTATTGATGAAATTGATGCTATAGGTAAAAAAAGGGATTCAGGTAAAAGCAGCGGTGGATCTGATGAAAGGGATCAAACTTTGAATGCACTTCTTACTGAAATGTCCGGATTTAATGAAAAAGAAGGAATTATAGTAATGGCAGCTACCAATAGATTGGATATGCTGGACCCTGCTCTACTTAGACCTGGAAGATTTGACAGGCACATAGAAATAACACTTCCCGACATAAGCGCTAGAGAAAAAATTATTAATTTACATTTAAAAAATAAGCCTACTGGAAATATAAATATAAAAGAATGGGCACAAAAAACTTCTTATTTTTCCGGAGCTAAAATTGAAAACTTATTAAATGAAGCTGCGATACTAGCTTGTAAAGAAAATAGCAAAAATATAGATGATTTACATTTAGATAAAGCATTTTCTATAGTACTAGCAGGTCATGAAAAGAAAAATAGAGATTATATAAAAGATATTGACAGAAAAATTACCGCTTATCATGAAGCTGGACATGCTCTTGTTTCTCTAAAAATTCTTCCTAATGAAACAGTATCAAAAATAACTATTATACCTAGTACTAAAGGTGCTGGAGGATATACATTAAGTATACCTGAAGATAATTTATATCAGAATAAAACTTATTTAAAAAATAGGATAATGGTACTACTCGGAGGAAGAGCAGCCGAAGAAATTATATTTGGAGCTGATTATATAACTACAGGTGCCCATAATGATTTAAAACGTAGTACAAGCATAGCTTTTAACATGACAACTCATTATGGTATGGGTGAAACTTTAGGTCTTTTAAACATGGAAGAACTTTTAAACTTAAACTTAAATCCAGATCAAATTATTAAAGAATGTAAAGAATTTATAGATTCCGTGTATGAAGATGTTAAAACATTACTTTTAAATGAAAAGCACAATTTAGAAAAAATAACTAACATGCTTTTAGAAAAAGAAACTTTATATAAAGAAGACCTTATTTTAGAGGACAATTGACAAAGTACAGAGGACAGTGAAGGTAAATTTTCTTCCTTACGTCAGAAAACTAATACAAATTTAAAGCTTGTTTTGCTAACGCAGAACAAGCTTCAAATTTATGTAAATCAGCAATGTTTCACTTTAGTGAAACGATCTATCCAAAACTTAATTGAAGATTTTTCGTAGTGAAGCGGAGAAAAATCCTCCTTCACTGTCCTCTGTCAATTGTCCTCTGTCCTCTAAAAAAGTTTAGTACCTTCTCCCTATTCCTAGTAAAAGAGTAATAGCAGTTCCTCCAACAAGTCCTCCCAAATGTCCAAAGTTATCCACATTACTCATTGAAAATCCCATAAATAAGTTTATAGCTATTACTGACATGATGTTTGTAAGAAAACCTCTGCCTATTCTGTCTTTCATTTTTACTGAAAATACTAGTGCTGCTCCAAGTAGGCCAAATATTGCTCCTGATGCACCTATGGATACTGAAGATGAAAACATATAACTAAAAATTGATGAAACTATGCCTGCTAAAAAATATATAAATAGATATTTAATCTTTCCATAAATCTTTTCAATAAGTGGCCCTAAAGAATATAATGCATACATATTTAAAGCTAAATGTACAATTCCACCATGCAAAAACATGCAGGTAACTAATCTATAATACTCTCCTCTAGCTATAAGATAGTTAACTTTAGCACCTAAAAATACCAGTACATTTATGTTACTATCTATAAAGTTTCCTGATAGATATGCAGTTAAAATATATGCAAGTACATTTACACTAATTAAAATGTATGTTATAATTGATGCTTCTGATTTTCCATAACTTGATACTGACCTATTCATACAATCTAATAACTCCTCAACTTTACTTTCCAATCCATTGCTATAATAAAGTATTTTTTTATCCACAATGTTAATAAAAATATATTCACACTGTGGATAAGTTCTGTCACTTATATTATTGCCAACTAAAATTTGTATTAATCTTATATTGTCACATTTTAGAGCATTTTTTAGTGAATTTATAAAATTTACTTTATCTAAAGAATTATAATTGTTTGCATCCGAAAAAAATATTACTTCTGCAGAATTTTCTCCTCTTCTTACAGCTCCCCAGGTACTTTGTAGTCCTGGCATCATTCCTTGAAATTCTATAATGCCATAGCCATAATTTTTACATAATGTGCTTATTAATTCTTTTATATACTTTTCCATATTTCCTCCTTATGTTTCTAAAAAAGCGATTTAAAAAACCTCCGAAACTTTAGTGCGGAGGTTTGAGTTATTAATATTAAACAACACCTTCTATTACAATGCTAGGGTTTTTAAGAAGGTCTATTTCATAAAAAGGTATAGGCTCTCTTGTTTTCACATCATACAATAATCTTATTATTGGTCTATCGGGAAATCCTTTATTTTGACTTATTACATATCCTTCGTCACCATTTGAAAGTCTAACACAGGACCCTAGTGGATAAATAGAAAATGTATTTTTAAAGTTTGCAACTACATTACTATCAAAACTAGTCCCAGATCCCGAAAGAATTAATTCATAGGCATCATTAGATTTAAACTTATCTCTATAACACCTGTCATTGCTGACTGCATCATATACATCACATACACATATAACCTTAGCAAACCTAGATATTTGGTTACCAGTTAATCCATATGGATATCCTTTCCCATCAACTCTTTCATGATGTTGTTCTACAACTTTAATTATAGAATCAGGCATAGTAACATTCTTTTTCAATATTTCAGCTCCATATATAGTGTGCTTTTTCACTTCTTCAAATTCTTCTTTTGTTAAAGGTCCCTTCTTATTCAACAAATCAGTAGAAATCTTAGTCTTTCCTATATCGTGAAGAATTGCACCAATGACCATTTCCTTTAGATCCCATTGATTATATTTAGATGCTATACCTAAAAAAGCAGTCATTATACAAGTATCTAAAGAATGTATATATGTATAATTATCAAAAGTTTTTATGTCGTAAAGGCTTTTATTAACGTCTCCCAATTCTATTACATAACTTATCATTTCTTCTACCCTGTTTAAAGATTCTTTAAGTTCTTTACTGTTAACATTATTAACATTTTTCATTATTCCAGAAAGACTTTTTATTGTAACTTGTTTTAATTCTGTTAATCTTTCATCTTCTACATTTACATCATCTAATCTTTCATCTCTCACATAAACATAAAAAACTCCTAATTCTGTCAACTTATTTATGTAGTTAGTGTTTAACTTGACTCCTGCTCTTAAAAGCACACGTCCTTCATTACTTAAAATGCTTTTACCAATTACATCTCCTGGTTTTACTCTATTTATAAACTCTAACCTCATCCTTACACCTCAACAAAATTTAATTAAATTAACTACATAATTTCCATGTGTAACTTTATTCATCTGATAGCCACCTACTGTAGTACTTCTACTAAGTAAGATTTATTAATATTGTTCTTTTTTATCTTTTATATCCTCAAAAACTTTTTCTATGGAATTGTTTATCAAAACACATAGATCATTTATTTTTTCGTTCATTTTTCCATGATCTTCAACATAATCAAATTTTACTAGCCAAGTTGGATTATACTCATCATCTATATCTTCTATGCTGAATCCATTTTCAGAATATACCTTTTCATCAAACAAATCAAATATTGCGGAGTATTCCCATTCCTCTACATCACGATTAGTATCAAAATATACATTTACTTTATCACCATCAAAAAACATTTTTGTAATATATTCTGCACCATCAGAAACTTCATAACTACCCAATTCTTTTACTATAAAATTAGTTTCTTTATCTTTTTCCATTAATACTAAAGAAGAAAAATTCAATGTTATCACCATCCTTATATAAAAATGTATTATTTCTCATTAAATTAATAAGTATTTACTTATTTCCATTTTTTGGTTATTATTATATATGTATCATATTTTAGGAGGTAAGCTATGAAAAAGTTTTTAATTTTATTGTTACCTATTATTCTGGTAAGCTGTTTTATAAGATACAACTATACTATCAGTAAATCTACAGATATAAAGTATGTAATTGAAGAATACTTCACCACTGGTATTCTTAATAGTTATAAAATGTGCACTGTGTCTAAAGTAAACTTAAGCTTTTCTAACGGTAACATAGCTGTAGTAAAAATAGACGGAATGGAAGATAAATCTCCTCATAAGAAAGTATCTTATAATGTCTTTTTAGAAAAAAATAATAAAGGTAATTGGAAAGTAAAAAAAGTATATACCTTAGAACCCAATTTAAACTCTAATTAATAAAAGAATAGCCAATCTATTCTTTACTTTCATGCTTTTTCTTCTTACATTCATTGCAAATTCCTTCAAGATTAATATTTAATTCTTCATCCACAGCTGTAAAACCTGTTGTATTTTTTATCATCTCTCTAATTTGCTGCATTGGACAATCTATTTCTACTTTTTTATGGCATACTTTACACTGTAATATATGCTTGTGATCTTCCTGTTTTATAACATAATTATATTTTCCACAGCCTAGATCAAATTTTCTTATAATATCTTTCTTTTCAAATAATTCTAATGATCTGTATACTGTTGATAAGTCAATATTTATTTCTCTTTGTTTACATTCATCAAATATAAATTCTGCACTTAATGCCCTATCATTTTTCCGTAAAATATCTAATATATTAATTCTAGCTTTTGTTACTTTTATACCATGCTGCCTCAAACAATGATCTATTTCCATAACCTCACCCCGAGTTTTTCATATGATGAATTAATGAACTATAATTTCACTTAAAAAAACATCATCTTTACACCAAAAATAACTAATATAATTCCACCTATGTAATCTGCATATTTACTTACTATTTCTATACGTTTTAAATATTTTGCTAGTAAAAATGCCATAGAAGATATTATTAATGTAACTACACCTATAAATATAGTATCTTGCAAAATAGCAAAATTATCTCCCACTTTATTAAGAATAGTAAACCCTATAACCATAGCATCTATACTTACTGAAATCCCCAAGATTATAGACATACCTGGCTTTATCAGAGGACATTCTTCTTCACTTTGGAATCCTTCTTTAAGCATCATTACTCCAACTATAGCTATTAATGCACCTCCTATAATATTAGGAACTGAAGCTACATATCTATTAAATAGAAAGCCTGCATACGCTCCTATAATTGAAAATAAAAATTGAAAAAATCCAAAGGAACTGGCAAACAAAACTTTGTCATTTATTTTTACACTATTATTTAAGCCTATACACAAAGCCACCCCAAACGCATCTAATGAAAGAGCTATAGCAATTAAAAATAATGAGTAAAAATCCATACTTATTCTCCTTATTAATTACTTATCATTGTATTATAACAATACTATTTTACTTTATATCTATTATAATGTCTAGTTATGCACATGTATTTATAAGTTTAATATTCGTTATAGATGTCCAACTTTAAAATCTAAATTTTGTTATAAAATCAGAATTGAATTTTACCACTCATAGAATCAATGTAAGATTTAATTATGATATTGTATATCTATAATTAGTCTTCTAAAGACCTCATTAGTTTAAATCCGTTGTCTTTAAGCCATTGCCTTCTAACCCTATAATCTGGCAATATCTTCTGCACTGCACTCCAGTATTTTGGGGAATGATTCATATGTATCAGATGGCACAATTCATGCACTACTACATAATCTACTACTTCAATAGGTGCCATTATTATTTTATAATTATAATTTATATTTTTCTTAGAAGAGCAACTTCCCCAAAGAGTTTTTTGATTCTTTATCCTAATTTTTAATGGATATTCACTAATAATCTCACTGTAAAACTTAGTTCTTTCCACTAATATTCTTTCAGCTTCCCTTTTGTATATATTAGCTATAATTTTTTTTATTTTATGCTGATCTAATCTTATATTATAATCGAGATAAACTTTAAACATTCCATGAGAAATTAAAAATTCATAATTACTTTCCTTCCCACAAACTAACTCTAATTTCAAATTTACTCCAAGATATAAAATTTTAGTACCATTATTTAAAATTGTTTTTTCCTCTAAATTTTGATTTTTTATCATATTCAGTTTATTCAATATCCAATGAGTTTTTTTCTTAACTATTCTATCTATAGTTTCTTCACTAATACCAAAGGGAGAAGTAACTATAACTTCTCCCTTATTAGTTATTTTAATACCAATAGTTTTTCTTATCTTTCTAAAAACCTTATAGGTAAATGATTGTAACTTATTATTACTTTCCACGTTCTATTCCTACCTTACAGTATATGATTTAATTGTATCTTTTACTTTTACATAATAAGTTTCACCACTTTTTAACTCTTCCTTAGGTACTAAACTCACTTTTTTGCCATCAACTTTCTTTATATCAAAGGCAGCTCTTTCTCCTGTTTCAACATCTATAATTTCAATATCCATATTATTTTTAATAGTGTTTTCATCTACATCTTTATTAAAAGTTACATTAAACACTTTATCTTTAGATACACTACTTGAAGAATCTAAAGCTTTTACGTTAGAATAGAAGAACTTATACACATTATTAAAGTAATCTTGTGGTGCTTTAGTCCAACCTTCCTTAGTACCTATATAAACATTATCTTTTGAAACTGTGCTCAGTATATACTTAAATGCAGCCCAGTGAAGTTCATCCTTAGCAGTATTTAAATCTATCTCAAAATCTTTTCCTCCTGCATTTACCTTCACATAACCTGTTTTGTCTACATTATTTTTGCATTTCCCGGAAAATAAGTCTGCAACAGCTAAAGAATCTACATTTTCTACCTTAAAATCTGGAGATATTCCAGTTTTTTGTATAACATTTCCCTTAGGAGAATAAAACTTTTCTGTTGTTAACTTTAAATAGCTTCCATCTGATAAAGCAAACATTTGTTGTGCTACTCCCTTACCATAGGTTGTAGTACCTATGAAAAAAGCCTCGTTATAATCTTTTACTGCAGCAGATAAAATTTCTGAAGCACTGGCAGTATACTCATTGACAAGGAAAAATACAGGCTTATCTATAACGCTGCCTTTGTCACTAGCTAAATATCCCTGTTTTTGTCCTTGCTTATTTTCTATGATTATTGCACGCTTCTCTCCTATAAAGTTTCCTGCCATATCTAATGCGGTACTCATATATCCACCGCCATTATTTCTTAAATCAATTATGTAAAACTCAGGATTCTTAGACTTAAGTTCTTGCAACTTTTTAGTAAACAAATCAGATGTATCTGTTCCAAAGGAACTCACCTGTATATACGCAGCATTATCATTTAACATTTTTCCTTCTACTGTTGGTATGCTTATTGATCTTCTTGTAACATTAAAAGTCATTTCAGAATTTTCCCTTTTAATTACTAAGTTAACACTTGTTCCTTCTTCTCCCTTTATATAGGAAGAAGCTTCATCTGAAGCTACACCCGCTAATGATTTACCATCTGCAGATATTATTATATCTCCCTGTTTAATACCAACTTCTGCGGCTGGAGAAGTCTCTATAACACCTTTTACTTTAACTCCTTCTGGAACAATTCCTAAATATATTCCAATCCCATACATTTTATTATCTATAGTATTTACAAAACTTTGTTGTTCCTGCTTAGAAAAATATGCTGAATATGGATCATTAAGTCCTTTTATCATTTCTTCTATAGTAGGTGCATTTAATACGCTATCAGGCACTGTAGTAACATAATTTTGCTTAATTTTGTTCCTAGCTTCTTCTATTACAGAAGAATCAGCTGCTTGTACACTAAATGTAAAACTCGAAATAAAAAATAGTACAAAAGCAAAAGTTGATAGTATACCTGATATACTTGCTTTTTCGCTGCTACTACATTGTTTTTGCTGCTCAATGCACCTAATTTTGTTTTCCATTATTTTCATCCTCCTGAAAATTGTTATATTGTGTATTATAGAAATTATACATCATTTTGGAATTTATTAAAACAAATAATTTGTTAAAATTATCAATGTAAAATTTACTAAAATTGTAATTATAAAAAAAGCATTTTAAAAAATACTTTTTCTAAAATGCTTTTTTATTTACTCATAAATTATTTTTATTCACTTTAATTTTCATTCGAAGGTTCTTTAGCTACTTCCTGTAAGTTAAATTCAACTTTCCAATCATTTAAAGCAACATTTTCTTCTAACTTTAAATTTGTTGGAAATGCAAAGTTGAATATTCTAGCCTTAAGCGCTCCAACTTCAAAATCTTCAAGCTTAAATAAATTTGACTTTACAACATTTCCTTTATCGTCCTTTAATGTTATAGGTATTTCCTTTAACGCTATTTGTTTGTTATTACCATTTCTCATTACCACTGTAACTATTATACTTCCATTTTCTTGAATTCCTATGCTAAACGTAGAAATAGTAAATTCTCCTTCATTTACATCTGGAAGACCTTTTAAAAAGTTATCAAATACAAGCTTATCTTCCAATTCAATACTTTTAGGCAACTTTTCATAATTTACATTAACTCTTCTTGAAGCTTTAATTTTTGTATCAAAACCTAAACTCCAATCATCCATAGGAATTTTTTCTACATACACATTTTTCTTTTCAAAGCAGACTTTTACTGGTCTTGCTCCCTTAGGTGGAATTGCACCCAAATTTTTCAAATTAAAAATTTGATAAGCTAGCATCTGATTTTTAGAATTGTATATAATTAAAGGGATTTTATCCAATGATATTTCTTCTGAAAAACCATTTCTTATATAAGCCTTAACTTCTATCTTTTCTCCTAAATCATAAGCATACACACCAGAAACATTTAGCTGACCTTCCTTTATTGGTGGAAGTTCTTTTATTTCATCTTCTAATATATCTTTTTGAACATCTGACATTACATTATCATCATTTTCTAAAAGAGAAAGAACTGTAGGTACTTCTAATGTTTCAGCATTTACATCTGCAACTCTATTAGATTTGTTGTTTTTCATTTTTTTCATCATTATAATATAAACCTCCAAGTTTTGTGTACTAATTCCTTTATCATACTTATGTTAAAATCAATGATCTCTTATTTTCTTAACTATATTTTTACGTTTCTAACTTAATATAACATACTATATATTCAAAATCAAACTAAATCATCTTTTTAATATTATATCTGTTAGCATTTCATTAGTCCGTAATTTTAATTTTTTACAATTATATTTGCTATATTTTTGTTTTTTTGAACTGCTTGAACATTTATTTTTATACCTTTATATTCCTTTTTCAATGCTTCTACATACTTATTTACTAGTTCCTTAGCTTCTTTTTCACTTATATCATCTTTAAAAACCATAGTTGCAGTTACTATATTATTTCGAACATATACTTGACCATCTATTAAATCTTTTTCCTTCTTAATCTGATTTGTCCTTTTTACATCTTGAACTAGTTTATTAGGATCCTTATCAGGTTTAACAGCTTTATAGCATCCTGTTAAAGACATAAATATAGACATACATATTGTAATTAACATTAGCTTTTTTAAAATCTTTTTCATGAATTAAACATCTCCTCCTGATTTATATAAGCTATTATAATTTTTATCCGCTTTATAAAACAATATTTTAAACAAATAACTCAATATTAATTATATCATTACATTAATATAATTAATATTGAGAAATGTTCAATATTTTGTAAATAATTTCTTAATTTTATCCCCAACTACCCATTATAATATTAATTCTAAATAAAATTTATTTGGTACAATCATTATTAAATATTACTTATACATACTTTCTAATTGCTTTTGAATATCTTCACTTTCTAAATATTCGTCATAACTCATATTTCTATCCATTATTCCAGCAGGTGTAATTTCTATAATTCTGTTAGCAACAGTTTGAACAAACTGATGGTCATGAGATGTGAAAAGTATTGTTCCATCAAAATTTATTAAACCATTATTTACTGCTGTAATAGATTCAAGATCAAGGTGATTGGTTGGCTCGTCTAATATTAAAACATTAGAGCCGCTTAGCATCATTCTTGAAAGCATGCAACGAACCTTTTCTCCTCCTGAAAGGACACTAGCTTTCTTTAAAGCTTCTTCTCCTGAGAAAAGCATTCTTCCAAGGAATCCCCTTATAAAACTTTCTGATTTCTCTTCCGAAAACTGACGAAGCCAATCAACTAAAGTTAAATCTACTCCTTCAAAATACTTATTATTATCCTTTGGAAAATAAGATTGAGATGTAGTTATCCCCCACTTATATTCACCAGCATCAGGCTCCATTTCGCCAATTAATATTTGAAATAAAGTAGTCTTTGCTAACTCATTTGTTCCTGCAAAAGCTATTTTATCCCCTTTATTTACAATAAAACTTAAATTGTCTAAAACTTTTACACCATCTATAGTTTTAGTTAAACCATCAACTGATAAAAGATCATTACCTGCTTCTCTGTCAGCCTTAAAACCAACAAAAGGATATTTACGTGAAGAAGGTTTTATATCATCTAAACTTATCTTATCCAATTGTTTCTTACGTGAAGTAGCTTGTTTTGATTTAGAAGCATTAGCACTAAATCTTGCAACAAAGGCTTCCAACTCTTTAATTTTTTCTTCTTTCTTTTTATTTTGGTCCTTAGCCATTTGAAGAGCCAACTGACTTGATTCATACCAAAAATCATAGTTTCCAACATACATTTGAATCTTTCCAAAATCTAGATCAGCCATGTGAGTACAAACTTTATTTAAAAAATATCTATCATGGGATACTACTATTACAGTATTTTCAAAGTCCATAAGAAAATTTTCAAGCCAATTAATAGACTTTATATCTAAATGGTTTGTAGGTTCGTCTAATAATAGTATGTCCGGTTTTCCAAATAAAGCTTGAGCTAAAAGAACTCTTACTTTCTCCGCACCATCTAAATCTTTCATAAGCTTCTCATGAAGATCTATAGATATTCCAAGTCCCATAAGCAAAGATGCAGCTTCTGCTTCTGCTTCCCAACCATTAAGTTCTGCAAATTCACCTTCAAGCTCTGAAGCCTTTATTCCATCTTCATCTGTAAAGTTTTCTTTAGCATATATAGCATCCTTCTCTTTCATAATGCTGTATAATCTTTCATGTCCCATTATAACTGTCTCTAAAACTTTATGTTCATCGAACTCAAAATGATTTTGTTTTAAAACTGCCATTCTTTCTCCAGGAGTTATTATTACCTCTCCTGTATTTGCTTCAATTTCTCCTGAAAGTATTTTTAAAAATGTTGATTTACCAGCTCCATTAGCACCTATAAGACCATAACAATTTCCTGGTGTAAATTTTACATTAACATCTTCAAATAACTTACGTCCACCATACCTTAAACTAATATTACTTGTACTTATCATATTTATTAAATTCCTCCATTTATAAAATGTATATTCTATTTTAAATCTATGTCAATATGAACTAAAATCGTCGAAACACTGCACTATTATATCATATTTGAAGAAAAAAAAAAGCTATGAAATATACATTAACTTAACTTTTACAATTAAAAAAATGCGAAACAACCTTCTTTTCAGAGGACAATTGTCCTCTGTCCTCTGAAAAAGTTCATTCGCATTAAGCTTATATTAAATCAAAATCGTGTATGGACGAAAGTTAAGTATATTAACTAAACAAGGATACCATTACCAGTGTAAGAGTGCTTACAAGTTTTATTAGCACATGTATTGATGGTCCCGCAGTATCTTTAAATGGATCACCTACAGTATCACCAACAACAGCTCCCTTGTGAGTTTCTGATTTCTTTCCTCCGAAATTTCCAAGCTCTATAAACTTCTTAGCATTGTCCCAAGCACCACCACCGTTATTTAAAAACAATGCCATAATTACTCCAGTTATAGTACATATCATTAAAAATCCTGCACCAGCTTCTTTACCTAAAATTACACCAACTAAAATCGGAGCAGTTATAGGTATAATTCCTGGTAATATCATTTCTTTTAATGCACCCTTAGCAACTATATCAACACAGTTTGCATAATCTGGTTTTGCAGTTCCTTCCATTATGCCAGGTATTTCTTTAAATTGTCTTCTAACTTCTAAAATAACATACTGAGCAGCTTTTCCTACTGAACGTATAGCTGCTGAAGAAAAAATAAAAACTACCATAGCTCCTAAAAAAGCTCCTATAAACACCTCACTTTTCCCTATGTCCACAGGGAATACAGAATCCAAAGGTCTTCCAAGTATAGTTTTAACTTGTTCTAAATATGCAAAGAATAGTAAAAAGGTAGCCAAAGCTGCTGATCCTACGGCATAACCTTTTGTTAAAGCTTTAGTAGTATTGCCACAAGCATCTAATTTGTCTGTTATTAATCTTATTTCATCTGGTGCTCCAGACATTTCTACAATACCACCAGCGTTGTCTGTAATAGGTCCGAAAGTATCCATAGCAAGTATATACGCACAGCTAGAAAGCATCCCTATGGTAGCTATAGCAATACCATAAAATCCTCCATTAGCTATGTTAGGTAGTGCATATTCTCCTAATTTATAGGATGCAAATATTGCTATTGAAACAGCTAAAACAGGAAGTGCTGTAGATTCCATGCCCACCGATACCCCTGTAATTATATTGGTAGCTGCTCCTGTTTTTGAAGCTTCTGCAATGGATTTAACAGGTCTATATTTATAAGAAGTATAATAATCTGTAATTAACACAAATATATAACTTAACGCTATTCCACTAAAAGCACATAAATATAAATAAAAACATTTTATATTTCCACCATTAGGTAAATTACCTGAAAACATAGACTTAATAATAAAATATATAAATATTAAATTTAATATTGTAGTAACTAAATACCCTCTATATAGTGCAGTCATAGGATTATCTGTATTATCATCGGCTTTAACAAAGAATAATCCAATTATAGAAGATACGATACCTACACTTGCTGTTACCAGCGGAAACAAAATTCCTTTCCAACCAAAAACAGGATACAATGCAACTCCAAGTATCATAGCACCTATATTCTCTGCTGCAGTAGATTCAAAAAGATCTGCACCTCTTCCTGCACAATCACCTACGTTATCACCAACTAAATCTGCTATAACTGCTGGGTTTCTTGGATCATCTTCTGGTATACCTGCTTCTACCTTACCAACTAAGTCAGCACCTACATCAGCTGCTTTTGTATATATACCTCCTCCTAATTGAGCAAAAAGAGCTACAAAGGATGCTCCAAAACCAAATCCAACTATTAAGGAAGGCGCTTCCTTTATCAAAATATCATTATTCGACATTCCACCATAAATTAAAAATAATATAGTTACTCCTAAAAGAGAAAGCGAAGTAACTGCAAGTCCTGTAACAGCCCCTCCCCTAAGTGCTATAGTAAGCGCTGAGTTTAATCCCTTTTTAGCACCAGCTGCAGCACGTATATTTGAGTGAACTGCCATATACATTCCTATATATCCTGAAAGCCCTGAACACAACGCACCAGTTATAAAAGCAATTCCAACATGTCCTGCATATCTAAAAGCTATATTAGAACCTTTAGATAAATTACCAAAATAGTTTGCAATAATAATTAATAAGACAGTTATAAGTGCCAAAGAAAATATAGTTTTATATTGTCTTTTTATAAATGCCATAGCACCTTCTTTAATGGCATTTGATATATTTTGCATTTGTTCGCTTCCCTTTTCTTGTGAAAATATATACTTAACAAGAAAAAGTATTACCACTATGGAAATAAGTATGGAGAAAAAAATAAGAAATAAATATGAACTCATATTAATAACCTCCTTCTTATATCAAGTGTAATAACAATATATTTATTTACCTTTAAGGGTATAATAATCTTCCAAAAAATTCAAGTAGACCATTTCCTATTTTTACCACATAATAGTGTGTTACATGATAATATTTTAACTTTTATACATAAATCGTAAAATATCTTTTTTCTTTTAATCATCAGAATAAGTTTAAAAATCATATGCTCAATACATTTTTTAATCTCCTAATTTAATATAATAATCATACACAAAAAGGGCTATCTCAAAATGCGTATATACACATTCTGAGAAGCCCTTTTCCACAATATAATTTAAAACTTTTATTCATAAACAACTTTCCATTTATCTTTTTTCATTACTTCATCAGCGCTTAAATTGGTTTCAAAAGCCAAATTACACATTCTAGCTTTCATTGGACTTACCACAAAATTATTCAAATTAAAATTTCCATTAACTAGTATATTATCATTTTCATCCCTAATTGTTATAGGTATTTGTTCTATTTTTACCGACCTTTTTATAGAATTTCTTATTACAATAGTTACTACTATATTATTATTTTTTTGCACATTTATACTAAAAGTTGATATACTAAGATTTCCACCTTCTATTTTAGGAAGGTCTTCAAGAAATTTGTCAAATTCTCCTTTAAAATTCTGGAATTCTTCTGGAAAATTCTCAAATTCAAATTTTGCATAATTTACAGCTTTTATATTTTTCTCAAAAAGAATTTTACAATCCTGTGTAGAAAACTTTTTCATATCCACACAGGATTTTTCGAAATAAAGTTTCCACGGTCTTGCACCACCCGTTGGAATATCACCCATTTCTCTTAAATCAAATCTTTTAGAAGCCACTATTTCTTTTTTTGAATTTATCATAACTAAAGATACATATTCAAAATTAATATTTGTAGGTAATCCATTTCTAAAATATACTTTAGCCTCTATTTCATCTCCATCATCAAAAGTATAAACTGTAGATATATTTATATCATTTTCTTTTATAGGCTCAAATCCTGAAATTTCTTCATTCATAATATCTTTTTGTACATCTGATACTATAGCTTCAAATCTTTCTGGCAATGATAATTCAATTTTTACATTTTGTTTTTCTTCTGACATGCTATACCTCCACTTTTCTTAATATAATCTAAGTATACCACATATTAATAATTTTATATCATTGATTTGCCATTTTTAGTATACATACCTTGTAGAAAATGCTCAACTTTTACTATATAATTAGTAACATAATATAATATTTATGATAAGAAAATTTTATAATAAAATCTGGGGAGGATTATTTAATATGAATAATAAAACTAAAATAGCAGCTTTAGCAAGCACTGCTTTAACAGCACTAGTTTTAGCTACAGCTTTTAATTCAGCAAATGTTTCTGCAGCAGCAGGTTCAGTTTCAAGAACTAGTGGAGCAGACAGATATGCAACAGCTTCTCAAGTAGCTACAAAAAACTGGACTACTTCTGATAATATAGTATTAGTATCTGGAGAAGGTTATGCAGATGCTGTAAGTGCTTCTGCCTTAGCAAAAAAACTAAATGCACCTATACTTTTAACTCCAGCAAAGAACCTAGATTCTAAAACTAGTGAAGCTTTAAATACATTAAAGCCTAAAAACATTTACGTTGTAGGGGGAAATGCTTCTGTTTCAAAAGAAATTAGAAATTCCTTAAAAAGTAACTATAACCTTATAGAACTTTCTGGAACTGATAGATATGCAACTAATGCAGCAGTAGCTGAAAAACTTGTAGAATTAGGAGTTGATCCAGCTAATGTTATGATGGTAGGGGGAGAAGGTTTTTCAGATGCCTTATCTGTGGCTCCTGTAGCTGCTTCAAAAGGACAAATACTTCTACTTGGAATGAATGATGCTAATTATATAAAGCCTGTAACTGATTTTATAAAAAGTCATAAATCCGTAGTAACTGTAGTGGGAACAATTAATGTAATAAATAACGATATTTATACTGCTATTAACGGCGCTAACAGAATAAATGGTGGTAAGGATAGATTTGATACAAACTTAAAAGTACTAGATGCCTTTAAATCTGATTTAAAAATGGACAAGGCTTATATAGCAAATGCTAGTGGAGACGGTTATGCAGATGCTTTAGTAGCATCTGCTTTAGCTGGTAACGCATCTGCACCTCTTGTAATTGTAGATAATGAAAATTCTTCAGCTACAGCAAGTGCAATTGACTACTTAAAATCAAATATAACTTCAACTACAGATCTTCAAGTTGTAGGCGGTTCAGGTGTTGTCTCAGAAAATACAATATCTAAAATAAATGCTGTAGTTCCAACAACTCAAACTCCACCTGTAACTACAGCACCAACTGTGGATATGACTACTGTAACATGCCGTAATCCAATAGATAACTTTTCAACAGCAGTAACATTCAAATTAACTGGAACAGATGCTGAAAATTACACAGTAACTGTAAAAGGTAAGACTGCTGCATATTATTCATCAACTAAATTATTTGGAGTAATGCTTGATAATAAAGTAGTCTCAACAGATCTTAAAGCTTCAGATTTTGTAATTACACATAAGTAAATACTATATAAGTTTAATATATACTATTAAAGAAAAGGAAAGAATAAATTTTTATACATTCTTTCCTTTTCTTTTAATCTATTATTTGACTATATAAACCTATTATGTTAAATTTAAATTTGTGAAATTTATTTTTTTATCTTGGAGGTTTGAAAAATGAAAAAAAAAGTTATACTAATAGTTGTATTAGTTGTATGCGTGCTATGTATAGGTTTATTTGCCTTTAATAAAAGTAAACAACAAAAAAGCACTACTTCTTCAATGAATGGTACAAACTCTCAATTTAGAGTTAAGGCTGCTTTTGCGGATATAGACACTGATATGATAATACAGGATGCAGATTTAAAAGATGATGATCCTAATGCAGATTATGTATTTATAACTTTCACCAATGCTGTATCCGATACTAAAAAAAGCGATAGTACAAATCCATTTAACATAAAAAATTATAAGTTAGATGGAAAAAATTTACCTGATAAATCTAAAGTAGTTCAAGAGAAGGATTATAATTACAAAGTTACAATAGTATTACCTAATGGATATCTTAAAGGGGCTAACTCTAATCATTCATTAGAAATATCAAAGGACTTAAAAAGCAAAAATGGATTAAATATAACTGGAGATTTAAGTTTAAAATTACCTTATAGTAAGTCTGAAGATAGTACTTCAACCAAAACTGAATCTAAAAATACAAAAGATACTTCAAACTCAACTAAATCATCAAATTCTAGCAATGGTTCTAGTAACTCTGCTAAACCTGTTACTTCTGAAGAAAAAGCTGCCATTGCTAAAAATAATGAAAATATGCCAAAATACACAGTTGAAATTATGAAGACTATACCAATGACTACAATAATATTAGTTAAATTAGACACACCAACTCCTGAAAACTATAAAGTATCTATTACCGGAGTTAATCTTCAAATAAAAACTAATAAAGAAGGCAAAAAAGTATTTGTAAATAGCGTGGATAAAGAATATGAATTAGATGAAGTTAAACAACTTATAAAAATTGAAAAAGTAAATCAAAAATAGTTAAAAAGCAGGATATATAAATTTTATATCCTGCTTTTTAAAATTACTCTATTCCATCTAAATCAAAGTTCTCATCACTAGTACTATCGACTGGCTGAACTGTTCCAGAGTTATTTTTTAATTTTAAAGTGCTTAAAGTTTCAGTTGGTGTTGATGGATTCTCCATAAAAGAGACAAAATCGAAGTTAAGATTATTCATCATTTTAGAAAGTGCTTCACTTTGTATAGCACTATTAGGCACATATACATTTCTTGAATTATCAAAATAAGCTTCTATACTAGTTTTATTGTTCATAAAGTGACTATACAGAGCACCTTCAACAGTATCCCCCATATAGTAACTTGCTGCAGACTGTTTTAATTCATCATAATTATACTCATACTTACTGCCATCACTTGTAGCTATAACTATTGCACTTGCTTTTGCAGAAACTTGTCCAGCATTAATTACTGAAAAAATCATAAATCCGCACAAAAATAACATGGTGGTTAAAAAATAAACTTTCTTTTCTTTCATAATTTCCTCCTAATAGTTTAAATTCATTTATTAACGATAAAACAAATACCCTATATAAAATTTTATCGTTATATTTATATATCTCTTTATATATATAATACTAAACTTTTTTTATAATTTCACTACTTTACTACAAAATTTTATTCTGTTATTAATGTTGACTCGTTCAAAAATTTTTTATAAAAAAACCTACAGCATTTTAACAAAAGCTATAGGCATTTTCAACTTATTAAATTATTTATTATTAAATTAATGTACCAACAATGTTTATGCTGCTTCTTTTTTAACCTCTGAAAACTTTTTATACATATATTTATATACTACAATTTTAATTATATACAATGCAACTCCTATAGGCAGCCACACTAATGCATAATGAATTCCTTGCTGTATATATGGTCTTAGAAAGTCTATATTTGCACCCTTTAAGCTTATTACCCTTAAAGGATCAGCTACATATATAACAGGCCATATAGTCTTAACAACATGACTAAATCCATTTGACATCATATACTCAGGCCATGAATACCCTGCTGTAAGGAATGTAGGCACAGACAAACACATAGAAAACCTATTAAAGTCTGCAACCTTATTGAAAATTACAGAAAGTATAAAGGATACCCCAGTAAGATCTATAATAAGTATAGTCATTAACCTAAAATAGTTAGGCACAGTTCCCCTAAGAGGCATGTTAAAATATCTTCCTGCACAATACAAGCATAGTATAAACCCTATATAAGCACATAACATAGCTAAAACTATCCTTGAACAAATAACAACCACCTTTTTAATTCCTTTTTTTGATCGAAGTTTCATTTTTATTATATTAGGTTTTTCTGTAATTAAAATAGGTGTTATTACTGCTAAATAAGTCTGTTGTATTAAAATCGCTATAAGACCATAAATTAAATACTTTCCATAGCATAATTGAGGGTCATATAATATACGTTCAGTAAAAGATAAAGAACTAACTGACTGCTGAGCCAAATAAGGTATCATATTGTTTCCTTCCAGTACATTAAGTTGAATTTTTGCATTTAAAGTATTTAATATGGCACTTCCATAGGATAATGCATTATTACCTATAACTATATTTGTTTCATCTATTAGCAATATAGTTTTGGGAGCCTTCATTTCTACTACATCTTTACCAAAGTTTTTCGGTATAATAATAGCTGCTTGAACTTTTCCTGACTTTATCTTTTCATTAATATCATCATAGGACTGAGCATGGTAATTAACCTTAAAACCTGGATGATCTTCAAATTGCCTTACAATAGTTTGGGATGTAGATGAATTATCTAAATCTAAAACGCCAAAAGGTATTTGTTCAACAAATACCTTGCTGAATACTAAACAGAAAACCCAGGTGAAGAAAATAGGTAAAAGTACAAGAATTGCAACATTTTTTACTTTTGCAACTGTAACTTTAACAAGTTCTTGTTTATTCATACCTCCACCGCCTCTCCAGTATTCTGTATGCTGTTTTTCTTATTCTTAATATGATTATATCCACTTTTAACTGCTTTTTTTGTATAGAATATTCCTAATGAAAATACCCACATGCACAGTATAAACTTAATAAACCAATTTATCTCTGGATTAATATAATTTGGCCCTATGCCATTTAAAAATATTCTTCTCATAGGTCCTGCATAATGTACAAAGGGAAGAACATTTGATAAACTTTGAAAAAATGGTGGCATTGCAAGTAATGGAAAAGTGTATCCTCCAAGTATACTTGTAGGTAAAACCGTTACTGCTCCAATCTGTATTGAAAGTATCTTTTGAGTTACAATTAACCTAATTAAAACCCCATAACTTACTATTGCAATACAAAATAATATAGTCAGCAAAACAGTTTCTTTAGTTGTACCTCTAAAAGGCACTCCAAAATATTTAACCTGTATTCCTAAAGTTATTAAAGTAGAAGCTGCCCCTGCGAGGCCTCCTAAAATAGTCTTAATCCATATGCTTACATAATGTTTTTCCTTTCTAACCAGGTCTGCACCTAACATTACAAAACATACTTGAACAACAGAAATTAACATTCCTATATTTAAAAAGTTACTATAATTTCTAGCAGGATTGTTTAAAAGCCTGTAATTAAAATACATAGGCAGCATATAGTTTCTAGACACCTCTGGCATTACTCCAAGCTTTCCCTGCATAACCTTCTGTATATATCCTGTCTTTATAGATAAAAGTATTTCATCCATTCTAGATTTTGCCGCACTAGTAATTGACATTTGTGATCCATCATAAAATACAAGAACTTTAGGAGCATTTCCTCCTGTTAAATCCTTTGCAAAAGATTGAGGAATAATAACCCCAACTCTTACTTTATTATTTTCTATTAACTTCTTAACATCATAATCATCCTGACTATAATCAGTTACATTAAATATTTCATTATTTTTTATTTCCTTAATAAGCATTTGACTATAAGAAGAATTATCATGATCTACAATTATAGTTGGTATATTTTTAATTTCTCCCTCACGCATTTCGTTTCCCAAAATAAAACTACATGCAATAGGAATTAAAAATATAAAGAAAATAAAAGTTAAAACTGATTTTACTTTTAAGCCTATTTTCATAAAGGTCAGTATTTTATCTTTCATAATAGATTAATCACTTCACTTTCCAAAGTCAACAAGAGCTGTCATACCTTGGTGGAGTGTTTTATTTGTATCTGTTAATTCAACCTTAACACCGTAGGATAGTACATCAAAATCTCCATTATCGTTTGTAGCTCTCTTAACTGCAAAATCTGGTTTTTCATTTATTCTTACTATCTTACCTGTAAATTTTTCTTTAGGATAGCTTGGAAGTTTTACTGAAACAGTTCCATTTAATTTTACCTTTGAAAGATCTGTTTCTTTTACATTACATTCAATCCATGGCTTAGTTGTATTTGTTACTACAAGAAGAGGCATTCCTGTTGATACAAGTTCACCAACCTCTACATTTAATTGGTTTATAACTCCATCTGCTGGTGCTGTAATTGTAGTATCAGCTATATAACTTTGTACTTCGCTTTGTCCACCTTGAGCTTGTTTAATCTGTGCTTGATAAGCCTGTATTGCTGCATCCGCTTCATTTACCTGTGCTGCTGCTGCTGCTATATCTTCAGATCTTGCTCCAGCTTTTGCCATATCATATTGCTGTTTTGCCACATCATATTGAGCTTTAGCTTTATCTAAATCTACTTGAGCTGCATATCCTTTGTCATTTAGTTCCTTTACCCTATTATATGTAGATAGGGCTAAGTCATATTGGGCTTTAGCTTCCTCAATTTCCTCTGGTCTTGCTCCATTTTGAGCTTTTGAAAGAACTGCTTGCGCTGCCGCTTTTTTTGCTTGTGCTGCTTTTACTTGTCCAGCAGCTGCATCAATTTGTGCTTTGGACTGAGCATCTTTTGCAACTAATGTACTATTATCTATAGTTATTAAAACCTGTCCATTTTTTACACTGTCACCCTCTGCAACATTTATAGCTGTTATTTTTCCTGCAATCTTAGAGTTTATATTTACTTCCTTGGTTTCTATATTTCCCTGAACTACTAAATTTGAGCTACTCTTTTTTGTTAAATTGTCTCCAGTGAGTGCAGCCGCATTATTAGTGCATCCTGTAAAAAAACTTGTTATTATAATTAATGATGTGAAAATTAGACCTCTTTTCTTCATGGAAAAACCTCCTTATCATATTGTAGTTATATTTTTTATTAAGATATAATCTTTTACTACTATTTGTGAATTATTACTTCACCATAAGTAGCTAAATATATAAATAGTAAATATGTTTACTATTTATATAATAATTATACACATACTAATATTATTGTCAATATACCCAACTTTCAGTTTGTATTAATTAGGGCTATAAAGCTTGACTTTTTATAAAAAATCATATTATATAGCAGCCTAGTATCAATAATTATAAAGATTTAGAAATCAATTAAAACTCCAATTGTCTATAAAAGCTTTATGCTGACAACCTTCAAATTAAAATAAAATGTAAGCAAATAAAATTCACTTACATTTTGTACAAAAGCATACATTAAACTAAAACCTTAATATCAGGTCTAATTACCTGTATGCTACTTTTTTATTGAATAGAAGATGCTGTTGAAGCGTGACCATCTAAAGCATATTTAAGCTGTTCCTGCACAACCACATAATCATTTACAGCCTGTTCTGTTGCAACTTTTTGAGTATTTAAAGCTAATTCTGCTGAATCTAGTGATACCTTGTCTATTAATCCAGTATCAAAGCTTTGTTTAGCCTTATCATAACTTAACTGCGCGCTTTCTTGTGCTGTCATTTGAGCTTGTACTGCATCTTCTTTGTTCTTTAAAGTATAATATGCTTTCCACAAATTTACACTAGTGTTCGTATTAGTATCATATGATTTGTTTTGTAAATCCTCTAAATCCATTTTAGAATTCATAGGCTCAGTAAGAGAATCAAAAGCATACTTTGTTTGTATATCTACCTGTATTTTTTTAATATCAATGCTTTTTTGCATACTAGTTAAATTATAATCTCTACTCACAGCCTCTTTAATTCTATCTTCTATATTTTCATCATTAAATTTAACAAATTGCTTTTTAGTAGGTATTAAGTTCAAAGAACTATTTGCATCTATATTTAAATATTTTTTAATATTTGATATAGCTTGCTGTTGCTGCATATAAGGTGTTGCCAATTGGGACAAAAGTTTACTTTTTTGTACATTTAATGTATTAAGGGAATCCTTAGTCAATTGTCCCAAATCTATTTTAGCTTGAGTAGCTTTTATCTGTTCATTTAAATCAGCTATATTTTTATTAATATTGTCCACCTGTTCTTTAGCTGTTATAGCATTCATATACTGTTTTTCTATATCAAATTTTATAGTATTAATTTTTTCATCTTTACTATTCTTAGCATTATCAATACTTTGCTGATCTTCAACTGGTGTAACTTGCTTTTGTATCATAATTCCCGCATATTGTGCAGCAGGATAGTTAACCTGACTTTTACCATTGGACTCTATACCTATAACAGTTCTTTTATCGTTATCAAGCTTCTTATTAAGAGAATCTATTTTATTATTAATAGATTGTACTTCTATATTATTGCTCTCCACACTATTTAAAGCCTGGTCCAATGTTAAATCTGATATATTAATACTTGTAACTATACCATTACTATCACTTATACCAGTTACCACAGATGCTGCCATAGCAGTAGTTGTTAAACTTAAAGAAATAGCTAAAGTGATTATAAGACTTAATCTTTTTCTCATATTTTTACCTCCATATTTGCATTTTAATAATCTATACCTGATGTTCCTATAGATTTAGTAGAAGGTTGCGCAGATGCATGGCCATCTAACATGTACTTAAGTTCTTCTTGTATTATCATATATTCATTTTTTGATCTTTGACTCATATTCTTCTGTTTATCCAAAGCTAAAGCAGCTGTATCTAAAGCCAACTTATCTGTCATCCCATTATTATAATTACTTTTTGCTTTATCATAAGCATCTTGTGCGCTTTTTTCACTTAAAGCTTGAGTTTCAACTGCACTTTCATCACTTTTTAGAGTATAATATTTGTTCCATAAATTTGTTCTTGCAGCAGCCTTTGTTGCAGTTAAATTACTTTGCGCTGTTAATAAATCTGATTCAGCACCAGTAAGTCCTCCACTTATATCATTATCATATTGTTCATATATTTCCTTCTGCTTTTTAGCAATATCTAAAGAATTTTTTGCTTCACCTACACCATAATCTTTTTCTACAGCTTCATTAATTATATTTTCTATACTTGTATCATCAAATATAGAAAATTCCTTTTTTGCAGTAGCTAAATTTAAATTTCTATTTAAGTTTACATTTAAATACTGCTTTATAATTAACATTGAATTATCTATATCAGCATTAATAGAATCAGTTTGACTCATAAGCTGACTTTTTTGCACATTTAAAGTGTTTAAAGAGTCACTAGTTGCTAATCCTAAATCGATTTGCTGCTGTAATTTACTAATTTGTGCATCTATATTTGTTAAAGTCTTGTTTATATTATCTATTTGATCATTAGAAGTTAAAATATTTAAATATTGCCTTTCCATATCAAACTTCATATTGTTAAGTCTAACCTCTAAAGCATACTGTTGATTTTTAATCTCTTGCTGATCTTTTGCTGGAGTAATATCCTGCTGTACTCTAACCTTTATTTTGTCTACCCCATTTGCACTAGTACTAAGCGCTATAGCCGCCTCATGATCTAAATCATACTTTCTATTTAAATAATTAGTTTTATCCTTCATAAGTTTTATTTCTGTATTGTTTTTTTCTATACTACTTACTGCATCATACATTGTTAAATTTAAAGTACTATTATCTACTTGCACACTAGCACTATTACCATTACTTGTATTAATATTTTCTGCTGCAAAGGAAGTAGTAGATGTACTTAAACAAATAACCATTGCAATTAAAATACTTAATTTTTTTCTCATGATTTTACCTCCAATTTTGAATTAAAGTTATAAATGACCATGTTTAATTATTAGCACTTGCAAGAGTTGAACCGTCTGCACCAATATCTGAAGCATAATTAAGATTTGTTTGTGCTAACCATATATCTCTTTGAATAGACTTTAATGCAATTTCTTTAGCTTTAAGACCTACTGCTGCTTTATCAAAGTCAATTTTACTTATTAAACCTAAATTATAACTCTGTGATGCCTTATCATAAGTCTTTTTCATAGAGTCATAGTCCTTCTTTGCAGGTTCTAACTTTTTAACTTTAACCTGTAAATCATTATACAGATTATTTATTTCTATTGATATGTCAATTTTATCTGTCTCTAATTTATTCTTAGCAGCTTCTACAGGATAATTAGCCACTTCATATTGAGGTGACTTATCGCTATTGTATACTCCTCTTACAGAATAAAACTCCATCTTCTTTGTATCAATCATCTCATTATCATTTTTTATTTTAATTCTATTTGCAAGTGCATCTTTTACATAATCATCATAACTTTTAGAAGATGTAGAAGTTGCTAAATTATCCTTAGTAAAGCCTGTATATCTTGTATTAATATCCACACCTAGAAGCTGATTAAGCTGTTTCGTATATGCATCATATTGTCTCTGATACTGATTTAACTTTGCTTTTTCAGCAAGATAAGATGCTTCACTAGTTTTTACATCTGCTTTTGATACTAATCCAAGCTGCAATTGAAACTGTGCCTTTTTATACTGATCTTCCACATTATTAAAATTCTGCTGTTCTACATCTAATCCTTCTTTAAGACTAACAAGGCCTGAATATAATTTATATACACCAGCTTTTAATTCATTTTCTGAAGCTTGTTTTATATTCGTATATTGAAATATAGCATACTTATACTCTAATTGAATAAAATCCCTTCCCTGTATAAGACTTAATTTTTGGCTATTTATAAGATTTAACTTTAAACTATCATTCTTAATCGTGCTACTAAGTTTTTCAAGGGAAGTAAGTTGATCATCATAACCTGCAGCATTCCTTTGAGAATCTACATAATTATTTTTAAGTTGACTTATACTCAAATCTAACTTTTTAAGTGAATATGAGTTTTCGATAGCCATATCTATAGCCTTATCTACATCCAATAAATTTTGTGCAGACTGTGCAGCACCTGCTGCAAAAACTGTTGATGAAAATAATGTAGTAGTTAAAGCTGCTGTTATGCATAATAATCTAAGCCTCTTCATATATAAAAACCTCCTCTATAATTACCCTTTTTATTCTTTATACTAATCCATAAACTTTTCCAATATCTTCAAGCCCCTTAAAATGCAATCAATTTCGTCATCACTGGCATTTTTAAATAAATCTTCAAAATAATCCATTCGGCATTTTATAATTTGTTTTTCCTGTTGTAGTCCTTCATCTTTAATGTATATAAGTACCTTTCTTCTGTCTTTTTCATCTCTCTCCCTTCTGACAATGCCTAATTTTACAAGCTTGTCTACTATTACAGAAACAGTGCTATTGGGAATGCATAAAGTTTCACTTAATTCTGTCAACGTTTTTACATTTCCAATTCTCAATTGATTCATTATCATCAGAGTAGTTATAGTAAACTTTTTGTGTTTACCACTACTTATTTTCCTATTTACTAACTTGGAAATAGAATTAATTTCTTCTACTAACTCATAAATTTTATTTCTATTCATACTATTTCCTTTCAATATTAAATATTTCAATGATGAAATAATTTTACCACATTGGAAATTTTATTTCCACATGTTTTTATTATAAACTCAACTTTGACACATACAAAACTTGGATTTAATATAAAATTGAATAAAAAGACAGAGGCTTCAACATAAAAGCTGAAGCCTCTGTTTTTTATAATATATTTTAAGAAGATACTATATTTATATTTCTTTCCTTTAAATCATCACTTGATGGAATATAATTAACATACTTTCCATCAGAATCCCTTTCAGTTGTTATTAATACTGTATTCTTAACTTTTACGCTAACCTTTCCTGTAAATGCTTGTATATTATTATTATCATTATCGAAATTAAATATAACTGTATTTTTGTTTATTGCTACTGAATCAGGTTTTATTTCTGTGCCATTAGTACCTATAAATACAAAATCATCTGCCTTTATACCGCTATTTGCACTAAGTATTGTATCAAAGGTTATATAAACCCTTCCACCATTTGCATCCTTTGATGCTGTGAAATATTCTGGAGCCGTTTTAGGATTAGCTTCATAATCATATATTGTATTTTGTATACTTGCTGCTTCATCTGATAAAGTATATATAGACGCACCAGTTTCATCTGTTGTTTTAGCATATGTCTTTATTGCCAAATATGCTTTCTGCCCTTGAGATTTTATAAGGTCTATCTTGGTAGTATTAGCATTGCTATTAATTTTTCCATTAGCAAATCTTATTTGAGATACTACATTCTTTTCACTAGCAGTAGCTAAATCTCCATCCTTAAATGTAAGTATTACCTTATTGCCATCGGCGCTTGCACTAGTTGGAGCCACTTTCCCCAATGAAAAATCACTTGGATTTAAATTATCTATAGCCCTATCAAATTGAATTGAAGCTTTTAAGTCATCACCTTCATAATAAACTTTAATTGTATTAGCTTTTACTTTAGCTCCTGTTGAATTAACAAATATTGCACTTGTATATGCTACACCATCTAATACGTTTAAAGATTTATCTTTAACATTAGAAACTATTAACTTAAGCACATCATTAGTTATACCAGTATTCGCAATGTTTCCTTGTGCATCAGCTATTTTAACATGATATCTTGTAGGAAATTCAATTATAACACTTTTATTATCCCCACCAAATATAACATTTGCATCATCTGGTAAAGATTTTGTATCTCCTTCACCGTTTGCAAATTTATAGTTATTCTTATTTATAACAGTATTTACATCCATAGCTTCAGTAAAATAAATAACTACCTGATCCTTTCCTGAAAAACTATTTTGCTTATAATATACCCCTGTTACCTTTGGAGCTATATCATCAACACATGTGAAAGTATCTGAGTAATCATCCATTGTATTTGGTTTAGTTACTGTATCTATAATATTTTTAATTGTTAGCTTATAATTTGAACCTGTTAATCTCCAATCGTCATTAGAATTATCAGGATTTACCTTCTTTAATTTAATATCATAAATATTTGTGTTGCTATTTTCATTTCCACCGCCAGTACTGTATATTGCATCAATATGATTACTTATATTTACACCCTGATTATCATCTAGCTTATAGTTTGATTTATTAGTAGCATAAAAATAATTAACATCTTTACTGAATCTTACACGAATAGTTTCACTGTCAATGGCCTTAACACTTACAACTGTTGGCTTTGTCTCATCTTTAATAGCATTAAAACTTACTCTAGTATCATTACCAACCTTATTGCCATAGGCATCTTTAACATTATTGCTAATATAAAGAGTATTTGCTCCTGGTTGAATATTACTTAAACCTTTTATTTTAATTGTACAATCATTATTATCATTATCAAAACTAACTGCAGACATATAATTTAAATTCACACCATTTAATTCATAGTTTTTGCTGTCAAAGGCTGTTTTCCTGTCCATTGCTCTGTCAAAAATAATATGAACTTCTCCACTTGCAGCTTCATTTATTGAAATAATTGATGGATTAGTAGTATTGGCAGCTATTTTAAAATTTAAATTACTTTTCTTTAAGGCAAACCCAGCTGCATCACTTAATATTTCATTTGTTTCTCCATCTGAAATTTCTAAGCTATGATCACCTACCGGTATTGGCGTAGCAAAATAAAATTGAACATCGTTTGTCCATGTACTGCCATTTACTATAATCCCATTTTTTATTTTGGTTAAAGATGGATTACTATCTATACCATAATTAGCTATGTTTTGCCCATCAATCTTAATTTTACTTTCTAAAGATAAAATATCTTTTATATTAGCAACTTCAGAAAATTCTAATGTTAATAAATTATTTCCTTCCATATTTATTGATTTTAATTTAGGAACTTCAGTATCCCAAAATGTTACATTTTGATCAAAAGCATCTATAGTCTGACTCTTATCTTTATTTAAAATAGATTTTTTAACAGAAATTATAACACCATCATATTGTTTTCTTGGACTTGCTAAAGTTATTAAAACTGTCTTATCATCAATAGCTTTAGCTACTGCTCCATTTTCGTCTATTGCATTTCCATTAACATCTACTGGTGTCAGCTCAATACCATCAATTTTGTAATTTCTTACGTCTTCAGCAGAACTATTGTAAACAGCAGTATTAAAATGAACTTTAAATTGATTTAAATTCACTGCTTCTATAGATTGAATAGTTGCTTGTCCATTCCCGTCTTTACTATCGGCTGCAGCAGCATTTATAGCATCTCCTGTATTTTTTGAAACAACTCCTGTACCTCCTATAACATTTAAATCTGTTTTAGATGTGGCATTATCTTTAATATATACTATAGCATTAGTTGTTCCATATGAACCTTCAGTATCAACTAATATTAATGGCGCATCTGATTTTCCAGCTACTGCTGAAGCAACTAAAGCATCTGCATATCCATCACCTGATGCATTAGCAATATACATTTTGTCCATTTTGAGAGTATCCTTGAATGCATCTAAAACCTTCATATTAGTATCAAACCTATCCGTTCCGCCATCTATTCTCTTTACCGCATTCACTGCACTGTAAATAGAATTATTTATAACATTTTTAGTTCCAACTACTGTAACCTTTGAATTATTCTTGCTTACAAAATCTATAACTGGTTTCATGTATTCAGCACTGTTCATTCCAAGTAAAAGAATTTGACCTTTAGCAGCTGCTATTGGAGCTACTGATAAAGCATCTGAAAAACCTTCCCCACCAACCATTATAACTTCATCAGCTTTAACTCCCAAATCAACTAATTTTTGAGCAACCTTTGCATTAGTCTCATATCTGTCAGCTCCCCCTAACTCTATTAAATTATAGTTAGCTTTTAACTTAGTTCTTACTGAAGCTGAAACTGAAGCATTTCCACCTATAATATATATATTTTTAGTATTTAATGCAGTTAATGCATTTTCGGTATAAGTACTTAATGATCCTGGCGATGTCAAAAGTATAGGTGCATTTAGCCTTTTAGCTAATGCTGAAGCACTTACTGCATCTGCATAGCCTTCACCTGTTACCAATATTACATCATCACTGTTTGTCCAATTTGATGTAGCAACTTTAGCTGCAGTAGCATATCTATCAATCTCACCTATTCTTGTAATTGTTCCTTCTGCTGCTTTAACTGTACCAACTGATAAAGCTGCAGCTAAAACCAATGACATTAGTGCACTGCTTGCAAACACTTTTCCACTTTTTATATTCATATTTACTACCTCCTGTAATAAATAACTTGTTATCCTTCAACTTTAATGTTTTCTGAAACTATTAATTAAAATGCACATAAAACTACGCCTTATAACTTTATTTATATAGTAATTTCATTTTAATGTTAGAATATTATATATTCAATGCATTAATTTATGGTACTTATTGAACATTAAACTAAAAGTAAAAAAAACATGAAAACTTAATTCCATGTTTTTTATAATATGAAAAATATCACATGACCATTTGGTTAAACCAAACCACACAAGTCATTATTATCCACTACTTATAATATATATTGTAAATGCAAAAACCTTTAACTATGATTTTCACAAAAAAGAAAAGAGCATTTAAAAACGCTCTTATAAACAATACAATTACTTTATTGCTCTAATTTGCTTAATTACTTCTTCATGCTCATCTACTTCTTCAGTTAACTTTGTTACTTTTCCTTGAACGTCTGCAAGCATATAAATCATTTTTTCCTGTTCCGCTCTTGTTACCTTAATATTTTCTTCTAACGATCTTTGAATAAGATACATTTCATCTTGCCTTTTTTCAACGCTGTCCAACCTTCCATCCATGTTGTCTAGTCTTCCGTCCATACGGTCTAATCTTCCATCCATGTTATCCAATCTTCCGTTCATGCTGTCCAATCTTCCGTCCATACTGTCTAATCTTCCATCCATGCCATCTAATTTAGCTAATATTAATTCGAACATCTGCTTTGTTTCTTTATCCAAGCTTTTCACCACCACTTATATGATTACATTGTAAAGAAATTATATCATCACAATTGCTTTTTATCAATGCACAAAAAATTACATTTCATAGAAAAATATTTTACAATTAAATCCATTATTATTGCAAACTATGTGAAAAGCACATAAAATAATTAAGAAAATTCTTTTCATTTTATAATTGCTCCATCCTTTATTTCTATTATTCTATTTGTCTTTCTAGCTATTCTTTCATCATGAGTGACTATTACAAAAGTGGTTCCCAATTGAACGTTTATATCTTTAAATATATTATATACACTTTCAGCAGAATTAGAATCTAAATTTCCTGTAGGTTCATCTGCTAATATGATTTTAGGTTCATTCATAAGTGCTCTAGCAATAGCTATCCTTTGCTGCTGTCCCCCAGACAAATCATAAACTTTCTTTTTCTTAACACTTAATAACCCTACTAATTCAAGAAGCTGCTCTGCCTTTTCACGAGTTTTTCTGCCGCAAAAAAGACTTTTTATGCTGTGGGGCAAAAGTACATTTTCAATAACATTAAATTCAGGTAATAAATAATGGAATTGAAAAACAAAGCCTATATTTTTATTTCTAGTAGAAGCAAGAGATCTTCTGCTCATTTTATCTGTTCTATTACCACCTATATAAATTTGTCCATTTGTAGGTTTATCTAATGTTCCCATTATATTTAAAAGAGTAGTTTTTCCACTGCCAGAAGCACCCATTATTGAATTAAAAGACCCTTCTTCAATACTTAAATTTGTATTATGTAATACCTCCGTTCTAATTCTTCTACCATATACTTTACTAACATCTTTAAGTTCTATTATATTAGGCATTTTTTATTACCTCCACTGGATTAAGTTTAAATGCTTTTATAGCTGGTAAAAAAGCTGCTAAAGTTGATGCTGCTACATCTATAAGTACAGATTTTAACATAAATCTATGATTTATAACTATATCTATTATAGGTTTTCCTTCACCAGTGACTATATGCCTATTAAACTCTTTTATATACAACATAGTTAATTCAACACCAACTGCAGTACCAAGTATCCCTAAAATAAAAGCTTGTAATAAAAATACAAATGCTGCTGAACTATCCTTAAGTCCCATAGCTTTTAAAATACCTATCTGTTTATACTTTTGAACCACACTTATGCCAAGAATACTAATTATACTTAATACAGCTGCAAGTAATACAAAAAATTGAATTATTACAGAGCATACTTTTTGACCAGACATAGCACTAGCTAAAAGCTTATTTTGACTTTTCCAATTTTCTATTCTTAAACTTTTATCCCCAAGACACTGATTTATCTTGTTAGCTGTAATATCTGCATTATAAGCATCTTTAACTAAAATTTCCATGGATGTAATACTATTTCCATTACCTGCTATATTTTGAGCAGTAGCAAAATCTGATATAATCCAACTACTATTTATCAAGATAGCTCCTAAATCATAAAATCCTACTACTGTAGCTTCAGTTTTATTACCACCAAAAGTTAAAACATCAATTTTATCTCCTAAATTCACTCCTAACTTCTTTCTCAAATCTTTACCAACAATGACCTGTCCACTACCACTAATCATTTTTCCTTCATACACTTTACTTTTCATATCATATACTGAATTAACATCCTCGGGATAAAATCCTCTTACTTGCACATTTTCCTTTTTATCATTAAACTGCACAAATCCATTAAGATTCACTACAGGTGCTATAGTAGTAGCTCCAACATTTAAATCATTTATTTTATTTTTCTTATTTTGCCAATCTTCTATTTTTCCACTTTCAGATGATATGGTAATATTCACAAAACTACCTATAACCTTACTTACTAAACTGCCTTCAAGTCCCTGACTTAAAAGTCCAATAAATATTTGTACTGACACCCCTATAGAAATACCAAGTATTATTAAAAGAGTCTGTATTTTACTATGTATTAAAAAGTGCCATGCTATCCTTAGTGATTTTATCATTAATTTTTTCCTCCTAGTAACTTTTTATCTGATGACTACCTTGTCTTCTTCCCCATTAAATAAGATCCATTGGTAATCATCATAACCATATATGTACACTAGCACATTTTCATCAAAACTTTGTTATAAATTACTTATGTTCACATTCCTTATTTAAAAAATTTCCTTGATTCAATGAAAAAAGATATTCTCCAAAGGGTTTCTTAAGCTCTTCTCTCTTTAATGCAAATTCTACAGTAGCCTGTAAAAAGCCCATTTTATCACCTACATCATATCTTCTACCTTCAAAATTATATGCATACATAGCTTCATTACTCATAAGTACTTTTAACGCATCTGTAAGCTGTATTTCTCCTCCCTTACCTGGAGTTGTATTATCCAATATATCAAATATACTAGGTGTAATTATATATCTTCCAAGTATTGCTACATTAGAAGGAGCTTCCTTTATAGAAGGCTTTTCCACTAAATCTTTTACCTTATAAACTCTATCTTCAATATGCATTCCTTTAACTATACCATACTTGGACACATTTTCTTCTAACACCTTTTGCACTCCAAGTATTGAAGTTTTGTATTCATCATAACAATCAATTAGCTGTTTCAAACATGGTACTTCACTATCTACAATATCGTCTCCAAGCATTACAGCAAAAGGTTCATTACCTACAAATGTTCTAGCACAATTTATAGCATGTCCCAAGCCCTTAGGCTCTTTTTGTCTTATGTAATATATATTAGCCATATTGGATATGTCTTTAATAACCTTAAGCAACTCATCTTTACCATGAGCTATTAATTCTTGCTCAAGTTCAATGGATTTATCAAAGTGATCTTCTATAGCTCTTTTATTTCTTCCAGTTATAATAAGTATTTCTTCTATACCTGAGGCAACAGCCTCTTCTATTATATATTGTATAGCAGGCTTATCCACTATAGGAAGCATTTCTTTAGGCTGTGCCTTAGTTGCAGGCAAAAACCTTGTGCCTAATCCTGCTGCTGGTATTATTGCTTTTTTTACTTTCATATTATCCGTCCTCTCTATAAGTTATTAATCTTTGTTATTTTTTTATGTCAAATTACTTCTTCTATTTTGTTTAACAGTTTTTCTAGTAAAAAAACATAATCTTTCTTTACATTATTATATATCTCTAAAGCAGTTTTCTCATCATACACATGAGATGTTCTATTTCTATCAAGCATCATTCCAATCCACTTATCCCCATCTTCAATTAATCCATATTTAAAAGCAGCCTTTATTGTACTTCTAGGACTTTGAATATCCTGAATTCCTTGATACTCTAAATATATTTTCATAAGTTTCCATGACATTTCAAAAGTAAATTCAAATCTTTGAATAACAGCATCAACAATGATATCGTCATTTATTTCTAATTTAGTACTTTCCTTTAATCTTTTATAAGCATTCTGGTAATCTATAAATCTTTCATTTAATCTATCTTTTAGCATAAATCTCCACCCCATCCCTTATAATATTATTTTTAAGTGATTTTTTGGACAAATTTTCAAAATAGACAATATCAAAATCTATAATAGTATTTATTTCCCTTATTTCGTCTTCCATAATATTAAGTTCATTTTTATCTATCATCTTTCCACATATAGCAATATCTATATCTGAATTAATTTTATAATCCATTCTTGCCCTTGAACCAAATACCAAAACTTTTTCAACACATTCATATTTTGATACAATATCTATTATTTGATTCAGTAAATTTTCCTGAATCCCTAATCTTTCATAAAGTTTCACTAAATCACATCCCTAAACAAATATATTAATTAATATTATTATATCATAGTATATATTATAAGATTCTTTATTCTTAAGCAACAAAAAACAGAAGCTTAAATTACTTCTGTTTTTATCTTGCACTTTTCATATATCTCACAAATTAGTTACTTTACTGCTTTTAACTTTGATATATCATTCCAATTTTTTGATGTTATCATTTCTACTGCTGTAAGATCTTCTCTAATACCTTTAACTTCACCTTCAACTCTTGCAATTGCGTAATTAACTTTATCTATTTCTGCTCTATGAACCTCACTTGCATGTTCCAAAACTCTTAATATTTGAGTGTGTTCACCTAATATTTGAGTATGATTATTTAATATTTCGGTATGCTTATCAAGTTTGTCATTAATGTTTTTTAATAGTTCTAAAATGTCGTTTTCCATTTTTTCACCACCAATAAATTTTATATCTACATCTTAGCATTAATATTTTTCAATTTCAAGTAACTTAATTCAATTTCATTAATTCCAAATTTAGCCTAAAAGCTACATACATTTAAATGAAGCAAGCATTATTCTATGAAACTTTAAGAGTTCTATTTTTTCTAACATATTTACTTCTAATTTCGACACAAAGTACCAGATAACAGGTTACATTGTGAGGAAGAATGACGAGCTTGCTCCTAATCCCCATGAAATGTATCATTTTCACACCCTTCCAGGCTTTTGTTTATACTTTGTTAATGGCCCTCCGAGATCGTTATGATGCCTTAGCTGAGCTCGGCTGGACATACAAAAAACAGGGTTTTAAAATTCCCTGTTAGTAATTTTATCTATAATAAATTTAACCAATCTCTCCTACTATATAATACTCTAATAATAGTAACTGTTTTACTTTCATCATTAACAACATAAAATATAATATAGTTATTCACTATAATTTTTCGTATACCATTATAAGCTAATCTTTCATCAACTACTAATGCATTCCTTAGTGGCATATCTGCTAAAGAATTAATTTCTTTAGCAATTTTTGAAATTACCTTTTTTGCAGTTTCAGGTTCTAAAAGTTCTTTAGATATATAAACACCAATTTCATATAGATCCTCTTCAGCAGGTTCAGTAATTTGAATATTGTAAGTACTCATTTTATAAACCTTTCTGTATATCAGCCAATGCTTCTTTAAATGGTCTCACTTTTTTCTTTTGCATTGCATCTACACCCTCGTCAATCAATTTATACAATTGAAATTTACCCACAAGTTTTTCATAGGTTTCAATACTCATGACAGCTAAATCTCCCTGCCCATTCTTAGTTATATACACTGGTTCATTATACTTATGGCAAAACTCTGATATTTCACCATAATTGTTTCTCAAATCTGAACTTGGTCTTATTGATGGCATAAAACACACCTCCCGATTAATATATCAACATTATATCATAATTTCGATATATTAACCATATAATATATTCTTCTCTAATACCTTTAACTTCACCCTCAACTCTTGCAATTGCGTAATTAGCTTTTTCATTTGTCCCTTCTGCTCTTGCGCTTTTTATTCTTGTCATTTGATCATGTAATTCTGCTTCTCTTGCTTCTAAAAACATCATCTATTCTACTAACTAAATAATATATTTCAAAACTTTTATTCATTATAATATGCCTTGCTTTAAGAAATTTTCATATCCTTTATTTTTATATAATTTATAGACAAAATAAACTATAATTATTAATCCCATCACTTCAGAAATAAATACACATGGTTTTTCAAAGTATATAACCACTCCACTAAAATACGGAAATTTTTCAGTAATAAAAACCATAATATTATTAACAAACTTAAATCTTTTTAAAACTATAAAATGATCTAAATTTATAGTTGATAAAAACATTATATTAGGCATTACCATCATTTTATCAAAAATCTGATGAATAAAAGTACATATTCCTAGCAACAAAATACTTTTATTTTTACTTTTAAGAAACATAACTATTCCAAGTATTATAAGCAGTGCCGAAAATATAAATGAATGTGCGATGAAATGACCTTCATGATTTTGTAATCCATATATAACCTGAACTATTGGCTTGTCAATAATATCTGGAAGGATTGAACCTAGGATTACTATTCTATAATCTATTAATCTATTATTTTTAGGCTTTTTTCTATTAATAACTTTTTCACATACCTTAATAACTCCAGTAGTTATCCCTACATGTCCAAATATCAGCATATCATACCTCTTTTTTAATCTACCCTCGTCTATAGGGTTTCTTATTCAAAAATTAAATTATAAAAATATAGTTAAACCTTCTTCACCTTTTCACTTTCCTTATTTAACACTATTTAATAAAAATACTTCAAGCTTTCAATAACTTGAAGTATTTTTATTAAAATTCTATTTTACTTTTTTTAAGTGTTTGCCACTTCATATCCTTATCTGATAAAATAAGTTTTTCTTCCTTTATATCACCTAATGGCCAATTTATATTTATATCTTCATCCTTCCAAAGTAATCCACCTTCATCTTCTGGATGATAAAATTCAGTACACTTATAGCAAAATTCCGCTTCATCAGATAGAACTAAAAATCCATGTGCAAAACCTTCTGGTATGTAAAATTGTTTCTTATTTTCTTCTGATAAAGTTACTCCAACCCACTTTCCATAAGTCTTAGAATTTTTTCTTAAATCTACTGCTACATCAAAAACTTCACCTTTGATAACTCTTACAAGCTTTCCTTGAGGATGTGTCTTTTGAAAGTGTAGTCCACGAAGAACTCCCTTTTTAGACTTAGATTGGTTATCTTGAACAAATACCATATCAAGGCCTGCTTCTTTAAATTCATCATAATTATATGTTTCCATGAAGTATCCTCTGTTATCTCCAAAGATACCTGTTTCTATTATATATACTCCCTGTATTTCTGTTTCCACAAATTTAAATTTACCCAATTTATATTCTCCCTTCAGATTGTTTTAAATCTTCAATAAATGCTTCAAGTGCTTTTTCCCAATCTCTCATTTCATTTCCTGTCGTAGAACGAAGCATCATGTTATCAAGAGATGAAAAACTAGGTCTTTTAGCTGCTCTATTTAATTTATCCGAAGTTACTTGGTTTACTGTACAATCTATTCCAGCATATTCTACAATTCTGCAAGCAAAATCATACCAACTACATTCACCTTCACCAGTACAATGATATAAACCATATTCTTCTGTAAGTGCAATTTTTAAAATATGATATGCCAAATCTTCTGCATTAGTAGGATTTCCTCTTTGATCATCTACTACATCTAAATGACCTCTCTCCTTAGCTGCATTCACTATAGTGTATACAAAATTTTTCCCATACTTCCCATAAAGCCAAGCAGTTCTAACTATAAAATACTTACTACAGTTTTCCCTAACATACTGCTCCCCTAAAAGTTTAGTCTTTCCATATACGCTTACAGGCTGAGGTATATCGTACTCTTTAAATGGAATATTTCCCATTCCATTAAACACATAATCTGTAGACACATGTAAAAGTTTAGCATTTACTTTTTCAGCTGCTATAGCTAAATTTCTAGGTCCTATAGAATTTACTTTAAAAGCATTATCTAAGTCACTTTCACATTTATCTACATTTGTATAAGCTGCACAATTTATAATAATATCAGGTTTTAAATCCCTAACAAAATTTAAAACCACATCTAATTTAGTTATATCCATTTCTTTAAAATCTACATATTTAACTTCTACATCATAATAGATTTTATCTATTTTTCCAAGTTCAGAATTTCTTCTTTCAATTATAGAACGTATCTGGCTTCCAAGCTGTCCTTTCGCTCCGGTAATCAATATTTTCATTGAGCTTCACTCCCAAATTTATAATATGCTTTTAGTAACTGCTGCTTCCTTCATAGAAATATTTTCATCCTTAACTAAACTTAAAAGATATTTACCATAATCAGTTTTAGCTAAAGGTTTTGCAATCTTAATGAGCTGTTCTTCATTAATATATCCATTTTTATAAGCTATCTCCTCTATACAAGCTACATAAAGTCCCTGTCTTGTTTGAACTGCTTCTACAAAATTTGCTGCACTTAAAAGTCCATTTGGCGTCCCAGTATCAAGCCAAGCCATACCACGTCCAAAAAGTTCTACCTTTAAACTGCCTCTTTTTAAATATTCATTATTAATACCTGTAATCTCTATTTCTCCTCTTTTAGATGGTTTAAGATTTTTAGCAATCTCAACTACAGAATTATCATAAAAATAAAGACCTGGTACTGCATAATTGGATTTAGGTTTATCAGGTTTCTCTTCGATAGATATTACATTATTGTTATCATCAAACTCTACTACGCCAAATGCCCTAGGATTGCTTACATGATAACCAAAAATTGTAGCTCCTTCTTTTCTCTTCACTGCATTTTTAAGTCTTTCTGTAAAACCGTATCCGTGAAATATATTATCTCCAAGCACTAAAGCTACATTATCACTGCCAATAAATTCTTCTCCAACTATAAAAGCATCTGCAAGTCCTCTTGGCTTATCTTGAATTGCATACTGAAAGTGAACTCCTATATTACTTCCATCCCCTAAAAGTTCTTTAAAAGTACCTATATCTCTTGGCGTAGATATTATTAATATATCTCTTATATCTGCCAGCATTAGCACTGATAATGGATAATAAATCATTGGCTTGTCATATATTGGAATATTTTGTTTTAATATAGCTTTGGTCATTGGATAAAGTCTTGTTCCAGAACCTCCGGCTAAAATAATTCCCTTCATTTGTAAAACCCCCGTCTCATTGAAATTATAGCCTTATTTTATAAGTACATTTTGCTATAATACTTTTGGTATTCTCCAGATGTTACATTTTTCATCCATTGTTTATTATCTAAATACCACTTTATAGTTTTCTTTATTCCATCTTCAAACTTAGTTTCAGGATACCATCCCAATTCATTTTTAATCTTAGTTGGATCTATTCCATACCTTCTATCATGACCTTTTCTATCTTCTACATATTTTATTAATTGTTCTGTCACTTCTGAATCTACATTATCATGAATGTATGAAATTATAGTTTTTACAATATGTATGTTTGTTCTTTCATTATGCCCACCAATATTATAAACTTCTCCTAATCTTCCACCATTTATAACCATATCTATTGCCTTGCAGTGATCCTCAACATAAAGCCAATCTCTTATATTTAATCCATCTCCATATATAGGAAGAGATTTTTTATTTAAACAGTTATTTATTATAAGAGGTATTAGCTTTTCTGGAAATTGATATGGCCCATAATTATTTGAACACCTTGTAATGTTTACAGGCATTTTATAAGTATCATAATAAGCTTTAACCATTAAGTCTGCTGAAGCCTTGCTTGACGAATACGGACTGTGAGAATCTAAAGGAGTAGTTTCCATAAAAAATCCTGTTTCTCCAAGTGAACCATAAACTTCATCTGTAGATACTTGAAGATACTTTTTACCTGCTTTAAACCTTTCGTCTTGCTGCCAAGCAGATTTAGCCGCATTAAGAAGAGTTACCGTTCCTAAAACATTAGTTTTAACAAACACTTCTGGTTCCCTTATACTTCTATCTACATGAGATTCTGCTGCAAAATTTACAACATAATCTATATCATATTTTCTGAATAAACCTTCTACAACTTCCTTATCACAAATATCTACTTGTACAAATTTGTAATTAGGATTATTTTCAATTGATTTTAAATTTTCTAGATTTCCTGCATAAGTAAGTTTGTCTAAATTTATTATTTTTATGTCATTATATTTATCTAACATGTAGTGAATAAAATTGGAGCCAATAAAACCGGCACCTCCTGTTACTAGATATGTTTTCATAGTTTCTATGTCCTCCATAATTAGATTTTTTGATTTATATCCTTACCTATCATTGAAGTCATTTGTAAATTCACTTCATTTACTCTCCCTCTCAACATCCCTTTACAAACACTTTACATTATTCTTACTTACAAGATTGATAAGATTTATTTTTTAAAAATTTAAAAATAGAATATATATTTTCATTTTTTAATAAGAATAAACTTATAAAGTAAGAAATTATACTTATCATTACAATCAAAAATAGTTTTTGAATTAAATTACTATTTATTTTATTAATGAAGATAGCAATAATTACAATCTCAAAAGATGCTAAAATATATTGCCAACAATTACCCAAACATTTAATAAATTTATTCATGTAATTTAATCTGTTTAGTAAATATAAACAACATAGTAGAACAATAATTTCCGAAATCACTGTTGCTACTGCTGCCCCATTACCACCCCATTTAGGAATCATAAAATAATTTAATATACAATTAACAATGGCACCACAAAGTGTCGAGTAAAGAGAATACTTTTCCTTATCTATTGGTATAAAAATCTGGATAGCTATTATATAATTTAATCTTGAACAACAAATACCTATTGCCAATATTCTCATTTGCATGAATGCATCAATAAATCCTATTCCACTGAATAAGACAATAATATCCTTACTTAATACAAATAAACCTACAGAAATTGGTATTGCAACCATCATAATAAAATCAACTGTTTTATATATTAAATAATCATACTTATCTGTATTATTTCTGCTTATATAGTAAGATAGCCTTGGAAGCAATACTGTACTTATAGACGAAATTAATGTTACCAGAGCTAAATTGATTTTAGTAGCGGCAGTATACAATCCAACCTCTCTAGCACTTTTAAGCATTCCAAGTATAGTTACATCTAAGTTAACATATATGGTAGATGCAATTGTTACACTAAACATAATTAAAATAGGTTTTATGTGTCTTTTAATATTACTTATACTTTTTAATGAAAAAGTAACAAACTTTCTAGCATATCCGAAATCAAGAATATTAGATCCAACATTTGAAAAAATAATTAAGCCCGCATATATCATATAATCATTTTTACTTTTCACAAAAACAAATAATAATATTAGGGAAATAACTTGAAATATTAATGATCTCATAATTATATAAAAATATTTTTCAAATACATTAAAAATCCACGAAACCCCTATAGTAGTAAATATTATTGAAATGCTATAAAAATATATTAAATTCTTATATTTATTGAAGTCAAAAGTATTTAAAACTACTACTAAACATAAGTATGATATAAAAGTAAAAATAAAATTTAAAGATAGCAATTCACTATATACTGAGTTTAATTTACTTTTATCATCCTTAACTTTAGCACATTCTCGTATAGCATATGTAGGTATTCCTAAAGAAGCTAGCAATATAAAATAGCTTATAAAGGTATTTGCAAAATTTATTCTACCAATTTCTGTAGGACCTAAAATCCTTGATGCATATGGAAATGTTATAATAGGGAACAAAATTTTCAGCGTTGTATAAACAATATTCAATATTGAATTAAATTTTATAGTTTTTTTCATAATAAATCCTCTATATTTAAAACCTTTAGTTTATTTAAAATATAAATTTTTAGTTAAAACAGGTATTAATATTTCATTACTGCGTATATATAAATCAAATATTGCCCAACACAAGATAGACCCCAACAAAATGAAATTAAGCTTTATTTTTTTTAAGCTTCCTTTCTTATATGCTTGATTTATCATGGAACATGCACAAATACAAAGTAAACATAAGTTCCTAGATAATCTATAAAATGTTATGGACCTCATGTATAGTGGAAAAAATATGAAGCTGACTATATATATATAATAAACAGTATTCACAATGTTTGTTTTCTTATCATTCTCTAATTTGTCACTTAATCTTTTACAATAATATATTGCAGAGAAACTTACTAAATGGAGAGCCCACGGAATTAAGAACCCTAGATTTACTTTGTTACTCAAATAAATACTTGCTTTTTCATCATTCAACCTATTTATAACACTATCTATAAAAGGTATATTATTCTTATTTAAAAATATAAAAATGCACATAATAATTATAACATGAGGAATATATTTCAAAATCTTTTCTTTGTCTGGTAAAACCACTACTAGTAATATTATATAGATAATAAACGAAGCATGAAATGCTGTTGCTAAAAATACACAAGCTGTATACTTTAATATGTAGTCCTTTCCCTTATCAACTAAAAAATGTACTCCAAATATAAAAATACACAATGCAATGGTATTCCTTATTTGTTCAACATCCATAAAAAACGAGTGTATTAAATAAAAAAATAATACATAATTAACATTTACTCTAAACTTAATAATTGAAATAATAAAAATAGGGTAAATAATAATTGCTAACAAAATTTTAAAACTAAAAAAATCCATTCCTCTATCTTGCATAAAAATCATTAAGTAATAAAATAATTTATCTATTTTTGAGTTATCTAGTATCACCTGTATGTTTGAAAACATACTAAGATAATTATTAATATCACCTGACTCATAATTACCAGCAAAAAATAATCCAATAATAGCAAAACTTATAATAGCTATAAGTTTTGAAGGCTTCTTTTTAAATAATAATATTCCATTTGCAATTAGTGTACTAAAGTACAATATATATCCCATAACATTCTAGTGAATATTTCTTCACTATCCTCCTCTTTAAATCAAGCTTTACTTTTATAGTATGTTTTATTATTTAAGTTTAATTATGCGTATATTCTATCTTTTACATCATCAAGTGAGCTCATTATTTTCAGTTAATGCATCCTTTATAGCCTCTAGATATTTATACTGATATTTCTTATCTGGCTCAAGATATCCGCCTTCAGCCCATTCATTCCATGCAAAAATAAACATCATATCTTTTTTATAGTTAACTTTAGCATTTAAAATTTGTTTCGTTAAATAATACTTAAATTTTTCAGGAGTGCTATTAGTGCATACTGTTGCATTTTTTCCTCTCCTAGGTGTATTATCCCAACCAACAAACATTCCTGGTATAGATTTTTCACTTTTAGGTTTCCTATTAATAATTGCATCACATAACTGATCATAATCTTCAATTTTTAGTTGATTTTTGGTAAGTCTTGCTGTAATATTTACATTTAACTTTCTATCTACTAATGTCACTAAATTTCTTATTTTAGTTCTCATCTTAAATGTTAACAGTTTTAATCTATTAGATTGATTATTTTGTAAGTCAAATCGTGCATACCCTGGCTGATATTCAATGTCATACTTAAACCTTGAATCATCCATTTCTTTTTGTAACGAAAATGATATCTGTTGATATGCAAAATCAATTCCATTAAATCCATTTTCTATAGCTAACTCATTCCAATAATCTAACATATCATTTAAATTTTCAATTAATTCAGGTCTATATATAACTAACAATGGTTTTCCACTATTACTTATATAATTTTTATCTTTAAAAAAAGTTAAAAAATAATCAAAGTGATTTTTCCATTCATCTTTCTCACCATATGTTTGCTTAATAAGTGTTTTAACGTCTCCAGTAGCTATCCAAGCATTGGTCCAACTTTCATTAGCCCAACAAATACAATATGGCATATTCAATTCAGGATTATCTCTGAATTTTTCTAAAGGTTTTTCCAATAACTTATGACCTTCAAACCAATAATGATAAATACAAAACCCGTATATACCATATTCTTTTGCAATCTCTGTTTGCCATTTCAATACATTATCATCCATCAAGCAATAATAATTATTATTTAATGGTATTCTAGGTTGATAGTGTCCTTCGAAGAGTGATTTTGCTTGTTTTACATTTACCCATTCTGTGAAACCTTTTCCCCACCATTCATCATTCTCAGGTATTGAATGAAACTGTGGCAGATAAAATGCAATTATTTTCATTATTTCCTCCTTTTGTATTAAGCATATATTATAATAATATTTTCTATTTCAAATCTTTACTTTATTAATTATTGTTAGAGCTAAAACAATTAATAAGTTATTTAGTTACAATTTACCTCTAAACAAATCCACCCATGCTTGTACAATAGAATCGTTATCCCAATTTTTAGCCTTTTCATAGGCCTTTTCACCCATAGTTTTTCTTAGTCCATAATTCTTAATAAGCACTTGAAGTTTTTCTACAAACTCATCAACATTATTATTTTCAATTAAAAATCCATTTTCATTATTTGTAATCAAGTCCCTTGGTCCACTTGGACAGTCAAATGATATACAAGGAACCCCAAAAGACATAGCTTCTAAAAGGACCATCCCAAATCCTTCATTTCTAGATGTAAATGCAAAAATTGATGCATTTTTAAAATATTCCGCTATATTTTCTGTGGGTTTTATAAATTGAACATTGTTATTCATACTATTTTTATTAACATAATTCCTTAAGTTTGATTCCTCTTCACCTTTACCAACAATCTGTAATATCCAATCAAATTCATCATTTTTCTTCAAAATTTCCTTCCATATTTGTATCAATTTCAGTTGTTGCTTATCTGATGTCAATCGTCCAACATTCAATACAATCTTATTCTTAAGTATACTTCGTTCACTTACATCTGTGAAAGTTGATAAATGTGGAATATATACAGCTGAATATCCGTATTTTAAATATATTTCAGTGTCCATTGTAGTTGGAACTGTAATCTTATATGCTCTTGGATAAACATACTTCTTTAATTTCATATAAATAGAATTGTATCCATAAAAAGATCCATGTTCACTTATAACAAGGTTTTTACTGTATTGGCTACCTTGTATTAAAACTTCTAAAGAATTTATTATATTTGAAGTATAAATAAAATCAGGATTTTCTTTCTTTAAAAACTTTTTAAGCTTATGATGGGATTGAATAACGCTTTTTAAAAAGCCCCAACCCCTTAAAAATCTATTTGAATAATTTATTTTCAAAGGACAATAAAGACTACAATACTTAACCCTTTTATCCAAAGAATAAAAACTATTTTTATTATCTTTTACAAGTAATACAATATTAAAATGATTAATCCATTGGTTCGATAAATTTGCTATTACTCTTTCAATTCCTCCACTAGGATTCATTGAATCAACGTAAATTAATATTTTCTTCATGAAAACTTTCCTCTCAAATTTTCTACTCAAAACAATGTTTATTTCTTATACATAAACCTAGTAATCAAAATTCTTCTAATATATTTCATCCAATAAAACACTCTAAGAAATATATAAAATGTTCTACTAATTATTGAATCACTTTTTAACTCATTAATATTTTTTATATTACCTTCATACATTTTTTTTAAATTGGCAGATAACCCACTAAATCCGAATCCTGGCTTACCACCGCCATAATAAACCATCTGTATAGGTAAGTGATAATAATTATAGTTGGCACATATTTTTAAAAAGTAGTTAACGTCTTCGGCATAACTTTGTTTTTCATCATATCCACCAATTTCTTCAAATATACTTCTCTTAAAAATTGCTGTAGATGTTTGTGGAAATACTTTTAAGCACAGGTCTTCTATATTAGCTTTATATAAGCCGTGAATTCGCTTCCATAATATCTTAAGTCCTCTATCATCAATATCCCCACCTAAAAAGTCTATTTCATGATGATCTTTTATAGTTTTCATCTGTATCTCAATTTTACTTGGTAACCACTCATCATCAGAATCAAGAAGAGCTATCCAATCACCTTTAGCTGACTTCATACCTATGTTACGTGCACTTGAAACCCCACCATTAGGTGTACTAATAATACTAATTAGCATATTGGGGTTATCTCTAATATATTTTTTAACTAAATTTGCAGAGTTGTCTGTTGAACCATCGTTAATAACTATTATTTCAGTTATATAATCAAAAGTAGTTTGATTTTTTATAGAATTTAAAGTTCTAATAATTGTATTTTCACTGTTATACATAGGAATTATAACGGATATTTTATTTAATTCTAATTCTTTGGACATATAGCTTTCTCCAATCACATTCAAATCTTTTCCCAAGTGCCAGTAGCAGTATTATATCTTTTTACTACTTTTGCAGGAGCACCTACTATAACACAATAGTCAGGAAATTCACCACGTACCACTGAATTTGCACCAACAATACACTGTTTTCCAAGAATAGTACCTGCTTGTATTGCTGCACCATATCCAATAAAACAATTTTCACCAATTTTAGTCTCCTTAGTCAAAAAATCTTGCTCCAAAATATGAACACCTATTTGCTTATAATCATGGTCAATATTAGTTATAAAAGCATTTCCCAAAATCGTTGTGTCCTTACCAATAACCAGTTCTGAGTTACTTGAAGTAATATGAAAATTCTGTCCTATGGATACATTATCTTTAATAACAATACTACCTGACACTCCATGTGTTTCTATTCTAACTCCAGGATAAATTCTTACTTTATTTCCTATTTTAACTCTTTTTGTACCTTGTAAATATACAGGTTTCCCTATATATGAAAAGTTTCCAATTCTTTTAAAACGAACCTTATAAATAATCGCTCTAATAGCCCAAAAATATTTTACTATATTCATTTAAAGATCCCTTTCCAACAACTTCTCTTAGTTATTATAAAATCCAATTAAATTCCCAACGATAAAAAATAGTTCTTAAATCACCCTTATACATTTATAAAATAATTTCATACAAAATCAAATCATATGTCACTAAAGTAAATTCAGATGCTGCATATTGATTTTGCATATATTATCTTCTCACTCAATTGCATATAAGATATCCTCTATCCATGCTGTTATTGAATATTTATCATATATACTAGTATCTATTGGTACATATTTTGTTGAAAGAAAACCCTCTGGAATATTGATATTCTTTCTATCTATAACCAGAATATTATTAGGATTATAAAAATTATATTCTTTGATTTCTGCATTTGTAGTAATCAGCTTTTTATTCATTCCTATCATTTCTATTGTTCTCATAGTGAGTCCAGTTTGTTTAGGGTGCTGGATATCAAGTATCACTCTTGATTCGTCAACCACATCCGATATTTCTCGACTACTAGCCTTAACAAATGAAAAATTTGTTTTCTTTGCATATTGGAATTCATGCTTTACAACCTTATAAAAATAATATATAAACTTACTTTGCAAGTAGCAAAAACTATAAAAACTAAGCTTTCTTTTCTTACAAATTTTAGTAACTTCTCTTATAATTCCAAACCTATCTGAATGAATTGTTCCACAGAAACTAATATCATATTTATACTTATTATCTGTTCTAAGTTCCTTTTTAAAATCATCTATATAAAATAATGATCTAAATTTCATTTCAGGATACTTTAATGTATCCTGTCTGTCAAATGATAAAATACGATCAAAATATTTAAATTTTTTATTAACACCTTTAATGTTTTTTACTGAATCATATAAATACAAACAAAAAATTGCATTTGGAAATACAACATGAAACTTTTCAAGTATTTCTTCTGTCAGCATGTCACACTTAATTACAAAAATATAATCATATTTATTATTCTTACACTCTTTTAAAATTTCATTATAATATCCAAATGTCTTCTTATTGAATACACTTGGCACAATTTTTAAAAGAGCCCTATCGAATGCCTTAGTAACTGACCTCTCATCATAAAAATCTACTATAGCACCCAACTGTTCCATTTTATCTTTTATTTTATTTTCATATCCAAAAAATGATGGTGCTAAAAAAAGTATTCTTTTGCCCTTAATTGAATGTACGTCTTCCATTACTTATATAATCCCTTTTTCTTCATTTCTTCAATAGATGCCTCATAGTTATCTACTTCTACTTCTTGCTGTTCTACCCAATCAACAAAATTTGAAATTCCTTGTTTAAAAGATACCTTTGGCTCATATCCTAACAACTCATGAATCAACTTCAAATCCCCAAGATTATGCCTGATATCTCCTAGCCTATAGTTACCAGATACATTAATTTCAATATTGGCTCCATACTTTTCCTTTAATGTATTTGCTACAGTTAAAACATCAATCTTTTCACCAGAACCAACATTAAATGTATGATAATTAGCAGCTTCCTTTTCTATACCTAATATGACTGCATCTGTAATATCATCAATATAAACAAAATCTCTAGTCTCTAATCCATCCTCAAAAATATTTATGTCATTACCATTTTTTATTCTTGTTGAAAAAATTGACAATATCCCTGTATATGGATTTTTCAATGATTGTCCAGGACCATATACATTTTGGAAACGATATGCTACAACTGGAATACCAATAGACTTTCCAACAACCATACACAATTGTTCTTGAGCCTGCTTGGTAAAACCATACACAGAAGTAGGATGTAATTCCGATAATTCATCTGTTGGTAACATCTTAACTGTTTTGCCACAGATAGGACATTTTACCTCAAAATCTCCTTTTACCATATCTTCATCTATTCTTGATGTCGGATATACTATTCCATGTTCTTCACATTTAAATTTTCCTTCACCATACACAGCACGCGATGCAGCAACAATAATCTTTTTAACATGGTGTTCTTCGTTTGTAAGAATTTCTAGAAGTTTAGCAGTTCCCCCAATATTAGTTGCAACATATTTATCTATTTCATACATGGATTGTCCAGTGCCAGTTTCAGCTGCCAAATGAATGACAGCATCAATATTAATCAAGGCTTTTCTCCAATCATTAATCTTACCAACATCACCTTTTATGAAATTCACTTTTCCCTTAATTGTATTATATGTATATGAATTATCAGGATTTTCACTATGAATCTGTGGGCTTAAATTATCTAGTATTGTTACTTCATATCCTTTATCGATAAGTTTCAATGCTAAATTACTACCTATAAATCCAGCACCACCAGTTATTAATACGTTTGACATAATTATTCTCCTCTACTATCTGATTTGAAACATTTTGTTTTCTATATTAAAAATAATTTTTTAAAAGCCACAAAACTCAGCAGCTTTAATCTTTATCTTTCTCATACATCAAGTCCCCAAATACCTTATTAACCGTACTAACCTTCAGTACTCTTAATAACGGATTGAACAACTTGGTCATGTATATCTTCTTACCATGTGCCTCAGCTATCTCTTTAACCATATCTGAAGTACAAACATACTCTTCATTCTGTGGTAAAAATAATCCGTTGCTCTCATCATCAATAATCTGCTTTACAAATTCACATAAATTATCTATATAAATCATACTTCGCTTATTTTTTATATCTGGAAAAATAGGCGATTTTAATGCAAATTTTTCCAATCTAACATAGTTACCTTTGCATCCTTTACCGTAAATCATAGGTGGTCTTAAAACTGCAATATTAAAAGTAGAATCTTGAAGTGGTGTTATTAACTCTTCCGCTTGAAGTTTAGACTTTCCGTAATTACTCTTTGGTGCAGGAACCGTATTTTTACTTATAACACCAGTTTCCATTCCATATACACTCATGGAACTTAAAAATATGAATTGCTTAACTCCTTCTGATTTTGCTTTCTTAGTAACTTCATATACTAAATCTCTATTAACTTTATAATAAAGTTCTGCATTTTCTTTGGTTTCTTTTATGTGAGCAATCCCCGCAACGTGAAACACCACATCAAACCTAGAAAAATCCTTTGTCTTCCAAGTGCCATCTATCATATCCACAGTATCAACTGTATATTCGTCAGACCACTGCTTAACATAATTTTCAAAGCTTGTCCCTATATAACTATTAGCGCCAGTAATAAGTATCTTCTTCATCTAGTTCTCATCTACTTTCATCTAATTCTTACCGCATACTCACCTTCAAACTTCTATGAATCCGAAACACCCCAAGTCTGCTTAAAATTTTGTAAACTAATTCAATACTAAGTTCCACTATTCTTCATTCATAAAACTAGGATTTAACCTGGCTCTATCTTTTCAACAATTTACTTTTATTAACCTGATATTGTTTGTTTTTTCTGTTCCTCTGCAGCAGTATTTTTTTTGCTAGAAGCACCTTCTATAATTCCATCAGCCCTAAGAACCTTAAACACAGTTCTTATCAATATCTTTATATCAAAAGCCAAAGATCTGTGGTCTAGATAATATTTATCATATGAAGTTTTTCCAGCATCATTAAGCATATCTCTTCCATTAACTTGAGCCCAGCCTGTAAGTCCTGGTAGTATTTTATGTACTCCAGCCTTAGTTCTTAATTCTTTCAGTTCATACTGATTATACAAAGCTGGTCTTGGACCAATAAAAGCCATATCACCTTTAAAAATATTAATTAACTGTGGTAGCTCGTCCAAACTTGTTTTTCTCAAAATCTTTCCAAAAGATGTTATATAATTTTGAGAATGTTTAAGCTCCTCCGTTGCTACATTAGGTGTTCCAACTGCCATGGTTCTAAATTTATAAAACTTAAATAACTTATTGTTTTTTTCAATTCTCATTTGAGTAAAAAATACAGGTCCTTTTGAATCTATCTTTATAATAATTGCTATAAGGAATAATATTGGTGATAATAATATTAATAGAATCAAACTAATTAACATATCAAAATACCTTCTCATAAAATATCCCTCCTATCCTTAAACACATTTAGATATAGCTGCTTCTGACTCAAACCTCTTATAAGTAGGTACTAATTCTTCAAGTTTGCTAATAATTTTTTCTCTATCATCTTCATCAAGAATAGTATTAAATTCATTAATTTTAATCATTAAAGTATCAAAATCATGAAAAGTAGGCTTCCCAACAAATATTTTATTATGTAGAGTTTGGTTCAAACCTTCTTCTTCTGTTAAAACTTCCTCATAAAGTTTTTCTCCAGGTCTAAGCCCAATAATTTCTATCTTAATATCTTTATTAGGTTCATATCCCATTAATCTTATTAAATAACAAGCTAAATCATATATTTTAACTGGACTTTCCATATCCAGTACAAATATTTCTCCACCTTTAGCATATGCTCCTGCTTGTAGCACTAACTGAGCTGCTTCTGGTATAGTCATGAAAAATCTATTAATTTCCTTATGGGTTACAGTAACTGGGCCCCCATTTTTAATTTGGTCTATAAATACTGGTATCACAGACCCATTACTTCCCAAAACATTACCAAATCTTACTGCAACAAATTGGGTTGAACTTCTCTTGTTCATAGATTGAATAATCATCTCACATACTCTTTTTGTTGCCCCCATAATGTTAGTAGGATTTACAGCTTTATCTGTTGAAATCATAACAAATCTTTTAACTTTGTATTTATCAGAACAAAGGACTACATTTAATGTACCAAATACATTATTTTTTATAGCCTCACTTGGATTTTCTTCCATGAGTGGTACATGTTTGTGAGCTGCTGCATGAAATACAATATCTGGCTTATACTTATTGAAAATTAAATTCAATCTTTTCTTATCTCTAACTGAAGCAATAACATATTTTATATCTATACATACACCTTGTCTATTAAATTCCTGTTGTAAAACATAGGCATTATTTTCATATTCATCAAGTACTATTAGTTCTTTAGGATTAAACTTTATAATCTGTCTGCATAGTTCAGATCCTATAGAACCACCTCCACCTGTTACCATAACAGTTCTTGCATTAATGTAATGACTAATTCCTTCCATATCAAGCTTAACAGGGTCTCTTCCTAATAAATCTTCAAAATCAACTTCTCTTAACTTATTTTTATCATTACTAGCATATTCTTTAATCTTTACATTCAAATACTTTTTAATTATTATAAATGACATTCTAAATGCGCTAACTAATAAAATACTAAGTATACTTCCTAAAATGTTAACACTTAAAATAAGCTCCTGACCTAAAGTAAATCCATAAATAATTCCTAACAAATTTGCTACAATGCAAGCACTTATACCTAACCCAGCCTCATCAATAGTAATATGTTTCCATAACTTTTTATAAAGCCTAAATGAACAAAATACTACTAAATAAATACCTGTGATTATTATTACATCATTCTTAAACCTTAATAATTCATAGGAATGTATATCAAAATTAGATTTAAGGAAATATATTAACGCATAAGAAAAATTTATCAGTATAATATCTATAATCATTAATATATATTTCCTTGCATTTTTCAAACTGTCCATATCATCCCTCTTCCTATATGTATCTTTATACAAACTTTAACAATAATCTAAATAAACTATGTACTTTTCTAATAATCAACTACTCATATTCAATTACATTGAGTAATTTAGTAAATTTATTAATGCTTGTACAATTATAATTTTTGTAATTTAAAGCTTTTTCCCCACTTAAAACCACTTTACCGATTATTTTCATTCCCTCGTAAACATTATAATTCCAAAGCTACAAACATTCAACCTGATTATACATAAAAATGCATAATTTACACTCAAAATTTAAGAATCATAAAAATTCCTACTCAAAAAGGTCTTTTATGATTCTAACTTAAAGAACACATAAGATTATTATGTGTTCTTTATTCTAATTTTCCTTCTTTTTCTTCTTTTTCTTTATTCTTTCACCATCAGCACCATAGTAATAATGGTAATAATATCCATAATACCCTTTTTCATGAATTTCCAACTTGTTTAATACTACTCCTAATATTTTAGCATCTACTTTTTCTAAAAGCTGTTTTGCCTTTATTGCTGCTGCTCTTTCTGCTTGAGATGCTGCTATTACAAGTAGACATCCATCTGCATGTCTAGATAAAAGCTGAGCATCTGTTACCGCTATTATAGGTGGAGTATCTAATACTATGTAATCATATTTTTCTCTTAAAAGATCTAAAAAACTCTTCATCTTAGAAGATGCTAAAAGTTCTGCTGGATTTGGTGGCCTTGTACCTGACGTAAGTAAACTTAAGTTTGGTACTTCTGTATTCTGTACTGCTTCTTCAAATTTAGCTTTTCCTGCAAGTAAATCAGAGAGTCCCAAATTATTGGATGTTTTAAACAATTTATGTAATTTAGGTTTTCTTTGATCACAATCAATTAATATAGTTTTACTGCCTGACTCTGACATTACCACTGCTAAGTTAGAAGAAGTAGTTGATTTTCCTTCACTTGGTCCTGAACTAGTTATAACTATAGTTTGAACTTTAGTATCGAAGGAAGAAAATTGAATATTTGTTCTAAGAGTTCTATAAGCTTCCGAAATGGGGCTTTTAGAATCTTCTACTGTTATCAAATTTGGATTTTCCATTGTTGTTTTCACTCCAATTTTTCTTTATTTTCTTTTCAAAAAGGAAAATATGCTCTTTTTCTCTTTTACCTTTTCTGCACAGCTGTTAATACTGTCATTGCTTAAAATTTTTTCAGCATTTTTAGTAACTTTATCTTTAAGCCCAGCTCTTAGCTTGTCTCCTTGAATTATTGCTTCCTCTATCTTAGGACTTCTTCTCCCTGTAGAATGTGCATCAGAAGCTATAAAATCGCATATATTGTGTTCTATTAAAGTATGAGACAATTTTTGAGCTTCTTTTCCAAATAAGCCCTTTACACTACCGCTATTTAATTGAAAAAGATGTTTTTCTTCTATAAACTCATTTATTAAAGAAGGTTTTTTCATAAAATACAGATACCTTTCTGGATGAGCAATTATAGGCACTGCACCTGATATTTTAAGTTCATATAACATATCTAATGCTTGTTTTGGCATAGTTTCCATTGGGAATTCTACCAATACATATTTTGAATTATTTAGTCCCTTTATGGCACCATCCTTATACAATTCTAAGGTATGATTATCCAAAAAAACTTCTTGCCCGGGAAATATCTCTACGTTTATACTAATTTCTACTATTTTCTTCTTTAAATCTTCTATGTGTTTACAAACATCTTCATATTTATTCTCATAGTACCCTCTGTAAAAATGAGGAGTTGCTATTATCTTTTTTATACCATTATCCTCTGCAATTTTAAGCATTTTTATAGAATAATCCATATCTTTAGAACCATCATCAATACCAGGCAATATATGAGTATGTATATCTATCATTTATACTCTCACCTCTATTATCTATCTTCTAAAGAAGTATATTTTGGTATTATTCCTATAACAGGAATATCAAGATACTTCTCTATGTCATCTTCAGATTTTATAGTACTATCCATATACTCAAGTACAAAACTTAAACCAACTGATACCACAAGACCTAAAAAGAAAGCTATAGCTAGATTTAGTGCTTTTTTAGGCTTTACAGGAGCTTCTGGAAATTTTGGTTCATCCATAATTTGAATATCGCCACCAGTTGGAAAAACCTTTTTAGATTCATCTATAAAAGTTGATGACACAGCTTTTACTATACTTACCGCTTCCTTAGCATCTTTATTTTGAGCTTTAATTTCAAGTATTTGAGTTCCTTGTTGTGTTGTTATTTTTATCATTTTTTTTAGTTTTTCTGGTTTTATTGAACCATTTAACTTATCTGCAGATTTTTCTGCTACTCTATTAGACTGTGCTATTTGGGCATATGTCTTAACAAGATTTTGATACATCATAACATCATTATACTGAGTATTGTTCTTTTCACTTGCTTGAGGTTTTCCTACTATTATAGTTGCTCCAGCTTCATATGTAGGTTTTATTACAAAAAAACTTAATATTCCAGAAACTAAAGTACATCCCAAAGTTATAAGCAATATTAATTTAATTCTTTTTCTTACTATGTAAAAAAAGTCCCTCAAATCTAACGTCATTTCTTCTTCCATAAAATATAACTCCTCCTTGTGTATACTTATATTATAAAATTATTTTCCTAATATATTGTTTACTATATTTATGTCACTGCCATCTATATTTGAAAAAACTGCTGCTTTTACCTCAGCTTTCTCCTGTGGGGATAAATTATTATACTGAGCTCTTATACTACCAGAATAATTTGATGGATTTGCATTTGGATTACCCTTCATATCATTTGCAGCAGATATTATTCCAGATATTACTGATTTTTGTGATGATGTACTTACAGATCCTTCTGCATTACTTAATGATGAACTTATTCTATTTAATGCTGCATCCATTTCTCCTGTATTTTTAGCACTTCCACTAGTTTTAGGATCTGAACTAGCTTGGCTATTTTTATTGCTTGAATTAGATTCATTTTGTGCAGCTTTATTTTTAAGTTGTTCCTTTAATGCAGAATTACTTTCCATTGATTTAAGTTTTGTCTCTAAATCATCTGCAACCTTTTCTGCCCCAATACAAAGTTCTTTATTATTAATTTCTAAAGATTTAATTTTTATTGGCAAAGTAGTACTATCCACTATAATTTCATTATCCTTAACCATTATAGTTTTCTTAGCATAATTTGCAAGCTTATTCATAACCATGCTTTCAGGTAAAGTAATTTTTCCAACCTTAAAATATGATGGCTTGTATATAACTTTATTTTCCTTATAACTAAGACTACCTTCTGAAGATAGCAAAATATTTATTCCTTTATAGCTAGAAGGAATATAGAACTTTACACTGTTATCTAAAACTTCTCCATGAATTTCCTTTATAACTATCCCTTTTACGTTTTTCTTTTCCTTAAAGTACATACTTATTATTTGATTTAATTCATCATTATTAATTTTAAGTATGCTGCCTTCTTTTCTAGATTTTTGTATTTTATCAACTAATGGTGCCGACATTTTAACCGCAGAAACATTATAGGACGAATTAAATAAAAGTAATTTTAAAAATATGCCTAGGCCTATTATTAATATTACTAATATACCTATAACTACCTTTAGATATTTATTCTTTTTCATATTAATCGTGGTTATCTCCTTAATAAATTCAATTTAATGTTCAATATGACAATATTGCCATACTATTCTATTCTAACATTTTTTATTGTTAAGGTAAATATATAATAATTTACAATACAGTTGAATAATATATCTAATTAAGTAAAAAATATTATAAAAACATTATAAGTAACATGAAAAATGTTATTTGGATAATTGACAAAATTATTCCTCAAAGTTATTATATTTTTATGCGCTAATATTTGACATATTTTTTAACTTCATTGTAAAGGAGGTACGTTATGCTGCTAAATGATGCAATAAATAAATTTACTTATCATCTTACTATAACAAATAAGAGCAAAGAAACCATAAAATCTTATACTTCAGATTTAACAGCCTTTGAACACTTTCTAGAATGGAAATATAATTGTGCTGTTTATTTAAGTGATGTAACAATGGTGGATATAGATGATTATTTGTACGAACTAAAGAAAAAAAAGCTATCTTCTGCAAGTAGAAGCAGACAAATTTATACTTTTCGTTCTTTTTGGAGTTATTTGTACAAAAATAAGTTTTGTGAGTGGAATATAGCTATGTCAATAGAACCTATAAAAATTCAACGAACTGAAAGAACTTTCCTTTCATCAGAAGAAGCACATGCTCTTATAAATGCAATTGAACATCCATTAATTAAAACTGTTGTACAAACACTTTTTTACACTGGTCTAAGAATTAGTGAATGTTTAAATTTAAAAGTAAAAGATGTGGATATTGAAAATAAAGTTATCCACATAATAAACGGTAAGGGTTCAAAAAACAGAGATATACCTATTAATGTAAACTTATTATCAATACTTAAAAACTATGTAGAAACATATAAGTGTTCTATAAAAAGCAATTATTTTTTTGCTACAGAAAAGTCTGGAAGTTTAAGTGCACCTTACGTAAATAGAGTTTTAAATGATACTGCACACACACTTGGATGGAAAAAACATGTAAGTGCTCATATACTTAGACACAGCTTTGCATCTAATCTAATAAAAAATGGAGTTAATCTTGTTTACGTGCAAAAACTTTTAGGACACTCAAATTTAAAGGTTACATCTATATATACCCATGCTAATATGGATGACTTAAACAAATGTATAAATGTTTTATAACAGGGAGTGAAATTAATGGAAAACTATTATAATGGAATAACAGAATCTGCTGCCGCTTTAAGTAATGCTGAAAAAACTGAATATGACGATGAGTATATATTAAAATGTCTTATGGAAGGTATAACAAGAGAAGATTTAGCTGTTAAACTTAATCATAAAAATTATAGGACTTTAGATATGTATATGAGAAGAAGAGGTTATTTTTGGGACTCTGAAAGACAAATTTATGCAAAAAAAATTAATTCTAACACAAATATAAACTACGAACCTGAAAACTTCGGAAAAGCAGAAAAAATAATTTCTCTTTTTAACGCTGGATTTGAGCCTTTAGACATAGCCAAAAAAGTAGGCATGGCTGATCATAGGGCTATGGCTGCATATATGAAATCAAAAGGATATACCTGGTCCCATGAAAAACATAACTATATATTTTTCAAAGGTGAACTTACTCCTAGAGAAGGTATACAATTTAAAGAAACTTTAGAAGATTGCCATTCGTTAGGAAATTCACATTCATTAGAAAATTCTACTGAAGCTAAAACTTCAACACAAAATGAACTAGAAAAGTTAGAAACTCTGCTTCCTATGCTTGAAATGATAAGCAAAAATAAAGAAAAGTTAGCAGAACTTTTATGCACAAATTCAAAATCCACTCTTCCAAGATATTCAGTGGGAGGTATTACAATAACTAAATCATTATGTATGTCCCATTCTCTTTCACAACTTGTTAAAGAATTTAGTAAAGAAAAAAACATAAGTCAAAGAGAAATATTTGAAATATCCATAATAGAATTTTTAAAAAAATATGGTTATGAAAATGAAATTAACGCCTTATTTTCATCATAAAATAATTTACATACTTTTTTTGTATAAAATGCTATATACTTTATAGCATTTTCATTTTTGGTGAGTTACTTGCTTTTTATAATATTTTTTCTTTTAATATTTATTTTTTATTTATTTTTATAATGAAACAATATTTTTATCTTATTAAATATTTAATAAATATTTATCAATGCAAGAATTTCAATTTATTAATATAATATATAACTAACAAATGTTCGCAATATTCAAATGGCATAGTACAAGCTATACTGCCATTTTCTTGTTGTAAAAATATGGTTTAAAAATTGGAAATATAAGTGCTATTAACGCAACAACAATTCAAGTAACATTATCAGATACTCCAGCAACAGCACCAGTAATCGGTGACTTTGCAGTAACATCAGCAATTAACGGTGGTAGCCAAGCTACTGTTGCTCCAACAGCTATAAGTACTACTGGAAAAGTAGTAACTTTAACATTACCAACTGTAAACCCTACTAATGTAGATCAAAGTATCGTTTATAGTATATCATATAAAGGTGGACAAGGCAATACTTGCCAACCAGTAGTTGTTAACGCAGCTTCACTATCTGTTGAGTCTGTAAGTGCTGTTAATGCTAAAGCTTTAAAGGTAACATTTAGCAAAGCACCAGCTGATACAAGTAAAGTTACATTTGATGTTAAAAGAGGAACAACTTCAGTAGTATTACCTGCAACATGGAACGATGCTAAAACTGAAGCTACTTTAACATCTTCAACTAACTTAGTTGCTGGTGATTATTCAGTAACAGTTGCTGGTGATACTTTTGCAGCTGGAAAGAATGCTGGAACTGCAACTGTAGAAGCACAAAAAGTAGGTAAAATTGAATTCACAGGAACAACTTTAGCTAAAACAGCTAACGATAAGGGAACAATAGGATTTAAAGTATATGATCAATATAATACAGACATAACATCAACTGCAACTACTTTAGTTAATGCTATTCAATGGACAGCTTCTATTGCTACTGATAGTTTAAATGATGCTAATGGAGTATTAACAGTTGATGCAACAGCTGCATCTTTTACAGATAAACAACAGTTTGTTATAACAGCTATTGATCCAGCTACTGGAACTAATAAATCAGTAACAGTAACAGTTGGAGATGCTGCTGCTGTTAATACCATCACTTTAGGTGAAAATGTTCTTCCAACAGGAAAAACAAGAATATATACTGGATCAGCTACAGCTGTTACTTTACCAATTACAGGAGCAGACCAGTATGGAAACACTTTAGATACAGCTGCTAAACTTGGTGGATTAACTATACTATCATCAGATGCTGGAGTAGTTCCAACATTAACTGATGTAAGTAGTAAAGCAGTAATTAATGTAAATACAGCAGGACTTGCAACTGCTAAAAATGTTGTTATTACAGTAGTTATAAATTCTACTGGACAAACTATAACAAAAACTCTTGCTATAGTTGAACCAGCAAAAGCAGATGCAGTAACTTTAGGAACAATAGAAAAAGCAGTTATAGCAGATGCAGATGCTGCAGGAACTTTAGTACTTCCTATAACAGCAACAAATCAGTTTGGTGAAACATTAACTGCTAAAGAAATTGCAGATCAATTTACTGCAGGAAATATATCAGTAACTGAAACTGGTTCATTAGCAAATGCAAACCTTCAAGTTGAAACAAATTCTTCAAGTGCTAATTATGGAAAGATAGTTAACAAAGCAGCTATTGGATCAGGTGCAGACGCAGTAGGTGTTGGTACTATAGTAGTAACTACATCAGCTGGAAAAACAGCTTCATTAAATGTAACTACAAAAGCAGCAAGAACTGTTACAGAAGTACTAGCACCTACAACTGCTACAACTAACTTAATTGCAGGAGCAACATCTTCATTTACTTATAATTATAAAGATCAATATGGAGATACTGTAACTCCATCAGCATCAAACAGAAATGCAGCTTTAACTTATAAATTTGTTGTAACTGATCTTACTGGAGATGCAGGTGTTATAACAGTTAATAAAACAACTGGAGCAGATGAAGATGCTATAGGAACAGTTACAGTTAGTGCAACTGCAGGAAAAGTTGGTACTGCTAAAGTTGCAGCACAACTTCTAAATGCTTCAAGCGAAGTAGTTAGCCAAGTTGAAACTACATTCTCAGTTACTTCTAACAATGCAACTGGATTAACATATAGTGTTGCTAATATACCAACATTATTTGCTGATAGTACAGCAGCTCAAGCTGTAGATGGAACAGATGCTGATGCAAGACCTATTACAGTTACAGCTACTGATGGAACAAACACTTATGCAGTACCAGATTCTCAAATAGTAAGCATAACTTCAGTAACTCCAGGCGTTATAGTATCAAATGGTAAGCTTGCTGATGTTACATTTGATGCTCAAGATAACAAATGGGTAATTGGTGCTGATGATACAGATAATATTACATTTGCAACAGGTTCTAATACTGCAAATGCTACTATAAGAGTAACTATAAACACAGCTGATGGATTGAAAACTTTAGATAAGCAGGTTACAATTTCAAAAGAAGCTAAGAAAACAGTAGAATTGAAGATAACTGATACTGACTTAGCTGCAGGTAATCCATATGAAATCCCAACAACAGCTACTGAATTAAATTCATTTACATTTGCAAACAGAGCAGCTGCTGAAACAGGTACTGGAGCATTCTTGCTTGCAAAAGACCAATATGGAAATTGGACTAAGTTAACTAAGGAAGGAACTACTGTTATCCTTAATACAAACACATTAGCTACTTCAAATATAGGTGCAGATAATGGATTTGAATTTGCAACAGATAAATTTATACTAGATGAAGCTGCAAATCTTCAGGCAACTGCAAATATTAGATTCAAAGCTGATACTAACTTAACTTATTCAGTAATGGACGGAGACGCTATTAAGCAATTTACAGTTAAAATTACTTCAGAAGAAGCTCCAGCTGCAGTTGTATCATCAGGTACTGCAGGTACTGCAAATGCTGGCAAAATAGCAACTACAGAAACTTCAGTGTTTACATTTGATGAAGAATTATCAGAAGCTTCTAAAACTGCTTTACTTGCAACATTTAAAGAAAAATTTGATGCAGTTAAAGGCGCAGACGGATGGGCAGATGCAGCAACAGCTACTAGTGGTAGTGCAGTATGGTCAACTGCTTCAGGCAAGAGCGTATTAACAATAACTCCATTCTCAGGAATAACTGCTAATACAGTTGCTATACCATCAGCATTTACTATTAATAAAACTGATGTTGTAGATGTTATTGGTAATGCAGCAGGAACAAGCGGAACTATAACAGTTACACCTGCAAGCGTTAACTAATATAAAATTTACTTTGTTCATTAAACAAACTTGAGAGCGGTAAATAAGCTTTAACGAATATAAAATTAAAAAGGAGAAGGAAGGTAAAAAACCTTCCTTCTCAAATTTAATCACAACTAATTTCATTTCAAACATAAATCATATCAAAGCTTCATAAAGTATAGTTAGGCCACATTCTAAACTGAAAATCTAATAATATATAAGGACTAATCATCAAAATGATTAGTCCTTATACTATTTCCATGACTTAAATAAATAAAATTTTACATACTAATATTAAGAAAGAGGTGAGCAAATTGAGGAAAATGGTAATAGCAATAATAATAATGTTTTCTTTAACACTAATATCTTGTGGTAAAATTACCTATACTAAAGAATTTGAATACTTGCCAAGTTATAAGCAAATGACATTAAAAACCTTTCAAAAACCTACAAAAGATGGGATGGGCATTGCTACATATACAATAAAAAACAAGAAATCAAAAGATGTGTTGGAAAGTTATGAAAAGCAGTTGAAAAAAGATGGGTGGAAAATAACAGAAGATAAAAAGCCAACATCAATAACAGCTGAAAAAGAGGGGCATAAGGCAGTAATAGTTCCAACTCAAAACAAAGAAGATGTTCTATTAACCATAGTCTCGCAATAACCCCAGTGGTGTAAATTTTAAAAATTAAAATGAGTATGTACCAAAAGTGATTATTTATCACTTCAATACATACTCCTATCTATTTTTATTTAAGTTATCTATGTATAGCTTAGATGAATGTTGAGCTTATTTATTTAATAATAGTTAAATGCTTTTTTATAGTAAAAACGTCTTCTTTTGTCTTAAGGTCTTCATATTTTAAAAACTCTACGCTATTTGTCAAGTCTCTAATTTTATCAATACTTTCTATGTGATTATTTGCATTTTTAACTTCAAATTCTGTAAGTTGGTCTTTAATGCTGTTAGCTTTATCATCTAATTGATCAACTTTAACATCTAGTTTATCGACTTTAACATCTAATTCATTAACTTTAACGTCTAGTTTATCAACTTTACCATCTAATTCACTAACTTTAACATCTAATTTATAAACTTTAGCATCTAATTCATTAACTTTAACATCTAATTTATCAAATTTAACATCTAGGTTATCAACTTTAGAATTAAGTTCTGATAAGATTTTTAATATTTTTTCTTCATTGTTCATAATAAACTCCTTTCAACTAAGATAAGAAAATTATAACATAAAGAATTAGTGAAATCTATGGTCTTGCAAGGACCCCAGGGGTGTAAAATTTTCCAGCTTTCCTTCTCTTTAATTCAATGACCTCAGGTGGTGTGAACAAAATGCGAACGTATAAAAAGCTTTTTTAAACATCTATAATCTCGTTATAGACCTTTTATACTTAATATTAGCAAGTATAGTCTTAAAGTGTCTCTATTCTTCATTTTGGTATATATAGTACTATACATACTACTTTTAGAAAAGTGTTTTACTCGCTATGTCGTTTTTTAGTGAATAGAACTTTCCATGAAAAGCTTTGATTTTTCCATCCAACTCCATTAAGGACATCTTTTCTAAAATATCTACTTCATCATCATGTAGAGTAACTTTTAATTCATCTATTGCTTTAGGCCCCTTATTTATGGCATTCAAAATCACTTTTTCTGCATAATCTATCTTTGAATCATTTCTAACTTGTACAGTATTTATAAAATTATCTTTTTCACTTGTAACGTTAGTATAGGAATTCATTAACTGTTGCTGACACATATATAATCTTGCTCCATTTAGTATAAGTTTATTACATCCTTTGCTTTCCTTAAAAAAGATGTTATTAGGTACTGCAAAAACTTCTCTATTATATTTTTTAGCAAATTGTGCTGTTATAAGAGATCCACTATTTTCATCAGCTTCTACTACCAAAAGTTGATTACTGAAAGCTGCGATTAATCTATTCCTTTTAGGAAAGTTTTTTGGATATGGCTTTGTTCCTGGTGGGTATTCCGAAATTACTGCACCATTTTCAATGATTTTCTCCATAAGTTTTATATGTTCTTTAGGGTAAATCAAATCAACACCATTACCTAGAAAAGCAATAGTATATCCTCCTGAATTTATACAAGCTGTATGCGAATAACCATCTATACCTTTTGCCATACCACTTATAACAGGAATACTGTTTTTAGCCAAGATTTCTGCTACTTCCTTCGCTACTTTTTTTCCATAACTAGTACATCTTCTAGAACCTACTATCCCTACTCCCATAGAATCCTTATTAATTGTACCTAAATAATATAAAAGAATAGGAGAATCTTTAATACTTTTTACTTTTGAAGGATATAGAAAATCATTTATAGTAAGTAGTCTTATATTGTTTTTTTCACACTTTTTCATTATAAGCTCTGCCCTACTCATGATATCATACTTAGAATTTAGTATTATACCAGTAAAGATAACTCGCCTATAAAACCAAATGTAGATAAATGAAGTTTATTACAAAGCAGTTTTGATACTTATAGCACTTTCAACAAACTTTTTGTATAATTCTCTTTCTTTTCCTTCTTGGAAGTATGAAAGTACTTCTTTTGTGGTTATTAATTTTTCTTTTTTATCTCCTATGTACATGCTATAGCTGCTCCACTGATAATCCTGTGGCTTTTCTACCATATTTGCTCTCAATGGATTTAGGTGTATATATCTGCTTGCTTCAAGCATTTGTTCATCTGATTTTATAAACTCTGGATGATATCTATCTTGAAATAAGTGTCCTATATAATTATATTTTTTATTAAAATACTTTGCATACACGGCATTTACTCTACCTATAAATTGTCCTGGTGCTTTATCTTTAGTTTTGATCAGTATATGCACATGGTTATCCATTAAACAATAGCAAATTATTTTATATTCATCATACTCAAAATACTTTAATGCTTCTTCAATTAATGTTATGTAATATTGAAAATCTTCTTCGTCCTTAAATATATCATTCCTATGATTTCCCCTTGCAGTTATATGACAACTAGCTCCGCGGAACCAAGGAACTTTTGGTGTTGACAAAATAAAACCTCCTCCCTACTATTTATTTAAAACTATTGCCAATTACAAGAATTTTACACACATCAAGTCAATTTTATTAAAAGTAATAGTAAATTTAACATAATGAACTTTCATATAAAATTAAAAAGAGTACGTACTAAAAAGTGATTATTTCTCACTTCAATACATACTCTTCTCTATTCTTATTTCAGTTATTTATTTTAAAGCTTGTCATTGGAAAATTTTACACCCCTGGGGTCATTATTGAAATAAACTCCTTAATTGCAATAATGTTCCTATTGTAAAGTTACCCATCAAAGCATTTTTAAAATCAGCCTGTTCATCAGGTGAAAGACTATAATATTTAGCTTTAATAGAAGCTGTATCTGTTACTGTAGATGGATTGCTTATTTTTGCATCTATTGCTGATCTTATAGTACTTACCAAATTTTTTTCTGCTTGAGTTTTAACTAGTTCTTGAACTTTGGGTAAAACATTTTTAGCTTCTATTAATGCAGGATTCACATTTGTATTGGTACCTCCTGAGCTACTAGAATTTCCTGATGAGGATTTAACTATAGTAAATTTCATTCTAGCTTCTTTTGATAACTGAATGTTATCTTTGCTTAATAATGATTTTTTCACAACTATAGAATATGTTTGCCCATTTGTATAATTTGAACTTGGTGGCAGAACATCTACCAACATATTGTCAGAATTCAATTGCACTGTAACTGAAACTGCTTGTCCATTACTATCTAATACCTGTATATTATCTTTTTTAAATGCCTGAGAATTTAATTGTTTGTTAAACTTTAGTGTCCACTTTTTATCTATGGCCACATCAGTTCTCTCTGGAAAAACTTTTATGTCACCATCATTAGTAGTACTTGCTGTGATTAATAGATTTGTCCTGTCCATTGAAGTATTAATGTTATCTGCAGCCATAGCTTTTCCACTACACAATGAAACAAATATTGCAGATGCAATTAAAATATTCCTTATCTTCATAACTATTCTCCTTTTATATTATATTGTTAATTGTACATTATTATATCATAAACTTGTTATAAATAGTAGCAAGCTAAATACCCCAGTGGTGCAAGATTTTACAGTCATGAGCTGTAAATTTTTCACTACTGGGTTCTTTCTATACCTAAAAGATTGAATTTGCTATTGCCTTATACGTTCTATTTTCTCAACTTGTCACTGGAAAATTTTACACCCCTGGGGTCTTTGCGAGACCTGAAAGGTTGCACTTGCTAATCAATGTTTTATCCGTTCATACTTTATTCACAACCCCTGGGGGTGTTGCGAAACGAAGCGAGCTTGCTACTATCAAAAAAAGAACCGCCACATCTGCGATTCTTTACTATTTTACAGCTTTTAATGTTGCTATGTCATTCCAATTCTTAGATGTCACTATCTCTACAGCATTTAAATCTTTTCTTATTCCTTTAACTTCACTATCAATACTTTCTAGTTTATCTTTGGTTTCAGTTCTAAATTCTGTTAAATCCGCTGTTTGTTCGATTACAGAATCTATCTTTTTTTCTATTCTATCTAATTTATCGTTTGTTTTATCTTGACCATCTACTAGTTGATTAAGTAATTCTAATATTTTATTTTCCAAGAATAACAACTCCCTATCATCTATTTATTTTATCATATCTACGTTTTACATTTATATTTTAACATTTCCCTATTCTAGTTTCAACTTTAAATACAACATCACTAAATAACTATTTAATTAACAAAAAGAACAGAAGAGTACCCCTAAAGATACTCTCATTTTTGATTTGATTATTTAGTTTTTCAGCCAGCATATGACCTGACTATTTTATGATATTAGATATTTTTAGATATGTTAGTACAATTTTATCCGTTCATTTATTTAAATGGGAGAAGGAAGGTTGTCCTTCCCTTCCTCCCCTGTTATGGTTTTATTTATCCGTTTCCTTTTCTCAGCTTGTCACTGGAAAATTTTACACCCCTGGGGTCTTTGCGAGACCTGAAAGGTTGAGCTTGCTATTAGTTTATTGCGCCTGATTGAACTGTTACACTATGAACTACGCCACTAACTGTAACTTTTAAATTGCCAGCATTTGCATAAGTTTTTAACTGGTCTATAGTTAAAGTATCAAAGTCTGCTGCAGTAGCTGAAGCATTTCCTGTAACTGCTTTAGCAATAGCCATTTTAAGATCATTTGGAGCTGTAGCCTTAAGATCAAGTGTAGTTGCTCCTAAAGTTACTTTTTCAGCACCATTATTTATTGCATTTGTTAAATTAGTAGCATTTACTGCTCCTATACTAGCTAAAGTAGATGTAGCTGCAACTTTTGATGTAATAACTACATTACCAGCTTTATCCATAGTTGTTGATGCTACATCAGTACCACCAATTAAACTATTAATTACGTTGTTTGCACTTGCTATGCTTGGTAATACAAATTGTACTGCATGGTTTGTATTATAAGCAGTTCCGTTAGCACTCTTTAATGACTTAGCAACAACTAAAGTATGTTTATCTGCATTACTTAAAGTTCCATCTGGTAATGATATAACAATTGTGTTATCTTTTACGCCATCATCACCATCAATATCATTAGTTAATGTAATGTAACTTCCCTTTGGTAATAAATTACCATCTATTGTGTAGTTAGAAACATTAGTTGCATTTTCAGTATTTCCAGTAATAGTAACTGGTTCAGTAAATGTTACATATAATTTATCTTCTCCTGCACCATTAGGATCAATTTTGAAAGCAGCTAAATTCATGTTATCTATATTTGTTTTTGCTTTATCATTAACATAGAAATCTTCACTTGTTGGAGCTTTAGATAATACAAATGCCTTAGTTAATGTTGCTGCTGTATTTCCAACATCATCACTAATTGATTTAACTACTACTGTCCAAGTTCCTTGGTAAGTTCCATTATCTACTAATTGCTGTATTGTCTTTCCGCCAACAGTATTTGGTGATACTTTAAATATTGTATCTCCAGCACTTGCTGCCTCAGCTGTAGCATCAGCAGTATCTCCATAAGGTGTTACTATACCATCAACTGTAACAGTATTTCCATCAGCATCTTTTCCTAAGAATTGAACTGTAGTTGTTTGTAATTTACCTTGTGTTTGAGCTATAGTATCAGTTCCATCTGCTGAAGTTGCAACACCGTCTTTAAGTATTCCAACTTTTACAGGTTCAGACATTATAACATCATACGCATTTGGTGTTTTATCATGAGCTTGAACTATATCTTTTATAACTGGACTTGTTGTATCTGGATTTGCTATAGCAGTTCCAGTAATAGGTGCATCAAATGCATCTCCACTATCTTTACCATTTGCAGGATTTACTAATGCTTTAGCTTCAAAATGCAAAGCATATTTTCCATTATAATAGTTTTTATTTGTTTGCTGAGTCTTGTAAATTTTTGTCCAGTCTTCTTTAAGTTGAACAATATATTCAGAATCTGTAACTTTCTTCACATCAAGTATGCTACCGTTTGTAGGATCAATAAGCTTACCATTTGTAGTGTCTATATCAACATTAGTAAATAAATCATACTTACCTGAACTGTTATAAGCATATAAAGCCATAGCAGGAGTTCCAGCAACATCACAATTAAATTTAACTCTGAATTGTTCTGGTGATTCAGCTACTACTGAAGCAACTGCTGGTACAACATCATTTCCTTGCACTGCAAAGTTAAGTACTTGAGTTGTAGAAATATTCTTAGTATCAGTATATCCAGCAAAATCTTTTATTGCTGCTAATTGAATTGAATGGTTTCCTGCTGGTAAGAATACTTGCTCTCCAGCTTTGTGTGCTTTACCATCTATTGAATTAGTTGCTGTTACCGCATTGATGTATTTTCCAAAAGTTACAGTTAATACATTACGTGTATCAGTAAATTTATTTTGGTCAAAATCACCTGTAGATATTAATTTTGCAGGTGCAGTGTAATTCATATTTAATAAATCAAGTTTACCACCATCTATGCTAACTTGTTGTGTAGTTAAATCTACTACTGGATCTACTATTGGTTCTGAGAACACAACATTAACTCCAGTTAATCCAGTTGGTGTAACATTAGTTGGTTCAGCTGGTCTTGGGTCAGTTAATACGAATGATTGAGCTGACTTAACTCCAGTTGCATCAGTTATATCTACATTAACAGTAGTATTATCAGTTAAAGTAGTATCTTTACCTTTAGTTAGAATAACAACCATTGATTTTGCATCAGTACCTGGTTTGAAACCTCTAGCCTTAAATGTTTTTCCTGTTCCTGGTTGAGATATAGCAACAACATATCCACCTTCATTTGCTCCATATGTTACTGCATTTCCGTCTTTATCAACCATGTAAGTTCCATCAGGATTTTGTTTTACAAAGTTCTTAACACTTACTTCTTTGTTGAAGTGAAGAGTTACTCTATCAGCAATATCTGATTCAGCTCCTACTACTATAGCATTATTTGAACCATTATTTGGTGATGGATCAAGTAAAACATTTGTTGTTCCAAATACTTTACCTATTAAAGCTTTATAATCATTTGAAGCTTCATTTATTTGTGCATCTATTTTAGCAGCTACTTTTGAATTTTCTGTTTCTGATATAAATGTTACAGCAGCTTCACCATTTTGAACTGTAACTCTGCTATTAGCTAAGTTACCAGCACTTGCTTTAAACTCAATAACCATACCATCAACATTTGCTGCTGGTGCTCCAGTTGATTTATCAATAAGTTTTGCTCTTACTGTAGTTGTATGTCCTGCATCTGCAATAACTGTTGAATCATCAGCAGTTACTGTTAATGCATAAGCATCATTAACTGATAATGATGTAAAGTCTCCTGTAAGATCAGCTTGAGTTGTTCCTGCAACTTTTAATCCTGTAGCTTTTACAGTATATTTAGTTGCCCAATCTGTTCCAGTTACATCTAAAACTACTTTTGTTCTATCTTCACTTAATGTAGCACCATTAATTGTTACACCATCAATACTGAAGTTATCTTTAGTTGCAGCATCTACTGCTTTATTGAAAGTAACTTGTACTTTAGTTTTAGTAATAGCACAACCCTAACCATAATTTTCCTATTTCTTCGTACTAATCAACTCCAGTGAAATCAATGCTTCTCAATATTCTGTTGCTCTATCATTTGTTGCTCAATACATAATGGAATAAGCGTAACAGAAAGGATAGGTGTTCAAAATGGAATAGAAAAAAGGAAAAGGAATATACCATTTCCATTTGGAATTGAATAGAAGTGAACAAATTCAATTTATGCACAATATCGCTAGTTGTTCTTTTGTTGCTCATACTGCAGAAGGACAATAGTATCAGTAGTGTCAATAATTACAGCTATTTAGTATGAAATTAAATAACAAAAAAAAATGAAATGACATAATGTACCCTAATATATTGGCACTACTAACATTGTAAAATTTAGTATTACAATAATGTCGGTAGTGCCGATAACTAAGGCTATATACAAAGAACTGCTCTAACTTGCTTGTGGTAATTCTAATTCAATTCCTGTCTTTAGAATCTCTTCTACTAATCCTACGGGCTCACGGTATTCATCCATAGTAAACGGTTGTGGTTCTATATCCATGTCATAATCCATTGCAGATAATAGTAAAAAGTGAATTCCATCTACTCTACTCATATCCTTGAAGTAGTCTGAAAATATTGCAATATCAACATCACTATATCTATGAATAGTACCTTTTGCATAAGAACCAAACAATATAGCCTTCTGAATAGGAATTTGTTTGCCTAACTCACGAATGTATTCTGCAATTATTTTTTGTACTGATTCAGAGATTTTATCCATTGAAATACCTCCTCTGTATTATTTAATACTCTTTTTGCCCTATTAGAATCAATAGTACTTGATATTTTCTCTTTGAAGGAAGGATATCTACCAGATATATAGTATGATAATAATTCTGCAAAGAAGCTTTTATACTTCTGCAAATCTTCTTCAAATTGATTAATAGGTATATATTCACTAAGGTTAACTTCTCTTTTAAGTTGTCTTAATACATTCCAAATATTATGAATCATTGGTGGCTCATTGCCTGTATATAATGTATATATACCTTTTGCAAGTTTTTCTACTGCCTGTTGACTCATAAAGGCTACATACATATACCTTCCGCCATACATCATTACTCTTGCTGAATCCAAATCATATTGTGCTGCTTCCAACCAATAGTCATATTTTTCTCTACTATTCATAAATTTTCACATCCTCATATATATATATTATAACCAATTTCACAATTAATTTCACTAATCATTTGCTGTTCAGTAATTGTTCTACCTCTCTTTCATAACCATACTTTCTAAAGAATTCAAGCAATGCAGCAGCGAATATATCCCTTTGAGATACATTCTTTTCTCTTGAGAACTCCCTTACCATTACATCTAGTGGACTAACCATGTGAACTGATTTAGTAACAAATACTCCTGGAAGTGCATACCTTGGAATAGTACCAGCATCGGATTGTGGTGTCAACATATCAACTAATTTTTCTTTGTTCTTCTGTAGCATCATTAGAAGAGGTACAAACTGCTGCAAATCCACTTGTTCTGAACTGATATTCTTAGCATTTGGTATAATTTCTATGATGTTATCATTACTCTTTTCTAATCTAGTATCCGCTTGTGAATATGTTTCAAGCTCAGCCACTGATTCTTCAACCAGTCCTAATGACTTTGTATAATTCTTCTTCTCACTTGACCACTGATAGCCTTTTCCTGACATATAGGAAGCCATTTCCCTGTGATCTGCATAGCCTAATCTTTTAGCTATTACTTTTGGATCTGCACCTTCTTTACTAAATAATGCTATCACCTGTGCTACTTTAGAAGTTGATGCAATAGTATCTTCTAAGGTAGTTCCTTCAAATCTATTGTAATTTGGTACATAATTTTGATTGTCTGAATCCCAATGGAAATTTCTACGTCTAACATACATATCTAACGACTTGTAATTAGAATACCCCATTTGTTTTGCTATTTCTTCTCTGTCAATACCTTCTGTAAGAAGTCTAATAACATTTTTCACCTTATCATCATATATAGGTTCATTTTCATTCTTTCTCAATTCCATCTCAAAATACCTCCCATTATATAGCCATGAATATTGGCACTACCAGCATTGTCGTCATACTAAATTTTACAACGCCAATAGTGTCGATATTTATAGATCATTATATTGCGTTCACAGCAGTCTTTAGCTTGTCTATGCTTGAATGAGTATAAATACTTGTAACCTTTAAACTGCTATGACCTAATAGTTTCTGTACCTGAACTAGATTCACATCTTGCTGTACAAGACGTGACGCAAAACTGTGGCGTAGTATATGACAGGTTACTTTCTTACTCCAACCAAGCTTTATAATAGCTTCTCCAAGAGTTCTATTTATATATTGTGCTGATAGCTTGCCTGTTTTATGATTAGCAAAAAATAATGGCGAATCTATATCTAATCTATCATTTTCTATATAGTTCTTTAGATAAGTATATAGTTTGTCTGATATAGGGATAACTCTATCTTTATTTCCTTTTCCTGCTACTACATGAATAATTCTGTTATTAAGATCTACGGTGTCCAATGTAAGGCTTAAACATTCCGATATCCTAAGACCTGTCATATATAAAGTTCTAACTACTAAATTAATCAATGGTTGTTCTATTGCTGCAAGAAGTTCTTCCACTTCTTCATCTATAAGATATACACGTTCCTTCTGCTGGAGCTTGATATTTTCAACAGATAATGCTACATCTCTTTCTACTATCTGTTTTTTATATGCCCAGGAGAAGAAAGATCGGATAGTATAAAGATTTCTGCTCCTAGATGCTGGTGCATAGTTTCTTTCTCCCTTCAAGTACAGCAAGAAATCCTCTATATCTGTAGATGTTACATCTTCTACATAACATTCACAATTGTACTTTTTTGATAGATATTTTCCAAAATTGCTTAGATCTTTCCCATAACTATCTATTGTTTGAGAACTCCTATCAATAGTATCCATGTATTGAAGAAAGCTTTGTTTTCCTTCATCTAATAACATTTAAATTACCTCCTCTATTATTAATCAAGGTTATAATATATATTTTAAATACTAATTATTACTAATTAGTTGTGACTAATATTATCATAGTTAGTTTCCATACTACCTTTTATAGCCCTAAATATCAGCACTATCATCATTATTGTCATCCTATTTTTTATATTGTCTATAGTGCCGATATTTTAGACTATCTCTAGCGTCTAATCGCCAAATAGTTCATCAAATCCATTATCTACTACTTCATCAACATCATCTATAGGTCTAACTATTTCGGTATTTGCAGTTCCTTTTGTAATAGTTATTTTCTTACCCTTACTACGAGGTCTGATAGTATAGTAAATTCCTAACAGTTCTAGATTTGACTTTACTTCTTTCAATCTCCTACTAAGAACATTAGGCTCCTTAGCCCATAGCTTAGAATGAACGTTAATACTCTCCTTTTCTGCTATTCTGTTTAGCTCTCCAAGCAATCTTCCTACAGTACCATCCCATCTGTTAGTATCATTCATTAGCTTGATTACTGCTGCGGCTACAGGATTAGATTCAACTGCTTCTTCATTTGCTCTGCTTTGATTGTTAAGGTATGCATCAAGAAATGCTTCTCCACCAATGCTAGCTGCTTCCGCTACAGCATAGCCCCATCTAGTGAAATCAGCCATTCTACCCATTCTATCTAATTCTACGCTATCATATATGGTCATAGCTTTTGATAGTGTTGTAAATATTCCTCCAAGTATCTTAGGTTTATCCTTTTCAAATTCTTCCCAAATGACTTTCTCTTCCTTACGTTCTTCTGGTGGTATCCTTTCAAGTTCAAGGAGTATTGAACGATCAAGAAGGTCAGCTCTAGTTGCTACTACATTTATACCATTTAGACTTACAGGTTCTTTGAAATATAGTATAGTTTCGTCATCATCTGTGAACAAAGTTCTCTTACTAAATCCTCCACCTGTAGCAGCCATGCAAAGCATATCACTTTTTTCAGCAGTTATATTATCAAGGTTATCAAAGCAAGGCATATAGTTGTTGCTAAGAATTAATGCTAAGTCCTCCTTACTTGTAGGCATGGACACTACATCTCTTACCGCAGGGTCTACTATGCTTCTATCTTTCTTCATTGAAGTAGTCTTTGAAGCACCTTTTTCACCATGTATCACATCTATAGGATGTGCAATATCTGGTATGAATTTTGTAACCATATTTACTTTATGCAAAATTGCATCTTCCTTATTTTTGTACCTGTAATGTTTGTCCAATATTGATAAATCATCATATTGCACTGGTAGTACTTGTGACTTCATATTCTTATTTCTTACAAAGAGTATTGGAGCATCATCAACTATCCTCCATCCATCTTTGCTTATCTCAACGTTCCTCCAATTACTGTCCGCAAGGTCATAGTAGTATTTACCTTCGTGCTTTGTACATCTTCTCGCAAGGGTTCTCTCATCACCTTCATACATTGCCTTCATTTCAAATACTCCCAATGCCTGGTTCATTGCATCACTACTTGGAGCTTTCCCTGTTTCATCATAGTATTTCTTTGTTAGCCACATTTTAAATTTCTTACTACCTATCTTGTATACTTCTATATGTCCATTGACATTTACTGCTGCATACTTTTCTTCAATATCATCACAAAATAGTTTTGCATCTCTTCCAGCATTGATTAGTAGATCTGATTGAGTTTCCTTAGCTTCTCCATCTTCCTTAGAAGCTTTGGTCTTCTTTTTCCAATCAGGTTCAAGCTTATCCCTGAGAGTATGCCAGTTTTCATCGCTGCAACTATTGTGATGACAGCCTGCTGCTATTGCTCCAGTATTATAATGAATGATGTAAGCACTATGATTAGTGTGTTCTTCTCTCCAAGGGCACTTTTCAAGTACATATATCTTTGCATTGCCAGAAATTTTTTCACTAGCGACCTTGATGCCATGTACTTCCATCCAATTATTTAGGTCAAACTTTGTTTTCTTTTTCCCAACAGTTTCTTTTTCTTCTACTGGAAGCATAGCTGCAACACTTTGCAACTGCTCTTTCTTCACTATTTCTATTTCTTCAGGATAACTTATTATCTTTGCCATTCTGTGAGGTCTTTCCTCAATATCATCACCTTTGCAAGCTGCCGTACCATATACCTTACATATTCTAGCCGCATTATAGGTTGACTTGTCCACTTCAACAGCATCATCTGTGAACATTACGTCTAATGCCTTTAGTACATTTTTTACAAGTTCTGTAATTTTCTTATCATTAGGAATGTCAATATAGTATAGTAGATGTGCACCATTACCGCTATCTGCTACTACTGGTTCTGCCCATCCTTGCTCCGTTAGAAATTCTTTAACCTTTTCAGCTTTTTCAATAGCTTTTTGATGTTCTTCATCTGATGATGATATTCCAGCAGCTCTTTTAGCATCTAAGTCTATCATTAGAATATCTCTTTTCTCAATATCTGCATCTGTTGTTGTAGTCTTAGCGTATTCTGTAAGATGATTCTTTGACCTTGCAAGAAGCTCTTGTTTTACTGGATTTATAGTGAAGTAGATATTGTATTTACCAATGTATTGGGTGATGTCTGTTGCAAGTTTATCATAGTCATCATAGTATCCACTTAAGGTTCCTTTATTAGCATTTAGGATTCTAACCTCCGTTACAATACTTTCTTCCTTTAGCACCTGCATTGCAAATGAAATTTCCTCTAAACATTCAGTTATATCATATTTATTTATCATTTATACGTACCTCATTTCATCTTTATTTTCTAGCCTGCAACTGCTCTAACAGCTGCAGGCAGTGTACTTTTTATTCCTCTATTTCAAAGTCTTCTCCCATATCATCTAATTCATTAAGTTCTTCTAGTTCTTCTTGAGATGAAGTTTTCCTTTGTGGTATCTTCCTGTTTTTATTACTAGGTACTTTACTTTCTTTAGCTCTTTTCATGCTAATTATATTTGAATATTCAATGCCATCTTTTTCAGTGTTTTCAACTACTACTTTTACCTTCATCCCTACCATTGCATCAATATCAAGTCTTTCACCTGCTTCAGGTAAACATTCAAGGTCTTGAAGAACCTTTATCATTTTACCTTTAGTACTCCATGTAAAGTTCGGTGATAGATATAATGCTACTTCTTTTCCATCTTCGTCTTCCACTATAACCTTAATGTTTAATACTATTCTTTTACCAGTTCCTGAAAATTTGCTTTCTACTTCTTTCAGCACTACTGAATCTATAGCACCTTTATGCATACCTTCCTCTACACAACTTCTCATGGAAGGTCTTTTCGTTATATCCATCATTTCCTCAAGAGATAGTATTCTTGAACTATTATTATTCATTTCCATTTTTTATTTACTCCCTCTCATGCTGGTACTGCAGTTACCAACACTTTATTATTTAGCTCAAGCACCTTCGCTATGATTATATAATAATGCATTTAGAGGGAGTATTTTAGCAGGGAAAATTGAATATGTTTTTTCCCTACCATAAAAAAAATCCAAACAAGTTTTTTTATTTCTTGTTTGGATTGAGTGATTTAATTATATATTCTAGTTTCTTTTTTTCTTCCTCAGATAGTTCCTTTATTTGTGGTTGTTCTGTCAATTCTTCATTTAGTATCTTCAATGATTCCTTTAATATATTTGCAGATTGTCTATATCCTTTACTAAGCCAACTTGTGTCTTCTATATCTAATTCTAATAATGCAAAAGCAGAATCTTGTATTTCTTCATCTCTTAATTCACTAAATATATCAGCTAATCTATTCCACCTTTCATTTGCAGCGATTAGCATTTGTTCATAGAATCGTATAAGAATATCAGCATCATTATCATTCAAAGTCCGCATTTTAGGAGTATCTATTGATTTATCATATTTAGTACTACTTACTATCTCTTCAATGCTTTTAAATTTAGCAAGTTCCTTATTATTATCTATAATCTGCTTATTATTTACTTTTTCTATTTTCACATTATTTATGCTCTTACGTATCATTTCAATAACGCTGTTATATACTTCTTTACTAGCTTTTCTACTATGATATTCAGTAGCTCCATATAGAGAAGCTAACTGTTTTTCTGCATCATCACCTTTGAAGTTACTGTTTATAAGTTCTTCTGCTTTTTTAACTATATCCTCTATGTCCTCAAATTCTAGTTCTTTGCCATTTCTTAATTTTTTATAGTACTTGCTTGTATATTCTCTTATTAGTAATTTTATGCTCTCTTTTTCCTGTACAGGAATTTGATATTCTCCATTTACTTTATATTTAATATTAGGATTAATTCCTTGGTTTTTTAAGATATTTTCAAAGTATTCTTGTTTTGTTTCTCTATAGTTTTTGAATTTGGCTTCCCATTCACCTTTTCTTATATCTTCTTTGTCTAAATCCACATAGTTAGGATATGGTAATCCGTCCTCCAATGCCATCTCTTTTGCTATCTGGTAAAATGAAACATATTCTTTACCCATTTTAGCACCTCCAATGTTCAGATTATACCATATTCATCACCCCATTTATAGCCGTAGATATCGTCACTACCGACATTATTGTCATCCTGATTTTTACATTGTCAGCATTGCCGATATTTTAGGCTTTTCATAGGCAAAAAAATAACAGCCTACACAATCAGCTGCTATGTGTGTATCACTTCCACTTATTAGGTAGGGAGTTCCACAGTGTTTCAAAGTCAATATCAGACGCATTTGCTACTTTTATTGTAGCATCAATTGCATTCATTCCTCCTGCTATGATTAATATTATTCTTGCTATCAACATCAATATCTCTGCCATTACTTATCATCCTCCTTTAGTATTCTTCAGCCAGCATCATAGTGGAGTATGTTCCATCATCTATCACAAATATCTTTGCCTCTATCAATTCATTAAAGATTAATCTATAGCTCTTACTGTATTCTGGTACCTCCTGCCTATGTTCTATCTTTTGAAAGAATACATCATCTACTCTTTCCTTAGTGAGTTCAAACACCTGCAAGTAGTCTAATTTCTGTCCTTCTTCCTTTAGTGTATCAATGCAATTCCACAGGAATAATTGTAGTTCTAATGGTATCTCCTGTTGTATTCCTTTAGTCATGTATCTTTCATTATTAAACATCTTATTCATTCCTTTCTCCTACAATATTCTTTTTTCTTTCAGACTACAGTATTTACTATCCGAACCTATGATGATATGGTCTATTAGCTCTATTCCTATTAGCTTTCCTGCCTCTTTTAACCGATTGGTTACATTTATATCTTCTGTAGAAGGAGCTGGATCTCCTGATGGATGATTGTGAAATACTACTATTGAAGCTGAATTGGATAGTACTGCTACCTTGAATACTTCTCTAGGATGCACTATAGAACTATTTAGTGAACCAACACTTACTACATTTACTGATAGCGGTTGATTCTTAGTGTCTAGGCAACATACTATGAGCTTTTCCCTGTCACATTCCTCAAGAAATCTTCTTCCAAGTTCTGCTGCATCTGCTGGATTGCTTATTTTCCTTACATCGTAGAGAATACTTCCTTCCCTTACCATTTTGATAGATACTATATTTACTCTCTTAGCTGATTCATTTTTTCTATTTGATATCATACTCTTATCATTCCTTCCTTATTTTTAGGCACAAAATAACACCTAACCTCATTTGCTTTTGAGATTAGGTGCCTTACATATTTTCACTTATCCATTTTTCTACTTTCTTACCAAACTTACCTCTTTCTAAGAATATACTTAGTGCATATTCATTGTTGCAAAGGATACAAGCAGTGATTAGTGTACAATCAGCTAGTTTTTGTTCGTTTATCCATTCAGGTATCACTCCAAGCAGACCTCCATCCTCTGAATTAAGTCCTATTTCTTCAAGGTCTGCTACATTGTCTCCTGCTTCAAGCAGCACTATTATACCACTATCTACTAACGAGAATTCTTCAATAGGAATTCCTTCCCCAAGGTTATTGTAAATATGTTTGAAGTGTTTGTCTATTTCTCCTAGTATTCCTGCATCTACTACTGTCGCTTCCTTAAGCAGCTCAATATCTTTAATAGTCTTGATTATTCTCATTTCCATTCCTCCATTCTTTTTTGTGTTCCTATATATTCCGTTGAAGTAGCAATCATGTATTGTTCTTCTATAGATATGATATATGTTTAAAATTTCTATTGTTTCATTTGCCCTAATATAGCCTTAAACATCGGCACTACTGACATTATCTACATCCTGATTTTTACATTGCTGATAGTGCCAATATTTTAGATTGTAACTACGGTTACAATTTCTACAACAACTCCACCGCATCCCTCTTATCCTTTTGTGATGTATTTATATAGAAATTAGCTGTTGTTTGAATTGATGCATGACCTGCTAGCTTTGCAACTGTGGTTAGTTCTACTCCTCTTTTGAGTAGTCTTGTACAAAAGCTATGTCTGAATTTATGTGGGTTTAGCTTAAATCCTAGTTCTTTTCCTATTCTGTTTAATAGCTTATTTACAGCATCTCTATCCATCTTACTTGCTCTATTTGTAAGTATTAAGTATTCACTATCTGCAAATTTACTTTCTTTTCTTTCTCCTTCTAAGTATTCCTTTATAGAATCTACTACTTCACTTTTTAAAGGTACTTCTCTTCTTTTACCTCCTTTTCCCCATGTTATAGTTAGATTAAGACTTAATATATCAATATCTTTTAGCTTAATATTTACAAGCTCACTAACTCTTACACCAGTATATAGCAACATTAGAATTATCATTCTATCCCTTGAAGTTACTGCATCTGATTGAATGTAGAATATTAGCTTTTCTATTTCGTCATCATTATAAACTTCTACTTCTCCTTCACTACCTGCTGCTATTTTTACCTTATCTTTCTTTAAATCTACTGCTATTTCATTAACGTAACCTTTATCTATTAGGTATTGATTAAAGGATTGTAGGCTGTTTATCTTCTTATTTATGGTATTTACCTCATATCCTTCTTGTACTAAGTAGTTTCTATAGGATGTTATGTGAAATCTTTTTAGTTTACCATTGAATTCTGCTCCTTTAGTTTCTAACCATTGAAGAAATGCTCTAATGTCTCCTACATAGCTTTCTAATGTTTTCTCTGCTTTACCATCTGCTGTTAGATGCTCTTGAAATTGTACTGCTATATTTTCAGCTGATTTACTTAATAAACTCATTGTTACTACTCCATGTAATCAAGTAATTCTTTAGATGTTAGACTTAGATGTATTATTAAACTTATTCCAAAGTCATTATTACATAGTATTAGTGAATTAGTATATTCTTCTCCATTACTACATTTAATTAAGTCAACATATTCTGGTATAGCAGTAGTTACATCTATTCCTGTTTCATCATTAAGCTTCTTAATATCCTCTTCATTTTCCACTACTAGAATATATCCACCATCATCATCTGCATTTCTTTCTTCTCCATAGTTATCATCTAATATAGCTGCTATTTCTGATACTACATTTACAACCTCTAGTGGTAGATAATTAATAGATTCTATTTCTTTTCTATATTCTATCTTAATCATTTACTACACCTCCTCACCAGTTAAGCTGTAGTAGATCATATCACCATAATAGTCAGTGTATCCTTCCTCTCCTTGCTCACAGCCTAGTATTTCCCACCACTCATTGTCCCTCATGTATTGTTTTGCTGCTTCCTGTTTTGAAGTTCCGAATACCCATAGATTAGCTAGATCTTCTACATCAAACATATCTGCTACTTGCTCAGTGTCATCTAGCTTACAATCTAGTTCATCTCTAGCTAATTCCTTCATTGTTTCCTCATCTTTATATAAGTAGTACCCTGGAATTTTACAATAACCTTTCTCAATTAAATCCATATATGCTTCTTTAGTATCTTCTGCTTTTATGTCTAGTCCTAAATCATCCAGTATGAATAAATATAGTCTTATAATGTCTATATCCTCTAATTCAGCACATATTTCAGCAGTTGTTTTTGTAGCAGCATAGCTTCTATAGGGATCAAAATTTAGATGATTTTTTTCTAGTGTCTGTATGAATTGCTTTACTTTGTTTAGCTCATCTTCTGGAATACTGTTATATCTTTGATAAATATATTCTACCTCCTTAGTTATGAATTTACTGATGATTGAAATGTTATTTGATGTACTCATATTTATTCCTCCTTGAATTATGATTTTATTATTCAAAGAAATAATATAAGTTTGATTTTAGAGTTGTTACAGGTTAGTTCACGGCATTATTTAGATTATGCATTGAATTTTTAGGTATAAAATCTAGCAAGAACTGTTGCTATTATTAAGTTTTTAGTCTATACCTTCTTTAGAGAATTTTTATGTAGTGTATTTTATCATTCTTTTGCAGTGAAATCAAAAAAGAACAGAAGAGTACCCCTAAAGATACTCTCATTTTTGATTAGATTATTTAGTTTTTCAGCCAGTGTGTGACCTGACTATTTTATGGCTTAAAGATATTTTAGATATGTTAGTACAATTTTATCCGTTCATTTATTTAAATGGGAGAAGGAAGGTTGTACTTCCCTTCCTCCTCTCTTCTGGTTTTACTTATCCGTTCTCTTTTCTCAGCTTGTCACTGGAAAATTTTACACCTTTAGGGTCTTTGCGAGACCTGAAAGGTTGAGCTTTAATTAATGAGTTACTGGTCCTACTGTGTAATTAGTTCCATTAACTTCTATAGTCTTTCCAACTAAATCAGCAAGAGTAAGTTGATTAGCATCATAACCAGCAGGTTTTCCTAGTGCAGTAACAAGTGCTGCTTTAACAGCAGCAGGTGACATTGCTGAATCAGCTAGTGTAGTTGTCCCTATTTTAACTGTTGGTATAGTACTTATATTACTTACTGTTAATAAATCAACTAATTTAGCATCTGTATTTGTTACAGTTACTACATTATGTCCAGCAGCATCTTTTCCTACTGTAGCATTACTTCCAAGTAATGTCTGAGCCATGTCAGAAACTAAACCATCGGCATCAGCAATATTCCAAGCAAGTGTCTTAGCTCCACCATTTGTTAATGCATCACCAGCAGTTGTGCTTTCTAAGTAACTTGAAATAGTCAAAACATGTGGTGCATTTTTATGATTTAAAGTTCCTTGTTTTAATTTTATTGTAATAGAATCATTTACTCCATCTTTGTCATCATATCCTGCTATATTAGCAGTAATCTGAGTTCCAGTAGGAAGTGGTTCTCCATCTAATGAGTAGTTAGAAGTCTTAAGTACATTAGTGGCATCTCCAGTAATTGATTCTGCTTTATTGAATTTAACGTATATATAATCTGCAGTATTATCACCATCTCCATGTTCAGCTGGGTTTAAAACTGTATCTTGATCAGCAAATGCCCATTTAACAGCAAATTTATTATCTGCTTGTACAGCATCAGTTTTTACTGTAAAATCTCTTGTAGCTGAAGCTGCAGTATTTCCGATATCATCTGATATAGATCTTACAACAAGTGTCCAGTCTCCATTGTCAAGAGCTGTTTTGGGAACTACTGATATTGTTTTATCATATTGATCCTTAACATATGCACTTACAGTTCCATCAATTGTCTTACTGCCATCTTTCTTAATAAATTGAGCTGTTACTTGTGGCAATGCTTTTTGTCCCTCAGCTAATGTGTCCAAGCTATCAGCTGAAGGAGATATTGTTCCATCCGCATTTACAACAGCTATCTTTACTGGTTCTGACATAATTGCATTATAAACTATTGTTCCATCAGCATTCTTAATTTCCTTTATATCGCTTATAACTGGTGAAGTAAGATCTGGAGTTGTCATAGCTCCACCTAATGTAAGATCTTGTTCTACATTTTTAATTCCATTAGCAGCATTAGCAACTTTTTCTGTAGGTATAACTAATCTGTAGCTATCATTATAGTAATTTAAATGAGAAGTTGTTGTATCATAAACATCTTTATCAGTCCAGTCCTTAGTAACTTCAACTTTATATTTTGAAGCATCTGCAATTTTAGTAACCTTTAAAGTCTGTTTTGTATAATCTTCCCAAGTTGCTTTATCTTTATTGTATTTTTGTAGCTTAATGTCAGCATTTGTTAAGTTGCTAACTAGATCCTTATCAAATGAAACAACATACTGCTCTGGTGATTGAACTTCTACTGTTGCATTTGGTGCATCTTTATCTTCAGGTATAGCAAAATCAAGTGTTTCAGTGTTCATAACATTATTGTTTAAATCTGTTAAGTTAGCCCAGTCACCTATACCTGATCCCTGAATTGAGTGAGTACCTGGTTTAAAGTATATTTGATTTCCATCTTTATCTTTTCCAAGTGTAATTGTAACTACATTTCTTGTATCTGTACCATCTGCAACCTTGAAATCTCCAACAACTGCAGTTGCTTTTGTTGTGTTTAATCCGTATACATCATCGCTTAATTTAACACCATCAATTACCCAGTTAAGTGTACTGTTTGCTGTACTAGCCTCTACTGGTTCTGAGAAAGTAACTTTTAATTCTTTTAATCCGTTTCTTTCAACACCTAACATTGCAGGTCTTCTAGAATCTGTCAACTTACATGATTCTGTACTTGATACATTTAATGATCCTGTTTTATCAACAAAATTTACAGCAACGTTAGAGTTATCTGTTAATGGCTTATCCAATATTAATTGAAGAGCTCTTGAATTTCCCTGTACAGGTGCTATTCCTATAACTTGTGAACTCTTATTAGCGTTATCATCACTAGCTGGATCAGTAAGTTTATCATTAGCTACTTTACTATATACAGAAATATCTGCCTTAGTATTATCCTTAGTCTTATTATATTCAGATGTTCCTTTAATTGCATATTTTGCAACATCAACATCCTTGTTAAAGAATACTGTTACTCTATCTGCCTGAGATGCTTGAACCTGAGTCATAGTAGCTCCAACTGTTTGATCCTTTCCTGAATTTGGATTTGGATCCATTGGTATACTAGACTGTTTTTGTAAACCATATAAATTTTTATTATTTGCTTCTACAACTTGTGCAGTTACAATTGCATTTTGAGCTTTATCAAGTGTTTCTGATTTTAATAATACAGTTGCAACACCATTTTGTGCTGTAACTCTCTTTTCAGCTAAATTACCAAATGTACTTGAGAATGCAACTTCTACGCCGCTAGCATCTTTCATTACATTGCCATTTAAATCCTTTAACGTAAATGTAACCAAAACACTATCTTCTGCATTTGCTGTTACTTGTGTTTTAGAAAAGCTTAATTCTGGACTAAATAAAGACTCTGCATTTGGCATTTTGAAATCTTTAGTAAGATCTTCTTGAGCTACTGCAGCAATTTTTAATCCTGTTACTTTTAAAGTATAATCTTTTGAAACTTGTAATCCAGTTACATCTAATTTAACTTCTGTTTTGTCCGCACTTAATGTAGCTGTATTAACTGTGCATCCTGCTATTGAGAAGTTTTCAGCTTTAGCATCATCAACAGCTTTTGATAACTTAACGCTTAATTTAGTATCAGTAATAGCACTAACTTAACCTAAATTATTCCTATCTTCACCTCCTCAAACCCTAGTCAAATCAATGCTGTTAACAGTTAGGAATTCTATATTTTGTTGAACTATAGATAAACTATTATTAGATACACTAATAATTACAAATCAAATTATTTTTTCTCTACAGTTTTACTGTACTGTAGACAAAAGCTTGACTTTTGGGTAAAAAAATAACAGCGACTTTAATCACTGTTATTTATCAAGTATTACTAAGCATCTTATGAATTTAATATTATTTTAATGCATCATTTTCTTTTTTAGCTCCATTACTGTATCCACTGGAAGTTCAGTTATGTCAACAATATCTTCTATACTATTTCCTCGTTTTAACATTTTTTCAGCTACTCTCAATGCTTTTTCAGTTGCTCCTTCTTCTCTAGCAGAACTTATCATATTAGCTCTCTCATGTAGTGATCTTTCTCTTGCTTTGTAAAGTTCTAAAGTTTTTGGATCACTGCTTAGATATTCCATTTTTTCTTCTGCTTTTTTAATATCAACATCCATATCCATCAACTCCTTTAACTCTTCTTTACTTATATCTTCTCTAAAGAATGACAACCATCTTTGAAGCTTATCTTCTTTTAGATTCTTATTTGTTAGCTTTCTAAACTTCTCCATTTCAATGAAATGTATCTCTACTACATCTGTCAGCATATAGTCTTTAACTTCATCTTCCCATAGGTGAAAAGTTGTATGAAATTTATTAGGTATATTAATATATTCAAAGTCTACTATGTTGATTGTAATTACCTTGGTTAAATTTCTGTAATCTTCTCCTTTTTTAATACCTTCTGAATATATTTCTCCCCAGTACCACAAGGTTCTTTTATCCATATTATGCTGGTTTGTTAGCTGTACTTCTATCTCCAATTGTGTACCATCTGCTGTTTTTGCTCTGACATCTATTATACCTGTCTTATCTTCTATAAGTTCTGGTGTTAACTCTTTATTTTCAACTATTTCTAGTGTTACTAGCTTATCTGTATCCTTTTTACTTAATATTGCATTAAGTAGTGCTCTTAGATTATACTTTGTTTCTTCTTCTCCAAAGACTTTTTTGAAGACGAAATCATTTAGGGGTTTTAATCTATTCATGTAATCATTCCCTTCTTCTATCTTTATTTTATCAGAAAATTACAATATTATCTATACTATTTACAGTAGTTCTATTATGGTGTTTACCTTGTAGCCTTCTTGTATTAAATAGTTTCTGTAGGTTATTATATAGAATCTTTTCAAGTATAATTAAGCATTAAGCATTAAGCATTTCCTTTACCCTATAGCTATATCCATATTTATTAAAGAATTCTATTAATGCTACCTCTAATATTTGCCTCTGTGTTATATTTTTTTCATTGGAAAACTCTCTTAATAAAAATTTTAAACTACTCATCATTTGTGCTGATAGTATAGTTGCAATACCTGGAACTAGGTATGTTGGTATTTTATTTGTTTGTAATTCTGGTGTTAAATTTTCAACTATCTTATCCTTATTATTTTGGAGTACCTTTAAAATTGGTATGAATTGTTTAATATCTATTTCTTCTGTTATATTTAAAGTTTGCTCTGTTACAAGTTTATCGTGTTTATCCTCTAACTTCCCTGTTTTCATTACATAATTACCTAATTCATCATTCCAAACATAATTTTTATTTATCATGTGATTTGCCATTTCAATATGATTTTTAAAGCCTGTTTTCTTAGCAACTTCCATTGGATCTTCTACTCCACTATCAAATAAATCTATTACTCTACCTACCTTAGTACCAATTGTTTTTGCTTGGTTTAGGTTATCTTCAAAGGTAGCTTTTGGCACTTCTTCTTCGTAATTTTCAGTCCTTTGATTCCATCTCCAATTCTTTCTTCTCATGTACATATCTAAACTTTTATAGTTTTTATATCTAAGTTCCTCTGATAACTCTTCTCTTGACTTACCTTCTGTTAGCCCTTTTAGGATTAGTTCTACCTTATCATCATACATTGCTTTCTTTACTGCTTCTCCCATAATAATTTTCCCCCTTCTACTAAATTACATTTACAGCTTGTCTTAACTCATCTTGACTTGTATGTGTGTAAATTGATGTTACTCTAAGATCTGAATGTCCCAATAGCTTTTGGATTCTAACTATATTAACTTCCTTTTGGACTAATTTTGATGCAAAGCTATGTCTTAAAATATGTGCTGATACTTGCTTGTCCCATTTAAGCTTTTTAACAGCTGCACTTATTTGTCTATTAATATGCTGTGGTGAAATCCTCCCTGATTTCATTGTTGCAAAAAAGTACTCACTATAATTAAACTTTGATCTTTTATTTTGAATGTAGTCCGTTAGAATTTCGTTTAGTTTATCACTGATTGGAATATCTCTGTCCTTATTTCCTTTTCCGCCTATTATATGAATCACTTTATTTTCAAAATCTACATCTTTAAGCCTTAAGTTAGTGCATTCTGATATTCTCATGCCTGTATGATATATTGCAGTTACTACTATCCTTACTAACTCATTTTCTATTTCTTCTACTAATACTACTACTTCATTCTCTGTTAGATAAGTTCTTTCTTTTCTCTTTACCTTTATTGGTTCAAGGCTTAGAGCTATATTTCTTTCAACTAACCCCTTCTTGTAACAATAACTATAGAATGATCTTATTATGTGGTAGCTTCTGCTCCTACTTGCTTGTGCTAATCCAGCAGCTAATTGACTGCCTAGGTATTCTTCAAGATTAGTTAGTGTTATATCATCTAAGTATGGAGGATAGTTGAATTTTTTAAGAAAATATGATTCCATCTTTTTAAGTTGGTTACTATATCCATCTATTGTTTCTGTACTCTTTTCAGTGTTTATTAGATGCTCCTTATATCCATTAATCGCTGATTTTAGAGGTATCATAGTATCTCTTCCTTTCTTTTTCTATATCAATAGAATAATATATGTCTGAAAAGTACTTAGTTACTGCTTTATGCCTTATATTATTTATTCCATGCTATCACCCTATGCTAGATAGGGAATGAACACTTCAAGGGGAATTATTTAACCATTGATATTACTGCTTTCTAACTATATACTCCCTATTTCTCTATTGTTTTAAGTAATATCTACATATTATTGGTTATAAGTACTAAGCTAATGATTGTATCGTGTATTGTAACTGTTGATTCAGTAACATTTGTAATGGGTATGGGGATTACTGAATCAACAGTTGCTATGTACCAAACTTTTATTTTTAAATAACCACCTATGTTTTAAATCTTACTTACTACTTTTTCTATCTATTGTTTTTATTGTTGTATCCCGTTTTGTTTTAGGGAACTGGGGCATTAACTGGGGCTGTTAGAGCTATTGATTTTTATGGGTTTTATATTTATTTTCCCCTTTTCCCTTTTTATTTTTATTAGATTATTATTTATTTACTGCTTAATCCTTTTTATTGATTTTTTGTCTCTGAAATTTTTTACTGGGAAACTGGGGAACATTCTAAAGGTTTGTGGTTCCCCAGTCTATGGTTTTACTAACACTATTTTTCAATATTTTTTGGGTTACTACATTGCATCTAGGCTTTCTACTGTTTCAAATGCTTTCTCCCTTTGTGGAACATCATCTTCAGTTACCTTTATTACATAACATTTTGTTCTTATGTCATTTATTATTCTTCTTCTGTAGGTTTTGCCTTCCTCGAAATCAAGCCATCCTTTGCTTTTCCACTTTCTTGTTACTACTCTTGGATCTTCAAATCCATTATCCTTCAGAATCCTTTTTAGTATTGTTTCTATTATTACTATCTGCATTGTATGATTCTTCCTAGTTCCTTTGTATTCAATTTTTCCCCATGTTTCCTTGTCACTAGCTGCCTTATTACCATCCTTCCAATATTCATACTCTACTCCAAACTTAGATTTATTTCTTGAAACCTCTTGCATTATTACTTCATAGGCTTTTTTTCCTATGTCCTTATCTTCAACATTGGTATTTTCGTTTTCTATTAGTATTTTTTCTATTTCCTCAAGAGTGAGATTTATCTTAAGATATTTTTTTATTATTGTTGCTGTTACCATTAGTATTGATAGTTTCCCTGCTAATCTTTCTCTAAATTCTGATTCTACCATCTTTGCAATTAGATTTTGTTTGCAGTCTTTATAGATTTGTATTACCTTTTCTTTTCCAAGGATTATTAGTGCTCTTACAAATCGTATTCCATAGTGTCCATAGTTTGATATTACTATTTCTTTTATCCTGTCTGTGTGTTCTGCATCTTCTGTCCAGTCTACGTTTTCAAACTCAAATAACCTCATTCTTGTTCCTGTGTTTTCCTTTGACTTTACAAATATAGAGTGCTCTCCAGTTGATCCTATTGTTGTGTTCCAACTCTTTCTACTCCTTATATTGCCTTCCTTATCCATTCTTTCTTTATCTAGTCCTGCTGTCAGAGAATAAATTACATTGGTAAAATCATTCTTACCAGACATACTAGATTCATCAAACACCACTGGTATTCCTGTATTTCCACCCAAACTTCCATGCATTGCATTTGTTGTTGTATTCCAGGTCGTTATCAATCCAGTTTCATTTATACTTGGCGAACCAAAAGCTGATACTGCAAGCATTAAAGCTGTAGTTTTTCCTTTAGAACTATCTCCGTATAAATGTATCAGTGGGCTTTCTATACCCAGTTCATTTGCTATGAAGCCTACTATTGGAGCAGAAAATCCTATTGCTAGTGCAAGTTCTAGTGAAGGTCTCCCCACTACTTCTTTATTAATCATGTTTAGCCATGCCTTACTACTACCTTTGGGTTTTATATTCAGCCTACCAATATAGGCTGAATCAATATCATTTTCCTTGTTACCTGATATTATCTTATTATGCTTAAAGAAATTTTTTCCGTCCTTTTCAAAAAATCCAATATTTGAATGTACTAACTTCCTTGGAGCATTCTCTCTCTCGTTTCTAATTTGCTTTATTACATTAGTTGCATTATTATCATTTACATCTATTCCTACATCCGCTAGATTAAGTATCTTATTCTTCGTCACTGTTTCTCCTAATGGTACCATTATTTCCTTCACATCTTTACCTTCATTGTAGGTTAAGATTATTTCCTTCTTACCTGTATCAAGATTTTCAACTACTTCCTTTACTCCTACATAGTCTGCTATTTTCTTGTAATCTATGCGTCCGTCATCATACTTTTTCCATGTGCAAACATCGCCATTATGAACTATAATTTCAGGATAAAGCTTATCTGCTTTGGAGACTATTATTTGTTCCTGTGGGCTTTGTTCTATACTCCCTATCATTGGAAGATTTCTTTTCTTTGCTACTTTATTTTCCACTATTACACCCTCCTAGTAGTACTGCTGAAGAACGCAAAAAACGCTCATTGCAGCAACACTCCAAATTATTTATTGAAGTATTCTTGCAATCAGCGTTATTATCCGAATCCTTTATAGGTTCTTTACAAATAACTTAGACCTGCCTTTTGGTTATCCTTAGCTAATTAAAGGTTGTCCACTGGCTTTGGTGCTAATTACTTACAAAATATATGATTTTAACACATTTTATCATGTTATTAACTACTAGTCAATAGATTTTTATTATTTTTTACCACTTATTTTAAGCTAACTCCATAATCTGGAGTTAGCTCTTTTATTGATTATTTGAAATTTGTACTAATTATCCCTAATTGATTTATTCCCCCTATGTCAAATACTCCTGCAAGGCTTCCTTTATTAGCTGACTATAACTGCTTATTCTCTTATCTTTTTTAAGCATCTTTAGTATGGTTATTAGGTTCTTATCTAGGTATATTGTTATCTTTTCCATCTCTTGCTGATTGCTTTTAACCTTTAACTTATCTAGGTTTATAGGCTTTTTACCTATCATCATTGGTTCTATATGTTCTTCTTCTGTTGCTTCTTCATATCCTTCTATAAGCTCCTCATTGTTATATTCTTCTAGTTCTTCTTCATAATATACTGATTCATCTGATGATCTTGTCCAGTCTATTCCTGTTGCCACCTCTCCTTCATCTACTGCATTATTTAATAAACTTATATTTCTTTTTCTTCTGTATCCAAAGCACCCTGGTTTTAAATCTTCTCTCATTTTTGCACCTTCCTTATCTACATTTTTGTCGACTTTTTAGTCCATGTCGATATCTACGTCGACTTTATTATATTGTTTATGTGTTTTTACATTTTAATGGCAAAAAAAAATAGCAACTAACACCATTGTATTAGCTGCTATTTCTATGTTAGTTCTTTGATTTAATCAGTTAGTATTCATTAGATAACATCATTGTTGAATGATCTCCATCATCTATTACAAATACTTTTGCATCTATCAACTCTTTAGGGAATAATCTATAGGTCATACTATACTCAGGCACTTCCTGTCTATGTTCTATATTTTGGTATAATACATCATCAGCTCTTTCCTTTGATAATTCAAATACCTGTATATAATCTAATTCCTTCCCTTGCTCCTTTAGTGTATCTATGCAGTACCACATGAATAGTTGTAGCTCTACTGGTATTTCATACTGCACTCCTATAGTCATGTATCTATCATTACCAAACATCTTGTCCTCTTCCTTTCATTAGAGTATTCCTTTTTCTTTTAGACTGCAGAATCTTCCTTCTGCTCCTATGATTATGTGATCTATTATCTCTATTCCAATTATCTTACCTGCTTCCTTTAGCCTTTCTGTTATATTCACATCTTCACTAGAAGGAGAAACATCACCAGATGGATGATTGTGAAATATTATTATTGAAGCTGCATTAGATAGAATTGCTATTTTGAATACTTCTCTTGGATGAACTATTGAGCTATTTAGTGAACCAATACTTGCTACATTTACTGATAGTGGCTGATTCTTTGTATCTAAGCAACATACTATTAGCTGTTCCCTATCTGCTTCTTCTAAGAATCTTCTGCCTAAATCTACTGCATCTGATGGTGAACCTATTTTTCTAACATCATAGAGAATACTTCCTTCTCTAACCATTTTTATTGATACTATATTTACTCTTTTAGATGGCACTTTATTATTTGTATTTTCACATACTGTCATTATACTTCCTCCTACATCCATAGCTTTCTTGCTATCCATTTTCTAAGAATTACTCCTACTATCCCTCCAAACACTATTCCTGAACCAATACTTGTTCCTGTCATTATAGCTGCTATAGCTCCTAATACAGCACCACCTATTGCCCACTTTACTAATAACATTAATATCTCCTCCTTTTTATGTTCCTCTGTGTGTTCCTAGCGTACTTTTCATCATGTATGAATGTACTTTCAAATTTATGATATATGCTTATTTTCCTTTTTGTTTCATTTATGGCATTTGATTTTTGTTTTGTTCCATAAACGCAAAGAAGGAATAGCTTTTACACTATTCCTTCTCATATTTATTTTATTTAATTATTGATCTTTTTTATACCATACTATTTACAGTAACTCCACTGCATCCCTCTTATCCTTTTGTGATGTATTTATATAGAAATTAGCTGTTGTTTGAATTGATGCATGACCTGCTAGCTTTGCAACTGTGGTTAATTCTACTCCTTTTTTGAGTAGTCTTGTGCAAAAGCTATGTCTGAATTTATGTGGGTTTAGCTTAAATCCTAGTTCTTTTCCTATTCTGTTTAATAGCTTATTTACAGCATCTCTATCCATTTTACTTGCTCTATTTGTAAGTATTAAGTATTCACTATCTGCAAATTTACTTTCTTTTCTTTCTCCTTCTAAGTATTCCTTTATAGAATCTACTACTTCACTTTTTAAAGGTACTTCTCTTCTTTTACCTCCTTTTCCCCATGTTATAGTTAGATTAAGACTTAATATATCAATATCTTTTAGCTTAATATTTACAAGCTCACTAACTCTTACACCAGTATATAGCAACATTAGAATTATCATTCTATCCCTTGAAGTTACTGCATCTGATTGAATGTAGAATATTAGCTTTTCTATTTCGTCATCATTATAAACTTCTACTTCTCCTTCACTACCTGCTGCTATTTTTACCTTATCTTTCTTTAAATCTACTGCTATTTCATTAACGTAACCTTTATCTATTAGGTATTGATTAAAGGATTGTAGGCTGTTTATCTTCTTATTTATGGTATTTACCTCATATGCTTCTTGTACTAAGTAGTTTCTATAAGATGTTATGTGAAATCTTTTTAGTTTACCATTGAATTCTGCTCCTTTAGTTTCTAACCATTGAAGAAATGCTCTAATGTCTCCTACATAGCTTTCTAATGTTTTCTCTGCTTTACCATCTGCTGTTAGATGCTCTTGAAATTGTACTGCTATATTTTCAGCTGATTTACTTAATAAACTCATTGTTACTACTCCATGTAATCAAGTAATTCTTTAGATGTTAGCCTTAGAGGTATTATTAAACTTATTCCAAAGTCATTATTACATAGTATTAGTGAATTAGTATATTCTTCTCCATTACTACATTTAATTAAGTCAACATATTCTGGTATAGCAGTAGTTACATCTATTCCTATTTCATCATTAAGCTTCTTAATATCCTCTTCATTTTCCACTACTAGAATATATCCCCCATCATCATCTGCATTTCTTTCTTCTCCGTAGTTATCATCTAATATAGCTGCTATTTGTGATACTACATTTACAACCTCTAGTGGTAGATAATTAATAGATTCTATTTCCTTTCTATATGCTATATTAATCATTTACTACACCTCCTCACCAGTTAAGCTGTAGTAGATCATATCACCATAATAGTCAGTGTATCCTTCCTCTCCTTGCTCACAGCCTAGTATTTCCCACCATTCATTGTCCCTCATGTATTGTTTTGCTGCTTCCTGTTTTGAAGTTCCGAATACCCATAGATTAGCTAGATCTTCTGCATCAAACATATCTGCTACTAGCTCAGTGTCATCTAGCTTACAATCTAGTTCATCTCTAGCTAATTCCTTCATTGTTTCCTCATCTTTATATAAGTAGTACCCTGGAATTTTACAATAACCTTTCTCAATTAAATACATATATGCTTCTTTAGTATCTTCTGCTTTTATGTCTAGTCCTAAATCATCCAGTATGAATAAATATAGTCTTATAATGTCTATATCCTCTAATTCAGCACATATTTCAGCAGTTGTTTTTGTTGCAGCATAGCTTCTATAGGGATCAAAGTTTAGATGATTTTTTTCTAGTGTCTCTATGAATTGCTTTACTTTGTTTAGCTCATCTTCTGGAATACTGTTGTATCTTTGATAAATATATTCTACCTCCTTAGTTATGAATTTACTGATGATTGAAATGTTATTTGATGTGCTCATATTTATTCCTCCTTGAATTCTTTATTTATTATTCAAGGAAATAATATATGTTTCAATTTAGGGTTGTTACAGGCTATTTCAATGCATTATTTAGATTATGCATTGAATTTTTAGGTATAGAATTTAGCAAGAACTGTTGCTATTATTAAGTTTTTAGTCTATACCTTCTTTAGAGAATTTTTATGTAGTGTATTTTATCATTCTTTTGCAGTGAAATCAAAAAAGAACAGAAGAGTACCCCTAAAGATACTCTCATTTTGATTAGATTATTTAGTTTTTCAGCCAGCATATGACCTGACTATTTTATGACATTAAGATATTTTTAAGATATGTTAGTTCAATTTTATCCGTTCATTTATTTAAATTGGAGAAGGAAGGTTTCCCTTCCTCCTCAATTATCATTGTTTTATCCGTTCTATTTTCACAGCTTGTCACTGGAAAATTTTACACCCATGGGGTCTTTGCGAGACCTGAAAGGTTGAGCTTACTACTATTTAAGAACTATTTTGTAAGTAACTCCACTAACTGTTAAGTTTAAAGGAGTAGTTGCTGTTGCTGTTTTTAACTCATCTAAAGTTACATTGGCAAAATCTGCTTCGCCAGCAGCTGTTTTTATTGCAAGTTTATTAGCATCAATATCTGCTTGTGTTAATTTATAATCCTTTAAAACATCTGTAACTGTAGTATCTTTTAATATATCAGATACCTTTGTAGTTCCTTTTCCAGCAGCTACAGTAGCTGTATAAGTACTAGTTTTTGCATCGAAAGTAGTAGTTACATAGTTAGTTGCAAGTTTTGTTGGTAAAGTTACCATAGCAGTATCTGCACCTGTAACTAAAGCTTTTGCAGTATTGTATCTTGCAGTTAATTCAGTTCCTTCAGTTGATAAATCTACATATTTAAGAGTTTTTCCATCTTTATCTGCAGGAGTAGACTTATTAATAGTTTCAGTTGCAGTATCTAAAGCTAATTTTGCTGCAGAAAGATTATCAGCATTCTTTAAATCCTTATTAGCTGCTACTTCAAGCTTATAAAGTTTATCTTCTGTTGGAGTTTCCCAATTAGTATAAACATTATAGGTAGAATCATTATCTTGTTGCCAAGCAAGTTTTTTAGCTCCACCATTTGTTAATGTATCATCAGCTGTTGTGCTTTCTAAGTAATTTGATATTGTTAACACATGTGGTTCATTGTTACCATTTAGGTATCCATCTGGTAATACTATTGTAATAGAATCAGCTAACTTATCTGCATCGTCAATTCCAACTATATTAGCTCTAATTTGAGTTCCTGTTGGAAGAGGCATTGCATCAAGCTGATAGTTTGATGTTTTAAGAGCATTCTTAGCATCTCCAGTCATTGATACTGGTTTATTAAATTTAACATATACATAGTCTGCAGTTGTATCTGTAACTTTACCAGCTGCATTTTGATCTTTATCAGCAAATGTCCAAACTACTGAGAATTTATTTTCTTTAACTTTTTCTCCTGCTGCTACTGTAAAATCTTTAGTTGCTGATGCTGCTGTATTTCCGATATCATCTGATATAGATCTTACAACAACTGTCCAGTCCCCTGCTTCTAAAGTTGTAGGCATTCCATCTGTACCAAGAGGAGTAACTTTTAATTCTTTATCATATACATCTGAGCCTTTTTCTACCTTAGCAGCTATTGTTTTGCTTCCATCTTTAGCTATAAATTGAGCTGTTGGTGTTGGTATTGAATCTTGACCTTGAGCTCTAGTTTCAATAGTAGCATCCTCACTTGGGAATTTAACTGGTTCTGACATTGTTACTTTATAAGTACCATCTAACTTCTTAGTATCTGAATTTACATTGGCTTCTATTTTACTTATAATTGGTGATGTTACATCTGGAGTTTTCATAGCACCTTCAAGTAAAAGAGCTATATCAGCATTTTTAATACCATTAGCTGCTGAAGTTATAGTATCTTTAGCTATAAATAATCTATAACTATCATTATAGTAATTTGAATTAGTGCCTTTTGTATCATAAGCTACTGTCCAGTCTTTTTTACATTCTACCTTATATTGTTTTACTTTTTGGTCATTAGTAATTTCTTTTACTGATATATCTTGCTTATCAGCAGCTTCCCATTTAGCTGTATCTTTATTGTATTTTTGTAGCTTAATAGCAGCTTGTATAGAAGCCTCTGTTTCATTAAGTTCTTTGTCAAATGTAACTATATATTGCTCAGGTGATTGAACTTCAACAGTTGCATTTGGTGCAGTATTATCAACTGGAATATCAAAATCAAGAGTTTCAGTATTCATTACATTATTACCCTTGTCTGTCAAATCTGCCCAGTCACCAATACTTGAACCTTGAATTGAGTGAGCTCCTGATTTAAAGTAAATTTGATTTCCTTTAGCATCTGTTCCAAGTGTAATTGTAACTACATTTCTTGTATCTGTACCATCTGCATTATTGAAATCTCCAACAACTGCAGTTGCTGCTTTAGTTCCATCACCATATACAGCATCGCTTAATTTAACACCATCAATTACCCAGTTAGGTGTACTATTTGCTGTATTAGCATTTACTGGTTCTGAGAAAGTAACTTTTAATGTCTTTAATCCTTCTCTTGCAACACTTAACATAGCTGGTTTTCTAGCATCTGTTAACTTGCAGTCTGCCACACCTGGTACTAGTACTGATCCTGTATTATCGTTGAAATTAACTCTAATATTTGCATTGTCGATTAAATTAGTACCTAAAACTAATTGTAATGCTTTTGAATTTCCTTGAACTGGAAGTACTCCAATTACAGGACAATTTTTAGTAGTAGCACCGTCTACATTAATAACAGGAAGTATATCATTACCATCATTTGCAACATTACTATGAACAACTGCTTTTGCTTTATTTTCATCTAAATCGTATGTTCCTGCTTTTACATATTTAGTATAATCAACATCTTTGTTGAAGTAAGCTATAACTCTGTCAGCTTGTGCAGCTTGAACTTCTGTTAATCTTGCTCCTACATTATCCTTATCGTCTCCAGCCATTGGGTTTGGATCCAATAGTAGATTTCTCTTAGCTTCTAAACCATATAAATTCTTATTTGCAGCTTCTACTACAGTTGCAGTTATAGTTGCTGGTTTTGCTGCAGTTAAAGTTTCAGAAGTGAAAAGTACTGTAGCTACACCATTTTGTACTGTTACTCTATTTTCAGCAAATCTACCTAATGTAGTTGTGAATGTAACTTCTACTTTATCAGCATCTTTCATTATGTTTCCATTAGCATCTTTTAATGTAAATGTAACTAATGTACTTGCTTGTCCGTCAGCTTTTAGTACAGTATCTTTAAAACTTACTTCTGGAGTAAATAATTTTGAAGCATCTGGCATTGTAAATGTTTTGTAACATCTGGTTGAACTTTTCCGCTAACTTTTAAGCCTGTTGCTTTTACAGTATAATCTTTTGTAACTTGTAATCCAGTTACATCTAATTTAACTTCTGTTTTATCATCAGTTAATGTAGCTGAGTTAACTGTGCATCCTGCTATTGAGAAGTTTGTAGCTGCTGCATCATCTACAGCAGCAGATAATTTAACGCTTAATTTAGTATCAGTAATAGCACTTACAGAACTAACAGTTAAATCTGCTGTATCTGATTCTGGTTTTCCATTAACATTTACAACACCATTAACAATTGTTACTGGATTAGCTGCTACTGTTGTAGTTGGAGTACTTGTAGCTTCCATGTATGTTTTGAAATCAAATGGCTTGTCTGTTGTTGCCTGAAATATTGCTTCAGTTATTGAAGCAAAATCTACATAACCTTTCTTTACATCATCAAAATAAGCTTTTGTTGTGTCTTTTCTTGATAAGAAATCTTTGTATAATTTAGCATCTGCAGAAGTGTCATCTGCTGCTGCTGCTACTGCTGAATTTTTTAAATCATCATAATTATATTCGTAAACTTTTTTATCCTTGCCATTCACATCAATTAATGTTGCCTTTGCTGAAGCTGGTGTACTTACAGCTGAAAGTATTAAGCCCGCTATAGCTGCTGTGGATAACACTGAAATTGTTTTCTTATTTTTTCCCATTAATAGTGACCTCCCAATATTTGAAATTTTAAGTTTATATACTCAATTTGTTATAGTTGATGACACTCTCATGCCATCAACTATATTAATATTATTTTTATTACTTTTGTGTAACTACAAAATCTGCTGCTGTAAAGTCTGTCTTAGCTACCTTTGAATTAATTGTTGCACCAAATAATCCAGTTGTAGCATAGTAAGTTGCAGGCTGTCCTTTTACTGTTACAGTATAGTTTTCAGGATTTGTAGTATTTAATTTAAATTTTACTTGTGTTGAAAAATTATCTACTAAATTTGAACATTCTACTGTTGATAAATCAGCTGTTGGTAATGTTGATGTCTTCTTTACAGCTACGAAATCTGTTGCTGTAAAGTCTGCCTTAGTTACTTTTGAACTAATTGTTGCACCAAATAATCCAGTTGTAGCATAGTAAGTTGCAGGCTGTCCTTTTACTGTTACAGTATAGTTTTGAGGATCTGTAACATTTAATTTAAACTTTACTTGTGTTGAAAAGTTGTCTACTAAATTTGAGCATTCTATTGTTGACATATCAACTTTTCCATCTTCTACTGGAGTAGGAGTAGGAGTTACACTTGATGCTGAAAGAAGCTTAGCAAGATCTATATTAGCAGCTACATAAGCATCTTGAGTGTTCTTATCATCTTTTGATGGAGTGTATGCTGCATAATTTCCGTTTCCATCTCTTTGTGCTGATATATTAACGCTAGTATTAGATAATCCTACGTCAACACGTGTACCCTTAGTAAATACATTCATATCACTTGTGCTAACATCTTCATTAGCTTTGAATAAGAATACTAAGTTGTTATCTTTAGGTACTACACTATATGGTTTAAGTGTCTTTCCACCAACAGCAAATGAGAAGTCGCTTGGTTTAACTCCACTCTGATATAAGCTAGTATCAAATGAAAGAACTACTGCTGCTTGTTTAACTCCATCTACTGTTTGAGCTTCAGTAGCATACCAGTAATCTGATGTAGTCTTTGGTGCTAATCCATTATCATATACAGTTGCAATGCTTTCTTTAGCAATCTTGTTTCCTGCAATATCTCTTGTAACTGGATTATCAGTTGTAACTTCAAATTTTGCAGAACCTGGTGCATAGTATTTTAACACATCAACTTTCTTAACTTCTTTGTTAGCTACAGTTGGGTTAACTGCATATCCTGGTAACTGTGCAAAAGAAGTTACACTTGTTGCATTTGCACTGCTTGAGAATGTTAATACTAAGTCAGATTTATCCATTGATATACTAGTAGGATTTTCTCCAGCAACCTTAAAGTCACTAGTAGATGTATTGTTTGTATCTATTGTTCCGTCATATTGAACCTTAACTTTTATATCGTCTCCGTCATATACCATTCTATAGCAGCTATCTTTTAATTTTATAGTTTGAGATGCTGTCTCAACATCACCTCTGCCACCAAATGTATCTATTTTATTACCTGCTTCGTCTTTAACATTTTCTGCAGTTATTGCCATTACACAATTATCATCATCCTTAGTTGTTTCACCAACTACATAGTTTGATGGGAATTTGATTGTTACAGACTTATGATCATCACTCTTTTCTATATCTACAGATGATGGTAAATCTTTTGAATCTCCAGTCTTGTTTTTATATTTAAAGTTATCTTTTACTAATGTAGAAGTATCCATTGCTTCACTGAAGTATACAACTACTTTTCTTGAGTAATCTGAATCTTTGTCAGTTGCTGATTTCTTGTATACATGTGTTATCTTTGGTGATACATCATCAATACCCTTTAACTCAGTGCTGAAATCATTTATTTGATTTTTGTTAGTTGTTGTATCAGCTAAGCTCTTGATTGTTATATTGTATTTACCACTAGTTAATCTCCAGTCAGTTGTTTTGTCTGTATTGCTAGAATCCTTATCATTTGGATTCTTGTACATCACTATATCCCATGAATTACTGTTATCCCAATGTCCGTTATCTTTTACACCAGTTGAAGGTTTAACTTCTTTAATATGTGAAGAAATATCTATTCCATCTGCATCCTTTAATGTATAGTTCTTTATTTGTGTTGCATAAGTATAATCAATATCTTTGCTGAATCTTACACGAATATTTTCGCTGTCTTTAATCTTAGCACTTAGAACTGTAGGCTTAGTTTCGTCCTTTTCTTTTGTGAAGCTTAATGTTACATCATCATCTACTGAGTTGCCATACGCATCTCTTACATTTTTATCTACATATATAGTATTGGCACCTGTATTAATTTGTCCACTTACTCCAGTAATTTTTACAGCAGTATCATTTTGTTTTAATTTTACTGTAGCTCCTAAGTCCTTTAAAGTCTTACCAGATTTATTTAATTCATAGTTTACTGGATTTAAAGCAGTCTTTTTGTCCATTGTTCTTCCGAATTTAACCCAAACTGCTCCATCTGGATCAGAAGTTGCAGTGATATCTTTAGCTGTTAATTTTCCATCTTTTGCATCAACATTAAAGTCCTTTGTAGCTTCTAAAACTCCAAATCCACCTGCAGCGCAAAGAACTCCATTTGTTTCTCCCTCTAATACTTTTAATGTGTTGCTTCCTGTTGGAAGGTTAGTATTAAAGTAGAATTCTGCTTTACGTGACCAATTGTGAGTAACTCCAGAACCATCAGTCCAAGTTATTCCATCTTTGATTTCACTTAAAGGTTTATCTGTATTTGGTACATTTGCAGTCTCTAATCCATAGCTTGTTATATTTTGATCTTTTATTCTAAACTTACTTGCTAAAGTTGAAATATCTTTCATATCAACTGGAGCTGTAAACTCAACAGTTAATTTGTTTCTACCTTGAGCTGTTACAGATTTTAATACTGGTGCCTCAGTTGCCTTGAAAGTTACTGTCTTATCTACAGCTTTTACATTATCTGTTCCATCAGCTGTTATTACACCATCTTTAACTGAAACTTCATATTGTTTGCTTTGTTGTTTAGGTTCAGCTAATGTAATTAAAAGTGTTCTATTATCATCTTGAAGACTAGCTACTGCTGTCTTTTCATCTAATTTAGTTCCATCAACTTTATAGTTTGTAACATCTTCTGCTGAATCTGAATCGACATCACAACCGAATACAACTTTGATTTCATTTAATCCTACTGCTTCTACTGATTGAACTTCATTATTTACTGGTGAAGGTGTGTTATCGCCAAGAGCTTTGTTTATTTGATCTTCAACATTGCCTGAAACAACACCTGTTCCACCTATAACAGTCATATCAGTACTTTTGCTACCATTATCTTTAATGTATTTTAGAGCATTAGTTGTTGCAGTTGATCCTTCAGTGTCAACTAATATTAATGGTGCGCCTGTCTTTCCAGCTACTGCTGAAGCAACTAGAGCATCTGCATATCCATCTCCTGTTGCGTTAGCAGCAAACATTTTTTCCTTTTTAACTGTATCTTTGAATGCAGCTAAAACTCTCATATTAGTATCAAATCTATCTGATCCACCATTTACTCTGTTAGTAGCATTAACTTTGTTGTAAATTGAACTATTTATAACATTTTCAGTTCCAACTACTGTAACTTTTGATTTGTTCTTGTTAACAAAATCTATAACTGGTTTCATGTAGTCAGCATTGTTCATTCCTAATAAAAGAATTTGTCCTTTTGCTGCTGCAATTGGAGCTACTGATAAAGCATCTGAGAAGCCTTCTCCACCAACCATTATAACTTCGTCAGCTTTTACGCCTAAATCAACTAGTTTTTCAGCAACTTTTGCATTAGTTTCATATCTGTTTGCTCCACCTAGTTCTGTAACAGTATAGTCTTTCTTTAATTCATCTCTTACTGATTGTGAAACTGCTGCAGTTCCACCTACTACATATACATTTTTAGCTTTTAATGTAGTTAATGCATTTTTAGTATCTGTGCTTAATGATTTTGTTGTTGTTAAAAGTATTGGTGCATCTAACTTTTTAGCTAATGCTGAAGCACTTACTGCATCTGCATAAGCATCACTGCCTTCAGCGCATACTAATACTACGTTATCACTAGTTGTCCAGTTTGATGTAGCAACCTTAGCTGCTGTTGCATATCTGTCAACTTCACCATATCTTGTTACCTTTCCTGCTGCTGCTTGAACTGGACCAGCACTTAAAGCTGTAGTCAAGACTAAAGACATAAGTGTAGCACTTGCAAGTGCCTTTGTACTTTTTTTACTCATATTGTAATACCCTCCTCGATTTTAAGTGAATTTTAATTAAAATTCTTTTAATATATATATATATTTTTAAATATATACTTATTTAAGGCTTCACAATTTCTAACTTAATATTAGAAATTACGATAGCATTTTAAAACAGAAACTATTATACCATATTAATCCTTCATGTTCCAGTATTTTTAACTAATTTAATCATTTATTCACTTTACAGGTTACATCAGTTATGCTTTCCAAAACTCACTCTTTATTATATCATAGATTTTGTTAATTTTCTATATTTTATATGTACTCTAACTTTTATCCAATTACCTCAATGAATCTATGTTATAGTAAAATTAACTATGGCCTAATTATACAATAATTTTTTAAATTTTTCTACAGTTTTAACCTTGGCAAATAAATGTATTTTTATTGTAATTATTTAGTTTTTTTACACCTTGCTGTTACAATTTTAAATATCACAAAATAATAAACACATAGAACATAATATTAGACGTAATTACATTAAAAAATGTTTCAAAATTTTTTAATTATATAAATTTAATTATTTAATGATCCATTTTCTACTAATGTATTAATTAATATGCTTTAATTATTCTACATCAAATTCTAAATTCCTGCTTTATATGTAAAAAACTGCAAAGCAATTTTTTACATAAATTAAGCAAGTTCCTACTTATTCAATTCCTATAACTTTAAGAGAATCTCCAGTTGATAAACTTGTTTGAATATACTCAGAAACTGAAGCTGTTCCTCCAATTATTATAAGTTTTGAGTTTTCACCTGCATTTAAGTTTATATAATCTTCAGCTGCTTGTGCCTGAGCTATACTTGCGCCAACACCAGTAAGTACCAATGGTGATCCGGTTTTTGCTGCTGCTGCTGAAGCAACTAAGGCATCTGCAAATTGATCTTTAGTTTCACCACCTGCTGCTATATAAACTGTACCAAAGTCTAACCCACCATTATTTTTGAAATAATTTAAAACTTCTAAGTTTGTAGCAAATCTATCTGCTGCGTTTTGAGTTATCTTCTTACCTGATACTGTATCTACTACTGATTGAGGTAATACTCCTTGTCCACCTACAGCTAGTATATTTAGTCCATTGGAAGTTATTACTTCTTTGACTGTAGGATCTATCATTTTTGAAGTTCCAAATAATACGGGATACCCTTTTTGTGCTGCTATGGAAGCTACCGATAATGCATCTGCATAACCATCCTGCCCATTAACAAGAATTGCTGACTTTTGTCCACTTAAACTTAAAACTTTTTTAGCAACTTCTGCATTGGTTCCCATTCTTGTTGTATCTTTAACTCCAGCTATACGTTCTACTGAATATTTGCTTTTTAATGCATTTTCTATTGAAGGTGATACTACACCTTTTCCTCCTACTATATACACTGTTTTTGCTCCAAGATTTTGTATGGTAGAAGCTACTTCTGATTCTAAAGTATCCCCTGCTGTTAAAAGAATTGGAGCCCCTAAAAGTTTTGCAAGAGGTGTAGCGCTTACCGCATCTGGATAACCATATCCATTTACTAGTATTACATTAGAAGACTTACCAAATAAATCTCCAGCAACTTTATTTGCTGTACTGATTCTTCCGCCTGCACCGCCATCAGTTCTGCTTACTGTAGCAGCTCGTACACTACTTGCTGAACTTAAAGCTACTGATAGAACTAATGCTGTAAGCATAGAACTTAAAAACTTTTTTCCTTTAATCATTAATTCATTCCTCCTATTGTTAATGATAATCGTAAAATTTATACCTAACTTTAATTATATAATAATATACATAAATTTTACAGGTATTTTGTCAATTTTTATAAATAAAGTTCAAATAAGGTTCAGATTAAATTTCCACTATAGTACTCTTATAGATATATATGCAATACTAGTTATATTTTAGTTAAGTATCTCTGCTTAAAATAAAAAAACTTACAGTAAAATAAATATTACTACTATTTTACTGTAAGTTTTTTCAGTTTACTTTTTTACTTTGTTAATAATAAAATTTAATATAAATATTTTTCTATTTTGCAATTAACGTCCTAGGTTTTAAATCATCACTACATGGACTAAATACTGCATAATCTCCATCATCAGTTTTTTCACCTCTTATAGTAATACTTGAAGTTATAGGATTTGCTCTAACTGTAACCTTATCTCCAGATCTTATTGTATCTCTATTAAAATCATAGATAACATTATGTCCATCAACTGATAATGAAAGAGGTGTAAGTGTTTGTCCTGTTGTCTCATTTGTAAATATAAAGTCATCATAATAAGAACTTCTAATATCATCATCAATATTTTGATTAAATGCTATTGTTATAGAAGGATTCTTTATTGTGTTACGATTAGTTTCTGCGAACCATGAATCAGGACGAGTTATTGGTGGAATTAATACTTTATCTGAACCTGATTGCAATTTACGTCCAGCTGCGTCAACAGAATAATCCCCATAAACATAAAGTGTAGTATCCGCTCCAGCATTTTTTATAGAGTTAATTTTATCATTATTCTTGATTCCAGATCTAAATGTAAGCGTTACATCTTTTCCTGACATAGAGCACCTATCTGGAGTTTGACCATCTACTCTAAAATCTTTAGCGTTAATTATATCTAAAGTATCTGTTAATGAAAATCTAACTACTATATCATCATTTTCAAAAGTTAATTTTGCTGTATTATCTATAAGTTTTGGACCATTGGTATAATCTTTCTGTATTTCTCCACTATAAGTAGATGTTAATGAATTACCATTCTTATCTTTAACATTTGAAACAGATATTTTCTTTACATAATTTGTATATTGCGAATCACCTATTACATAACTTGATGGAAATTCAATAGTTACACTCTTGTTATCTGCGCTTGCAGTGATAACAGTACTGGATGGTAAATCTCTCCCCTCACCTGTGCCATCCATGAAACGGTAGTTTGAAGAATTAGTAATTGAATTTTCATCCATAACTTTATTAAAAAATACAACTACTTGATTTTGGCTACTTACATTTTTTATTACCGAATCAACAGCTACACCGTCAGTATCTACACCATCAACTTTTGTAGTATATGGTTCCATTACATTTGGTACTGATGCAGTATCCATAATATTTTTTACTGTTAATGTATATTCAGAATCCTTTAATCGCTCAGAATCTTCAAATTTAATGTTGTAAGTTCTATTGCTATTTCCATCTGCATCCTCTACTGATGTTATATAATCAATTTTATAAGTTACATCCATACCACTTGAATCAACTATTTTATAGTTAGATTTATTGGTTGCATTACCATTACTAACATCTTTATTGAATTTAACTCTAAGGGTTTTATTATCCAATAAAGCCGCATTTATAACCTTTGGCTTCGAAGTATCATTATTAATATTAAAGTTCTTCACCTGTTCATTCATTAAATTTCCATAAGTATCTTGAACATCGTCATTTACAGTAAGAGTATTTTGTCCATTTTTAAACAAATAACTTAATCCTTTTATTTTAACAACCTTATCCTCTGTATTAGGCTCAAAGCATATATTTGATGAACTAACTCCAACAGTACTTCCATTTATCTTATAGTTACTATATTCAAGCGCTGTTTTCTGATCCATAGTTCTGTCATAAGTTATATAAATAACACCTGAATCATCAGCAGATACATCTGTAACTTTAGGAGTACCTGCTGATGTATCAACATCAAAAGTTAAACTTGATCCTTCTAAAGGAAAATTACCAGCGCCATATAATTTTTTATCAGAATCACCGTTTGGAACAACAAATGTATTACTCCCAATTGGAAGAGGAGAATCAAAATAAAGTTCTACATTATCACACCAATGATCAGCTTCACCAATAAATTTAGTCTCAGATGTATTTAATCCAAAATTCAACAAGCTCTGTCTATTAATTTTCATAGAAGATAAGTCACTTGAAGTTATTTTTATAGGTTGTGAAAACTTAACTATTAATTTGTTTCCTCCACGTGCCTTTACTGATTGTAATATAGGTAGACCTTTGACTGAAAAAGTAATATCCTTTTCATATTTGTCTATAGTTTTATTTGTCGTTCTGTCTAATATGGCATTCTTTACTGTAAAAGCTACAGTTTTAGATGGATTAAATGGGTGTTCAAATGTAATTGCTACTGTTCTTTTATCATCTTCAAGATAAATTTCACAATCAGTTTCTGATACTCTTCCTAAATCTTCACCATCAATCTGATAATTTCTTATAGCCTTTGCTGTATTCTCATCAACTTCCGTATTAAATACAACTCTTACTTGATTTAATCCATTAGTAGTTACTGATTTTACAGTGGGACTACTACTTAAAGGAATTGATGAATTTATTTTTGAAATAACATTATCAGAAATAACTCCTGTTTCAGCTATAGCATTTACATCCGTTGAGCTGGTTGCTTTATTTTTAATGTAATCAGCTGCTTTGTTTGTAGCTGTAGAATTATCTTGATCTACTAATACTAATGGAGAAGACCATTTTCCTGCCAAAGATGAAGCTATCAAGGCATCTGCATATCTGTCTCCACTTGCGTTAGCAATATATAGCTTACTAGTTTTCAAATCATCTTTAAATTCATTCAATACTTTTAGATTAGTTTCAAATCTGTCAGTGCCACCATCTACTCTTTTAGTAGCTCCTACAGTTTTATATGTGCTATCTGATATAGAATTCTTTGTTCCAACAACAGTAACATTTGAGTTATTTGTTTTTACAAAATCAAGTACAGGTTTTAATGTTTTATTATCATTAATTCCTAGTAAAAGTATTTGACCCTTAGCTGCTGCTACGGGAGTAACGGATAACACGTCAGAAAATCCTTCTCCACCAACCAGCATAACATTACCTGGATTTACTCCAAGTTTAACTAACTGATTTGCCACAGCTACGTTAGTTTCATATCTATCTTTTCCGCCTAACTCTATTAAATTATAATTAGAATTTTTTAATCCATCCCTTACGCTTTGTGCTACTGAGGCCGTTCCACCTATAACATATACATTTTGTGGTTTTAATGTATCCATTGCAGTTTTTGCATAGGAATTAAGCGTTTCTGTTGTAGTTAAAAGTATAGGTGCATCTAATTGTTTTGCAAGTGCTGATCCACTTACTGCATCTGCATACCCTTCACCACATACTAATACAACATTCTTAGAACTAGTCCAATTTGTAGTAGCCACTTTAGCTGCAGTTTCGTATATAGTTGTTCCTCCGACTGCTGTGACTTGTCCCTCTGCAGCTCTAACTGGTGATGTCGATAAAGCTGCCGCTAAAACCAAGGACATAACCGCTGCACTTTTTAAGGCTTTTGTAGAATTTACCTCCATTTTGTTATCCCTCCTGATATTCCTTAATAATCTATCATAACAACATTATACTATAAATATTGAATTATAGACACTCATAAAGTTAATGTTTTATATAACCTTGCCTTTCTAATAATAAAAAGCCCCCATTACAGAGCCTTTTTCCTCATGTATCATTAAATTGGAAATTGAATAATGTTTCAGGACGTAATTCCATTTAATATATTTAATTATATAATATTCCACATATATTTTAAAATCATAAGCTAATAATAAATTCGTAAATGATTTAAACTTTTAATATTTTAGGAGGTAGCACTTTATGAATACTGGTGTAAATAAACAAATTGAAGCTAATAACTTAAAAGTTATTAAAGATCAGCTTGCATATGAATCTTTAATGAATAAAAAATTTAACGAATACTCTGGACAGTGTACTGATCAGTCATTAAAAAATTTATGTAATGAATCCAGTCAGGTTCACAAAAGAAATTTTGATAATCTAAAGTCTTATTTAGACTCACATCAATAATAAGTTTTAAATTAATTATAAAAACAGGAGGAATTATTTTATGAATGATAAAGAATTAGCTCAAGATCTTCTTGCTACTGAAAAGCAGGTTATATCAGCTTATAGCACTGGAATAACTGAAACTTCTTGCATGAATTTAAGAAATACTTTAGTTGATAATTTTAAGAACGTTCAGGAAGTTCAATTTAAAGTTTTTGATACTATGAGACAAAAAGGATGGTATGCTACAAAGGACGCTCCTGACGCTGAAGTTCAACAGGTTAAAAATGAATCTAATCAGATGTCTAGCACGCTAAGATAAGTGTTGGTTAAGGGATAATACCTATTGACAACTTAATATTTACAATACAAGCATAATAGGAATCATTTATAGAGGACAGAGGACAATTGACAGATGACAGTGATTGTTGCTTTTCTTCCGTTACACTACAGAAAACCTTTAATTATTTTCATAACTAAGCGACTTTATCACAATCCGTTATGATATGTCAGTTGTCAATCCTCTATGATTTTTAAATTTTTCTGATGCGTTAGCATTAATGTATTTAGTAGAATTTACTCTTCTTCATTATAAAATTCTAAGTAGGAGTGGTCTTCTCCATTTTTTTGCCAGCCTAAAATAGAATCCATATTTACATTTTGTGCTGATTTAAAAATTGATTTATCTACTTGAGGAAAGTTTTTCTTTAGTTCCTTAATCAAATCTTTAATTTCATATCTCTTATTTCCTATTTTTCCTGCCGAAACCATACAAGCACAGTTTAAAGGCCAAATACCACTATTTTGTATAAAACGCTGAATATTATCTTCTTCTATATAGTAAAGAGGCCTTATTAATTCTATTCCTTCAAAATTTGTTGATTTAAGTTTTGGAAGCATAGTTTTAAAATTTCCTGAATACAGTACATTAAGTAATGTAGTTTCTATAACATCATTAAAATGATGTCCTAGCGCAAGTTTGTTGCAGCCTAATTCTTTAGCCTTTGTGTATAATGCACCTCTGCGCATTCTTGCACACATATAACAAGGATATTTTTGCGCTATTTTATCTGCTACTTCAAAAATTCCTGATTCAAAAATGTGAATTGGTATATTTAAATATTTACAGTTGTCCACCAAAAGCTTTTTTATATCCTGGTGATAACCAGGATCCATAGCAATAAATTCCAGTTCAAAGTTCATTTGTCTGTGCCGGTGCAGCTCTTGAAACAACTTTGCCATTAACATACTGTCCTTACCACCAGAAATAGCTACTGCAATTTTATCTCCTTCTTCTACTAGCTTATAGTCCTTTACTGCCTTTACAAATTTTGACCATATCTTCTTTTTATATGTTTTAGTTATACTTCTCTCTATTTCTTCTAATGGTTTCCTTTCATTAAAAGGAACCAATATATCACAACCGCTTCCTGCTATATCGCTCATTGTTTACACCTCTCTTTTTTTCCAAAACATTATAACATTTTTTTCAGCCTTTTGTCTTTTTAAATCTATAATAAATACTATCATAAACATACGCTAAACTAAATAAACATATTAAACTACAATAAACATATTCATTTAATATATAAATGACCATATTTATTTATCTTCATCATCTAATTCAACTATCATAAACCTATCAAAATCTATTTCTTCTATAAAGTTATCTTGATTAAAACTAGTTTTGCTTCTTTTATTGTATTCTTCCAAATTTGAAGGCAGCCAATAAGGCTTTGAAATATCAAATTTATTACATAATTCTGTAATGCACCTTTTTAAATTTTCCTGATAACTCTCCTCACTATCAGATGTTACTACGTCATCTATTACAATCTTATTATTTTTTATTATCTTTCCCCATATTTTAAGCATTGCACTTCCTCCATTTTTAATTGCTATATCTTATTTTACACATTTAAAGTAAATTGTAAACTACAAAAGTAAATTGCAAATCAATTTACTAGTAAACAAAATTTTTTATCATATTATAATCAAAATTCGCAAATCAAATTTAAATAAGAAATTGCCCTGGCTCTACCTTAATTAAACATACAAAAATGAAAATTTATCCAGTAAAATTTCGAAAATCAAGGTAAATGTAGCCTTAAAATGCCTTAATTAGGGTTACACATAAATTTGTAATTGATGTATAATCATTTCATTATTATATGAAATATTTTGGGAGGCGTGGCAAACCATGGTATCTAAATTAGTAAACTTTTTACTTGGTCACAATTTAGAAAATGATGCTTTAAAAGATGAAAAGTATAATGTTTTTTGGGGACTTCCCATATTATCCAGCGATGCAATATCTTCTGTGGCTTATGCAGGAGAAGAAATTCTTTGGATATTAGTTGGGGTTATAGGAGTAGCCTCCTATAAATATATGTTTTATGCCGCCTTATGCATAGTGTTCTTAATGTTTTTACTGGTTTTCTCTTATAGACAAACCATAGACACATATCCTAACGGGGGAGGTTCTTATATTGTAGCAAAGGATAATCTTGGAACCATTCCAGGCCTTATTGCTGGTTCAGCTCTTTCCATAGATTATACTTTGACTGTAGCAGTAAGTACCTGTGCTGGAACTGCAGCCATAACCTCAGCATTACCTTTCCTTTTAAAATACAAAGTTTCAATAACTGTAATTCTAATTATCCTGATGACAATTGGTAATTTAAGAGGGGTGCGTGAATCTTCAAGATTATTTGGAATTCCCACATATTTATTTATCCTTTCTATAGGATTTATGATAGTTACAGGAATAGTAAAGGTTCACTTTTTAGGCTTTACACCTCATCCTTTATATTCAGTTCCTGAAGCAACTGGAAGTATATCAATAATTTTATTTTTGAAGGCTTTTTCATCCGGCTGTACCGCACTGACAGGTATTGAAGCTGTTAGTAATGGAATACCTAGTTTTAAAGAACCTTCTCAAAAAAACGCTAAAATAGTGTTAATACTTTTAGGAACTGTTGTATTATTTATATTTGGGGGACTTTCTTATTTAACCACGCTTTATCATGCTGTGCCTAATTCTGCAAATACACTTATATCACAAATTGCTATTCAGATTTTTGGTCACAACATTGTATATTATATTATTCAATGTACTACAGCAATAATATTAATTATGGCTGCAAATACTGCTTTTGCAGGCTTTCCACTTTTACTAGCATTAATAGCAAAGGATGGTTTTGCACCAAGACAATTTGCAAAACGAGGGCACAGATTAAGTTTTTCTAATGGAATAATATTTTTATGCATAATGTCCTGTACTCTTGTTATAGTTTTCCATGGTGAAACCCATTTACTGATTCCTCTATATGCTGTGGGAGTTTTTATTTCCTTTACGCTCTCACAAACAGGAATGTTTTGCAGATGGATAAAACAAAAATCTCCTTACTGGAGACACAAAGCTTTTGTTAATGGTTTGGGTGCCTTAGTAACTTTTATAACTGTGTTAATAATAGGAATTACTAAATTTTATCATGGAGCCTGGATCATATTTGTTTTAATTCCTTCCATTGTATTTATCAAAACAAGAGTAAAGAAACATTACAATACTGTAGCTGCTCAACTTAAATTGAATGTTGATCAAAGACCAAAGGTGATTAATTTTGAGGAGCAGAAAAGATATGCTATAGTTCCTATTGATACATTAAATAAATCTTTTCTTAAAGCCTTAAATTACGCAAGAACTATTTCTAATAATATTATAGTTTTTCATATATCTGTAGATAAGGATGCAACAGAAAAGCTTAAAAAGAAATGGGATGAATATAATATAGGTATACCTCTTGTTATTAAGGAATCTCCTTATAGAGCCCTTATACACCCGCTTGTTAAGTTCATTAAATCAGAAGAATATGCCGCTGGACCTAATGATACTGTTACTGTGGTTATACCTCAGTTTGTAGTTTCAAAATGGTGGGGAAATATACTTCATAATCAAACTTCACTTTTTATAAAGGGAATGCTTATAAAAGAAAGAAACATAGCTATAGTCACTGTACCTTATATAATTGAAGAAGAATAGGGAAGATAGAGGACAATTGACATAGGACAGAGGACAATGAAGGTGAGTTTTCTTCCTTACGTCGGAAAACTAATTTATTTTAAAGCTTGTTTTACTAAAGCAAAACAAGCTTTAAATTTATATAAATCAGTAATGTTTTGCTTTAGCAAAACGAGCGTTCAAAAATTTAATTAAAGATTTTTCATAGGGCACCGGAAAAAAATCATCCTTCACTGTCCTCTGTCCTCTACTTATAGTATTTGTTTTATCCCTATCAAGATTAATATAACTCCTGATATTATGTTGGCTTTTTTAGTCAAATTCCATCTATTAAAAAATTCAGTAATATAATTTCCTGCCCATAGGGCTAAAAAACTTATTACAGCAGAAAAGAAACCTATAAAAAATGAATTTAATCCAATCATACCTGCACTTAAACTTCCACCTACATTATTAATAGATAACGCAATACCAAGAAATGTAGCTTCTTTATAGTCTATATCTTTAGAATTATCCACATCCGCATTTTCAGGCTCTTTTAAAATATTATATATATTACTGTTTTGAATATAACTTTCTTCGTCATCAATCTTATTATCTTTTTTTAAATAGGGTTCTAATATAATCCATAACCCGATAATTACAAGCATCGTCATGCTCAATATAGAAGATACTTTATTACTAAAAGCTTGTGATACAGCAGTTCCTGAAAAAGCAGCAAGAGAAGATATAAAAAAAGTAATCACAGAAATCCATAAATTTTTTGAAGTTGTTATTTTTATTCCACGAATACTATATGCAATTCTTACACTTATATTGTCTAAATTGTTTACTAGTGCAATAAAAACTGTATATAATAAATGCACAGCAATGCACCTCCTATAAGTTAGTACATTGCTATAATATGAAAACTTTATAGAATATGTGAAAAAATATACATTTTATTTTTATCCACTGATTTTTAGCAGAATATTTCATAAAGGTTATAAATATAGTAAAATTAGAATTAGGAGGTGTCAAAATGTTTAACAAAAAATTATTACCAGTATTAATTTGTATGGGTGTATTATTAACTATTAATTCAGCAACCGTTCATGCTAAATCCATTGAATTTAAAACTTTGACGGGACAAAATAGATTCTATACTTCAGCCGCAATAGCTAATGAATATAATTATACGAAAAATATGAATGCAGTAATACTAGCTTTTGGTAATGACTTTCCCGATGCTTTATCAGGAAGCATGCTTTCCAATAAGTACAAAGCACCTATTCTCTTATGTGGAGCAACTACAAGTGAATGCAGCACTGCAATAAATTTTATTAAATCTAATCTTTCAAGTTCAAAAATCATATACATTTTGGGAGGTATAGGTGGAATAAAATCAGATGTTGAAACATTACTAAAATCCTATGGCTATACTGTTAAAAGAATAAGTGGCGAGGATAGATTCCATACAAATATAAAAGTAATTAATGAACTTAATCCAGACAAAGGAACACCTGTTGTTATAGCAAATGGTGATAATTTTCCAGACGCTCTATCTATAAGTAGTGCTGCAGCATCTAAAGGATATCCGTTAATGTTAACATCTAAAGATGGTTTAACAGTAGCTTCTAAAGAAAGCTTGCAGAAGATTAATCCCTCAAAAATTTATGTAATTGGAGGTACAGCATCTGTATCAGAAAAAAACCTTAATGAAATAAAAAACTTGCTGCAAATATCAAATTCTAATATTATACGTCTTGCAGGTGAAAATAGATACGAAACATCTTTAAAAATAGCAGAATTTTTTAAATCTAATTCAGATACTGCCATTATAGCAAATGGTGAAAATTTTCCTGATGCATTAAGTGGTTCTGCCCTTGCATCACTTAAATCTTCTCCTATAATTCTTGTTAACAACGAAGATGTTTCTAAACAAAAATCCTTCATCGATAATTCACCTTATTCTAATTTAATATTTCTGGGTGGAGAAGCTTCTATAAACAATAAAATTAAAAATTTATTAGTTGAAAATAATTCTGATACTTCAAATTATAATGTAGACCTTAAACCTGTTGCATCATCATTTCCACATTACAATTTTAAACCTGATTCAGGAGTATCACAAAACCTTATAAATACTATTTGGGATGAATACAATATTGAAGATAAGCTAGTTAAAAATCCTTACTTTAACAAAACTAACTCAGATAAGATAAATAAAACTTCAGTTGTCTTTGAAGGCTATGGGCTAGCAGTTAACGGATGTACTCCTATTCAGTTTTTTACAGAAAATGGAGATTTAAAAATACTTCAAAACGCATCAGATAACAAATTGTATGCTAAATCTTTTAGTAAACTTATATCAAATTCTGAAAGAGGAAATTTAGCATCTAAACAAGTTTATGAAACAATAAACAGTTTTATTAGGGATGGATATGGTGATAATACTAAAATTTCTTTAGAAAATGATGGATATGTGCCAGATTCAGATGGTACTAATTGTTTAGGCCCATCTATTAATATTTCTACAAATAACAATTTAGATTATTCTTTAGTATTTGTACGCGATGATTTAAAAAGTAGAGAAAAATTTAAATTTCAAAGTGCTTTTCCAGATTGTGATACCTTTTTATGGATCTATAATTTAACAAATTCAAAACCAAGTATGCTTTATATTTTAAATTCAGATAAATGGCTAGGATACGATGAACTTGATAAATCAAAACTACAAAACCTCAGAAGCACATTAGCCTGCACTTTTGGTTCTCAATATGCTAATAAAATATTAGATTTTATTGTAAGTAAAATAACAGATGGAAGTTTTGTTAATAGTGCTAGAGCTAGGGGACCTTTTAATCCATATGAATTTAAAATAGATAATTTAACTATATTCTTTGATGAAACTAACTTTGTGCTAGGTTTTAAATATAATAAATAACAAAAATAGTAGCACCAATTTGAAATTGGCCGCTACTATTTTTACTACTTATATTAACTCTCCAATATTTTACCCATACGCACTCCCATAAGTGATGCCATCATTAATCCTCTAGTCCATCCGCTGGAGTCCCCTAAGCAGTGAAGTCCTTTGATATTAGTATCAAATTTTTCATTTAAGTTTATTTTATTACTATAGAACTTTATTTCTGGTCCATACAACAGAGTTTCCATACCTGCGAAACCTGGTACAACTACATTCATAGCTTTGATAAAGTTTAATATGTTTACCATAGGTCTGTATGGAATAGCGGAAGTTAAATCTCCAGCCACTGCATCTGGAAGAGTATGCTTTATATTTATTTGATCCAGTTCTTTCTGCCAGGTTCTCTTTCCATCTAATATGTCACCATATCTTTGAACTAATATTCTACCATTGCCTAACATATTAACTAATTCTGCTACTTTTTTTCCGTACTCTATAGGTTGGTTAAAAGGTTCTGAAAAGTTATGAGAACTTAATATAGCTAAATTAGTATTATCAGATTTTCTTTCTTTATATGAGTGTCCATTAACTATGGCCAGGTTATTATCGTAATTCTCCTGACTAACAAAACCTCCAGGATTCTGACAAAAAGTTCTAACCTTATTTTTGAAAGGAGCTGGATACCCTATAAGTTTTGATTCGTATAAAACATTATTTACCTTTTCCATAATTTCATTTCTAATCTCAACACGAACCCCTATATCTACAGTACCAGCACAATGGCTGATATCATGTTTTATGCACATATCTTTAAGCCAGTCTGCTCCTTTTCTACCTGTTGATACTACTATTGTATCTGCATATAAATCTTCTTTATTCTTTTTAGTTTCTGAATCCGATATTCTTACACCCTTTGCCGTTTTTTCTTCAATAATTATATCTTCAACTACAGTATCAAATTTAATTTCTATTCCAGAATCTAAAAGATACTTCTGTATTTTTAAATATATTTCTTGTGCTTTTTCTGTTCCTAAATGTCTTATTGGACAATCTACTAATTTAAGCCCTGCTTCTATAGCTTTTTTTCTAATTTCCTTTACTGCTTCAGTATTTTCTAGTCCTTCTACCTTCTTGTCTGCACCAAATTCTAAATAAATTTTATCTGTATATTCTATGAGTTCTTGAGCTTTATCAGCTCCAATTAAGTTCGGTAAATCCCCTCCAACTTCATAACTTAGGGATAACTTACCATCCGAAAAAGCACCTGCTCCTGAAAAACCTGTTGTTATATGACAGTATGGTTTACATGAAACACACTTTTTTGTTTTCTCCTTAGGACAATACCTTCTATCTATACTTCTTCCTTGTTCAATCATTAAAACTTTCTTATTAGAGTTTTGCCTAACTAACTCTAATGCAGTAAAAATTCCTGATGGACCAGCTCCTACTATTATTACATCATACTTCATAATAATCATCTCCATTACAAAATCATTAATTATTTTCCCTTAAGAAAGAAAATATTATTACTTTTTCACCAAATTATTTAGTTCGTACCATTACGAACAATGCGCATTTTTTAAATGTGCTGCATTATTTTTAACATTACATCTTTCACACATTGGTTTAAAGGGAAATTTAATATAAGAAAGCATGAAAGTTGTAGCACTAATAAGTATATGCACTTATAGCCTACAACTATTTAAGGTAGCTCGGTAGAAACATCCAGCCCATATTGCTAGATTTATACAAGTGAACATTAAACAATATTCTCTTAGAAAAGTTCTTATTACAAAAGAATTTTACATCATATTTTTATAAAATGCAATAGTTTTTTAACTCAACAATCATATTTTAAAAATAATATAAGTTAATACAATTTAAATAGAGAGTTTATCTGAAAATAGTGTTATAATTAACTCAATAGAAATTTTAGGTACTTATTACTTAATAAGTTTAAAAGGGAAATAGGTTACAAGCCTATGCGGTCCCGCCACTGTAATGATGAGTATATTAACTTTAGGCATCTGAAAGAAAATAATAAGTCCAGATGCGAAGGCTATTTTGCGTCAGGCAAGGATGCAGGTTCCTCAGATAGTGAACTATCTAAGGGTTCTGCCGACGCCGCATGACGCAAAATAGACTAGTAGATGGACTTATTTTTTTTGAAGCTGCCCTATGCCACTTGGTAACAGGGAAGGCGTTAATATATGATGAATCTTAGCCAGGATACCTGCCTAAAATCAAATCATTTATTAACCTTACGAGGATAAGGGGATATTAGCGCCTTTTGCTTTTAACCATTACCTTGTAGGTAATGTTTTTTTATTTTGTTCATTTTTAAAGTTTAACAACACCATATTAACTTAGGAGGAATGAAAATGTTTAAATTAAAAAAGATCTCTTTTTTACTCATTGCCTTAGTATTTGCTTTTTCATTAATTGGATGTGCAAAAAATAATACTACCGCCCCTTCAAATGAGGATAAAAGTCAAATTGAAGCAACAAAAAATACTACATATCCACTAAAAATAAAGGATTCACTTAATAGGAAAATAACCATTGAAAAAGAACCTTCAAAAGTTATTTCTGTAGCTCCTAACATTACAGAAACTATTTATGCTCTTAATAAAGAAAATACTTTAATAGGCAGAACTGACTTTTGTACATATCCCAAAGAAGCTAGTAAAATCCAATCTATTGGAACCTTAACTGGCCCTAATATTGAAAAAATAACCAGTTTAAAACCCGATATAGTTATAGCTTCTAATCATTTCAGAGAACAAGACTTAAAAAAATTAGAAGAGCTTAACATAAAGGTGGTAGTTCTTTCCGGACCTGAAAGCTTTGAAAATACTTATGATATTATAAAAAATGTAGGAAAAATCCTTAATGCTAATAGTAAAGCTGCTTCTATAGTATCTAATATGATGAAAAAAGTAGATTATGTAAAAGAAAAGGTTAAGGGCAAAGATACTCCAAGTACATATTATGTAGTAGGCTTTGGTAAAAATGGTGATTTTACTTCTGGTAAAGATACCTTCATAGGAAGAATGATCACTATAGCTGGTGGTAAAAATGCTGCTTCTGATATAACTGAATGGAAATACAGTATTGAAAAGCTTGTTGAAAAAAATCCAGATATACTTATATGTTCAAATAAATTTAATTCTAAAAACGGAATTAAAAATGAACAGGGATATAAAGATCTTGATGCTGTAAAGAAGAATAAACTTTTTGAAATTGATGAAGATATTATTAACAGACAGGGCCCCAGATTAGCTGACGGCTTAGAAGCTATGGCAAAGATAATTCATCCTGAAGCTTTTAAATAATATGGTTTAGAAAGGACTTAGTTATGAATTTAAATCACAATAAAAAAGTAATAAGATTAATATTTTGCATGAGTATAATTTTATTATTTTGTATAATGCTACTATCAAGTACTTTCGGAACAGCAGACATAGGTTTTATAGAAACTTTAAAAGTAATCTTAAGCAAAATACCTATTTTAAATAAAGTTATTTCAGTATCAGAAATACCTAACAACCACATACTTATTATATCAAAAATTAGATTACCTAGAATATTTCTTTCAGCTCTTATTGGTATGGGACTTTCCATAGTAGGTGCTTCTTTTCAAGCAATATTTAAAAATCCTATGGCAGACCCTTATATTCTTGGTATATCATCCGGTGCAGCTCTTGGAGCTGCTCTTGGATTTGTATTTAAACTAGAAAATTCGACTTTAGGATCAGCTTCAATTACAATAACTGCATTTATTGGATCGATTTTAACTACCATACTTGTATATAGCATTGCTAGGGTAAAAAACAAAATACCTACTAATACTCTTCTTTTAGCAGGTATCTCCGTAAGTTTTCTTTTATCTTCTTTAATTTCTGTTACTATGGTATTTAACAGAAATGAAGTTGAAAAAATAGTGTTTTGGACAATGGGAAGTGTTTCTAGTGCAACTTATGGTGAAATTATCTTATTACTGCCCTTCCTATGTATTAGTATTTTAATTATAATTTCTCTTTCAAAAGATCTAAATATAATACTTACAGGTGATGATACTGCAAAAAGCCTTGGTATAGAAGTTGATAAAGTTAAAAAAATAGTGCTAATTGTTTCTTCTATGATAGTTGCTGCCTGTGTATCTGTAAGTGGGATAATAGGTTTTGTTGGTCTTATAATACCTCATATAGTTAGAATACTCTTAGGACCTGATAATAAAATCTTACTTCCCTTTTCATTAGTTTTCGGAGGTGCATTTATGGTAATTTCAGATACTATTGCAAGAACTATAGCATCTCCAGCCGAAATACCTGTAGGTGCTATAACAGCTCTATTTGGAGCTCCTTATTTTATATTTCTTCTAATAAGATCAAAAAAGAAGGTGATGTAATGGAAACTATAGATTTTCCTGCAGTTAAAGTCAATAATTTAAGCTGTGGCTTTGAAAATAGTGAAGTGCTTCATAATATTAATATAAATTTTGAGAAAAACAAATTTTATAGTATTCTAGGTCCTAATGGTTCTGGCAAAACTACATTATTAAAAAACCTTGCCAAAACTTTAGATCCTGCAAAGAAAACTATTCTTATAGAAAACAAGGACATTACGGAATTTAATAATAAAGTTTTAGCTAAAAAACTCGCTGTAGTTCCTCAAAATACTATTCTAGATTTTGACTTTTCCGCTTTAGACATTGTTCTCATGGGGAGATCCCCTTACATTTCTAGATTTGGTCAGGAATCAAAAGAGGATTATAATATTGCCGAAAATGCTATGAAAATTACTAACACCTGGTATCTTCGTGACAAATGTATAAATCAATTAAGTGGTGGAGAACAGCAAAGAATTGTTATTGCAAGAGCACTTGCTCAAGATACTGATATTATATTATTAGACGAGCCCATATCACATTTAGACATACATCATCAAATTGAACTTTTGGATACTATTAAGACTTTAAGCAAAAATGTAACTGTTATAACTGTGCTTCATGATCTAAATCTAGCAGCACAATATAGTGATTATTTAATCTTAGTTAATAAAGGATCAATTGCCTCTCAAGGAACTCCAGAAGAAGTTCTTACAAAGGATAATGTTAAGAAAGTTTATAATATAAATATGTGTATGATACAAAACCCTATAACCGGAAAACCTTACATAATTCCTATTGGGAATGCATAACATGAAACTTCTTTTAGACAAAAGTAAACCCTATAGGAATTACTTCCTATAGGGATATAAAACAAGTTTATATTACTTTCTGAATCCTCTTTGTTGTTTTCTAGCTCTTCTACAATCAGGACATCTTTGTGGTTCATTTTCGAATCCTTTTTCTTTGTAGAATTCTTGTTCTCCTTCAGTGAATACAAATTCTTTTCCACAGTCTTTACAAACTATTGTCTTATCTGCCATTTCAACATCTCTCCTTTTAATTTAAAACTTAAGATTTAAAAACTGATCTAAACTATGTTCCTTAAAAGAGGAAATGTTGTTAACCGTATTAAATCTTGTTTTTATAGTGTATGATTTACACTACTCATTTAATATACCACATTCATAACTAATAAGCAATGGTAAAAAAATAAATTATTGAGATTCCTCATCCTTTAGTAGTAAACCAAATTCTTCAAGTCCATATATAATTTTTTGTACTTTTTCTGGATCCATATTTTTTACTTTATCTGATATCATATGTGCCATAAAACTCTTTTTCATATTAATTATGTCATTATTCTTTTTAAAATTTTCATCAATTGATAGTTTTACTGTTCTTCGATTATTTTCAGGTATTTCTCTAACTACAACACCCTGTTTTGCCAAACGGTCTACTATGCCTGAAACTGTACTTTTAGTTAACATCATGTGCTCACTTAACTCATGAAGAGTTATTCCTGGCATTTTATAAAGATGTACTATAACCGCAAGCTGTGGTGCTGTATATCCATATTTTTTTGCACATTCGTTAAATTTAGTTCTAAATGTTTTTTGAATATCTTTTAATATTTCAATTATTTTATCAAATTGTTCTGATGCTAATTCATTACTCTGACATAACAATTCCTCTTTCAGCATCGTTTTTCCCACCTTCCTTCTTTTGTTTTTTATTTGAGTTCTTACTCTTCAAAAGTAAAGCCAAAAGTACTGCTAGCCCTACCGCAATTGCAGTTACAGCAACAGAATATGCCATAGCATCTAAGGTAGCTTCACCTTGCAGCATTGCAGTTAGCTTAGATATCGCAGAAATTCTTGCTGTTCCTTGAGATTGTCCTGCATGGATATATGATTTTGTTAATGTACTAATAGTATCTATAGCAGTCTTATTATAATTATTTATCTGTTCCGATAATTTTAAATAATTATAATTTGTTTTTCCCTGCATTAAAGTTGACATTATAGTTATGCTAAGCGCACCTGCTACTTGCCTTATAGTATTATTAATTGCTGATGCTCTTCCAACTAATTTTGTGGGAATAACATTCATTCCAGCTGTACTAATTGGCATCATAGCAAGACCCATTCCCACTGATCTTAAACAAGTAATAAATATTATATGTTCCCTACTTGAATTCATGTTTATTGAAGTTGAAAGTTCAATAGAACTTATTGCTAATATTATAAGTCCTGGGATAACAATGGGTTTTGCCCCAAACCTATCAAATAAATTACCGCTTATAGGCATTAAAATACCAACTACAATAGCTGAAGGAAACATAATTATTCCCGTTTGCATTGCTGTATATCCTCTAATATTTTGTAAAAACAAAGGTAATACATAGGTTCCTCCCATCATAGCCAGGGTTAAAATAGAGGTTATAATTAAGCTTAGACTAAAATCAAATAATTTAAACACTCTTAGGTCTAACAAAGGATCTGGATGAGTAAGCTCATTTGCTACAAATAACACTAAACTTAAGCATCCTAAAGTCATAAGAATAGGATTGTGAACTTTTGACCAATCAATTGAAGACCCTTCACCTAAAACATATAGTACACTTACTAGACCAATGGTAGAAGATAAAAATCCTACTATATCAAAGGATTTAAACTTTTGCATTTTTGATCCTTTTAATAAGATACCTGCTAGTACTACTCCTATTATTCCTATGGGAACATTAACATTAAAAATAAGTCTCCAGTCTAACTTTTCAATAATATATCCACCTAAAGTTGGTCCTATAGCAGGTGCTGCCATTGCTGCTATTCCCCAGACCCCTAAGGCTAATCCTATTTTCTTTCTAGGAAATATTTCATATATTATACTCATTCCTATCGGCATTATCATACCACCACCAATAGCTTGAACTACACGGAATGCTATCATAGAACTGCTACTCCAAGCAAATCCACATAACATGGAGCCAAGGGTGAACATTCCAAGAGCAAACATATATATCCTTTTAGATCCAAAAATATCCTGAAGATAGCCTGTAAGTGGTATAATTGCACCAAGCGCCAGTGAATAAGCTGTTAGTATCCATTTTGCATCATCCATTGGCATTCCAAAAACAGTCATCATCTTAGGAAGAGCAATATTTACTATAGTACTATCAAGTATAGACATAAATGTACCAATTACAACTACGAGTAATGCTAACCAACTATTTAATGATTCTTTATTGTTCTCTTCCATTATACATCACCTCATTACTTAACGTGAATCTTAATAACAGCGTTAGTTCCTGGAAGTATTTTAGCATTAAACTTATTGAGTTCAATTTTCACAGGTATTCTTTGAACTACTTTTGTAAATGTACTACTTGTTGATGATGGTAGCATAGAAAAAGCAGAATTTGCTGCTTCACCTACAGATTTAACTTTTCCGGTAAATTTTTGTGATGAAAACTGATCTATGGTAATGTCAACACTTTGACCTACTCTTACTTTTCCAAGTTTCGTTTCCTCTACGTCAGCGGTTATATAAAGCTTAGTTGGATCTATTAAAGTAATTAAAGTTTGACTTGGTGACCAAAGCTCTCCTATAGTTCCTTGTTTTTTAATTACTGTTCCGGAAATAGGTGCTCTAACTAAAGATTGATCTACATTTGAATCTGCAATATTATTCATCTCCTGACGAGCTAGTATTTGATTTTTGGAAACCGAATCTCCCTCTTCTACATTAAGCTCTAATAACTTTCCTTGAATTTGTGGGGTTACATTAACTAAATCTGCACTAACTCTTGCATCATCAGTGGAAACAAAATAAGTATTTTCATACCAATAATAAGCTCCTATACTTCCTATAGCAATTACAACTACTGCTAATATTACCCAAATTAATTTCTTACGCTTTTCCATATTATATCCACCTCTTTACTTATTTCTTTAATCCAACTTCTGCAAACATACCAGGTTTTAGTAATAAATTTGGATCTATAACACTTACTTTAACCAAAATATTTGTACTTTGAGAATTTAGTTTTGAATTTATAACGGTTATTTTTCCTTGAAACTCTTTATCAGGCACTTCTGACACTTTAATCATTACATCTTGCCCTTCTTTTAATCCATTTACAATTTCAAGAGGTGCATATGCATTTACACATAAAGCTCCAGAATTGGATATAGAAACAAGTGTTGCACCTGGAGATGCTATTTCTCCAATATTAATATTTTTTGCATTTACTACTCCAGATATAGGCGCTGTAATAGTAGCATTGCTTAATGAAGTTTGCGCTATTTTTAATCCTGCTTCAGCTTCATTTACCTGAGCCTTATAAACATCTATACTTGAACTTGTAGGTCCGTTTTTTAACATATCCAATTGTGCCTGTGCACTTTTATATTGTCCTTCTGCACTGGCAAGCTGCTGCTTTGCTAGATCAAGCTGCTGCTGAGCTTCTGCACCAGAGTTAACTAAGGCCTGTACTCTATCATAACTCTTCTTAGCAGTTGCATAACTTTGTGATGCACTATCCAAAACACCTTGTTGTTGTTCTATTTGTTCCGGACGTGAACCATTTGAAGCATTAGCTAAATTTGCTCTTGCAGTGTTAACTGATGCTTGAGCTTTATCAACTTGAGCTTGTAAATCCTGAGTATCCAATTTAATAATAACATCTCCCTGATTTACCTTTGAGCCTACATCCACTGATATTTCAGCAACCTTTGCTGATATCTTTGAAGTTAAGTTAGCTTCTTGATTGGCTTCAATTTTACCTGCCATTATAAATTGATTGTTAGATGATTGCTGAACACTTTTTGTATTCTGTACATTTTTACTTGTATTAGCATTACTAGAACTGCATCCACTTAAAAATACTGCTAAAACTAAACAAAATAAAGTAGTCTTTTTCATTTTAACACCCCTTGTGCGAATTATTCTTATAAGTATTGTTCGTCTACTAACTTTATCCATTATATATTAATTAATTTGCATTAGCAACGATGAATATTACCAGTACTTCAAGTATCTGTTAACTATAAAACTGATAATTTTTAATTCTACATATATTACACCTGAAAAATGTATTTTGTTTCATCTTTATTAATTTGCAAGACACTAAACACATTAAAATTCAGTTATAAGCACAGAAATTTTAAATTTAAAAAGCTGTGAAATATAGGTTTAACACCTTAATTTCACAGCTTTTACTTGTATAATACATCTTCAAAAATAACAAACCCATATGCTAATCTATTTTTTGAAGATGCTTAATTATTTGCTTTTAGGAAAATACTTATTAATTTTTTAATAGCTTATTTTAACATCACTTTTTATTATATATCTAAATACCACCTTCTTTTAAAAGATTTATAAATTCATCTGTTATAACTGGATCAAATTGAGTCCCAGAACATCGTTTTAACTCTTCAACAGCATGTCCCATATCTGAGGCATCTTTATATATCCTTCTATGAGTCATTACATCAAAAGAATCTACTATACTAATTACTCTTGATAAAATTGGTATTTCTTCTCCTTTAAGGCCTTGAGGATATCCTGTCCCATCAAACCTTTCATGATGACAAAGGATTTCATTTGCAACATGTGCTAAACCTGGTGTAGCTTTAGCTATTCTATATCCTATCTCCGTATGTCGCTTCATTATTTCCCATTCCTCATCTGTTAACTTCCCAGGCTTCATTAGTATATTATCTGGTATTCCCATCTTACCTATATCATGTAGTAGGCTTAACAGTTCCAATTCTTCTAATTCATCCTGTGATAAATTAATTTTCTTTCCTAATTTCATACTAAGTTTTTTTACTCTTTGAGTGTGTTCTTCGGTTTCACTATTTTTCTCATATAGGGTTCTTTCTAAAGACATAATAGTTGCATTTCTTGAGCTTTTGGTTTCAGTGAGCTTGCTTCTGTACATTCTTTCTTCTGCTAAATTCATTACTGCTTCAGTAGTTTTAGCTTCATATTTTTCTGCACTCCCTAGAGCTATACTTATTTTAAAACCAAACTGAGTAATTTTTTCACATTCTTTTTTTATATTTTTAATTAAATCTGATACATATTCACTTCTTTTATTTACAACAAGTATTATAAACTCATCTCCACCCCATCTAGCAATAATATCATCTTCTAAACACATGCTTTTTAATATACTACCTATTGCACAAATCAATCTATCTCCATCTTTATGTCCAAAGGTATCATTTGTAAGTTTTAAACCATTTACATCCCCCATAATTATAAAATAATTTATATCAACTTCATTATCTAACCAAAAAAACTTTTTCTCCATATATATCCTATTGTTTAATCCTGTTAATTTATCAGAATAGCTTAAAGCTAAAATTTCTTTGCTAGCATAATCCAGTTTGGATAACATTTTATTAGTAGAGTTTGCAATATTAGCTATTTCATCATTACCTGAAATAGTTATACGGGACTTTGTATCCTTTGTTTTTGATACGGTATCAATGAAATCATTAAGGATTTTAAGTCTCTTTAATATAAGTTTATTAAAAACATAGATAAATATAAAAACTACTAAAATTAATATTACTAAAAAAATATTAAAGAAAATTTTAAAATAAAACTTACCTAGAGTGTACTCATTTCGAGGCATAAGTATTGAAATACTTGATGACATATTTTCATTTATGTCTTTTATTGGCCTGTATGCTATAATTGAATCCTTTTTCTTAATTATTTCATTTGTTTTATTATCATCTGTATTTTCTATAAATCCAACTTTGCACTGAATTATTGAATTTATATAATTTAATACTGAATTATCTATATATCTTCCCATTATTAAACTTCCATTACTAGGAGTCTTTCCATCACTTGTAGTAACAGGTGAATAACCAACAGCAAAAAATTTTCCCCTTACCATTAAAGTACCAGAATGATTTCCACTATCATTTTCTAAAAGTGTTTTTAAATCAACCTTATTTTTTTTATTAAACAGCTCAGCTATCAATTCGCGTTTTGTTCTATTGTCCAAATTATCAGTTTGACTGTAAACTACATTGCCTTGTTTATCTACAAAAATCATAAAAGTTAAATTTAGTTCTTTTAACGAATTCTGAGTATTAGCTTTTATGTACTTTTCTCTATCCTTTCCCAATAAGAAATTATAGGTATCATCCCATATACCCCAATCAGAACATATTCTTTGTACATCTAATTCTTCTCTATTAAGTATAGAAATTACTGCTTTAAAATTATTATCTAAATTTTGATTTTCCACTCTATTAATATATTTAAAAATTATGAAATTAAACATTGCAAAAGTAAAAATTATAATAAATAAGAAGCTTATAAAATAAATTAACAAAGCTTTAAACTTAACACTCAAAATATCATCTCCTTATTTTTGTTGTAGAAATGTAATGGAATTAATATTTTTTCACTTAAGTAAGTATTTCGTATTTTTCGACAATTTATTTGTTGTTGAATTAAATTCCGCTTTAATTTTAGTATATTCTACAGTTTAAATCATGTCAAATTTTAAAAATAATGTGACGCAATATGCCCAAATTACTAATTGTAGTTAAATTTATATATTTCATAAAAAAACCGTATCAATGAATTCGCTGCTTGATAGCTTTACAATTCTGATACGGTTTTTTATATTTAATATTTAATTATTCACTCTTAAGTATTAATGTTTAAATTATATTAGGCATATGAAAGAAAATAATAAGTCCAGATGCGAAGGATATTTTGCGTCAGGCAAGGAGGCAGGTTCTGCAGATAGTGAACTATCTAAGGGTTCTGCCGACGCCGCATGACGCAAAATAGACTAGTAGATGGACTTATTATTTTTTTGAAGATGCCTTAAGCCTCTGCTGCTGATTCTTCATCAGAATCTTCTACAGGTACATCCATTAATTTAGTTATAGTTGCATATACTTCATTTTCTTTATCATGTATTTTTACTTGCTTGTCCAAATTAAAATCCTTTGAAGTAATAGTATCTCCTGCATTTTTTCCTGATGCATCTATATGTAGGACTTCAGGTATTAAATCTATCTTTCCTAAAACATCAACTTCTGTTTTGTGAATCTGAAGTTGTAGTTGTTTTTTTCCTAAAGCTGCTTCACCTTTAAATGTAATTGGAACCTGTACTTTTACTTCATGATCTTTAGATACAAGTTGTACATCTAGATGAATAATTTTGTTTGAAACTGGATGTCTCTGAATTTCTTTTATAAAACCAAATTTCTTATCATCTCCACACTTAATCCACAACTTTACGTTTGAACCATGTTTAGCAAGAATTTTCATTAAAGATGTTTCTTCAAATTTTACTGGATCTGCTTTAGCAACACAATCACCGTAAATTACGCCTGGTATAAATCCTTCTTCTCTAAATTTTTTAGTTTTCTTTATTCTTTTAGCTGCATTTAAAATAATTTGTTTCAAAATAAATCACTCCTCCGGCTTTATTAAGCCTTTCTTGATTTTATTCAATCGCTAGCATCCGTAAGAGTTTTTGAGCTCCTTTTCTATTTACAGAAAAGTAAGTGGTTCGCACCAAATTAAAACGTGTTCTCTACTTATGCGGTAACGTTAGTGATTTAAATATTCACCTTTATTATACCACTGTTGTCCAGAAGATAACTTCTATTTAAAAATATTTATTTAACTTCAAATGATTCTACATTATATATACCACTTGCGTAAGCTCCATTATTTGAGTCCAATATAGTTATCTGAACACTTTTTAACGTATTTAGGCTTATAAAAGGAGATGCTATGGTAATTACTCCATTACTTCCCTTTGCAGTACCCACTCCACTTTGAAATGTTAAGTTATTAGCAGTAGTTGACTTTGTAATATCATTACCATCTTGGTCTAACACTTTATAATTTATTTTTCCAGTAGTTCCACCATCAATACTTAATAAAGAAGTTGACGTTATTTCGATCTTACTAATTTTTTCAATACTAAAATGTATAAGTCTATCTTGCTTCATTTGTGTTCCTTTAGATGAATGTACTTGCTTTCCTACCTTTAAAGTGTAACTTTCACCTGCTATGTATCCTCCTGCTGGTGGATAAACTATTATACTTTTGTTATCATTACCTAATTGAAGACTTATACTTGCTTTAGCCCCCTTACTATCGGTAACTATAATTGCTTGCTTAGTTAAATCGTCATAACCAACAGGGCCTGTAAATTCAAGCATCCACTTTTTGTTGGTATATACCACTTGGTTGTCATTAACTTGAAATGCAAGTACATTTGTTGAAAACAATAAGCTTGTTCCTAAAATACACAATATAATTAATAGTTTCAGTTTTTTCATAAAATAACCACCTTTGCATAAATATTTTAAAATTTTATATACATATTTAATATATACCTTATAAGAATATATTTCCACAAAATTATATAAATTGTCACTTTATAAATAATATTTTTCTAAATTATAAAATAGTAAAAGCACACCTAAACAGGTGTGCCTTTAATCATTTATTAATATGTTACACATACTATACCATAAATTATTATTGAAAATTTCTATTCTGTAATTATTTTATGGATTAATACTGGTTTCTTTGCATCTGCACTAATTGTGATGTTTTCATAAATTTTAGCCTTTACTTCTTCTACATTTTCACGATTTGAGTAAATAGTCATAAGGGATTCTCCCTTTTCTACTTTGTCTCCTACTTTTTTACGAAGCATTATACCTACAGCTAAATCTATTTTATCTTCTTTTGTAGCTCTTCCTGCGCCTAAAAGCATTGCTGCAATACCAATTTCATCAGCTACCATATTTGAAACAAAACCACTTTCTTTAGCAGGAACTTCAATCTTATATTTTGCTTGTGGTAATTTTTCTGGATTGTCAGCAATTGATGCATCTCCACCTTGGTTTTCAAGGAACATCTTAAATTTCTCTAATGCTTTACCATTCTTTATTGATTCAAGAAGTTTTTCTCTTGCTTCATCTAATGTACTTGCCTTCTTAGCTAATACAACCATTTGGCTTCCAAGAGTTAATACAAGTTCTGTTAAATCTTCTGGGCCTTCTCCTTTTAATGTATCAATAGCTTCTTTTACTTCAAGTGCATTACCAATAGCAAATCCTAGTGGTTGTGACATATCAGAAATTATTGCCATAGTATTTCTTCCTACATTATTACCTATCTTAACCATTGCATGTGCTAATTGTTCTGCATCTTTATCTGTTTTCATGAAAGCACCTGCACCTGTTTTAACATCTAATACTATTGCATCAGCTCCTGCTGCAATCTTTTTACTCATAATAGAACTGGCAATTAATGGAATTGAATTAACAGTTCCAGTTACATCACGAAGTGCATATAATTTTTTGTCTGCTGGAGTTAGGTTACCTGTTTGTCCCATAACAGCAACTTTATCACGATTAACTAAGTCAATAAATTGATCTTTTGTGATTTCTACATGAAAACCTTTAATAGATTCTAATTTATCAATAGTTCCACCTGTATGTCCAAGACCTCTTCCAGACATTTTAGCAACTGGTACCCCTAAAGAAGCAACAAGAGGTGCTAGTACAAGTGTTGTTGTATCTCCTACACCACCAGTTGAATGTTTATCTACCTTTACACCATCAATAGCTGATAAATCAATAGTTTCTCCAGAATTAACCATTGCCATTGTTAAATCTGCTCTTTCGCGATCATTCATATCTTTAAAATAAATAGCCATTGCTAAAGAACTTGCTTGATAATCAGGAATTGTTCCATTAGTATAACCTTCTATAAAGAAGTTAATTTCTTCTGTTGTTAATTCTCCTCCATCACGTTTCTTAGCAATTATATCTACCATTCTCATTTTAACTACCACCTTATCTATTTTAAATTTTGTAAAAAGCTCTCACCATACTTTGGCATTTTTACATTGAAATTATCTGCAACTGTTGCACCTAAATCAGCAAATGTTTTTCTTATTCCTAGGTTATTTCCTTCTTTGAAGCGTTTTGAATACGCAAGTAATGGAACATATTCTCTTGTATGATCTGTTCCAGTATAAGTTGGATCATTTCCATGGTCTGCTGTAATTAATAGCAAATCATCTTCTTGCATTTTTTCAAACACTTCAGATAATCTTTTATCAAATGCTTCTAATGCATCTCCATAACCAATTGGATTACGACGATGTCCATAAGCTGCATCAAAATCTACTAGGTTAAGGAAACTAATACCATGGAATTCTTCATCTAATACTTCAATAAACTTATCCATACCATCCATATTAGATACAGTTCTAACAGCCTTAGTAACGCCTTCTCCATCAAAAATATCTGATATTTTTCCAATTGCAATAGAATCTAATCCTGCTTGCTGCAAATAATTCATTACTGTTTCACCAAAAGGTTTTAATGCATAATCATGACGATTAGAAGTTCTCTTAAATGTGTCTGCAGTTTTACCAACAAACGGTCTAGCAATGATTCTTCCTAATGTATATGGTTCATCTAGTGTTATTTCCCTACAGTACTTGCAAATCTTATACAATTCATCTAATGGTATAATTTCTTCGTTTGCAGCAACCTGAAGTACAGAATCTGCTGATGTATATACTATTAATTCCCCTGTTTTAAGCTGTCTTTCCCCTAATTCCTTTAAAATTTCAGTTCCACTTGCAGGTTTATTTGCAATAACCTTTCTACCAGAAAAATCTTCAATTTTTTTAATTAATTCATCTGGAAATCCATTTGGAAATACACGAAAAGGCTTATCAATATATAACCCCATCATTTCCCAATGTCCTGTCATTGTATCTTTTCCACAAGAAGCTTCTTGCATTTTTGTAAAATAAGCTTTTGGATGTTCTGCCTTTTCTACGCCTTTAAGTTCATAAATATTTGATAATCCTAAAGCTGACATATTAGGCATGTTTAAACCATTCTTTTCCTCAGCGATATGTGCTAATGTATTTACACCAAAATCATCAAATTCTTTTGAATCTGGGGCTTCACCTATTCCCACAGAGTCCATAACAATAATATGTATTCTTTTAAATGGCTTCATATTAATCCCTTCTTTCATCTACTATTATACAATTAAACCAACCACAGTTGCTGTTAATACACTTACTAGTGTTGCACCATATAGTAATTTTAATCCAAAACGAGCAACTACATTTCCCTGCTCCTCATTAAGTCCTTTTACTGCTCCAGAAATAATTCCGATAGATGAGAAATTTGCAAAGGAAACTAAAAATACAGAAACAATAGCTGTTGATCTCACAGATAAACCTAAGTTTCCAGTTGATAAAGTAGTCATTGCAACAAATTCGTTAGATACTAACTTTGTTGCCATTACACTTGCAGCTTTTATTGATTCATTTAAAGGTACACCCATTAAGAATGCAAATGGAGAAAATACATATCCAAGCATATCTTGGAATGATATACCAAAAACGCCCTTAAATATTGCATTGATCATAGCTATTATTGCTACAAATCCAATCAACATAGCACCAACTGTAATTGCTACTTTAAATCCATCCATTATGTATTCGCCTAAAACTTCAAAAAACGTTTGTTTCTTTTCATTTTGAACTACTAAAATATCTTGATCCTCTGTTACAGTATATGGATTTATGATAGAAGATATAATAAATCCTCCAAACAGATTTAAAACAAGCGCTGTTACAACATATTTAGGCTTTATAAGAACCATGTAAGAGCCAACGATTGACATAGATACTGTTGACATAGCTGATGCACATAAAGTGTATAAACGATGTTCTGGTAATAAACCAAGTTGTTTTTTTACTGATATAAATACTTCTGATTGACCAAGTATAGCTGACGCTACTGCGTTATAAGACTCTAATTTACCCATACCATTAACTTTACTTAAAGCTAGTCCAATATATTTTATTACGAAAGGTAGTATCTTCCAATGTTGTAGAATACCAATTAAAGCTGAAATAAACACAATTGGTAAAAGAACATTTATAAAAAATGTTGATTTTCCTGGATTCATCAATCCACCAAATACAAAATCTACACCTTCAGCTGCACACTTAAGAAGTGCTTGAAATCCATTTGATATTCCACCTACTAAAAAATTACCAACTCCTGTGTTTAGTAAAATAAAACCAAGTATGAATTGTAAAACAACCATTGTAATGATAGGTCTAATTTTTACATTCTTTTTATCATTACTAGCAACCCATGCAAGGCCTATAACAACAATTAGTCCAATTAGTCCAATAATATATTTCATCTTATGCTCCCCCTTGATGATTATAATTAAATGTCATAAAGTCATATAACGATTACATTAAATGTATCATGTAACATATATTGTCTCTACCCATTTTTCAACAAATTTCTAATGAATTTTAACATCCAGCTTTGTATTTATACTTTAAAAATAATACAGAACTGGATGTAATTTAAACTAAAAATCAAAAATAAGTACTAACCTATTTTTATTATTCAGAAATAATAGCGATTCCTGCACTTGCTCCAATACGAGTTGCTCCTGCTTCAATCATTGCCATAGTTTCTTCTTTAGTGTGAATACCACCAGAAGCTTTAACGCCCATATCTTTTCCTACTGTTTTACGCATTAATGCAACATCTTCTGCTGTAGCTCCACCTTTAGAAAAACCGGTTGATGTTTTTACAAAATCTGCACCAGCTTTTTTAGATAACTCACAAGCTCTTACTTTTTCTTCTTCTGTTAAAAGACAAGTTTCAATAATTACCTTAACTAATGCTTTTCCTTTTGCTGAATCAACAACAGCTTTAATATCTTTTTCTACATAAGCATAATTTTTATCTTTTAATTCACCTATATTAATAACCATGTCTACTTCTGTAGCTCCATTTTCAATGGCATTCTTTGCTTCAAATGCTTTTGTTTCGGATGTATTAGCTCCAAGAGGAAATCCTATAACAGTACACACATCAACCTCTGTACCTTTTAATTCATCGCTTGCTAACTTAACCCATGTTGGATTAACACAAACAGATGCAAATTTGTATTGTTTTGCTTCTCCTGTTAACTTTAAGATTTGTTCTTTTGTTGCATCTGGTTTCAATAATGTATGATCAATCATCCCCGCAATATTCATTTTAAATCCCCTTTCACATTCATTGTAGTTCTATAATAAAACTTTTTTGAACATTTGTAAACAGTAATATGAAATTTTGTTCAAAATATTCTTTTTATTAAAATTTTTAATTTATTCTAATAAGTTTTATTAAAAATTTGAAAATGAAAAAGTCAGATTTAGTCATCTGGCTTTTTATGCTATCATTTCATCTTATTAACTTATTTTTCCATTATACCATTACAGCCCATATAAGTAAACGCTTACCTATCTAGGTCTTTTTTTGTAAATGCTCCTGGTAAAATTTCTTCCAATGTTTTAACTATATAATCACTTTCATTTCTTTTGCCTAAAATTATTTTAACATCCTCTGAACCAAATTCTGCTATTACCTGTCTGCAAATACCACAAGGATATGTATAATCATCTTCTATTCCTACTATAGCAATTGCTTTAATAGTTCTATGGCCTTCTGATACTGCTTTAAATATAGCTGTTCTTTCTGCACAATTTGTTGCTCCATAAGAAGCATTTTCTATGTTACATCCTGTATATATTTTTCCATCTTCAGTAAGTACCGCTGCTCCAACTTTAAAATTAGAATAAGGAGTGTAAGCGTTTTCCCTTCCCTGTAAAGCCTTTGAAATCAACATCTTATAATCCATTTTAACTTCAATCCCCTTTCAAATGTGATGTAGTTATATAATAAAACTTTTTTGAACATTTGTAAAGTTATCTGTGAAATTTTGTTCTCAAGTTAGTCCAAAAGTCTCTTTGCAGTAAATTGATCAGTAATTAAAACATTAGCATTTCTCCCCTTTAGTGCTCCTCGTATTGCTTTTTCTTTACGTTTTCCGCCTGCAACTAAAATAGCTTTTTCTTTTTGTCTAAGTGCATCTAGGGATACTGCTATGGTACGACTATCAATTTCTTCATCACAAATTTCACCATTTTCATCAAAAAATCTAGAGCAAATATCTCCTACGCTTTTTTGCTTCAATGAATTTTCCTCTTCTTCCGTTAAGTAACCTAACCGAAAAAACAATGCGCCATCTCGAACGGTACCAACTGTAAAAATGGCTATATTGGATTCCTTGCCCATTTGCATAATACTTTTTATATGGCGATCCTTTTCTACCATTTCTTTTACAACGGCATTATCAAAAATCACTGGCAGTGGCAAATATCTTGGGACTGTCTGAAAAGCCTCAGCAAAAAGACTAGCTGTTTCATATGCATATGTGTTTACTTCAGAATGACTAATTCCACCTTTTAGCTGAACTACTTCTACTCCTTTAAGGTTTTGACCTGTAAGCCTTTTTGCAACTTCATACATTGTTGTTCCCCAACTTACTCCTATGATATCCCCATTTTTTATTGTTTCTTCTAAATACTCTGCCGCCTCTTTGCTAATGTATTCTCTGATAGAAGTATAATCATCCTTCGGTGAAAAAACCACACGTACATCATTTAATCCATACTTTTCTTTTAGCTGATAAGCTAATTTATCTAAATCTGCAAATGGATCAATAATGCTAATTTTAACGTAACCTTTTTCTTTAGCGTAATTAAGAAGTCTCGATATAGTTGGTCTCGATATTCCAAGTTGTGACGCAATTTGCTGTTGACTATAGTCTGACTGATAATAAAGTCTTGCTACTTCAACACTTAATTGTTGCTTTTCATTATCCACAAGTCTCACTTCCTATTCCTATTCCTCTTACTTTAATTCTTACACAATATTATATATTGATTTATCAAACAAAGCAAAAAAGGCTTTCACAATAAAAAAACACTATACAGTTTATTTAAATTAAATAAGCTATTTAGTGCCTTTTACCACATTTTATCTTCCAATCATATAACTACCAGGAAACTGAAGTTTAATAAAAAATATTCTTTAACTCCATTGATAAATCATTAAATATATTGCAATTAGTAATATCATCTTTAAAATAAACAATTGGCTCATTATAAGATTGTGTTTCTTCATTAAATGTAAATACATGCACATTTCTATTTTGAGATGATACTATCCAATAATTTTATTATAATAAACTTTTTTTTAATTTTAAACAAATATTTTTTCTTATAATAAGGCCAAAAGTACTCTAAATTCTATCTTAGCTTCATTTTTAACATTTATAAAAATTTTAGATTTGTGATATAATATTCTATGGATTTTTTAAACGTTTTACTAACATCTAAAAGGAGGACAAGCTTTGAATAGTTATAAAGGAGTATGTTATGCACTTCTATCATCAACGGCATTTGGAGTTATGCCTATTTTTGCTAGAATTGCATATTCTAATGGTTCTAATCCAACTACTGCATTAATATTTAGATTTTCGCTTTCAGCATTAATATTATTTTTCTATCTAAAATGTAAACGCATTAATATTAACTTAAAAAAGAAACAAATACTTTTACTTATAGCTATCGGCATAACTGGATATACTCTAACAACTCAAACTTTATTTGTATCCTATAATTATTTAGGTGCAGGACTTGCAACTACTTTACACTTTATATATCCGGTTGTAGTTTGCATAGCTGGTTTTATACTTTATAAAGATAAAATGAGTGCTAAAAAAATCATATCTCTGTTACTTGCTGCAATTGGTGTTTACTCATTAGTTGGTTTTAAAAATAATACTGTAAATATTTTAGGAGTTGCTTTAGCTTTATTTTCGGGTTTATCCTATGGACTTACTATGGTCTCTTTTAATTTAAAATCTATTAGGTCCTTAGATAACAGAGTTACTACCATGTATCTTTGCGTAGGTTCATCAATAGGTACGGTTTTATGTGGGATGTCTAATAATTCTATAGTTTTAAATTTTAACTTTAAGACCATACTTTGCTACCTTGGAATTTCCGTAATTTCCACTATACTATCAATAATTTTACTTCTAAAAGCTATAGAACTAATAGGTGTCTCTACCTCATCTATATTAGGTACTTTTGAACCTATAGTTAGTGTATTTTTAGGTGTGCTATTTCTAAATGAAGAAATGACATTTCCACTATTATTTGGAAGTGTACTTATTATAATTTCTACAATTATATTAGCAAAGGATAAAAATATAGACTATGATCAAAAAAAAGCAGCTTAATCAAGCTGCTTTTAAAATTATTTCATAGATTTATAATTAATAATAACAAACAATTGGAGTACCTTCCTCGATATTTTCATATATGGTCCTTGCTAATTCATGTGGTGAGTTTACGCAACCATGTGAACCATCTCCCCTATATATACTACCACCAAATGCCGGTCTCCAGTTTGCATCATGAATTCCAATACCACCATTAAATGGCATCCAATAATCAACAGGAGAAGCATATCCCTGTCCTTTCAAAGTAGCATGTCTTTCTTTATATTTCAAACTATAAATGCCTTCTGGTGTTGCATGTCCATTACTTACATTACCTGTAACAACATCTCCCTGTACTACTAAAGATCCATTTTTATAAAACCATAAATGCTGTCTTCCCATATCTATTTCTACATAAGTATTTCCAATATCATTACTACCATGCGATGCAGCTTTTTGACTATATACTGGTTCTTTTTTTACATCTTTACCTTCTTTAATGGCAGCAATTAATTCCTGTGTTTCTTTGGCAGTATTAATATCCCATCCATAATCACCACCACCAACATTTATTGTTGATCCTGAAGATGCAGTAAACTTTCTTGTCTTTCCAATTGTACTATAAGTATCAGACAATTTTTTAAGATATTCTTTTACTTTTTCCTCATCAAATGCAACTTTAAAATCTTCATTAACTGTAAGCCACTTATTTATTGTAGAAGCATCTATAGATTCCTTGCTATCCCCAATAGTATAAGTAACCTTAGAAGCTACATATTTGTTAAGTGTATTTTTAATTTCAGTAGTCTCTTTTGACTTTGTAGTATACTTTGGATTAACATAGCATTTAAGCGATTGTAAATCTATTGTAGTTTCTCCCTTAACTATAGCCTTTACTACATTATCATATAACGCACTTTTATTTACCTTATTTCCATTAACTTCATTTACAATCTCATAACCATTATTAGAATATTTAAAGCTAGGATTTTTAGGCTCAATGGTATTCTTACTATCAGTACAGGAGAGATTGTCCAGCTTTTCTTGTAGTAGTTTCTTATCATATGAAACTTCAGCTGTCATTTTAGAATCTTTTGTACTGAAAAATGCTAAAATCCACTTATAAGACCCCTGCTTATCTTTAAGTTTCTTAAATTCATCTTCTGAATTATATTTTAACCCAATATCCTCAGCGTGAATTTGTTCGCTTTTACCATCTTTCTCTTTTAGATTTAACTTATATGATTTTATCTCAGATGCCATTTTTGTATTTACTTCTTCCACGGTTTTTCCAGAAACATTAACCATGTTAATTTCAGATCCAAAATAAAAATGATTTTTGAAATACGCTGCCATTCCAAAATACACAATAATTAAAGTACAAAGAGAAATTGCAGTTCCTACTATAATTTTTTTATGCTTATTCTTTTCCATATTCTTTTCCATAGTACCATATCCTTTATAATTACAATAAAAATTTAAAATTAGTGTTGTGTATTCTTTAATATTAATAAAATTTATGTACTAATATTAACACTTAAAGCAATTACAAATAATCGCTATATCCCAGTAAATAAGATCCAGCACTAATTATTACTACAATAAATATTACATTTATATAACATTTTAACTGACACGCATGTGCTATCACTCCTTCTTTTATAAGCAACTACTTAACCTTCTATAATGCTATTTTTATGCATTAAATTATAAAGCAATGATATTAGCTGAATTCATATATAAATATCCTTGCTTTTCTGTCAAGTAATTTTCACTATAATCAGTTACATATTAATTATACTTTATTATATAAATAATAGTAACCTAAGTAAGTAAAAAAATTTGACATATTATAAATTTTTTTCATGATACCTTATATCACCATAACTAATAATATTTTTTTCCTTATCATGAATAATACTACTTTCTAAATATATTTTTATTGTAAATAAAAAATAACTAGAATATTCTCTAGTTATTCAGCTTATTAAAGCAAGTAGTGTTTATACTTTTTCATATTATACACCTATTTTAGCCAATTGCATGCAATCTTTTATCTATGTAATAGTCTAAAATTCATAGTATCTTTAATTTTTAATATAGATATACAACATCATAATTAAATGTTATATTGCTTCGATGAATACTAAAATTCAATTTTAATTTTATAACAAAATTAAGATTTTCAAGTTGCATATCTATAAAATAATATATTTAAATACTACATAACCTCTCCATCATCAAATTTTCTAATACCTATCACATTAATTATTACCATAAAAGTTAAACAATATATAGTAAATGATAACTGTGGAATTATTCCTTGTATACCTGCCGATGCTGAAATATCCATAGATATTTTTTGAATCGCCCAGGGCCATATGTATTTAAGACCTTTTACAGATGATATAAAAAATCCAAGTAGTGAGAAGCATGATGCTATCATAATTGATTTTGTAAATTCTTCATACTTTAAAGATAAATACATCTGCACAGAAATTAGTGGTAAAGCTCCTATCCATCCAAAGAATAAAATATTAATGATCCTGCTAATTGGAAAAGGATCTGTTATTCCATACATTTTTCCAACCATAAAGTATGTAAGACCAAATATAACCTGTAAGAATAAAACCATTAAAATTGCTGTTATAAACTTTGATATATATAGTGACTTTCTTGAAACAGGGGTTGATAATATGATTTTCATATTTTTATTCATGTATTCCACTCTAAATATCATTGCACAATATATGCTAGCTATTATAGGAAATATAATAGGTGAATAAAACATTGCAACCTGTCCCCAGCCTTTTAACCAATCATTTACGTTTTGCTCCTTAAATACACTATAATTAGCCTTAAAAGTAAATAATCCTAATATAATTGGTATGAATGTAATTATTATTGAAATTATAAACGCTCTTTGTCTTTTTAATTTTAGTAATTCACACTTAATTAATCTATACAAAATATCTCACTCCTTCTTAAAGATCTTCCTTTTTATCGTACAAACGTAGTGATATGAAAGTCATTCCCGCTGCTACAATAATACTTATAAAACTAAACATTACACTACTTTTATTCATAACTGTGCTCATATTTGATGCAGAAATCATAGGTGCAGTAAAAAACGGATACATCCATATGAGAATTTTTCCAAAGGGAAGTGCAAAACCAAGTACCCCTAAAAAACATCCTATAACTCCACAAGCTATTGAAACTCCTTGATTTTTTACCATTATAGAAATTGAAAGCTGTAAAACTATAAATGGTAAATATCCAATTAAAGGGCATAAACTCTGCTTTAATATTAAACCGTAAGCAATACCTTTTATTCCTATACTATTCCCTAATAAAATTAAGCCACTAAAGGATATACAAGAAGAAAAAAACATTATTATTAATACGCAAATAAATTTGGCTATATAAAGCGACTTCTTATCCTTTATAGAAATAAATTCAATTTTCCACATATCCGATTTATGTTCAATATCTACTATTTTAGAAATAATAATTGTAAATACTATTATCATAATCATAAAATTAAATCCGCTAAAATTATATAATAAATCCATCCAATTCTTTGATCCAGGTCTACTTTCAAAAACATAAGCAACTAAAAATGATAATAATTCACCAATTAAAGCTAGTAAAAATACCTTCTTTCTTTTCATTTTTATAAATTCTGCACAAACAATATCTTTCATTTATAAACTATTCTCCTTTCCAGTAAGGTTAAGAAAAATATCTTCTAATGAAGCTTTTTCTTCTTCTATTCTATATACCTTTATACCTTTAAAAACTATATTCTCAATTACTTGTCCTATTTTCTCATCATTTAGGCCACCTATCTCAATATATCCATCCTGTACATTATGAAAAATATTCTTTTGATTTAGTACGTTTATAGTTCCATTCATGTCATCTGTGCGTATTTTTATTTTTTCATGACCTTTACTTCTTAGTTCTTCGATAGTACCTTGATATACAAGACTTCCTTTAGTAATAATGCCTACATGAGTTGCAATTTGATCAATTTCTGATAAAAGGTGACTTGAAATTAAAACTGTGCTGCCATACAGCTTAGGAATCTCTTTTATTAGTTCTCTTATTTCATGAATTCCAGAAGGATCTAATCCATTAGTAGGTTCATCTAAAATAAGAAGCTTTGGTTTTCTAAGAATAGCCATAGCAATTCCTAATCTTTGTCTCATACCAAGTGAAAATTCTTTAACCATCTTGTTTTTAACATCATTTAATCTAACAATCTTTAATACTTCATCAATATCATTTTTAGATGAATTAGTCAAAGTACTCATTATCTTAAGATTTTCATATGCTGTAAGATGTGGATAACTGGCTGCATTTTCAATAAGTGCGCCAACATTTTTCAATATGTCAGTTCTATTTTTTTTATTTTGATCATATCCAAATACACTAACACTTCCTTTTGTAGGTTTTATTAAACCTAGCATCATTCGTATTGAAGTAGTTTTTCCTGCTCCATTTGGTCCAAGGAATCCATAAATTTGTCCTTCTTCAATTGATATATTTAAGTTATTAACTGATAGAGTTCCATTGTATTCTTTAGTTAAATTTTTAGTTTCTATTATATTCATGTTTATTTTCCTCCAAATATACATAATGTTTTTCATCACTGTTTTCTACTCTTTAAGTATAAAAAATCTACCTTACATATCCATGAAATCTACCTTACATTTACCTTAAGAAGTATTTGATGTATAATAATTTCAGTCATTATGTACTCAACTTTCACAGTTTTAAAAAAATGCGAAGCATTTTTTAGAGGACAATTGACAGAGGACAGAGGACAATGAAGGTAAGTTTTCTTCCTTACGTCAGAAAACTAAATTATTTTTTTAAGCTTGTTTTGCTAACGCAAAAGAAGCTTAAAATTTATATAGGTCAGCAATGTTTCACTTTAGTGAAACGAGTAATTGAATATTTAATTAAAGATTTTTCGTAGTGTAACGGAGAAAAATCCTCCTTCACTGTCCTCTGTCAATTGTCCTCTGTCCTCTGTCCTCTAAAAAAGTTGCGTTGCATTATGCTTATATTAAGTAAAAATTTTGTATGTCCGAGACTTGAATTATGTAATATTAGAAAGGTATGGTATTTAGTATGGAGGATATTAAAAATTGCAAAATATTAATTGTAGATGATGAACTTTCATTATCTCAAATGGTTAAAGACATTATGCTAAAGGAAGGATTTCATGAAGTATTTACAGCTTCTAATTGTCATGAAGCCGTAGAAGAGTTTAAAAAGATAAATCCTCACATTGTTATTTTAGACATAATGCTACCAGACGGAGATGGTTTTTCCCTTATGCAAAAGTTTCGTGAAACTTCTATGGTTCCTATACTTTTCTTATCAGCTAAGGATCAAGATGAAGACAGGCTTTTAGGACTAGGTCTCGGTGCTGATGACTATATTACCAAACCATTTCTTCCTAGAGAATTAATTCTTCGCATTAATATTGTACTTAGAAGAACCTACTTTCCATTAACAGGACAAGCAAATAAAAAGCCTACTTTTTATTTAGGAAGTACACTTATTGATATGAACAGTGGTTCTATAAAGGCGCAAAACGAAGAATTCACCTTAACAGCTAAAGAATATGCGCTATTAGATACGCTTTATACTAATAAAGGAAATATTGTAACTATTGATACTTTATGTAGAGCTGCCTGGGGTGATAACTTATTTAGATATGAAAATACACTAATGGTTCATATCAGAAGATTAAGAGCAAAAATAGAATCTGATCCTTCTCATCCAAAACATCTGTTAACAGTAAGAGGTCTTGGATATAAACTTGTATTGGAGGCATAAAATGAAGGGAATGAGAAAAATAATTATGCGCTATGTTCTCTCAGCAGGAACAATTGCCATAATATTATTAATAACTAATATTATTGTGTTATGCTTATGTGCATCATCATCTAGTAAATATTCCAATGATAAATACAAAATATCCGAAATTAGTCAAGGTCTAAAAAAGGAAGGTAATAATTACACATTATCAAATAGAGCTTCAAATATACTTACAGATCAATTTCAATGGGCAATGCTTTTAAATGATAATGGAAAAGTTATATGGAGCAAAAATCTACCAAAGGATATTCCTTTAAGCTATACTTCTTCTGACATCGCTTCTTTTAGTAAGTGGTATCTAAAGGACTACCCAACTCAAACTTGGAAACATGAAAATGGATTATTTGTAATTGGAAACAGTAAAAATAGCATTTGGAAAGCTCAACTTGAAGCACCAGAAAAGCTTGTACGTAATGGACTTAATTGGTTACTTGCTGCATTAATCATAAATTTCATAGTTGCTATTCTACTAGCCTTTTTATTTGGAATCCGTTTTTTTCTTTCTCTTCGCACAGTTGTAAAAGGAATAGACGATATGTCTAAAAAGAAGCCAGTATCTCTTCAAACTAAAGGGCTATTAGGAGATTTAGCTCGAAATATAAATAACACCTCTAAGGAACTTTTAAGACAGCAAGCATTAATAGAAAAGAGAGATTTAGCTCGAAATAATTGGATTAGCGGAATATCCCACGACATTCGAACTCCTCTATCTATGATTATGGGTTACTCTAGTTCCTTAGAAGATAATAAAAAATTTTCTGAAGAAGAAAGAAATCAGTTTAGCATTATAAGACTTCAAAGTGAAAAGATAAAGCAGCTGATTAGTGACTTAAATTTAACAGTAAAACTTGAATATGAAATGCAACCTTTAGATATTCATCCTTTTTATGCTGCAGAACTTTTAAGAAAAGTAGTTGTAGATTATTTAAATAACTCCTGTGATAACAAGTATAATTTTGAACTTTTCACTTCTCCTGAAGCTCAAGATTGTATGATAAACGGTGATATGAGATTATTTGAACGTGCTCTCATAAACATTATAGGAAATAGTATGAAACATAATGACAACGGCTGCAATATTTACATTGACCTAAAACAAGAAGATGAGAATTGTATAATTGAAATTAAGGATACTGGACTTGGCTTTAAAGATGATATTTTAGAAACCTTAAATTTCTCAACTGAATTTCCAAGTAACAAAACTCATGGTCTTGGACTTTATATTGTAAAACAGATAGTTACATCACATGACGGAAAATATAATTTTAAAAATTGGAAAAATGGAAGTTGTATAACATTACATATTCCTAGTTACAAAAAATAATTTAAAAATTTCTTATTGTTTTCTTTAATGTTTTTTATCACAATATTAGACATCTTGAAAAAAACTTCTAACATAAAAACTTGTTATCTGTACAAAATAATTTAGAAGGTGGTGTTTATAAAATGACTAATGAAAACAATCATTCTACTTTTAATAAACAATGTAATTGTTCAAACTCTAATCACCAAAATAGTTCTTTAAATTCTGTACATGGCAACAAACCCCCTAAAATTGTTGAACCTCTTCCAGAATCATCACGTCCAAGGCGCGATGGTCCTGGAGGCGAGGATGGAGATTAATTTACATTCCCTAAATGATTCTAAGCTTATATAGTAAACCCCATGACAAACTGTCATGGGGTTTACATTTTAGTTTTTTGAACAAAAACTCGCTCTCGTAATTATACTCATTTTATATCTTACATTCTGTTTTATTTCATAATATGCTTTTTTACCCACTGTCTAAAATATTGCAATTGCTCTTCTGTGTGAAAATAATGTTCTCCACTTTCCATTATATCTAGGTGACAATCAAATTCTTTTGCAAACATAGATACTACATCAAATTCGCATAGATTATCTTCTGAACCATACAGAATTGAAGTTGCCTTATTCCAGGTAACAATAGGATGTTCTTTTACATAACAGTAATAATCCCAGTAAAGTGTTTGTCCAATAGGTGTGGAAATTTCTTTTTCTTCTTTCAGTTTATTTTCACTTACATTAAACCATGTCATCATATTATTTATAATACGTTCCATATTTACCACAGGTGACAGGAACAAACACTGATTTAATAAATCATTACTATATGAAAGTAAACTAAAATACGCTCCCATACTACAAGCAAATAAACTTATGCTATTTGATAATGATTTTGCATAATGCATAATAATGTTAAGATCATGAACACAATTTTGAACTTTACAAACATAATTTTCATTCTTACGATCACCATGTTCAGGTAAGTCAAAACTTAGTACCTGATACCCTTTTTCTACTGCCTCTTCTACAAATGCAACAGTAACATGATCAGCCTTATTTGACATATTGCCATGCACAGCTATAAATAGCTTATCGGACTTATCACCCCACAAAATTGCAGGTATATTTTCTATTTTTAAACTTTGTTTTAACATTATAATTCTTCCTCCACGTAGTCCCTGTATCATACTTTTCAACTCCCTTACTACAGTATTCACAACTGAACCTTACAATAAAATTATAACTTCATTTCCCTTGCTTTATCCAGTTCATAAATAATTCTGTAATAAACTTGTCTGATTTTACAGAAACAATTAAAAAGGATATTTTTATATTACATAAGCTACATAATATAAAAATATCCTTTTAAGTTATATTAATTGTTTTTCTTCTCTAATTATTCTTCTAATACTGTCTTCCGTAAGAAAAAATTGCTTAGAAAGTTCTTTAGCAGATATACCTTCTTTATAGTTATTAAAAATTTCTCTGTTTCTTTTTTTTAAACTATTTTTTATACCACTATTTTCACCCCAAGCTTTTTTACTGCTTAACTTTCTAGGTATATATAAATAACCACCATCTACATACTGTTGAATTAATTCAATAACATACTGTGGCAATATATTTTGTGCTTTTTCATATTTCATAGCATTTGCTCCTATCTACTTTTAATTTGTAAATAAATGAAGCAAAGTCCACACAAAAATATTTTAGTGAAAGTTATTTAAATTCGGCTCCGAACAAAACATTATCCTATATCTTCATGTAGTCTTTGCACGGAGCCTTGAACAACAGCACGTTTTACCATACATGTCATGCTTAATCCCTCTATTCATCTTAATATATAATTACAAAATAATTTTATCATACATACATTTATTAAGTAAATATACGTTATTGGTTACTATGTATGTTAGGTTTTAATGGTGGAGGCAAATCATCTCCTTTGAAATCCACTACTCCATAATTAAATGAAACTGCCTACTTTATCTGCTATTTGCTTATTAAATTATTGGTATACACTTTATTTTTTAAATCAATTGTAATAATCTTATCTTCAATAATATATCTTATTCTTCCATCACAAACAACAGTAGTATTTGTACTTATCTTATTAAAAGTATATGGAACAATCTTTAAAGTATTTATTTCCTTAAAGGTATCTGCCTTGCCCTCCTCTCCCTCTCTGGAGAATCTACAGAAATATGCTCCCTTTCCTATCTCCTCTTTCAAGGGAACTGAATCACCATTCTCATCAACAACATCATAATAATAATTTACATTCTTGTTATTTTCCCATGAACTAAACCCTTTTGAAGAACCTGAAATAAGTACTCTATCTGGTGTAATAGTAACATTATCTAAATAAAGTTTATTTTCACCTATTGCTATATTTTTATCTACCTTAATCACTTTAGTTAAGTAAAATCTGGATCTCTAACACCACATTCCTTAGCTAAAATCGTGTTTATAACTTGTTGAATCATAAACAAAGCTAGTAGAAAACACTAACTTTACATCCTCCTTATTATTTGAGGATAAGCCCTTTCCTTCTACTTCAAGAATTATATTACTTTCTTTATTCTTTCCATCAATTTCTGCAACTCTATATCCAACATAATCAGAAGTTCTCTCAACCTTTTTACCATTAAGATAAACATCTGGTACTAACTTAAGATGATCCTTAACAGTCTCATTTACCTCCTTATTAACATTAAGGTTAATAATAATCCTTGAATTATCCATAAAAAACTCATTTAAAGTAAGCTTGGTACCCTTCCATTCCAAAGTTTTTCCTATTTGAGCTTCATACTTTCCTCCATTATTATTAATACCTAACCATGTAGTAATATTATATTTTAAGCTAGTTGCCACCGCTAAAACCTTATCTCCTTGTACACCTAGATTCACTACTAAAAGTAAAGCTGCTGCAGCCACTAAAATCTTCTTTTTACTCCAAAACACTTTTTTGCTTTTAGAATCTATAAATTTTTTCATCATTTTCTTCTTTTCAACTTCATTAACTTCTTCTATTGTATACTGTGAAAAATCTACCTCTACATTATTTAATAAGCTATACTCATCCTTCATAGATTATATCCCTCCTTATGACCTAGAAAATAATCTTCTTATCTTGCTCTTTGCTCTAGAAATTCTATTATATATTAGAGATGGTTTAATATTAAACTCTTCACTAATTTCCTTTATAGATTCTTCTTTTACAAAAAGCTTAATAAAAAACTGTTTATCCATTGGATTGAGGTTTTTAAGAATCTCCTCTGTTTCATACTCTAATTCATTTTTTAAAACTTCTTTTTCTATAGTAAAATCACTTTCTATATCTATCTCAGATATATCAATATATTCAAGAGTTTTTAAATACTTTCTCTTATAATCAATAGCTTTGTACTTTGCTATTGCAGCTATCCAATTTTTTAAAAGATTCTTTTCTTTATTAAAACTAGCTATATTATTCCAAATTCCAAGGTACACATCATTAATACATTCTTCATGATACTGCGAAAGATTATATAAATGTTTTTTTACTATAGCTTTTATTAATGCTGAATATTCATTAATAAGTAACTCCATACCTTTTTCATTTCTACTTTCTATTAACGAGTAAATTTCTTCATCCATGGTAAAATTTTCTCCTTTCTAAAGGACCCTTACACTTACTATTACGTATAAAACAAATGAAATTCTATCAAATAATAATCTTTTTTGTATCCTATAGTAACATTTTATAATAAAAAATATAGCTTTTAATAGATAAGCTAGGAGTATTTATTAATGCTAATTCAAAGATATGTGCATCAGAACAAGCTTTTATAATCCTTTAGAATATTAAATACCACGTTGAATATTATTTCAACGTGGTATTTATAAACCATTATTTTATTGACACATTTCTGTACATGCTTTTTACATTCTTATTAATGCCAAAGAATTTTAATCCTTCTTCTGCAAATAATAGCACATTAGTTTTAATCAAAAACTAATGTAATTTCATAATATTAAAAATTGCAGTTAAAATAGCACATCCTCCAGCAATTACTACCCAATCCGGCCAGCGGCTTGACCTTCTGTTTTGTTTATTAACAATAATTCCAACAAAACCTATTAATAATAAAATTATTCCTAGTACACTCCCTAGGATAATACCAATTAACATCTTGCTTCCCCCTTTTATATAGAATCCATTTGATTAATTTTTTTTATTATCTCCCTCACTACCAGGACATCTAATGCAATGAGAATGCCTAATAAAATTAAACCTATTTCCAAACTACCACTCATGATCATATTTCCTACAGTGGCAGCAAACGCAAATGATGTAATAATTGTAGTAGGCATTGATTTTTTTATAAAACCTACTGTCATAGAAAGAATACCTAGAGCACCAACAGTTAAAGCAGTTAATAAAATGCTTTGTAAAGTATTTAACAAGCAAAATGGAGTTAACGTGTCCCTAACAATTGGACTTATTAATTCGGTTATACTAAAAATAAATAAACACGCTACATTACTAAACATAAGCGCTATAACCGTAAATAAGGTAACAAAACATACTTTAGCAAGGAAAATTTTGCTGCGACTTACAGGGTAGGAGAATAGTAGTACTAGTCTCTTTCCTATATAGTCTTCTATTACAATTCTAGAGTACATAACAGCAGAAAGTACAGTGAAAATAATCATACTCATGATACCTATAAATTTAAAGATATTAGAGTAACTTTGAAATAAAGGATCTTTTTCAACTCTAGAAATTACAGAAATAAGATAGGTAAATCCTAAAAGGGCTATACACGAAACGATACTTGCTAAGACATAAGTTCTAATTTTAAACTTATGCATTTCTAAAGATATAAACTTAAACATATTCTAATTTCTCCTTAATTTTTTGAAAAAAATATTCTTCAAGACTAGCATTTAAAGTTTGGGATTTAACTTTTGCCATACTTACTTCATCAATAATCTTGCCATTTGCAATGATACCTATATTATCTGCAATGTGTTCTATATCGGTAAGAATATGACTAGATATAAGAATGGTCATACCTTCATTTCTTACAAGATTAAGAAATAACTCTCTCATTTCTCGAATACCCATTGGATCAAGTCCATTTAGAGGTTCGTCTAATATAAGAAGCTTGGGCTGATGAATAATTGTCCGTGCAATACCTAGTCGCTGTCTCATTCCTAGAGAGAAGGTTGATACAGGCTTCCTATCTCTAGAAGGAAGTCCAACCATTTCTAGAGTTTTATCTATATCTATATTTTTCTTATTCATATATCCAAGATGCACTCTTAAATTTTCAACGGCAGATAAATGTTCATAAAAAATAGGTACTTCTATAATACTACCTATATTTCTTAAAACTTCACTACTATGAGAAGTTATATCTACCCCTAACACTTTTGCTGTTCCCGATGTAGGTGAGAGTAAACTCGACAACATCTTAAATACAGTGGTTTTTCCAGCACCATTCATGCCTAAAAACCCATAAATTGTACCCTGTTTTATATGCATAGAACAGTCTTTAATTACTTCTACCCCATCAAAAACTTTTCTTAATTTATCGGTTTCTACAATCCATTTATCACCCATATTTAGGTATCCTCCAATTTAAATTTATTGTTTTTTATTTTTTAATACAAACCGTCGGTATGTATGTACCTAAAAAATAAACTACCTTACATGGGTAGATTATTTTTCAATGTTACACTTCTTTCTCAAAAATGTTCTCATAGTATTGTACACATTTATGTATAAATTCATCACTAATCAAGGAAATTCCCATAAAGTCAATTAAATTCTTTAGAAAATCTAATTTATCTAAAAACTCCTTCTTTGAAATTCTAAATATAGCCGGACTTAACCAAAAATTAAATAATAGCATAATAACTTCTGATGTAGCTTTGGGATTAACAACAGTTATTGACTTATCATTTATACCTTCTTCAATTAATTTGGCAAGCATAGGAGCTGCATATTGCATAGTATCTTCAAGATGCTTAGCAATCATTCGATGATTTTTAGTAAGAGAAAGTGATAACTTATCATTAATCTGCTTATTTGTATCTGATATATTGTAAATAAGAATTTTTTGAATCTTTTCAAGACCATTTAAATCATGGTTTCTACATATTTCATTTAAATAAGTATTTTCTTTAAAACTCCTCTTACTTATTGTATCCATAATTTCTTCTTTGGACTTAAAATGATGATAAATCGCTCCCTTAGACATTCCTAAATTATTAACAATATCTTGAATGGTCGTTTTCTCATAGCCCTTTTCCATAAAAAGTTTTAAAGAAACATCTAATATTTGTTTTACTGTTTCTTCAGGATATTTGTTACGCGCCACAGAATCCCTCCTTACATACATACGGTTGGTATGTATGTAATATATCATAAATTTAACTGAGTGTCAATAATAGGTAAATGTCGTTTTTCTACAATACATCTGGCATTATAAATAAAGGAATAGCCGTACCTCTAATTTGTCTAGAAGTACGGCTATTTATATCTTTTTTAATAGAACTTATTATAATACTATTAATCTATATTTTTTAGTCTTTTTAGCACTGCTCCTTCTAATGCGGATCCAACTTGCTCTGCATAGCGTGGTAAAATTCCTTTACCACATTCTTTTTTAATAGGAGTCCATTTTAACTTTCTAGTTTCCATTTCTTTCTCAGAAACCTCTAATTCCATTATACCCTTTTTAAGATTTATTTTTATTGTATCTCCATCTTGAACAACAGCTATCGGCCCACATTCGGCCGCTTCTGGGCACATATATCCAACACTTAATCCACCACTTGCTCCTGAGAAACGTCCATCAGTAATTACTGCTGTATTAGGTATCTTTTTAAGTATCTCAGTTACACGATGTAATTCTCTCATACCTGGTCCACCTTTAGGACCTTCATACCTTACAACAACTATGTGTCCAGGTCTAATTTTTCCTTCTTTATATGCCTTATGACATTCTTCTTCGCTATTAAATACGATACTTGTTCCTACAAAATCTCTTTGATCTTCAGGAACTGCTGAAGTTTTAACTAGTGCACCTTTTGGAGCTAAGTTTCCATAAAGAATTTGTATTCCATCAGAAGCTTGTATTGGTTTATCAAAAGTTCTTATTACATTTCTATCACCATCTTTTGTTAAGTCCAAAATTTCACCTACAGTTTTTCCATCCACTGTTACAACATCTAATTCTAAAAGAGTTCTTAACTCACGTAGAACAGAAGGTACTCCTCCAGCTCTATGAAGATCAACAACAGTTTGGTTTCCATTAGGAACTATTCCACAAAGTACTGGTGTTTTAGAACTAATTTCAGAAAACTCATTCCATGGTAGCTCTAATTCAAGTTCTGCTGCTAAAGCTGGTAAATGTAATAATGCATTTAAAGAGCCCCCAATTGCAGTTAATAAAACTATTGCATTCTTTAATGCTCCCTTGGTCATAATTTTTCTTGGTGTTATTCCCTTATCTACTAGTTTCATAACCTCAATTCCTGAATTTCTTGCTGCAAATCTTCTAAAGCTTGTACCAGCTGGTATTAAACTAGTTCCTGACAGCATCATTCCAAGTGCTTCAGCTAAGACATTCATTGTATTAGCTGTTCCTAAGAATGGGCATATTCCGGGGCCAGTATAATACTTTAACGTTCCTTCTATCAATTCACGTTCTGTTATTTCACCGCTTAAAAATTTAGAACGTAATTCTTTTGAATCCTGTGGTGTAATTTCAGGAATACATGGACCTGCTGTAACAATAGTTGTTGGAACATTTACCCGTGCTGCAGCTTGAAGCATAGCAGGTGTTATCTTATCACAAGCAGTTAACATAACCATTCCATCAAATACACCTTCTCCAACTACCATTGCCTCAACAGAATCTGCAATAATTTCTCTATGAGGCAGGCAGTATCTCATACCTGGATGCCCTTGTGCAATTCCATCACACATGGCTATAGTATTAAATTCTATAGGTTCTCCACCAGCTTCACGAACACCCTTTTTTACTTCTTCAGCCAATTGTCTTAAAGGCTCATGGCCTGGGCATACTTCATTCCAGCTGTTGCAAATAGCAATTAAAGGTTTGCTATCTAAAGCATCTATTGATATTCCTGCTGAAGCAAGATGTGCTTTTGAAATAGCCCTCTGAAAAGGTTCTAATTTATCAATTGCTCTTTGTATCATATCTTATTCCTCCATAATATAAAATCACATAATTTTATCATCCCTATTTACTAGGATTATTCTGTGTTACAATAAACTGCTGTAAAATCCTCCTACATCAGTCTTACAGCAATTCATACTAAATATCAAACTCAATTATTATACAACTGATTCTTCTGTTTTACCTTGTCTTTTCTTTTTTGATTCTATATAAAGCCAGATTGCCCCAAACGCTATAAAGAATATAGGTAAAGTTATAACTAAATTACCTGTAAATACTTTATATACTATGAAACTTAAAGTTAAACTTGTTGCTGAGAATGTAGAAATAAGAGCTCCTCCTGCCATTCCTAAGTTTATACCTGAAGATTTTGCAAGTTCTGTGAGTACTGGTGCACAGTGAGTACCTGCTAGTAATATTGCTGCCATACATACTAATCCTATAATAATACTCTTTATCAAGTTTCCGCCAGCTAGTGCTACTACTAAAGCTACTCTGAAAGGAACAACTGCTAAATCAGCAAAAGGTAGTACTCTGTTGCCTGGAAGAACTACTGCCATAGCGATAGTTAAAGGGATTATTATTAAAGCTGTTGTAATAACTTCTGGATTTCCTACTACTACTGCAGCATCTAATCCAATTAAGAACTTTCTTCCCTTGAATTTTTCTTTTGTTAACTTCTTAGCTGATTCTGATATTGGCATTAAACCTTCCATAAATAGTGCAGTCATTTTAGGTATAAGTACCATTACTGCCGCCATATTAACTGCTATAGAAAGTATCTTAGTTATATCATATCTAGCTAGAGCTCCAATAGCTCCACCTAGAATAAGTCCCATCATCATTGGTTCTCCAAAGAAACCTAAATATTTCTTAGCATCTTTAACACTAAAGTTTATTTTATTTAAACCCGGAATTGCATTTAATAGCATATTTAAAGGTACTGCTATAACAAGAGATGAAAGAGCTGATACTGTTGGAAGTGACACTCCTGGCAAACCAAAGTAATCGCTTACAAGATGTTCTGTCCAATCTGACATTTTAAATATAACTACTGCCATAGTTAAACTTGCCAAAACACCTATAACAACATTTTTTGTAACAAAATAAGTCATTATTCCAACTATAGCCATGTGGTGATAGTTCCATATATCAACATCTAGCGTATTTGTTACTTTTAAGATAAGCATTACTATATTAACTGCTAGTATTCCAAATATTAGTATTGGTATTATTGGTGATGACCATGTTATTGCTGCAATTGAACCCCAACCAACATCTAGTGCATCTAGCTTAATTCCAATAAGTTTAACCATATCCTTAGCTGCAGGACCAAGATTTGATGAAAGAAGTCCTATTACTAAATTAATACCTGCAAAGCCTATACCTACTGTTAATCCAGATCTAAAGGCTTTTATAGGTTTAACTCTAAATATAAGTCCTATGATAAATATGATTACTGGGAGCATAACTATAGCTCCTGCTTTTAATAAAGTGTTAAATATATTAAATAACATTTAATACTCCTCCTTTTTTGGGGGTAAATGCTTTATTTTAAAGCATTTACTATTTCTTCAAGTGTTTCTTCTTCACCTATTCCAGTTAATAGTGATATAGCTCCTATTGTTGGAATATTTACTTCTCCACCAGTAAATTTACCTGTAGTAACTAGTAAATCGAAATCTGAAGCCTTTGATTCTACCTCTAAAAGTTTACATTGAGATATTGATACATCTACACCATTCTCTTCACAAGCCTCTCTAATTTTGGTTGCTACCACTGTTGATGTTGCTATTCCATTTCCACATGCTACTAATACCCTTTTCATTTTAAATTCCTCCTAAGTTTATATATTTATTTCATATTTTGTTCTACTTTAAAACTTTATTAAATATACCACTAAACTTTTATGCTATTAGATAAGGTTCTAATTTGCTAATAATTTCCTCACAAGAAGAAGCTTGCGTAATTTCTTTTAAGGTATCTGGATTTTTAATAAGCTTAACTATTCTCTGTAACATCTCAATATGTCCATGAGGTTCATTTAAAGCTAACATAATTACTATGCTTACATTTAGACCTTTATCTGGATCATCCATAGCTTTAAACTCTACAGGATTTTTAAGAATACCTATAGCTAAAGTTGCTTTATTTACTAAGGTATGATTAGCATGAGGTATTGCTATTTTAATATCAATTGATGGTAGTCCTGTGGGATATTCCTTTTCTCTCTCTAAAATAGCTTCCTTATATTCTTCCTTCACATAGCCTTTTTCATATAACTTAGATGCTAAAAATTCCAAAACTTCTACATTACTTGAGAACTCTAAGTCCTTAAATACCAAATCTTTATGAAAATACACTCCTACACTCATTTTTCTATCTCCTACCTTACTTTTTCTTCAAAGTCTTTTAATGACTTTATTAATCCCTCAAGATTTTCATTAACTATATCTTCTTTACTAAATATACCTGAGCCTATTCCTAAGAAGTCTGCTCCATTATCCAAAAACTCTTTTGCATTTTCCTTATTCACACCACCTACTGCCATCAATGGAATATCTCCAAGCGGTGCTTTAACATCTTTAAAGAACCTTGTACCGCAACTTATTGCTGGAAACACTTTAAGTATATCAGCTCCATCTATTAAAGATTTGTGTATTTCTGTTGGCGTCATTACTCCTGGTACAGATATTACTGAACTTTTTTTGCAAAGATCTATTATTTCCTTTGGAAACATAACTGGGGAAAGTATAAATTTTGCTCCTGCTTTAATCGCCTCTTCCGCTTGCTCCATGGTAGTTACAGTTCCAGCCCCTATATTCATGTGGCTTCCAAACTCACTAGAAAGCTTACTAATCATCTCTATAGCTCCAGTCGAATTCATTGTAATTTCTACAGACTTTATGCTACTTTCAGATAACGCCTTCATAACAGTTCTCACTTGGCTATAATTATATCCACGTAAAATAATAGTGACCTTAGGGAAGTTTTTAATATTCATTAGTTCCACCTCCTTAGTTTCACTATTATATATTAGCAAGTATAATGCCAAACTACTTGGCTGATATTGTATTTTTAAATAAAATGTCCATAATTTCTTCTCTATCTTTTGCTTTTCTTATTTTCTGAAGCATGTCAGTACTTGATATTACTCTATATAACTGTTCAAAATAATCTTTTGAATCTTCTTTTAAAGCAATCATAAAAATTAAATCTATATTGTTTATCCCATCCCAATTTATTGGAGTGGCTAACTTTGTAACAGCTATGGTTGGTTTTGTAACAAATCTACTGTCTCCATGTGGAATAGCTATCCCTCCCTTTAAATATGTGCCTCCTAAAGTCTCTCTCTTATACACACTTAACAGGTACCCTTCTTCTACACAACCAGCCTTAATTAATTTTCCTGCCATTTCATCTAAAACTTCATCCTTATATTTATAACTTTCTTGTGGAAAAATAAATTCAGGCGGTATTACTTCTGAAAGATTATTCTTATATACTTTTTTATTATTAATAAGCTTTCTCAACTTTCCAGTAGATTTGCCTGTTATTAATTCCTCTACTGATATGAAAGGAATTTCTTTAAATTCTGGATTTATAGTTCCTACTATTGCTACTATTCGCTTATTTTTAGAAATTCTATCTATAGTGGATGTAATATCATCATCATTCATATAACCAAGTGGTATAATATCTATACCTTTAATACTGTCTGCCATAGTACCTTCAATGTATTCCTTTACTTTTGTAGCAGCTCCCTCACCAGTTATACATAAAGTGATTATAACCTTGTTTATATCTTTTGTCTCAACATTGACACCTCTATGAATATAATTTTTATTGTCTATTTCATCAGCAATTCTATCTAAAGTATCTTCTGGAAGCAGAGCCCTTCTAACACACTCCAATACCATTAAAGTATCTACTCTTCCAATTACCCTCGTTGGAATCCCTGTTTTTGCAGTTATGATATCTCCAAAAGTTGTAAGAGAACCCATATCCACTAACAAAATACATCCCTTACCTTGGTTAACCTTCTCTACAAGTTTCATTGTTTTTTCTAACATTATATTTGGAGAATCACTAAGATCCATTTCTAGCCCAACTGCATGCTTTACTCCTAGTAACCTATTAGCCACTTCAGCCATACCACATGCTACTCTTCCATGGGATAAAACTATTACTCCCACTCTTCCTTCATCCTGCTCTTCTTCACCTTGGAAATGCTTTAAGTACATAGCAATAAATCCAATTTCATCCTCCGACAGATTAATCTTAAGTCTATTATTTATTATTTGTGAAGTCTTAGTGGCAATGGCATATTCCTTCTCGTACTCATCTTTAATCATCTGTAAATTTGGATTAGCTACTTCTCTTCTATTTAATATTCTCTCGTAGGTAGAGCTAAGGTGAATTGCCAATGGATATACTACTTTTCTTTGTAGTTTATTGATATGTTTTTTTGCTATTTCAAAAACATCCTCTGTAATCTTCAATATTTCTTCCCCAATAATATTTATTACCTCCTGTGTATTTTGGGCACAGAAATTTGCAAAAGATGCAACTCTCATAAGTTCATTCTCCACCTGCTGGCCTACTAGTTTATTAATATCAATGTCACTATATCCATCTGCTTTCAATTCTTTGTATTTATTCTCAATAAACTGATAAATATTATTATCTCCTACAGAACTGTATTCATCCCTGTGCAACACCTTAACCCCATTAGATGAGACTATTATATCTTCCATAGTATAGGTTTCAAGTTCCTCATCTTTCAAGCTGGAATTTAATACTCTTTCTTTCACATTATCAGGTACATGTTCAAAGTTAACTTTAACATCTTCCTTATTATTAAGAGTAGAATATAGAAATCCTCTTGCGCAACAAACCTGAATATCACTTTTAAGCTGACCTATGTTGCCTGGACAATCATAGGTCATAAAAGCCTTTATAACATCTCTTCTAACAAATACATCCTTACCTAATCTAATACTTTCGTTTAAAAAGAAGTTCTTTATTATTTGAAACCTTTCATCATGAGATCTATCATTAACAGAAGGTATTTGAATTATCATAGGTATTCTTCTTCTAAAGGTTAAAAGTAGTGAGCTCTCGGGATTTTCAGTGGTCGCAGCGATAATCATTAATTTACTTTCTCTTGTTGTTTCCGTTTCACCTAACCTTCTAAATTTTCCTTTATCAAGTAAATAGAAGAGTATTTCCTGCCCTTCTACTGGTAACCTATGAACTTCATCTAGAAACAATATTCCACCATTGCATAACTCCACAATTCCTTTTTTATTGTCATTTGCACCAGTAAATGCTCCTTTGCTATGGCCAAATAATTGTGATAATAACAACTGAGGATTATCAGCATAATCTGCACAATTAAATACCATAAAGATTGAATTATCCGAGAAATTCTTCGTAGTTACTGCAAATTTATACATCACCTCAGCCATATGACTTTTTCCAACTCCCGATGGCCCTAACAATAATGTATGAAGACCCTTTGGAGGATATAAAATAGCTGCCTTTGCTTGATTTACTTGAAGTCTTAAACTTCCTTCACATCCTATTACAGATTTAAACGGATCAAAAGTCTCTTTTTTGTTTGCATCTTCTCTATAGTCAATATGCTTCTTTATAACTTGTGCTCTATTTTCCTTGTGTATCATGGTATTATTATTCACTATTTCTGCTTTACTTTTTAAATTTACATTTTGTTTTTCTCCATATGACGTTATAGCAGCATCCTCTGATAAATTATAGCTTTCCCCAAGAATTAAGATAGCTTCTTTTTTTATATTTGATGCTGCATACCTTGCTAAATTATATCCTTTTTCATTTAATTCTTTTGTAAAATTCCTATCAGATATGTTTCTATCTTTTTTAATAATTTCTACTGCATCCTTAAGTATAAGCTCTTTTCTTCTTTGTCTTGAATCAGGTATACCATTTTCATTTCTGTATTCCGTAACAACTTTTCTTAGGATTCCAAGCTGTTTAGCAATTTCCTCATCGGTATAAGGATTTTTTTTATCTTCAGAACTTATTATTTTTATTATTTTAGATTCCATATTATCACCTACAATACTTTATAGTTCCCTTATTATTTAAACTATAGATATCCAATATCAAAATTAAATCTTACATTACTTCGATGAATACTAAAAATTTAACTATAAAAAATCAATGCCCACTTGCTACTAATGTAAATTATTATATCATCTAACTTTATCATATTTATAATAAGTAATTATAAATATTTTAATAATTTTCATAAAATATAACCAGTGATAAAATATATTTTATAATGACACTTAGATTAAAATTTTCAAACTAAAAAATCGTATTGAATTTCTCCAATACGGTCATATGCATCGTGGATTTCATTGGTGGAGGCAAAGCATAACCTTTAAAATTCGCTATTGTATATAATTCCCTCTTCCTCCACGCATACCTATAACTAACAATTAAACTAATTGTGAAGCTCCTATTAAACCAGCATCGTCTTGAAATTTTGCTAATTCTATTTTTAAAGTTTCAAGATTATGAACCTTGGACATAGTTTTTTCTTTTATAATACTAATTATTTCAGGATTATGAATGGCAACAGAGCCTCCTATTATAAAAATATCAGGATCTACTACTGCACATATATTAGCAATACCTTTAGCCATATTTTCACAAAAATCTTCTATAACTTGTATTGCTATTTTATCTTTTAAATAATATAATTCAAAAACATCTTTTGCATTTAAATTTTTATTTGATTTTTCACTAGCTATTCTTGCAATATTAGTGCCACTACATTGACCTTCTAGTCCTCCAGCATTTAAACCATTATGTGAATATTTATCTTCATTAATAATAATATTGTTAATTTCCCCAGCTGCAGAATTAGCTCCACCTATTATCTTATTATTTAGTATATATGCTCCACCTACTCCAGTTGATATTGTGATAAAAAATACCGATTCATATCCTTTGCCAAATCCATATATGGCTTCAGCAAGCCCGGCAACATTAGCATCATTATTCAATTTTGTCTTTATAAGAGTTTTTTCTTCAAAAAACTCAACAATATTAAATTCATTCCAGTCAGCTAAATTGGGAGGGTTTAAGATTCTACCTTTTTTAATATCTAATGGACCTGGACACCCAATTCCGATTCCATTGAATTTATAATCTTCTTTTTGAATATTAATAAAATCAATTAATTTGTTTAAATTTTTTACACACCCAAGATTTTTTTCATTTTGAAATTTTACCTTTTTTATAATTTTTCCATCTTCATCAAAAATGGCACATCTTAATTGCGTACCTCCAATATCAATTCCTATCTTATACATATTATCTACCTCCTTGTTCTGATATTCCTGGATAATTAACATAGTCTGTGTCCACTTTATTTCATATAATTAAATGCTGAAATGAAGTTTTCACAGACTATATTATATCTCGAAAATTATTTAAGACAATCTATTCTTATCATACTCTATTTATAATATTTTACTTTATCTTCATCATTAAATAAACTTATTTTATGATAAATTACTTCTTTCATAGCTTGTATACATGGTGGATAAATAGCATTTGGTTCACGAGCACTTAAATCTTCTGTTAGTATTTCTCGACATTTCTTATAAAATGCATCTTTTATGTCGCTGGAAATGTTTATTTTGGATATTCCTAATTTTACAGATTCAGCAATTTCATCATCTGAATTAGCTGACCCACCATGCAATACTAATGGAATTTCTACTATTTCTCTTATAGTTTTTAATAAATCTAATTTTAATTTTGGCTTCATATCTTTTGGATAAATTCCATGAGATGTTCCAATAGCAATTGCCAATGTATCTACTCCTGTTCTATCAACAAACTCTTTTGCTTTTTCTGGATCTGTATAAATTATCTTATCAGCTCCACCTTCTCCTCCATTTCCTGTTGTACCTATAGTTCCAAGCTCTGCTTCAACTGAAACATTAAGTGGATGTGCTACTTCAACTACTTTTTTAGTAATAGCTATATTTTCTTCAAAGGTCATATGTGAAGCATCAATCATTACTGATGTAAATCCACATCTTATTGCTCTAAGAACTTGTTCAAAGGTTGCACCATGATCTAAATGAATAACTACTGGTACATTACATTTAAAGGCTTCTTCTTTTACACTTGCTATAAAGCTGTCTTCTACAAATGATAGTTCGTCTGGATGTATTGCAATAATTACTGGAGCTTGCTTTTCTCTGCAAGCTTCCATAACACCTTTTAAAATCATACAACTACTTGTATTAAAGGCTGGCACAGCAAACTTATTTTCCTGGGCTACAGATAATAATTCTTTCATATTTATTAACATAATACTATTCTCCCTTTTATTTTAATTTTTGATTTTAAATATTTTTAACATTAATTTTTGTTATTTGATCCTGATAATTTAATATAATTTCTTACAATACCAATACTATCTTTTTCAATTTGATGCATTAAAACATAATAATTAACATTTGGATTCTCTTTTAATCTATCTTTAATAGCTTGGACATTTGCATTCATAAAATCACAGCCAACATTTATTTTATTAATACCATATTTAACTGCTTTTAAAATATTATTTTTTCCAGAACCAGAGCCACCATGAAGAACCAATGGCATTTTGGTTAATTCCTTAATAGTTTTTAATCTTTCAAAATCAAACTTTGGAATCATTCCCTCTGGATAATTTCCATGAGAGGTACCAATTGATATAGCTAGTGCATCAATGCCAGTTTCTTTGGCAAATTTTAATGCTTCTTCTGGATTGGTATACATGTCATCAGCTGTAAATGCTGAGCCTTCTGCACATCCCAAGCATCCAATTTCCCCTTCAACACTTACTCCCTTAGGACGGGCATAGTCTACAACTTCTTTAGTCATACTAATATTCCCTATTAATCCAAAACGTGAGGCATCTACCATTACAGAAGAAAAACCATCATCTATTGCTTTTTTTATAAACAAAACTTCCTGTCCATGATCAAAATTTAGTGATACTTTTATAGATGTTCTATTAGCTAAAGTTTTTACAATAGGAGCTATCAATTCACTATCACAATGATCAAGCAAATGTTCCTGAACTATATTAATTATAATAGGCGAATTTTCCAATTCTGCTGCTTTAATCACAGTCCTAGCAGTCTCTAAATTAAAACAATTAATAGCCATAACTGCATAGTTTTCTTTATTTGCTTTTTTCAGCATATCATTCATTGAAACATACATTTTGTTTCTCCTAATTATTTTATTTTTATACTTGATAAATCCACTTCTTCCTCTTCATCCTCTTCTTCAACTACTTTTTCTACTGCATCTTTTTTAAGGGCTACAAGTAAAATTGCTGTAATAACAGATCCAGTTCCTAAAGCAATTAAGAAACCAATTGGATTTTGCATAGCAGGTACAATAAACATTCCACCAGAAGGAACTGGTGATCCAACATTTAACAGCATGATTATTGCCCCACCAACAGCTGCTCCAAAAGAACAAGAGAAAATTACACGAAGAGGATCAACAGCTGCAATTGGAATAACGCCTTCAGTAATCATACATATTCCCATTGGGAAAGCAATTTTTATATTATCTGATTCATTTTTGGTATATCTTGCTTTTCTTATTACCCAGGATAATGCAACTCCAAAAGGAGGAATCATAGATGCACATATCTTAATAGCTTCTGGTCCATAAACACCTTGTAATAATAATCCATCAGCGAAAAGTGAAGCTACTTTATTAACAGGTCCGCCGAAATCAAATGCTGCCATGGCACCCATAATAATACCAAATATGACCTTTGATCCACCTTGCATATTATTAAGCATATTTGTAAGTGCTGCTGAAGCTACAGCTATTGGTCCGCCAATTACAAAGAACATGACTAACCCTATGACTGCAGATGATATTAACGGAATAATCATCATTGGTAATAAACCTTGTGCCCATACAGGTACCTTTAAGTTTTTCTTTAAAAAGTTTACAAAATAACCTGCAAGATAACCACCAAGCATTCCGCCAAGGAAACCAGCTCCCATAGCATTTGCTATCATACCCATTAATAAACCAGGTGCAATACCAGGACGATCAGCAATAGAATATGCAATAGCAGCACCCATAACTGCTGGCAATAATCCCATACCAAAAACCCCTAATGAAACTGCTGCCTGCCAAATAGTATAAGCCTTCTTATAATCGGAGATTAATGCTGGATTTCCACCTGCTAAATTACCAATAGCAATTAGCAAACCTGAAGCTACAACTAACGGAAGCATATAAGATATCCCTGTCATCGCATGCTTTTTTAACTCTAACTTTTTTAACATCATAAGTTCTCCTCTCATTCTTTAATCTTTATTATTTTAAAATATTTTTTACAAACCTAGCTCTTGTTGAATTTTATTAATAAGTGCTTTAGGAGATTTTATTACAATTTCTGTTGAAACATCAATAACCTTCTTATCTTTAAATCTTTCTCTACCTCCTACCTTAATATCAGCTGCAATAATTACTACATCTGCCTCTTTGATATCCTTTGGAGTAAGTTCATCTTCTGTTCCAATTGTTCCTTGAGTTTCAACATGAATTTCATGGTTTAATGCTTTTGCTGCTCGTATAAGTTTTTCTTTTGCTATATAAGTATGTGCAATCCCAGATGTACAAGCCGCTATTCCTACAATTTTCATATAAATTTCTCCTTCCTTATTTTTAATGTTTATATAATATTAGACAATGATTAAACTTCCTCTTCTCTTGTAAATATTTCATAAACCTCTTCTGGAGTTGCTGCATTTAGTAATGCTTCGCACACCTCGTCATCTCCTAGTTTTCCTGCTACTTTTGAAAGCAATCTAACATGAACGCTGTCTTTATCCGATTCAGTTACAGCAAATAAAATAATAAAATGTATGGGCTTATCATCCAGGCTTTCCCATTTAACGTCAGCTTTCGTTTTTCCAAAAGCTATTGATGTTTTGTTAACAAATTTAGATTTTCCATGAGGAATTGCTATTTTATTTCCTATTCCTGTTGCGCCTAAAGTTTCTCTATAATATACGTCTTTCAAAAATGCTTCTTTGTCAGAAAGAACTCCAGTATCATATAATAATTCCGTAAGTTCTTTTAATGCTTCATCTTTTGTAGTTGCTTCCATGTTTAACTTTATTGTTTCTTTCTTTATTACTTTAGCTAAATTTATATCCATTTCTCCCCCACCTTTGCTATTTAATGCAAAATATTGCTTTACATCTTTTTTCTTAGTACACTTTCTTAAATAGTTTGCATAGTTTTCCTTGATATCAAAATTTACAATTTCCTTCAACATGTGAGTCATTAACTCAATACTTCCCACAGCAATATAAAAAGTTAACTGTTTTTCATTATTCTCTATATCATTTATAGAAAGTCCAAGTATACATTGACTTTTATGAAACCCTAACTGTATTTTTAAATTTCTATCAATATTTATTGCATTAAAAGCAATACAGGTTTTATAATTTTTATTAATTTCTTTTTTTACATCACTTTCTGATATGTTGAAGTATACTAATTCTTCCTGCAAATACTCTCCAATAAGTTTTGTTGTAACCTTTTTTCTTTCATGTTTATTTTTATTATTAAGCAGAAAATCAGATATATTTTTAATATCGTATTCATTTAGAAATGTTGATACTAGTATATATGGCTTACTTTCAAACTCTAATGGAACTGTTGTAACTACAAAATCAATATCATCAACATTTCTGTTCTTGATTCTATTGGTGGAAATATTATCCACAATTTCAAGTTCTGGAAAGTACCTGTTAAGCTTTGTTCTTAGGAGCTGTGATGTTCCATAACCACTGTGACAAACTACCAAGATTCTTTTCTTTATATAAGAGTTCTCTAGCCCTAACTGATAATATACTGCTAAATATCCAATTTCATCCATAGGAATTACTTTTTGTTTCAGCTGATAAGATACCATGAGTGCAGCAGCTTTACACACGTTTAAAAGAATAGGATATTGTTCTCTTATTTCATTAATAAGAGGATTTGATATTTGGATATCATATTCCATACGATTTAGCATTGGTCGTATATGAAGCAATAATTTATACATTATATCCTGATCATTTGTAATATTTATTTGCAAAATTTCTTCTATACATTTAGTCATCATATTTCTAAATTCTATGGATATATAATCTAATTTGTTTAATACTTTATCTTGGCTTTCTATTACTTCCTTAATTAACCCAAATGATACAAAATACTGATACAAATAATAAACTTCAGCTTCATCTAATTCCATTCCAAAATCATTATTAATTTTGTCAATACATAAAACAGCTTCTTTGTAATGTTTTTCTGATTTAAAGTCCCCAACCTTTTCTTTTTTTAATATAGACTTTCCTGTTGAACCTCTTTCCATTGAAATTAGAATATGAGTTAATAAATTAGTGTAATATGGGTCATCTATTTTACAATTATATTTTTTTTCTAAATCAAGTAAGAGTCTATTAACATATATAATTTTATGTTTTTCAAAAAGCTCTGATAATCCATTTAAAGTAACTACGTCTAAACGCGCTGCCAATTCTTCAATAGTCTTTTCATTCTTTTTTTCGTTTGAATATTCAAATAATAATGATGAAATTGCTCTGCGTATATTAACTTCCAATCCTTTTATTTGAGTTCCTTCTACTGTTTTTTCTAATTTTAACTTAAATAAGGAAAGCCACTTTTCTATATACTTAAAATCATTTATTATACTAGTCTTACTTACATAATATTTCTCAGATAATTTTTGGATAGAAGTACTACTATTGGATTTGACCAGCATTTCTTTAATAATTTCAACTCTTCTCTCATTTATTGAAATCTTCTCATTCTTTAATTCCTGTACTTTAAGATTATTATGCAAAAGTAATTTAGCTTTTCTAACATCCTTTATCACTATTCCCACACTATGTTTCTTTTCTAACTGAACTTTATACTTATTTAAATATTGTTCAATTATTATTAAATCTTTTTTAATTGTTTTTTCCGATACGTTTAAAACTTCACTGTAATATTTAATTGTTTTGAATTGTTCCTCATCTAATAATAAGTTTATAAATTCAATTTGCCTTCCATTTAAGTTATTCATTTTTTAACCTCCTTTCTGTTTATTATCTCTAACCTTTCTATGTGTATACGATAACATGGTTTTTAATCTTGTAAAATAACAAATAAGTTCCACCCAAAATGGAACTTATGTATCATTGAATTTTAAAAATATAAAAACCGTATCAGATTCTCTCCAATACGGCCATAATACATCATAGTTTTCATTGTCTAATAACTTGTAAAACAATAATCCTTATTATTTAAAATTCAAAACATATATAACTTAGAGTTCCATATGCATAGCTTTGGTGTAAAAGCTTCGGCTTATCTTTATTACCGCTTCCCATTGCTATAAACATAGGAACTATGTGCTCTTCACGTGGCACTGCATGTTTTGCATAAAGTGCTAACTTTCTGTAGTTAAACAGAGCATTCTTGTCATTATATTCCACCCCTTCAATAAACCAGTCATCAAACTCTAATGCCCATTCTTCTGTTTTTTCTGAATTCCAATTAACTGTAGCAAGATTATGAACAGTTGAACCACTTCCAATTACTAATATTTCCTCTTTCCCTAATTTCTTGATAGCTCTTCCTATTTCGTATTGCTTTTCCATAGCTAAAAATGGATTTACTGATACTTGAATAATAGGTATATCTGCTTTTGGATACATTAAATATAAGATATCCCAAGCACCATGATCCAGTCCTCTATTTTTATCAAGCTTACTTTCAATCCTATGATTTCTTAACATAGATTGCAGCTTTAAAGCTACCTCTACAGATCCTAATTTAAAAATTTAGTAAAGTATTTTTTAGGCTTTTATAATACAGTTTATTATTTACATTTTTATTATTTCATTTATTAATTACAATGTAAATACATTTGTACAATTCTTTCAAATTTCATATTAATTTTCTAACTTAATCAATATCTAAAATATTGTTTTTTCAGTTTCAATATCAAACATATGAATACATTTTGTATCAATTGCAATTTTTATTTTGCAACCTGATTCAATCTTTGTACTTGCTCCAACTCTAGCTATAATATTACAACCTTGTAAATTCAAACGTAAATATGTCTCTGAACCTAAATGCTCAGCTATCTCTACCTGTGCATCCATAATATTATAATCTTCTTTTCCTTCTACATCATGAACTTCATAAATATGCTCTGGTCTTACACCTATCTTTATTGTCTTATTAACATAATTTAATTTCTTTAATCTCGCTGCCATATCTTTCGGTAGTTCAAATGTTTTTTCATTTATTAGACCGTATACTCTATAATTTTTTTCAATGACATTAACGTCAATAAAATTCATTTGAGGACTTCCTATAAAACTTGCAACAAACATATTTGCTGGTTTCTCATAAATAGTCATTGGAGAGCCAATTTGTTGAACTACTCCATCCTTCATTACAACAATTTTAGTTCCCATTGTCATTGCCTCAGTCTGGTCATGAGTAACATATATAAATGTTGTATTTAATTTTTTATGAAGTTTTGAAATTTCTGTTCTCATTGTTACCCTTAACTTAGCATCTAAATTGGATAATGGTTCATCCATTAAAAACACCTTAGGCTCTCTAACTATTGATCTTCCTAAAGCAACTCTCTGTCTTTGTCCGCCTGATAACTCCTTTGGTTTTCGATCAAGAAGAGCTTCAAGACTCAATGTTTTAGCTGCTTCTTTAACTCTTTTATCTATTTCCTTTTTATCTACTTTTTTAAGCTTTAATGCAAATGCCATATTTTCATAAACACTCATATGAGGATATAGTGCATAATTTTGAAATACCATAGCAATATCTCGATCCTTAGCTTCAGCCTCATTAACAAGTTTGTCTCCTATATAAAGCTCTCCTGATGAGATGTCTTCAATACCCGCTATCATTCTTAGAGTTGTTGACTTTCCACATCCTGAAGGACCAACTAAAACAACAAACTCTTTATCATCAATTTCTAAATTTACATCTTTAACAGCATGATATCCATTTTCATAAGACTTATTAATATTTATTAGGCTTAATTTAGCCATAATTACACCTTCCTTTATCTTAATAAATTACAAATTCTTTTCTATAATTTAAAACTTTAAAATTTATTATTATTACTGAAAACAATATTCAATCAGATATTCTATAGATGGATATATAACATCTGCTAATTTATTAAGTTCTTCCGCTGAACCTACTCCTGATAAAACTCCAATTGCATGACCTGCTTTCCCATTTTTTGCAAACATCATATCAATTTTAGTATCACCTACTACCGCAACTTCGTGAGGCTTTAATTTGTAAATTTTACAAAACTCATTTAGTAAATCTGGATGTGGCTTACTTTTAAACTTACCATTGTCAGTTCCTATAAAATCAAAATAATGATACACTCCTAATTTTTTCAAACAACTTTCAGTTGATTCTTCAGTATCTGCTGTAGAAACTCCTATATACATACCCTGCTTTTTCAAATTTTCAAACACCATTTTAAGATTAGCAGCAGGAATAACCTTCCTGTTGTTATCTCTTGCTATCTTATTATATTTATCAACAATACATTTTTTTGAATTTTCAACATCACCGTAGTTTATATTAAATCTATTAAAAACCTTTATGAATTCCTCCGCTATTTCTTCTGCAGTTCCATGGGCATATACTCCCGTTGAATCCACCTTTCCATGAACTATTCCAATAGATTGTAAAAGTTCTTCCTTAATATTTAACTTTGAAAAATCTATTAAATCATTACATATTTCATTTGCCAGTTCCTCTGCAACAGGAATCCACATTGAATTAAAATCTAAAATTGTTCCATCTTTATCAAATAAAAAGCCTCTTATTTTACTCAAAATTATGTCCTCCATCAAATTCTAACAAGTCTTTCCATGTTTTTAAATTTTTGTTCTTATATCCTTTATAGATAGGGTTTATAAAACCTACTAATTTTCCTTCTTTATTTCTAATATCTGCTCTTAACCAACTATATTCAGTATCCTTCCACTTAAACGCATAAGTAATAATGTTATCCTCTGTTATTGTTTTACTATAAACTCGTTTTCCATTTTCTATAAAAATTATATTAAGTTCATCTTTTACATTTGATAAATCAATTACATACTCAACAGTTTTTTCTTCACTGTTTTCAAATAGTTTTGTTAGATTACCTCCAACATTAAAGCTTTTATCTTCTAACTTTACCTTTACATCAAGCTTTGGTCCCCTTGAAACATATATCCGTCCTAAAGAAACGCCTTTTATTATTTCTGATGCTGATAAACCTTCAGCTAACACAAAGGTTCCAGGATCTCCAATTAACGAAGGCTCTCCTTCTTCAATATAAGTTTCATGGGCTAATAAATGTGAGTCACTTCCACCAATTCCCCATATTCTATAACCATCGTTCCACAATTTAGTCCATATATCCAATACATCCTCTGTAGCTTGATTGCTTGTCTCATATGATGGATCACATATTATTTCTAATGTATCAATATTTTCTAACAAAGTTTCTTTATACGTCCAAGCCCATGGAGTCATCATCGAATGATTAATTGAGCATAATCCTCCTGCTCCCTTTGTTTCAGTCATAAGTCTATTCATTCCACTGTCGGTTGAAAGACCTCCATCTGGTGTATTTAGTCTAAAATCTATCCATTTATTTATACCAAGTGCATTAAAATGCCCCTTTTGAGAAGTTATTTCCATACCTGGTATTACTAAAACATCACCTTCCACCCAGCCAGTTGATAAAATATTATGGTCTGTTGAAACAAAGAAATCCATTTCCATTATTTTAGCTTGATTTATATTCATCTTAGGTGTCATTTTTCCATCTGAAATTGTGGTATGAGTATGAAAATCTCCCTTATACCATCTTAACCCCTCTTTTTTTCTTTTGTTCCATTCATATGTATTAACACTTAAAAAACTTGTATTATCAGAATATAATGTCCATATATTTTCACCAAGAGGTATAGTACCTTCAAGATTAATATCATCTGTACCTAAGTTTATATCTATTTCATAATTAATATCTTCATTAATATTACAATTTAACTCTGGTAAGAATTTAAAGGTTTCAATTGTCCACTCGCCCTGAACTATTGGACCAGGCAGTGTTGATGCACTGCTTTGTTTGCCAGATTCATCAATAACTATTACTATAGGTGATTTTGTACAAAGAATTTGTGCCCTTATTTTTTTATTTGAATCCCATAATATCAATCCAAAACGGGACTTTTTATCATATTTTAATTCTATACTTAACCATTTTAAATTCTTATTAATAGTAAATTTATGAGTAATAACAGGTGGTTCAAATGAACCACCTAATTTTTTAAATATTTTTATACTCATTGATTGTCCTCCTATTTTGACTGAACGCTATCAAGTGCCTTTTGTGCCTCTTCTTTAGCTGCCTTCAATGCATCTGCTACAGATACATTTTCAATTTCAACCTTATCAGCTGCCTTTTTAAGTGCATCAATTATTTTACCATTTGTTGGATCAGCAAATGCTGATGAACTATGTTGTGCCTGCTTCATAGGTACTAAAGCCTGTGGATGAGCTTGTAAATAAGCCTTAAAATTTGGTTCTTCTATAGCTGATTTTCTAACTGCAATATAACCAGTTTTCATTGACCATTCACTAGTGATTTTTGCACTTGTAAAGAACTTAATAAATTCAAAAGCTGCCTTTTGTTGTTCTGAGGAAACCATTGAAGGTATAGAAAAAGACTTTGCTTCTGCTACTGGTTTTGCTTCATGTCCATTCCAAGCAGGTTGTTCGTGTGCTGCTAACTTTGTGAAATCAAGGTCACCTTGGTCTCCACTTGAACCAATATATCCTGCTGCACTACCTTTAACTACATCATCTATTGTTGCATACCAATATTCCCAACCCTGACCACCAGAGTGAATTCTCATTGTCTTATCATCATGAATCCATTTTCTAAATGATTCCCATGTGTTAACCCATTCTGGTGAATCTATAAGAACAGTTTTACCATCATCACTTAATACCTTTCCACCATTGCTGTAAACAGCATCTACTAAGTTATCTTTTCCCCACATTGGTTCCCATCCGTATACTGTTGTTTCATTACCATTTTTTACAGCCATTTTTTTAGCTGCCTCTGAAAGTCCTTCCCATGTATTTAAGGCATCTGGGGAAATTCCGTTTTTCTCAAACATATCTTTTCTATAGTATAAAACCTGCGTAGTTCCATAAGCTGGTAATGAATATGTTTTTTCTTTAATTACACCCTGTTTTACAAAACTATCAATAAGATCATCTTTATTAAAATCTTTATCTTCTGAAATATATTTATCAAGTGGTGCTAATAAATTACGCTGAGCTAGTTGTGCTACCTGAGGTGCTTCTAGAAGCACCAATGCTGGTTCTTTTTTTGCAGCAACTGCTGCTTGTAGAGCTTGGAATGTTTCTGTATAACTTCCTTGAGCAACACCTTTTACTTTATATTTTGATTGTGATGCATTAAATTGCTTTATAATACCTTCAACATTTTGTCCAAGTTTACCACCAAGTCCATACCAAAATTCAATTTCAACTGGTCCATTTGATACTTTGACTTCTTGTTTTTTTCCACATCCAACAAATGTTGATGTTATTGTGATTACAGCTAGTATTAATAGTAAAAACCTTTTCAATATTTTTTTCATTATAAACTCTCCTTAATTTGTTTTTTATTTTTTTATATTGTTGTAAAATAGTATTTATATATAGAAATGTTATGTAACACTTAGCCTTTAACTCCTGTATCAGCAATACCGTTCATAAACCATTTTTGAGCTACCACGAATAGTATTAAAAGAGGTAAAACTGTCAATGCACTTGCTGCCATAACTTCAGGCCACTTAACACCATATGCCCCTTGTTGTATGAAGAATTGTCTTAGCCCCATTGTAATTAGGTTTAATTTAGGATCTTTTATAATTAATGATGGCCATAAGTAGGAGTTATAATTACTTACAAAACTCATTAAACCAAATGTTATAAATGAAGGCTTACTTAATGGAACTAATATTCTCCACAAAATCTGCCAGTGAGTTGCACCATCCATTTTTGCTGCTTCAATAAGACTTTTATTTATCTGCATAAAAGCTTGTCTTATAAGAAATATACCAAAGACATTTACAGCATTTGAAATAATTAATCCCGTATAAGTATCAAGCAAATTTAACTTTGATAATACTACATAACCTGGAACATAAGTTACTGCTGCTGGCAGCATATATGTAGCCATTATTATTGCAAATAATATCTTTTTCCCTAAAAACTCAAGCTGCGTTATAGCATAAGCTATCATAGCTGAATTTACTACTTGTACAATTACTATTGTCAGTGCAGTAAATGTACTGTTGAATATATAAAGATCAAATGGTGCTGAAGTAAAAGCACTTATAAAGTTATGCCACTGTGGTACTTCTGGTATTAATGTTGGTGGAAACTTAAATATCTCATCCTTTGTTTTTAACGCACTGGAGATCATCCATATAAATGGGAATGCCATTAAAAAACTGAATATGATTAATGTTATATGGGATACTATATTTGAAGCTTTTAACTTTAATTTTTTAATTTCTGCTTTTTTCTTTTTTGTTTGTTCTTTTATTGCAATTTCCATACTTATTTTCTCCTATCCTTTATTCTTAATAATTAATAATGAACCCATTTACGTGACATAGTAAATTGCAGCAATGACAATACAGCTATAATAATTAACAAAATAGTCGCTGCAGCTGTTGCTTCACCCATATTAAAGTGTTCAAATGCTGATTGATAATACATGTATAATAACGTTCTTGTACTTCCTGCTGGTCCACCTTGTGTCATAACCTGTATTTGGTCATATGCCTGAAGAGCATTTATAGTATTTATAATTACTATGAAAAATGTAGTTGGTGAAATCATAGGGAGTGTTACATTCTTAAATTTTTGCCATGAAGATGCACCATCAATTGAAGCTGCTTCATATAATTCGCTTGGAACTTTTTGTAACGCTGCCATGTAAAATATCATTGTCCATCCTATGCTTTTCCATACAGTTACAATAATAACCGCAGGCATTGCCCATGATGAACTTTGAAGCCATTGAGTCTTTGGAAGATGAAGTAATGCTAGAACATAGTTTGCAAGTCCTGCTCTTGGCTCAAAAATCCATGCCCAAACTATTGAAACTGCAACAGTAGGGGTAATCCACGGTGAGAATAAGATTGTTCTATATATTTCCATACCCTTAAGTTTTTTATTTAATATTAAAGCTAGTGCCAGCCCTCCTATAATTGTAGGAATTACTGTGCCAATAGAAAAGTAGACTGTATTAAATAATGCCTTGTAAAAATCTCTATTGTTAAATAAATTAATGTAATTTTCTAATCCAACAAAATCACATTTCGGACTCATGTAGTCCCAATTTGTGAAGCTTATGTAAACCGAGTTGATCATTGGCCAAACCCAAAACACTACAAGTGGTATTAATGCTGGAAGTGAATAAAGTAATGCCAGTGATGTACTGTTTTTTATTACTGATTTTTTCAATTTTCCCTTGATACCTCCTAATTTTTGCTTTTCTGTCTTTCGTTATCTGCTACACCTTTATATTATTGATTTCATGTTTAGTTATTATTACATCTATGTTAAATTTAAGTTAAACACGGAAAAAACATGCAAAAACACGCAAAGATGTGCAAATGTAGAAATGGATAGAAATAAATAGAGATACTGAAAATAAAAAAACCAGCATTGTGCTGGTTTTTGCAAAAGTTTATTCATTTGTTATTTCGATTCCAAACTCTTTATATTTATCTAATACTTTTTTATTTAATTTGGAATCTGTAATTATTGCATCAATCTCATCAAAACTTGCTGCTTTTAGTAAGGATACTACATCAAACTTGCTACTATCAGCAACAACTATCACTTGTTGAGCTCTTTCCATCATTTTTCTTTTTATTTGTAACTCTCCAAGCCCATAGTCAGTTAATTCCTCATTAATTGATATTCCACTCATACTTATAAAAGCAGTATCTATGTGAAAATTTTTTATAAAGTTTTCTGCTAGATTTCCAACTATACATAATTCTTCTTGTCTTAACAAACCACCTGTTAGTATTATGTTATATTTTTCCTTATTACAAAATTCCATTGCTATTAATAAGGAATTTGTAATAATTGTTAATTTATCAAATTTATTTTTCATTGCTTTTGCTATTTCATGATTAGTCGTACTTACATCCATTGCAATAGATTGCCCTTCTTTGATATACCTACATGCAATTTCACCAATTTCCTTTTTTTCCTCTATATGTTTAGTTTCTCTTTCAGTAAAGTGAAGCTCCTTACTGTTAGTTTTCTCCAATACAGCACCACCATATACTCTCTTAAGCAATCCTTCTTTCTCAAGGGATTCTAAATCTCTTCTTACTGTATCTATAGATACATTAAAAAGTTTAGTAAGCGCTGAAACTTTAATAGATTTTTCCTGATTTAACATTTTTAATATTTTGGCATACCTATCTTGAGCTAACAAAATTTCACCTACTTTAATTGTATTTTTGCGTTATGTTTCATGTTTCTGCATATTTCTACCTCAATTATATACAAATATACTAGCAATAACAATACATAAAACTTATTCTCAATAACTTATTAATTTTTCAATTGTTTTGGAATCTTTCCTTATCATCTTGAATAACATCTTCATCCGAATATTAACCCCACGGAATTTTCTTTATTTTTAATGTATATATAAAATCATTTAAAGATAATTCTGCAATTTCCGCTGCTCTATCAATAGAAACTGTTTTTGCTATAAATAAGCTAATAGCTATGGATTAACCAAATTACCTATACAAATGATCACAATGCTACTAATATACTTAAAGAGATTAATGTGGTATGGTTACTCCAACACTATACCTTTTAAATATTCCATAAACTCATTCTTAAGTTCAAATTTTCTTAAAGCGTACTCTACTGTTGCTTCTAAAAATCCTAATTTATCTCCAACATCATATCTTCTATCTTCAAATTTATAAGCACCGATAATCTTTTATATAAATTTAATAATTTAATATAAAATCAGCAGCTTTAGCCGCACCGCCGCAGCTTTTTATTTTGTCTGAGTATATCTTGAGATTTTGTTTAAATGCATTGTCTTTAATAATTTCTCTGCATGTTTTTAAAAGAAATTCCTTATTAAAATTATTTATGCCTGGATTTAATGCACAGTCTATTTCAGAAGCTTTTTCAGCATTAAAATAACGTTCGAAATGTTTTCCAGGAAAAATAATTGAAAGCACTTCATTTTCAATGCATTGTACAGTGGTATTTTGACCACCGTGATGAATAGCTATATCTGTCATTTTTATAACCTTATCTGATGGAACCATATTCATAAAGTGTACATTACTACTATTAGAACTCTCATTGCTTTTAAATCCAGAGTTTCCTCCTGCTGTAACTATAACATCAAATTCTGAACCTGAAAATGTATCTAAAATCACCTTTTGATATACATCCGGCTTTATTTCACCAGCACTTAAATATACGTATATTAGTGGACGTTTCTTTTCAAAGTTAAACTCTGATTTTATAAAATTCTCAGGTGTTACTGAGCCTAAAAATATGTATTTTGAGCTGTCTTTTAAATCCTCTAGTTCAGGTATGCTTGGAATGAAAACTTTGCTGCAGTTATAGTCTTGATTAAGTTCACTTATGTTTTCTATAGTTTTTAAATTTAAATTCTTTAAGAGTTCATTATAATTTTCTGCATATCCGTATTCAGTTTTATTAGAAAATCCAAAATAAGAAAAATCTTTCCTGCCTGGAGTACCACCTGTACAAAAATAAGGTATGTCCATTTTCTTTGCAACTATAGGCATTACTGTTTCAAATTCTCCGAATATCAAATCTGGTTTAAAACTCTGTACTAACTCCATTTCTTCTTTAAAGGTATTTTTTATATATTCCTTAGAAATAAGACCTTTTAGTCTTATTACATCGCATACACTGCTGATAGAGAAATTAGGTTGTGATGAATTGCCTTTATTATCATTATTGCCACCTTGCTGTAACAACTTTTGTACATCGAACTTAGGTTTATACCCTTGTACCACTTCATATCCACAAGATGTGGCATAATCTGCTTCTCTTCCTGCAGCTCTAAATATTATTTTGCAGTCTTTCTGTCTTTTTTTTATTTCATCTGCTATGGCAATTAATCTAGTTATACTTCCTAAAGCTTCAATAGCGGCTATTCCAGGGGTAAATAATATTTTTTTCAAATTAACCATCTCCTAATTAAATTTTTCTTATCCCATTTATGAAAAAATCTATAAATGACATAATTTTATATTTTAGTTCGTTAGCTATATTTAAAGACAAACCTCCTAAATAATAATGTAACATACACTAATATATAATAGACTACTATAAAGTATAGTAGTCTATTATATATTTGTCAATATAGAATTTGGTAAACTTCCTGCTGCACTTAACTTTCTTGTATTAATGTTTACTTTTCCACTCTTCATATGCTTTTCTTATAAACTCTAAAGTATCTTCCTGTTCCTTTAAGAGACTACCATCTGCAATCAATAGTTTCGTATTCTCTGGTATAAAAGCTTCTTCTGTTTGATAATTATAGCTAGTTTTAAAATATTCATGAGGCATTCTCTTTGCTACTCTTTCTGTTACCTTTACACCAGCTTCTCTTAACATTTTTATATAAATATTACCTTCACTATTTAGCGCATCATTCTCTGCAAGAGTAATTATTGCTTCTAGAAGACAAATTAGTTGTTCTCTCGTTGCATAGATTGGAGAAATATGTGCATCTTTTAACTGCTCTAAATTTGCATATAATTCATGAGCTAATTGGAACAAAGGTAACTCCTCTTCTGGATGCCCTTTCTCAATTGGATTCTTTATAAGATCTAGATAAGGATAATTAAGAATCTGAAGCCCAATTTGTATCTCATTTCTTTCCTTTGCTAAAATACATACACTAGCTGCATAACCCATAAGTCTTTTTTTAATTGTTTCACACATATCTTTATTCATTTATATCTCTTCCTTTACTAAAAAAATGTAATTGTTGTATCTTCAATTTATTTGAATTTCTCATTTAATACTACACATTAATATATTGCTTATATAAAAATTCAAGTATTATTGAATTTCAAATTTTGCTCTCAGAAATTGTTTCCTTAAATATTTAGCTTATATGTCCCTGAGCCAAGTCCTCCAATTTTACGAACTATATAATCTTGTACACTTCCCAATGAATAATGATTATACGATATTATATTTCTATTTCCATTTGGTTTAATAGCATCCCAACATTCCCATATAGTTGTTGCCCCTTGATTTACCATATACAACCATGATGGACATTCTTCTTGTAGTAAAAGTTTATATGCTATATCTTTTTCACCATAGTTAGTTAATACATCTAATAGAATTGGTGTTCCTAAGAATCCAGTATCTAATCTGTTACCATTTTCCTTAATCTTAAATATAAGTCTATCTATAAATTTCTTATTTGCTTTGTCATTACCCATTTTAAAATGAGCTGCTAACGCATACAATCCTTGCAAATCATTTAAAATATTGCCTTTACCTCAACAATTCCAGATATATTTCTACCAAAATCAAGTACAATATCACCTTGCGGTGTTTTTATTATTTGATTAAACTTTATTCTTTCAATGCATTTTATAGACTCAGCTTCATCAGCTTTTAGCATTTCATATCCATAATCCCTTTCATAAACCTTAAAAAATTCTCTTTCTTTTTCTATGTGATTTTGTTTTTCTCCAATAAATAAATCTGAATACTCTATTTCCCCTGTATAGGCTGCAAATGAATTATCTGTTCCTATAATTGTTTTTTCTCCATCTAAATATTCAATTTCTTTTGGATCTTGATGGTATGAAAATATTTTTTCCATGTTAAATTTTTCTTTAATTGATTTAACCTCAATATCTGCTTCAATCCATTTTCCAACCCAATCTTGTAAATGAATTAATCCAACTTCGAAACTGTTGAATTCACTTTCAGAAACTTCATTATAATTATTCCATACACTTACTTTCCAAAAATATTCTTTTCTACTCTCAAGAGCTTGTCCCCTATAAGGAATGTTTATAGAATTATTACTTACAACCTTTCCTGTTTGCCATATTATTTCTTGCTCGGAATTTATTAATTTTATCTCATAAGCTGTTTAATTCTTCAAAACATTAAACTTAAGCAAGCATGTTTTTATTTATCTAAAACAAATCTTTCTGTACAAGAAATTATTGAAAAAGTAGGATATTCAGGATCAAGTCATTTTTATCATATTTTCAAGAAAAACTTTACTCTTACACCAAATGAATATAGAAAACAAGTACAAAAATAACCCATGAAAATCCAAATTTTAGATTTCCGTGGGTTTCATGATTTATTACCTGTGAAGGCTGTTCAAGCCATCTATTAGCAATCAAAATATCTGTAGGGTCTTCTGGGGCAATTCCATACATTCATCCAAACACTTCAGATAAAGAGATTTCATACTATTATCTTATTGCATGCTTGTGGCATACCGAAATACACATGCCGCAATTATTACATAAGCTTATGTCAATGTATCCAACTTCATCAATTATGGTAATAGCCTCCATAATACATGTATTTTCACATTTTCTACAGCCAACACATCTTTCAGCATCAATTTGCAAAGATTTTTTATTTTCCATAAGTACCCCCTATTATTTTACATAACCTTTAGAATCTAGTATAGTACTATTCTTTGGCAAAAGAAATTCAATATATCTAATTAATACATATAATGTTAAGGCAACCCCTACTACCTCTTGGAATCTAACCAAATATCGTAATACTGAAATAGTGTGTCCAGACTTAATTAAAAATCCATTTGTAAGCTTCATTCCTATACCGCTTATTATAAGCGGAAATGTAAATGCTGAATAACTTGGATAGAACTTTAATCTCAAAAGTTTAAATAGCATAATAATAACTGCTACATACATAATAATTGATAATATTGTTAAAAAACATACTATTTCCATGTTTTTTGTTTTAAATGAACTCATATATCCTGCTAATAATATACTTGCAGGTGCTGAAAATATAGCAAGAGTCGGTAATGTTTGCTCTGCCATTTCCTTAACTATCATAACCCTATAAATAACTATTGGTAAAAGTATTAAATAAGTTACAAATCCAAACCAAAAGGCTACTTGTCCCACACTTACCATTTCAAAAGTAGGAGCTGTTACGCTAGTAGCAGCTATACCAATATAAACTATAAACCAAGTTGGAAATACTTGTTTAACTTTAAAATTAAACACAAATTTCTTGGTAAACCACAAGATTAATATAATATGCAGAGCGACTCCTATAATCCATATTATGTAAGCTAATAATGCCGCATATAGTTTTAGATAAGTTGATAATACCATGATTCCCATAGTTAGTGTAGGAAATGTACTAGCTATTACAGGATTATCCAAACTCTCTGCTACACTCTTAGGATACTTTACAATTTTTATAATCATTAGGATAAGTAATACTGTTGATACTATACCAAATATATTACGGTATACTTCTCCATATGATTGTACAAGATTACCTGTTGCTGCTAATCCTAGTATAAGCCCTACTATAGGAACTGGATACTTTTTAAAAATTTCACTCACTAAATTATTCCTCCCCATATATATTATAATTTACATTCCTATAGGCTCATTGATTTCATTTAATTTACATATAGACTATATATGATCTATGTACTTTATGTTCTACTACTTTACATAATCTTTTATAACTTTTAATTCATTTGCCCATTTCTTTAACAACTTTCACTGTTGTATCAGTGGGACTAAAATAAAGTAAATTTAATTGTTTATCCACAATAACCATTTCCTATATAAAAGTTTCAAATTATTCTTAAAATAAGTTAATTATATTATAGCTAATTTATTATTAGGTATGTGTTTTTAGTATAATACTAACCTAAATATAATTAAGACGTCTTATCTTACGATTGTGACTTAATAATATTAAAATTATACCACGTTTTCTATATACTTTCATATTTCTCTGATACGGTAATATGTATTGTGGTTTTCAATGGTGGAGGCGAAGCACGGTAGGCGAAATCCACTATACCATCTATAAATAAATTTTTTCTATTTTACAGCTATGATTTTTCGTTTTTGAGTCGTAACATATTGCAACTAATAGTACATTTTCATGTTCTTTAATGAATTTTTGAAAATACTCCTTTTCTTTCATTTGCTTAATAGCTATATTTACAGTTTCATCTTTCTTAAGCTCAAGAACAAATGGAACATCTGTCTTTCTCCTTGGATGGAAAATAAAATCAGCAAATCCTTTGCCAGCTTTTTCTTCTCTTTCAATTCTATAAGTGTCTCTTGCACTCAAATATGCTAAAGTTACTACACATGATAGACTATTCTCATCATTATACTGCAATATCGGTATTTCTGAATTATGAATTTCATGTAAAACTTGTGCTACTGACTCAGTGTCCTGCAACACTGTTGCCTTCAACATATTTCTAGAATTTTTTATAATATCAGATACATAACCAAAAGATTCATCTTGAAGAGCTTTCTCAAATTCCCTCATTAACTCTTTATTAGGTATTTTTAAATATCCATCATAATATGATAAAAAGCCTAAAATTATCATAGCTGAATATATTTCTATTTTAGTTTTTGGCGGATCTTGTCCAGCTCTAAATTCTTCATTTATTATAATATCTATATCATAACCTGACACCATTTTAATTATATCTTCACGTACATCCATAGTATTATATTTTAAATATTCTTTGACTTCATCCATAGCTCCAGTATTGGTCCAATAACTTATACACTTTCCATTTTCAAAAGCTTTAACTACTGAACGTGGATTATATATTCTATCTCCATCTTCATTTATGTATCCATTATACCAATCACTTATTTCTACAAAAGTAATCTTACTTTGCTTGTCACACAATTCTTTTACTTCTTCCTCTATAAAGCCAAAATATCTTCCATAAAGCATATCATTTAACATAGTATACTCATCAAACATATTTAAAGCTGATGTACTTGAATGCTTCTTTATTGGCAGTACTCCTGTCATATAAGCTAATGCGACATATGACCTATCCTTTAACAGATTTCTTAAAAACTCTAAGAAATCATTTTGGTTATCTTTAAATAAATTATTATTAAATATATAATCCCATTCATCAATAATAAATATGAATTTATCATTTGTTGCATCTAGCATATCACTTATTGTAAAATACTTTTCCGGATTAACTTCTGGATATTGTTCTACAATATCATTTATAATTGAAGTTTTTATCATTTCTATATAGTCAATGTAAGTATTTCCTCTATCCGACAGCTTATTAAAGGATATACTTATTACATTGTATTTATTTAAATTTTTTAAATAACTTTCACTATTGCTTATTTTGAGATTATCAAAAATATCCTTACTATCAACATTTTTGGTATAGTAAGCTCCCAACATGTTAATAACACTTGTTTTTCCAAATCTTCTTGGTCTTGTTATACATATATATTTACTCTTACTAGATATTTTCTCATTTATTAAAGATATTATTTCTGATTTATCTACATAATATTTTTCATTGTAAAGTTCTATGAAATTTTCTAATGGTCTATTTGTATTTAAGTATATTGCCATACCACTTCTCCTTTAATAAAACTTCTCTTATTTTTAATATTATGTCCCAAAACTAATGCTATGCTCAAACATAAATTTCAAATATATTCTTGCTAATAATATACTTTAATTATATCCTATTGAGTTAAGCAAATACACTCTAATACAGAATTTTATCTAATTTTATGTAGAACTATCTACTTGGTGGAGCTACCCTCACCCAGCAAAAAACGCAACCGCCTGCAAGCAGCTGTTTAAGCCACTTACAGGCGGTCACTAATATGTATGGTGGAGGCGAAGCACAACCTTTGAAATCCACTATTTTATTGTTACTCTCCAGCTTCATTCTTATGCAAAGCGGATTCCTCATACGCTACCGAATGCATTTCTTTAATATTGCTGTATAATTTCTTTAAATACGAATCTGATAGGTCTAAAATTGGTTCATACATAAAAGAATTTATATGTATATTCTCAGGTGTCATTAAATTGACTTCTTCTAAGACTTTTATTTGACTAACATCATTATGCTCCTCTTTGTAAAGTCTGAGTAATTCGCATGTCTGATTACTAGTTATATTTTTTATTTTCTCTTCATCACTTATTCTAGTCATCATAAATTCTTCTGCCAGTAATCTAATTGCCATAGATAAAACTATCTTATTTTCTAAGTTTATTCTTTCAGTATCCTCTTGTACTATTTTTTCTGCTTCTTCAAATAAAACATTGACAACCTTTCTACTTTTAGCATTTAAATTTTTAGGTACTCTCCACACTTCATTATATATTACTTCCAAATCTGCTACAGTAATATTATTAGTACCATCTTTTATATGTAACAAACTAGTTAGCTTTAAATAATTAGGTGAATCTTTTACTTCTAAATATTCACTTAAATTTCTTACAAATGGAATTGAGGCTATCATAATTCTATCCTTACTACTAATTTTATCTTTCCATACATTAAATACGTTTTTAAAATATTCACCTTGAATAAGCTTTATTTCCTTATTATTCTTATGAACCATCAACCTGTTTTTTATCGGAATTCCTAGCCTATTTACAACAGTTCTATAAAAATCAAAATTATGCGTAAGTATTACCATTCTAAATATGCCTGATTTTAATATATCATTTAGATATTCAACAATAGCGTATTTATTCTTATAATCAAATGAATCTGCAATGTCATCAATAACTACTAATACATTTTTATCTAACTTAATCAGAGCCTCTATTTCAAATATTAAATTAAGTATATATAAAGCCCTCTTTTCTCCATTACTTAATACATTAAGTAGTGTTGACTTATCTACATCTTTATAACTTCCACTTTCATTATATTTAAAATTAATAGTTGGAGTATTTTCTTTCAAAATTACATCTTGTTGGTTAACAATTTCAACTACAAATGGCACATCAAATCTTTCGTTAAAAATCTCAACCACTTCATCCCAAGTTGTTTTTTCTTTCTTAGCTTCTTCTACAATTTTTGCTAACTCTTCCTTTGACAATTTGTACATGTTAACTAATGCCTTTAGTTCTTCTTCCTTTTCCTTTAAATAGCTTAACCAAAGTTCTTTTTTTAAACCATCTATATTATCTAAATAAGATATAATTTCTGGAGTACTTTCCAATAAAGTTCTTAAGTCCTTCATAGCAGCATTTTTCGTTAGTTTTTCATCCAACTTTTCAAATCTAGTTAGCAAATCAGCATCGTTAAAAATTTTACTTTTTTCACCCTCTAATAAAGCATCAAGCTCTTTCTTACTATTTATTTCCTTATCTTTGATTACTATTTTATTTTTAACCTTAAAAAATCCATTATCGTTTAAATTTTTTCCTATGACACTTACATTATTATGATTAAAGACCCCTTTAGTAAAATACTCAGATTTAGTTATTAATTCATCATATTTTTCTATATATTCTCTTATTAATGCTTTAATACCTTTGTCTTTGAAAAATTCAATTACTTTTTCATTTATAATTGTTTTGTATTTTATATTAATTGGAGATGAAAAATCCTCAAGCAACAAATTTATTTCCTCAAAACATTGAAATATATTTCTAGAAGTGTTACCCCATGCATTACTTATTTCTATTTCTATTTCATCTTTACTCCTTATGCCACATAATGCTGATAGTTCTTTTAACAATTCATCTTTCTTTTTTTCTAAATCAGAATGTATTTTATCGTACTCTGCTTTTAGCTCTTTGTTTACCATCAACATTGAAACTCTTTTTGATTCATAATCTTCCTTATATGATTCAATTACAAATACATCCCCTGAACTCACATCTTCTCCATTACTTTTAGTAATTAAGGCATTAGAAACTTTTTCAGTGTTAATCAAATCCTGAGGTGCTTCTTCATTTGATATACATTTAACTGTTTTAGCAAATGAAGTCTTCATTGTTCCATTAGGAGCATAAATGCTACAGGCTTTTTTGCTTGTGAAGTCAAAAGTATACTTTAATTCCTTAATACCAAAGCAATTAGCGAAATCAATTTTAATCTTATCCATGTCTATTATTCACTCCTAAAACTTAAGCAAAATAGCTTAATATCGTAAAGCTAGTATTTATTAATTATGAATATGCTCCCCAATCTCTCTTTAAAAACCACCTTATTGGATTCCAGGTAACATAATTCTTAGGTTCAAACGACTTGTCTAATATTTTTATATCAATTATTTGTGATGGCAATATTGATAAATTATGATTGCTTGACGGGCTATCTAAATCGTAAAAATGATACCTATCTTGACCGTCTTTGTATTTTCTACTTGGTCCAAAATCAAATGGTACACAAGTTCTTGAAATTACACCTTTTTCATAGGAATCAAATTTTAACAATACTAATTTCTTTTGGTTAATAGCTTGAACAAATTTTTGATACATGCCTATCTCCCCTTTATAATAATTAACTTTACAATTATATACATATTAGTTAATTGCTATGACTGTTGCATCATCCAATTACAAATTTAAATACTAATTTAACAAATTTTATATTAATTTCTATATGAACTATATTATACCATAATACCTTTAATTCATCTACATTTTTTCCTAATTCATCGGTATTTTGTAAATTTATAAATTTATTTACAATATAGGTCTTCAGCTTATTTAATCAGCTTATTAATGGTTAAAAAGACTATACACTTAAAATATAATAGCCTTTTTAACTACTATTTTTTTAATATTACTTCTAGTCACTCCATTTCTTTTTAGCAACCTTGTACAACCAAACTCCAAACATTATTCCACCTGTGAAACTTAATTCTATTATCATTTTATTCCTCCTCAAACTGCCTTCTATACTCCTTAATATCTAATATCTGCTGTGTCTACAAACTGCACTGCTAAATCTACAACAACACATGCTGTAATTCCTACAACTACACCTATTCCAAAAACTAAGTATTTTATCATAACTCTCACCTCCTCTCATAGCTCTACTACACTAGAAATTTAATATTATCCCTATTCTCACGCAATATTTCTGCATATCTTAAATAGGGTTTTCTTTCTTGCGGAAGCTCGTATACTGACAACATCTTTTTCCTGCAAAAAGTTAAAAGCCACGTTGAATATTACTTCAACGCGGTCTTTATAAACGATAACCTTATGGACATAACTTTGTATGAATTTTTTACACTCGGGTATATTTCTCTCCAATACATAGCCTTTAAACATAGCAAACATATTTTTAACCTGTTCCTCTGTAATACTTGGGATATTATTTTTAACTTCTATCTCTTTAATACTAAGTTCAAGCCTTGATTTTCTCTCCTCTAGTTCCTCCATTTTAGCCTTAAATTCGCTTTGATAGAACCCATTAGTTATTGCTACTACTATGTTGTCTATCTGCTTTCTAACCTCATTTAGCTCCCTAATCATTGTTTCAGTAGATTCCTTTTCATGCTTAGATTGTTCCTCTATATGTTTATTTATTTTTTCAACTAATATTGGAACTGCCTTGTCATTTAGGATATTTTTCTCTAGCTCCGTCAAAACAAACTCTTCTACATACTCTTTTCTTATTTCCTTATTGTCACAGCCTCTTTTTTGTACCCTGCATCCACACCTATAAGACACATATTTAGGCTTGTCCTTCGGCTTTCTTCTATTGCCCTGCATTGCTGAACCGCAATGACCACAGTATATCAAGCCTGTAAGCAAATACATCTCTTTTGCCTTATTAGCTCCAGGTGCTTTTTTTCTCACAGCCATCATTTCTTTAGCCTTTTGGAAAACTTCTTTTGTTATTATAGCTGGCATTCCACCATCTTTTTTTATCATTTCGCTTTCATCCTTTGACGAATGACTGTTTCTTCTACCAAAAGCATCTTTCTTTGAACTTTTATTAAAAACATATACTCCACTGTATTTTTCATTATCCAATATACTGTATATACTATTTTTTCCAAAAGAATTACCCATCTTAGTTTTATATCCTTTATTATTACAATAGTCTATAATCTCGCTGTAACCATAACCATTAATGTACATATCAAAAATTTTCCTAACAATCTCAGCTTCTGCTTCATTAGTTACATAATTTTTATTAGCATCAACATCATACCCTAAAGGTGGTAACCCTCCTAAGTGTTTACACTGGAGAGCATTTTCCTTCATCCCTTTCATAACTTCTCTTGCTAAATTTTTAGAATAATATTCCGCCATTCCCTCTATTACAGATTCTAATATTACTGACTCAGGACTTCCATCTAAATTTTCTGTAACACTTATTAGCCTTATGCCATTAGCTTTTAACTTTCTTTTATATGAAACAGAATCATATTTATCTCTGGAAAACCTATCTAGTTTATGGACAATTACAATATCAAATATGCCTAATGCACTGTCTTTTATCATTTGTTGAAACTGAGGTCTTTTATCCGATGTAGCAGACTTAGCCCTATCAGCATATGTTTTCAATATTTCAATATTATTCTTTTTAGCGTAATCTTCTATAGCTCTTACTTGAGCATCTATAGATTCCTCCCTTTGATTATCACTGGAATACCTTGCGTATATCACTGCTTTTTTCTTCTCTGTCATACCTAACTACCTCCATCACAATACTATATCAAAATTTTTGATAATTCTTTTTTTAGTTCATCCATAATGTAGTTTTTATCTACTTCATATTTACAATTTAAACATAGCATATCTTTATTATTTTTAAGTTTATCAAACACTCTATTTATACTTCCTTCTGTTTCTTTTAATAAGCTTTTAGAATAGTATTGAGCCATTCCCTCTATTACAGATTCTAGTATTAATGATTCTGAACTTCCATCTAAATTTTCCATAACACTTAACAGTTTTGCACCATTAGCTTTTAACTTTCTTTTATATAAAATGGAATGATATTTATCTCTTGAAAACCTGTCCAACTTATGGACAATTACAACATCAAATATACCTAATGCACTATCTTTTATCATCTGCTGAAATTCAGGTATTTTATCTGCTGTAGCAGACTTAGCTCTATCAACATATATTTTTACTATTTCAATATTGTTCTTTTTAGCATAATCTTTAATTGTTCTCACTTGAGCATCTATAGATTCATCCCTTGGGTTATCACTTGAATACCTTGCATACATTGCAGCTTTTCTTATTTGTACCATAAAAGTACCTCCTCATTTATTAATAATTTATTTAGCAAATTATGTTGTTACTTATTGATTTACACACACTATTTATTCATATGGATTAACATTAAAATCTCTGCTAAAGGTTCATAAAATGTAGTATCACTATCCTCAGTAATTTTTTCAGTTTTAGTAACCTCATAAGGTTCGTATATCCTTTTATATAGTTTTTCTCTACTTATCTTTGAATTAATTAATTCTAGTATCATTTCTACCACACACCCCTAACATCATTTCAAATATATAATATATATTTAGATTTAATTTAGAATCGCTTCTGAAATTCTTATGGCCTCTTTACCAATGAATTTAAAGATACTATCTACTGGGCAGTCTCCCCCTCCCCCTAGCTGAATACCCTTAAATCCTAAACGTCTTAGTTCATAATACGTTGCTATTTCAAAGTCTCCTATCCAATATTGCTTTTCTATATCGTTGTATAATTTCCACAACTCAATAGTTACTCCTTGTTTTTTATTAGCAATTCTCTTAAAGTATTTTTTCCCTATGTGTCCTAGTGGAACTATATTAGTTATAAATGCCTTTATTAATTTATAGCTTGCCTTGTCAGCATTATCTATGAACCATTCGTAAACTGGGTTAACTGAAATCAGGAATTTTTCAAACTCAATCAAATCAGTTGGATATCTTCTTATAAGTTCCTTTTTATATCTAATACTATTAAAAGCCGCATTTGCAATCATTTTTTATACCTCCATCAATACAGTTAATCTTCTATTGTTAATTTAGTTAGAAACTTGTCATACCTTAAAAAATTTATTTTCATTGAATTTTCATTAAATTCCTAACAAGTTTCTAACTACTATTGCTATTTATTATAGTTTTATTTTATTTTTATTACTGCTACTGGATATTCCTCATTTACAAGATATTCAACTTCATTAAAGGTTATTGATGTTTTATCACTGAAATCTAATTCAAAGAGTTCACTAACTTCATTAACTAGCTCTGTGGAATATGTTATCCCTTTAGAACCGCTTCTTTTTATATTAAACGAACTATTATTGTCTGGAAGTTTTTCGCCAATAATTACGCTATCTTCAGTGAATGCTACTTGTACTTTCTCTAAATTATTAAGCTCTTCTAATAGTTCCTTGGAAAAGGTAATTCTATTTCCTGTTTTAGCCTTAACAATAGATATTACCCCAGCTTCTCCTGATGCTCTGCTTTTGCTTTTACTGGTTGATGCCACAGCTTCCTTTAAAATATCATTTATTGAACCCTCTTCATTATTAATAGTATTTGTTACTGATTTTTCCATTTTGTATTCCTCCTAAAATTTAATTATTTTTATATCAATTTAGTATTCTACTGTATTATTGATATGAGTCACTTTAGGTTAGAGTTTGGTCTAATCTAAACGTCAGCTTTTGTTGATTTCAGTAGCTTTGGTCGCATGGTTGCATCTGAACACGATTTTCTTTTATTTTTATTATTTTTTTCTTCTTATTTTTTTAGAGGAAAACTATGACCTATATGACCAAGTCGTTGATTTACATAGCTTTCCTACGTCCAAACTACGACCAAGTTATGACCAAACTGTGACCAAGTTATTATGGATTATTAAGTTCATCATCTATTGAAAATATAAATTTATTATTAAGATTTATACCTGTCATTGCTCTATATTCACCAACTACTTTAATTCCAGTGTGATATCTAAAAGTATTGGAACGACTTGAGCTAAACTTATAACCCTTCTTCTTAGCAACAGCCTCAAACTCTCTCCAAAACTTTTGCAAACTCATTTGAGCATAGTGTTTCTCAATTCCATTTGCAACAGCCCAACTTTTAAAAGAGTTGTACACAATTTTGTTATCTTCTCTATAACTTGTATCTTCTATAGGAACAATACAATCCTCAAAGAATTGAACCATAGGTTTCTGCTCTATTTGATAGCCTTTTACCATCTCATCCATACTTTTACATTGAGAAAATTTATAGTCATTTTGTCGTAACCTTTTTAATCCTTCCATAGCCCAAAGGAATATTCCTGGGAGCTCTTCTTTTAGCTTTTCTCTTAGTTGGTTATCTCTTTTTTTTCCACTAAAGTTAGCATTAAAGGCTAATATAGATAATCTTCTAAAATAACCATAGCTCGTATCCCTAGTATTGGGCAGATTATTCATAGTCATTATTAGCTTAGCAGTAGATTTAAAGCTAAAAACAGGCTTGTTTTTTTCTTCTGCACTTATAGTATCTTCACCAACTATAGCTTTAAAGTATTGAGTATTGAAGCTTTTACCGTTCATTTCATTTTCTCCGCTTATATTAGCAGTTTTATTGTAAAGTCTTACTCTTGAAAATGGTCTACTTAACTCATTTAGCGGTATATTGGAAATATTATCTTCTCCAATCAACTGACTAAGAGTATCAACAAAGACACCTTTACCATTTTCGCCTTCTCCCAAAAGTATTAGAGCCTTTTGCGCATTAGTAGCTGTTGTTAGAATGTATCCAGCCCATTCCTGTGCAACCATTATACGTTCTTCATCTTCATCAAATACTTGTTTCAGAAACTTCTTAAATCTAGGGCAAACTGCATCAATTATATATTCTATTGGTATGCGAATTGTACTATAATACCTATAGTCATGAGGTTTCAGCTCAAAACTTTCAGTATCAAACATACCATTTACTAGATTTATTAGATTCTTATTAGAATTTAATTCACCATCATAATAAAGCTCTCTTTCCATACCAACCATATAATCTTTTTCAATGCTTGGTGTCCATATACCGAATTTTGGTTCTTGGAATATATCTCTTAACTCTTTTAAAAGCCTACCATCATCCTGTATTTCCCAAATACCATTATTATAAACATAGTAAGACTTGTCTTTTGCTGATATTATTTGATAATTATTTTTAATATATTTAGGAAAATAGTTAGGATTCCAGTTGCAAACATCTTGATGTTTATTAAGTTGCACTCCTCTTTTTTTTAATTCTTCAAACCTGTCAAATTGATTCATCTACAAATCCTCCATCTTTACTTTTTATTGACGGAGTCCCTTTTTGTGATGGACTCCGTTTAATATTAAATTACAAAACTTTTTAGCAATCTTTATATATCTCAGCATTTATATTAACTATTCTTGGGAAAACATCTCCATTATCCATTAAAATGTGTTTAACCTCACACAATCCTTTAATTTTCAAAAGTTCTCTAAGGTTTATTTTTCCCATCGGCGGTCTACCTGTTAAGTCCTTATATATTTGATAGAATCTGGACTTAGAACTACTCGATATATTATACTTTTGCTTTAAATCAAACTCTATTTCTTGTCCACTTATTATTCTGCTAATATGGAATTCAATCATTAACTTATCTTTAGCACCATATATTGTTGCTACTTGTTTATCAAGTCCAAGATTTTTAACATAAAATTTATAATTACCTTCATCTATTGGCATCTCTTGTTTAATCTCTATTTCTAAACCTGTAATCGGAGTAGATGTCCCCCTCAACTCCTCATTGTTAAAAAATGAATCAATCTCACTATTACTTCTATATTCCTTCATTACATTGTCCAAAGCGCTTTCTACCTTTTCAATTACTTGATTTTCAGGTTTTTTACTATCACTAAATATAGATGTCGATTTCGCTATTGTCTCGTCTTGTTTTATAACATTTTCTTTTACTGTAACACCCTCCTCATTTGAATTGATAATTGAATTATTAACTTCATTCATAGTTTTCATTTCCTCCTCTTTATTGATATCATTTTTTTGAATAGATTCTTGTTTCTTCACCTTTTTTAAAGCCATTTTTTATCCCCCTGGTTTTCATTTCAAAATTGTTATTTTTTATGTTGAAATATTATCATGGATAAAAAAAATATTCAGCTTTCATTTTCATTCATTTTCATATGTAAGAAATAAAAACTTTTTCCGACAAATTCGATTAGTCTATAATTACAAATGATTTAAAAAAATGTGTTATTGGAAATTAGTCAATTTAAATTATTCTTTTCTTGCTTTAATTTTCATATAATTGCTCTATTTTTCATTTTTTCTACCTACCATTGCCGTCGGATAATTCAAATATGCTTACGCCCTAATGATATTGGATTGATATTTTTTTGGATTTCTTCTTTCTTATCAATATTTCTATTTAAAAATTTTTACTCACATCAACAAAACAACAACTTATTCTATCTCTGGTGAATATCTCAAAAATAATAATTTTTCATTTTTGAACTTTAGTCCATTTATAAACAAAAAAGAAACATTGATACCTTATTAAATTAAGACATCAATGTTTCTAATTAATATTTATACTTTAATATCTTCTTTTCTTCAAAAGATACCCTGCTGATATTTTCATGTCACCAGAGCTTGTTCGATATATTCTTTTTAACTCATCATCACTTTTGTTATCCATACTATGAGCTAATCTTAATATACGGTTATTATCTTTCGCTCTCTTATCTGCTTCATTATTTAAAAAATCCAGAACCTTTTTTGAAAGCTTAACATCATTGTCATCAACAAATTCTCTCGCTATCAAATCTTTTAATTTTTTAAGTAACCCCAAATTTTCACCTCCCTTTTATCCAAACACAACTTTATCTATTCATCTACCTTTCCCGTACCATGACATTCTGGACATGGTATTTTGCCAGTACCACCGCAAGCTGGACATGACCCTTGTATTGTTACATTACTATGGTCATATGTACCATACGTCATTCCGTAGTCCTCACATTTAACTATCTTTTTACCTCTACATACTGGGCATATTTCTTTAGCCATATTATTACCTCTTTCTTTGTTTTATTTAAAATATAAATTAATTTATATATTTCATCTTCCATAATTCTTAACTATCTCTTAAGCATCTTATAGACACTTCCTATTACAAGAGCTGGTATACCAAATATAACAAAAATCCTTAAAAATATAAGACCTAAATAACCTACCAAACTTCCTATAAACATTACTAACCAAACAACTCCAAATATTAATAGTAAGCTAAATACAAGTTTCATCTTTACTCCTCCTATAGCAATTTTATTCATTTACATAATAGTGAAATACAACTTTTTCACTAATCTATTTTCTACAAAAATACCTTAATATCAATTTCTAATGCCCTTGCTATCTTGTCCAATGTTTTCAAAGACGGACTCGAACGGTTTATTTCTATATCTGACAGGAATGTATTGGAAATACCTGCCTTTTTAGCTAGTTCATATTGCTTTAATCTTTTCTTAAGCCTCTCACATTTTATTTTTTCACCTATATTATCCAAAACTACCACCCCACAATATTTATTATACGGTAATTACGTAAAAATACAATATTTTTTACGTAATTTATATAGCATTTTGCTTTTTTATCAAGCAATTTTACAAACTGCTTGAATTTGTTTATACTAAAACTACTACGTTATTTACGGAAATTTTAGGAGGTTATTATGGGATTAGGAGAAAAGCTCAAAGCTATCAGAAAAGCTAAAGGTATATCATTACAAAATCTGTCGGATGCTACTGTTAATGTGTCAGAAACCAGAATATCTATATCATTTTTAAGTGATATTGAAAACGGAAGAAGTAATCCTTCAATAGATAGGCTAAAGATTATTGCTAAAGCCTTAAATACATCAGTTTCGTATTTCATTGAAGATTCAGAAACTACCTTATTTGGTGGGGCTATTGAAGATACAGAATTTATTCCTGTGATTGAACTGCTTAGAGATTTTAAAGATTGGAACGTAGAAGATAAGAAAGAATTACTTTACTATTTAAAGGCTAAAAAGACTATTAGGGATAATAAGTAGAAAATTTAATTTGTGTGAAAGGCTTATTACTTTAGATATGCATAGATGTAACTATAAGCGTCTTTAACTGGTATTAGCTTAACAGAATAATTATAGTAATCTAATGAAATAGTGAAAATTTGCTCCATTTCGTAGCCTGTACCCTTGCAGTATTTCCGTACCCTCTCAAAGCTTGAAAGAAGCTCAAATTGGAGGTAGTTCAGCTCCTGCTGTAGTTTCTTTAGGTCAATTTTCCAGCCTGTTTTTAGCTCCATTAGAAGCTTTGTAGGATTCCATTGGTTGCAAAGATTGCCTTTACTTCCAGCCCAATCAATTCTCATGTTTCCTAATCTTTTTTCTTCATCAAGTTCAAATGTTATACCTCTTACTAAATCTTTGTCCATTATTGTTCCTCCATCATTTTTTAATATTCTTCTGCTAATAGCATAGTTGAATGAGTATTATCATCTATTACAAATATCTTTGCCGATACCACTCCTTCAGGTAGTATTTTATAAGTCTTTTCGTATTTAGGCACTTCCTGCCTATGCTCTATTTTTTGCATTGCTATATCATCAACTATTTCTCTTTTCAATTCAAATACTTGCAAGTAATCCAGCTGTTTACCTTGCCCCTTTAATTCATCTATGCAGTTCCATATGAATAGTTGTAACTCTAATGGTATTTCATTTTTTATTCCTCTAGTTATATACCTTGTATTGTCAAACATTTTTTAACACCATCCTTTAATAACTTATTTTGCATTAAATATTTCACTTAAACTTTTTATAAATTCCTTTGAAAATACTGATTTATCTATTGCCGCCTTTATTAACTGTATTAATTCTTCTTCTGTTACATCCAATGACCTTGGTATATAAGTTTGCTCTGACCTTACAGTATCCTTGTATAATGAGAATCTTATTTCTTCTCTATTTTTTTCTTTAATAAATATTTTCTCAATGCAATATGTGTAATCATCATCCTCTATCTTTCCTTGATTAAGTATTTTGCAATATTTAGTTTCCTTTATTACTTTTTCTGCCATAAGTACCTCCTACAAATTTTTGCAAATAGTAAAGCCTTAATTACCGCTGTATTGGCAATTAAGGCTCTTTAGTCAATAATATGATTTTTTAAGTTTTGTGGTAATAACTCCATTGGAATTATTAGTGATATAGCATACTCATTGTTACATAATATCAATGAGTTAGTATAATCCTTATCATTGGTGCATACTATTTTATCTACATATTCTGGTATAATACTGTCACAATCAATGTAAATCTTATCTTTTATTACTTGAAAATCTTCTTCTTTTTCTACAACTACAACATATCCTCCATCATCTTCGTACTTGTCTCTATTAGCTCCATACTCTGAATCTAGTACCTGTAGTATCCCTCCAATGACCTTTTGTACCTCCTCTGGTATTGATTTTACCTTATCCATGTCCACTAAATAAGCTAATTCTATCATTAATATTTCCTCCTCAAAAATAAAAATATCTTACCTATATACAGTAAGATTCTCATTATAATAATATATATTTATCTTCATCTTTATTACATACTAATGCTAATTTCCCTAATAATTAGCCATTATTTACTCCTATCACTAAGCTTGAATTCCCTCATAAGCAATCCTATCATCTTCATTACTCTTGAAAAATCACTGCGTCCGTTTTTATCTTTTTCCACTAATAAATGTGCAGGATTAATATACTTAATTCTGCCGTTATATTGCATTAGTATATAAACAGCTAATCTTTTATTACCATCCCTATACCAATCTACATAGCCATATCTAACTAAATAGATTGCTTTTTCATCATTAGACGATGGTACTTTATATTCTTTTAGTACTTCACAATATACTTTTTCTTTCATAACTTCTTACTGCTCCTTATTATTTACTTATTATCGTCTTCATAAATTAAATTTACTTCTCCACTTAATAATGCTGAATTTCCATAAAACTTCATTGTTCTGTTTTCATTTATAATATATTACATTTATTTACTAGCTTCACTTACATTCTTTTAATAAGTATATATAAATTATTTATATATTTTGAGGTTTATTTTGATATAAAATTACATTTTCTTTCTTAATAGAATTTCGTGAAGTCCTTAGTTCAAAATGCTACAATTGAATAATCATTAGATAATATAAAAAGTGATGAATAGTAATCAATACCATCATCACTCTTTATATTACCTGTATACTCTCAAAATAATTCTTTTATACTACTAACTTTTTCTTCTTCTGATTCCAATATTACAATGTACACTTCTAGTCCTTCTATCGTTCTATTATTTTCATAATTAGCATCTATTAATATTATTACTTCTTCTACCTCTTTCTTTTAACATTCTCTTTGAGTGTTTCAATTCTAGTTGTTCTTTTTTGTATAATTTCAACATTCTTATCCTTGCAAAAGCAAAGAGGAATACTCAAAGCTTTTAGCTCTAGTTTTCCTCCATCTTATTATTCTATGCCTATTGTATATATATTTATTAAATGCTATATTCAAATTTTTTGAATATCACATGCTCCAATTCCTTTAAATCCGTCATAAGTTCTAAATTTAACATAATCCCCAATTAAAATTCCACTATATGCATTATTTACTTTAAAATAAATACTTTTATTATTCTTATTAGCTATAAATCCATAATAATCTCTAATATAAACTACCACACCTTTATTGTTATCTTCAATATTATTAGCATCATATGAATAGTTGTGAATATATTTCTTTATTGTTTTATACAATTCACTTGGTATTTCTTGCTTATGCCCATCTATAATTTCTACAATCTTTTTTATATTATTATGATTTAATGACCTTAATTGATTTGAATATTTCATTAAAATCTCATTCATATATTCCATGGCTTCATTATAGAAAAATAAATACGCTATATCTTTTAATATATTAGTTATTACAACCAATGTTTTTTTATCCACTTGTTCCAATTGTTCTATTTCCCTCATAGCATCTTTATAGTATAGTAATTTATTCCTATAATCTCTTGTCTCAAGTTTTTCTGCTTTTCTTCTATATAATTCTCCACATCTACATGAATAAATATTTAAATCTTTTAAACTAAATTCTTTCTTTACATCTTTTAAGTTAATTAAAATTTCTTCTGCAGAATCATAATTTCCAATCATCATTAAAATTCTTGATTTTTCTAATTGCAATTGGTATGAGCTACTATCTAATTGTAATGCTTCATCAATACACTTTAATGCTTCATCATAATTTGCTAACTTTATTGTATAAAATACTGCAAATAAATATAATACAATTGCTTTTTCTTTATCTGTTTCTGTCTTTAATAATGCTGTTTTATAATTATTTATAGCTAAAAATCCTTCACCTTTTTCTGCCATTATAAATGCTCGTATTTTATATATTTCAAAATATTCAGGTGAAATTATTTGAGCTTTATCTATTTCAGCAAATGCATAATCCCATTTTCCTTTGGAACTGTATTCCAATGAGTTTATTAAATAATATGAGGCTAATCGTCTATTCTCATCATCAGTATTTGCAAAAATCGCTTTAGGACTGTATGCATCATTTTCACATCTTATTCTAACTTCTTGCAAAATTTCATTTAGCTTTTTTCTCTTTGAAAATACTTTTTTTACTATTAAATTTGAAGGAGAAAAATATAAGGTAAGATAATCTCTAGCCATGTCATTTAGATGATATTTGCCAGCTTTTAATGTTATCATATTTGTTCCTATTAGCTCATTAATTGATTTTTTCAAATTAATTTCATCTGTCTCCATAAAAAAATCTATTGCACCGAGAGTTAAAGACTTATCTTCAATTAAAAATATTTGCAATATTTCCTTTGAAACATCACTTAACTTGTTATATACATTTGACATACAAAACTCAATTAATTTTTCTTTTTGGCACAATAATTGTTGCTCTGTTACACCATTATATATACCTGACATAAACCATTTTATTGATAAAGGATTATTGTATAATTTATTTTTAGTTAGTTCAGCTATTTCATCATCTGACCTCTTATGCATATCTAACCCATAATACTGTGATAACTCTCTAAAATATGTAATTGAATCCTTTTTACACATACCTTCAAGTTTATATCTATATTCTAATTCTCCTATACCTAATCTTGATGTTATCAATACTTTTGATTTTTCAGGAATATCTTTAAAAAACTGATTCATTTCTTCTGTATTTATAGTTTCTAAATTATCTAGAACAAGCAATACAGGGAAGTTCTCCATAAACTGTAATATGTTTTCTTTGGGTGAAAATTTATCAGAAACAACAGTTCCTTTACAAAGATTTTTATAAACATCTTCTACATCTATAATTGCATCTTTTATTTCTATAAATTCTCCCTTAGACAATGTTTTAGTTTTTAGTGAAATCCAAATTATAGCTTCAAACCTATTTGAATTATTTTCAATTAGCTCATATAATGCTTTTACTACAATTGCAGTTTTTCCAATTCCACCATTACCTATTATTGATATAATCTGATTCTTCTTATTATTTATTAATTTAATTATCTCTTCTACATCCTTTTTTCTACCTATATATCCTGTGTCATCAAACTCAGGTTCAGGTAAATTATGTAGAATTTTGCTATCGTAGTCTATTTGTCTATTATATTCATTAATTAAAAGCTTGCTTGGGTCTTCATCTAATGTTATCTTTACATGTTGAACTTCCTTCCAATTTATCCAATCTATTTCTCTATTTAAAGTATTCATCACTTCAATTAATATTGCCTTGTCCCCTAATTCTAAAGGCTTAGTGTGCATAACCCTATTCCTTATTGGAATTATTTTGAAGAAATATTCCTTAAGTTTTTTAGATTTATCATTATTTATAGAATATTTCATAGGCTTTTCTGAAATTATATTAACATAGTCCCCTAAATCTAGATAATTTAGTATTTCTTCATTTTTTTCAATTTTTTTAGTGTTTTTACTTCTTAATTCACACTTTTCAATCATTTTGGGAGTAAAATCTATTTCCATTGTTTTTCCTAATATAAAGTTTTTCAAGTCATATTCTATTGCAGTACAAATTGAAAACATTACTATTCTATTACTCAAATTCAATTTCATATATAACCCTCCTAAGGATTATTATACCATAAGGAATATAAAATCAGTAGTATTTTATATTTTAGTAAATTTATTCCTAACTTATGATACAATTCATCTTACATAATTCTAAAATCATATAAAATGTAAAAAACCGCATTGGATTTCTCCAATACGGTCATTATGTATCGTGGGTTTCAATGGTGGAGGCGAAGCACGGTGGGCGAAACCCACTACTATATAAACTTCATCGCTTCCTCTAATAATTTGGCATAGTGTTCAGGCAACTTAGCTTTCAAGTATCTTGTCGAACATTCCTCAGCTCTAGCCTCTGACTGCTCAATGGTATCTAACCCAAAAAGGCTGATTGATAACGTAGCTTCAGTTGATTTAGCTTTTATTAAGATAGCCTCCTTAGTATTTACCCAAGAATAATGTTCATCAGGGTTGTCAAAGTATGGATGAACTATTTTAAATTCACATTTTTCATAATTACTATTTTTCAATTTGATTGTATCAAAAGTTCCTTTTTTCAAAATACTATTGCAATAATGGCATGCAAAGGCTAAATTTCTCTCTGTAAACATAAACTCTGGATGCAATACTGTTCCATTTCTCAATTTTCCCTTAGGCGCAATATGCTCTATTTCTGAATTACTAGTTCTTTCTAATGATAAACCACAATATGCACATTTCCCATTTTGATTTGACTTTAATTGTATTCTAATATTTTTTTTAAGAGATGTCATTTTATCATTGACTATATTCCATTTTTTGCCTTCAAATGGTTTTAATGTATTAATATAATCAACTTCATCTTTAGAATAAACTATACAATTTTCAATCTTTGGTATGAAGCTCATTTAAATAATCCTCAACTTGTGAAATTATGTTTTTTAGTGGGTCTTCATCTCTTAAAGTTAGCCTTTTTAGCTTTACTAATATATCATTAATTAAATTGTAATTCTTAGAATCTGAAGAAATCAATTTCAAAACTTTTAATAAATCAGCTTCTAAATAATAATTTCTTACTGTCTTCATATGGAATATATTATATAAAATATTTTCTGCTGACCATCCAAAGGTTTCACTATCTTCATTTTCCACAATAAATCTTCCATTATTATCAATATCAAATCTTATTATGCTTGACTGCCTAGGTGGCAAATCGGAAATAATAAAATGAGAATGTGTTGCAATTATAAAATGAGAATTATAATGACTAAAGATGTCATTAAGTACAGCAATAAATTTATATTGCCAATTAGGATGTAAACTTATTTCTGGTTCATCAATTAAAATTAATGAATTCTTTTTAATATAAGTTAATATGTTAATCATAGTAAATAAAAAATGATTTTCTCCTGAGCTAGCAGACTCAACATTATAGAAATTATTTTTTTTAATTTCAATCGTAGGCATATGTAATATATTTAGCTTTAGTAGCTCATAAACCAATTCTATTTCATTATATGTTTCTAATTGCTCTTCTTGTCCCATAAATAATTGATATGAAACACCAAATGTTGTATTTTTGGAATTTTGTACTTGAAATCCCATACTTATTATCTTATTCAAATAGTCTATATAAATTTCTATCTCATCTGGCAATATTTCAGCACTTTTTTTCCCTAATTTCTCTCTAACATCATTTTCTTTTAGCCCATTAACGCTAATGAATTCAGAATTTATTTGAAAATTTATTTTTATTTCATTATTCAATTCTAGATATTTAAGAATACTTTTAAAACCTTTTCTAAATTCTAATTTTCTAACTGACTTGATAATATTTAACACTAATCTCTTACTAATTGTGGTAGTATGTGATGCATTAGTAGCATCTCTTACTCCTAAATATTCGTAAAACTGGTTTTCTTCATCATAATCTGGATTATTAAAACTTTGAAAAGAAAACTTATCGTTTATCATATACGAAGAAGCTAGAAGCTTGGTAGGAATCTCTACTTGACTAATTGATATATTATTATTATCAAATTTAAATAAGTTTTCTGAGTTCTTCCTTAAAACTTCAAATAAATTATTACCTTTCATATATTTTAAGTTAAAGTCAAATTCAAAAATATCCTTGTTATTATACTTTAAGAAATATAACCCTTGAAATATTCTTTCTATTGCCCTTAAAGCTTGTGTTTTGCCAGTACCATTTTTTCCTATGAATATTGAATACATCGACCTATCTTTCATATAGTTATTTAAATCATGTTTAATTAAACTTCCATTCAAAAAACCACTACTTATATCTAATGAAACAAGCTTAAACCCATCATCCTGATTGTCAATCTTAACATACTTGGAAATTTCATTAAATATATTTTGATTTCTCAATATGTACTTACTTGCATACTGATTCTTTTTTAAATTTCCATATTTAAATCTTGAGGATACCCTATCGTTAAAGTACTCATAATTTACTGTAAGATACCAACCTATTTCATATATCTTATATATCTTTTTATTTTTCATTTCATTTATTATTTTTATTATTACATTGATATCAGGTTCATTATCATACCTATTTAGTTCCTCAATGTTAATGATATTCTCATGTAATAAACTATATAAAAATTGTGATGCATTTAAGAATTTAATCTCTTTCTCTTCAAATATATAATCATTTATATAGTTAATTAATTTAGACAGAAAATAAATTGAGCTATTACTAATATCTTGAGGTACATAGAAATTAGAATTTTTAGATAGCTGTGTCCACAATGAATCTAATTCAGAACTAATATCCTTAAGCCTATAACAGTCATGTTCCATTTTATTTATTTTATTAATAATAATAACATCTTCATTTAAGTTATCAAAATTAATTCTCAATGTAATCTTTGCTATACCTATCTTTTTATAATAAATATTAGCTCTAAATTCTTTTATATTCTTATTAATATATGTGTACGTAGAATGCTTACTTCCAACAGAAAAATTATTGTTTTCTAGCCATTCAAATAATTCATTGAACACCTTTAATCTTTCTATATATTCCACACCTATTTTCCATGAGATATAATCTTCAATAGATTGCTTCCATTCACTAGTCTTTATCAAGATATTCTCACCACCTTAAATGTAACTTATTTAACATTTTTTAATTCTAGTTACTAAAAAATATACATTATATTATACATATCCTTATTCTACAAAATATAATAATTTCCTCCTAATACTCCCAATATTTTTCACACTTATCGCTAAACTTTAGTTTTACTATATGTATTTTCTTTCTCTTAAATTTATATGCTAACATTTATAAAGCTAGTAAATAAATTTGACTAAACACACCTTTAGCGTATTTAATAAAAATTTAAAAGACTATGCACAAAATATCATAGTCTTTTTAACTACTTCCTTTTTAATAATGCTCTTAATCACTCCATTTCTTTTTAGCAACCTTGTACAACCAAACTCCAAACATTACTCCACCTGTAAAACTTAATTCTATTAACATTTTATTCCTCCTTGAACTACCTTCTATACTGCTTAATATCTAATATCTGCTGTGTCTACAAACTGTACAGCTAAATCTACAACAACACATGTGGTAATTCCTACAACTACACCTATTCCAAAAACTAAGTATTTTATCATAGTTCTCACCTCCTTTCATAGCTCTACTTCACTAGAAATTTAATCTTACCCATATTATTATGCAATGCTTCTGCATATCTTAAATAAGGTTTTCTTTCTAGCGGAGGCTCTTATACTAACAACCTCTTTTTCCTGCAAAAAGCTAAAGACCACGTTGAATATTACTTCAACGTGGTCTTTATAAACTATAACCTTATGAACATAATTTTGTATGAACTTTTTACACTCTGGTATATTTCTTTCTAGTACATAACCTTTAAACATAGCAAACATGTTTTTAACCTGTTCCTCTGTAATGCTTGGAATATTATTTTTAACTTCTAGCTCTTTAATGCTAAGTTCAAGCTTTGATTTTCTTTCCTCTAGTTCCTCCATTTTAGCCTTAAACTCGCTTTGGCAAAACCCATTAGTTATTGCTACCACTATGTTATCTATCTGCTTTTTAACCTCGCTTAGTTCCCTAAGCATTATTCCAGCAGATTCCTTTTCATGCTTAGATTGCTCCTCTATGTGCTTATTTATTCTTTCAACTAATATTGGAACTGCCTTGTCATTTAGAATATTTTTCTCCAGCTCCGTCAAAACAAATTCTTCTATATACTCTTTTCTTATTTCCTTATTGTCACAGCCTCTTTTTTGAACCCTGCATCCACACCTATAAGACACATATTTAGGCTTGTCCTTCGGCTTTCTTCTATTACCCTGCATTGCTGAACCGCAATGACCACAATATATTAAGCCTGTGAGCAAATACATCTCTTTTGCCTTATTAGCTCCAGGTGCTTTTTTTCTTGCAGCCATCATTTCTTTAGCCTTTTGAAAAACTTCTTTTGTTATTATAGCTGGCATTCCACCATCTCTTTTTATTATTTCACTTTCATCCTTTGGTGAATGACTATTTCTCCTACCAAAAGCATCTTTCTTTGAACTCTTATTAAAAACATATACTCCGCTATATTTTTCATTATCCAATATACTGTATATGCTATTTTTCCCGAAAGAATTACCCATCTTAGTTTTATATCCTTTATTATTACAATAGTCTATAATCTCACTGTAACCATAACCATTAATGTACATATCAAAAATTTTCCTAACAATTTCAGCTTCTGCTTCATTAGTTACATAATTTTTATTAGCATCAACATCATACCCCAAGGGTGGTAACCCTCCCAAGTGTTTACACTGGAGAGCATTTTCCTTCATCCCTTTCATAACTTCTCTTGCTAAATTTTTAGAATAATATTCAGCCATTCCCTCTATTACAGATTCTAATATTACTGACTCAGGACTTCCATCTAAATTTTCTGTAACACTTATTAGCCTTATTCCATTAGCTTTTAACTTTCTTTTATATGAAACAGAATCATATTTATCTCTCGAAAACCTATCCAATTTATGAACAATTACAACATCAAACATACCCAATGCACTGTCTTTTATCATTTGTTGGAATTGAGGTCTTTTGTCTGATGTAGCTGACTTAGCTTTATCTTCATATATCTTTACTATTTCAATATTATTTTTCTTAGTATACTCTTTTATAGCTCTTACTTGGGCGATTATAGATTCTTCTCGTTGGTTATCACTTGAATATCTTGCATATATTACTGCTCTTATCTGCTCCTGCATAACTAATTACCTCCCTTTATTAATAATTTATTGAATGAAATATGTTATTACTTATTGATTTACACATACTATTTATTCATATGGATTAACGTTAAAATCTCTGCTAAAGGTTCATAAAATGCAGTATCACTACCTTCTGTAATTTTTTCAGTTTTAACAACCTCATAAGGTTCATATATCCTTTTGTATAATTTTTCTCTGCTTATTTTGGAATTAATCAATTCTAGTACCATTTCACCACACACCCCTAACATCATTTCAGTTATATAATATATATTTAAATTTACTTTCGAACCGCTTCTAAAATTCTTATGGCATCTTTACCAATGAATTTAAATATACTATCTATTGGGCAATCTCCCCCTAGCTGAATACCTTTAAATCCTAAACTTATTAGTTCAGAATACTTTGCTATTTCAAGGTTTCCTATCCAGTATTGCTTTTCTATATTGTTGTATAATTTCCACAACTCAACAGTTGCTCCCTGTTTTTTATTAGCAATTATCTTAAAGTATTTTTTCCCTAAATACCCTAATGGAACTATATTTGTTATAAATGCTTTTATTAATTTGTAGCTTGCCTTCTCAGCATTACCTATGAACCACTCATAAACTGGATTAACTGAAATTAGGACTTTTTCAAACTCAATCAAATCAGTTGGATATCTTCTTACAAGTTCCTTTTTATATCTAATACTATTAAAACCCGCATTTGCAATCATTTTTTATACCTCCATCAACATATCTAATCTTCCACCATTAACGTAGCTAGAAACTTGTCATATTTTAAAAAAATTTATATTTATTGAATTCTTAATAAATTTCCGACAAGTTTCTAACTACTATTGCCATTTATTATAGTTTTATTTTATTTTTATCACTGCTACTGGGCATTCCTCATTTACGAGGTATTCAACTTCATTAAAGGTTATTGAGGTTTTATCACTGAAATCTAATTCAAACAGTTCACTAACTTCATTAACTAGCTCTGTGGAATATATTATCCCTTTAGAACCACTTCTTTTTATATTAAAAGAACTCTGGTTATTGGGAAGCTTTTCGCCAATAATTATGCTATCTTCAGTGAATGCTACTTGCACCTTTTCTAAATTATTAAGCTCTTCTAATAGCTCCTTAGAAAATATAATTCTATTTCCTGTTTTAGCTTTAATAATGGATATTACCCCAGCTTCTCCTGCTGCTCTGCTTCTACTCTTACTGGTTGATGCCACAGCTCCTTTTAAAATATCATTTACTGAACCTTCTTCATTATTAATAGTATTTACTACTGATTTTTCCATTTTATATTCCTCCTAAAATTTAATTAATTTAGTATTATACCGTATTATTGATGTGGGTCACTTTAGGTCAGAGTTTGGTCTAATCCAAACGTCAGCTTTTGTTGATTTCAGTAGGCTTGGTCGCATGGTCTCATCTGAACATAATTTTCTTTTATTTTTATTATTTTTTTCTTCTAATTCTTTTAGAGAAAAACTATGACCTATATGACCAAGTCGTTGATTTACATAGGTTTCCTACGACCAAGTTATGACCAAACTGTGACCAAGCTATTATGGATTATTAAGTTCATCATCTATTGAAAATATAAATTTATTATTAATTATTGCTCTATATTCACCAACTACTTTAATTCCAGTATGATATCTAAAAGTATTGGAACGACCTGAGCTACACTTATAGCCTTTCTTCTTAGCAACAGCTTCAAACTCTCTCCAAAACTTTTGATAACTCATTTGAGCATAGTGGTACTCAATTCCATTTTCAGTAGCCCAATTTTTAAAAGTTTTGTACACAATTTTGTTATCTTCTCTATAACTTTCATCTTCCACTGGTTCAATGCAATCCTCAAAGAATTCATACATAGGAGTTTGGTCTGTTTTATATTGCTTAAGCATTTCATCCATACTCTTACATGTAGAAAACTTGTAGTCATTTTCCTTTAATCTTCTTAGACCTTCCATAGCCCAAATAAATATTCCAGGAAGCTCCTGCTTTAGTTTTTCCCTTAGCTTATTGTCCCTTTTTTCTCCACTAAAATTAGCATTGAAACATAGTATTGACAGCCTTCTAAAATATCCATGACTTACATCTTTAGTATTGGGCAATCTGTTCATGGTTGATATTAATTTAGCCGTAGGTTTAAAACTAATACTTGGCATATATTTTTCTTCTGCATTTATGGTGTCTTCACCAACTATTGCTTTGAAATATTGAGTATTGAAACTTTTGCCATTCATTTCATTTTCTCCGCTAATATTAGCAGTCTTATTGTACAGTTTTATTCTTGAAAATGTTCTGTCCAGCTCGTTTAAAGGTATATCAGATATATTATCTTCACCTATTACTAATCTCATAGTGTCAATAAATACACCTTTACCGTTTTCTCCTTCACCAAGAAGTATAAGAGCTTTTTGAGCGTTAGTATCTGGTGTAATCATATATCCAGCCCATTCCTGTGCAACTTTTATACGTTCCTTATCGCCTTCAAATATTTGAATAAGAAATTCATCCCACATAGTACAATTTGCATCTGGAGTAAACTCAATAGGAATGCGTATTGTACTATAATATTTTGGATTGTGAGGTATTAGCTTAAAAGTTTCAGTATCAAACATGCCATTGATTAAATTTATTAGGTTTTTATGAGGATTTAATTCACCATGGTAGTAAAGTTCCCTTTCCATACCAATTATGTAGTCTCTTTCTATAGTCGGTGTCCATATCCCAAACATGGGTTTTTGAAACTCATCTCTTAAATACTGCAAGAATTTAACCTCATCCTGTATTTCCCAAACTTCATTATTGTACATATAGTAACGTTTATCTTTAGCAAATATTATTTGATAGTTGTCTTTTATGTATTTAGGGAAAATAATTGGGATTAAAGTTCTTTACATTGTCGTGCCTATCAAGTTCTATTCCTCTTTTCATAAGTTCACCGTATCTCTGAATTTTGTCCATCCATAATTCCTCCAAAGTATTATTTTTTATTGACGGAGCCCCTTTTCTTGAGGGACTCCGTTTAATATTAGATTCAAAACTTTTTAGGATTCCTTATATATTTCAGCATTTATATTTACTATTTTAGGAAAAACATCTCCATTATCTAACAAAACATGTTTAACCACACAAGACCCTTTTATTCCCAACAAATTTCTTAGGTTTATTTTTCCACTTGGTGGCTGACTCGTTAAGTCTCTATAAACTTGATAGAATCCAGACTTAGAGCTATTTGAAATGTTATATTTTTGCTTCAAATCATAAGTCAAATCTTCTCCATCTCTCGCACAAGTAATATGATAATCTATGACAAGTTTGTTTTTTACCCCATATTTTGTCATAACTTCTTTTTCAATACTTAAGTCCTTAACATAGAACCTGTAGCTGCCTTCATCTATTTTTGATTCAGGCTGAATTTCTATTTCAAGATTGATTGGAGTATTTGTCCCACTTAACTCTTCACTATCAAAAAAGGAATCATGTTTATTATTACTTTTATCTTTCTCCATTACATTTTCAATTACTTTGTTTTTACATTTTTTACCACAATTATCTAAAGGTGCTGCCGTTAAATTTAGTTCATCCTGTTCTATATCATCTTCCTCTTTTCTAATAATTTCTTTATTTTCGAATTCCATCATATTTTTTTCCTCCATCTCTTTTTTTATTTTTTCTGCTCGGGATTTTTCTGATTTTTTGTAAAGTTCTTGTTCTTTAGGTGAAATTTTTTTCAATGCCATTATTTATTCCTCCTTTATTTTTTATATTCAAATTGTAATAAACTATTGGTAATTCTCAATTAATTACCTTACAAATTGATTATGCTATAAAAGTTGATAATAAATAATGGGAAGAGTTTTTTCCTCTTCCCATAAATACATTAATTATCTATATCATTTATTTTTTTAATGCCACCTCCTGTATTTAAATTTCTCAATCCTTTAGAAGCATCATAATTACTTAAAATTGTATCCATCACTTTTAATCTTCCTTTTAGTTCTGGGTCTTCTAACAGGTTTAATTTCATATTTACTAGAGCTTGTTCTAACCACATAATAAGCAACTTCTCATTCTGATTATTTTCATCTAAAACAGCTTTAACTTTTTGGATAATTTTTTTATTTTCCGAACTATTTTTGATTTTTTCTTTTACTTCTAAGTATTCCAATTTTAGCTTAGATATATAATCTAAATCCGTCAAAATATCATTACTAATTAAATTTCCTTCTTTAGTGTTATTTAAATCCTCTATAGTAATTTCTTTTCCAATAAGCTTAACAAGAATTTCAAGTAATAATCCTTCAAGATTTTGAGAGAAAGCTATATTCTTAATCGCAGACTTTTCTTTGCTAATATTATTCTCATGTATTGAATTTCTTGTTAAATAATCAGTATAGCAATAAATTATGTGAGCTTTAATACTTCCTAAATATTTATTCAATTCAATTAACCCTTCAACTTTAGCAATGTCAGGCATAGTATTTATATAGAATATTATTTCTTCTAAATTGTTTTCTAAATCTTGAAATAAACTAACTTGTTCTTGAACTGCTTTATATGCTGGATGCCATTTTATAAATTCTTTTAAGTCATTATCTAAATATTTATTAACTCCTTCAACTAACTTCTGATTATATTGATACAATCCTTCAAAACTGTAATGTTTCTTATCTTTATGCCTATTATAATTTGGATGATATTGAAGTGATTGTAATAATGCTAAAAATAAACCGTTCCATTCTTTCTTTAAATCATATCTATTGCTATTTTCTTTTTTAAAGCTATATCCACTTAGCTTTTTTTTAAATATTTCTCTAAATCTAATTATAGAATCATTAAAAAAATCATCACTGAAATCAAGTATTTTCTTAACATCACTGCCAGATAAATCTTCTTTATTGATTTTATTAAAGTAGTATTCATTACTATGGTCTTCTCTTTTTCTTGCCAATAAATTCAACCCCTTTTTGCGTATAATTCTTTATCATTCAGCTCATAGTATAAATGCTAACAAAAAAAATAAGTAATTACAATTAGCTATAATTACTTATTCCAGTTATCTAATTATTTTTTAAGTATCTTATATACACTTCCTATTACAAGAGCTGGTATACCAAATATAACAAAAATTCTTAGAAATATAAGACCTAGATACCCTAGCAAGCTTCCTATAAACATTATTAACCAAACAATTCCAAATATTAATAGTAAACTAAATATAAGTTTCATCTTTACTCCTCCAATCAATCATTACTTTTGTACAAATCATTTATTCTTTTAATAACTGCAAAATTCTTTGTGATTGCTGATTAGCTTGACTTAATATTGATTCAGTAGCCTGTAACAGAACATTTCCATTTACAACATTTATCATTTCCTTAGCCATATCTGCATCTCTAATCCTTGACTCAGAAGATGTTAAATTAAGGTTATAACTTTCAACATTATTTAAAGTATGTCCTAATGCATTTTGGTATGCTCCCATTCTTGAGCGATGGGAAGATACGATTGCCATAGCCTTATCAATACTTGAAATAGCATCTTCTGCGTTATCTCTAGTTTTTATATTAATAGCTGATATTCCAATAGAGCTTGTCCTAACATCACAAAGAGTAATTCCCATTGTATCTCCACAATTTGCTCCTACTTGCAGACTTATAGTTAATGGCTGGCTGTCATTTTTACTTGAAGAAGAAGCATTTTCATATTCAGGAATTCCTAATGAAAAGCCGTCTTTATCCGCAGCTACAAATTCTTTTCCATCCCAAATTATTTTTGAAGTGCCAATGCTCCCGTTAGCCGATAATTCTTTTTGTAATGACCAGTTAACCCCATCATCAGAATTATAAATCACCGTTTTTCCTCCAATCCCTGTATTACCAATAGCGAGATATTGGTTGCCATCATATGCTATACTTGTAAACTTTGTAGAGTCATTTGAAACATTGCTAGTATTCCAGTTAACTCCGTCATTGGATTCAAGTATTCTCCCGTTAGCTTCACCAACTACAAAATGCCTACCTCCTTCGCACAAAACAGCATCTTCCGAATACCCTATAGCTCCTGTAGAATTGTGACAAGTCCAATTTATTCCATCAGTTGATGTATATATCTTCCCATAACCTTGTCCCACATATTTTCCTCCGCCAAAAGCTATGCAATCTATTTTATCTGGATTACTATATACACTCCAATCAACCCCATTAGTTGAGGTAAGTGTCTTCCACAAACCTTCATCTGAGGAATAACCCGTAGCAACAAATTTACTACCATCAAAGGTAATAGAGTTTGTAGTTGTGCCAAAACATTTTAAGTCAATTGGAGGACTTGTATTAATTGAATTACTCCAATTAACTCCATCTGTTGAATAAATAATTCCCCCATCAGTGCCAAAATGTCCGCTAAAAGCTCCTGTGGCTACAAAGACACCATTACCATAAATAACGTCTGATGGAAGTGGATTATAGGCTGATGTATTCCAATTCACAGCATCACTTGAATACATAATCTGATTTACACCACCACTTACACCTATAGCTACATACTTTCCTGTTCCATCATAAGCAATGTCTTTAGCAGTAAAATTATTGCCATCATTTACATAACTCCAATCAATATTCTTTAATGCTGGTTTTGATAATGTATTATTAGTTATTGAACTTACTTGCTGTGAAGCCAGAAGTTTTATTCCATTAAACTCCGTATTATTTGCTATGTTGTCAACCAAATTACCCATCTGTTCAAACTCTGCCTGTAGATTTTCCCTATCCTCATCCGTTAGTGTTCCGTTGGATGCTTGTAGTGCTAATTCTCTCATTCTTTGCAGTGCTGGGTCTAAGATTTCGCCCAGCCCTCCATCTGCTGTCTGAACTAACGAGACACCATCTTGAATATTTCTTGATGCCATTTCCAAACCTCTTATTTGACCTCTCATTTTTTCCGAGATAGCTAGTCCAGCAGAATCATCTGATGCCTTTTCTATTCGAAGTCCCGAGGATAACCTGCCCATAGCTTTTGATGTATTTTCCATATTCTTTTTCAATCTATTATTAGCATTTAATGCATTAATATTGTGAGCTATTATCATTTTCCCACCTCAAATTTTCAACTTTATTTTATTCTATAGATATATATTAATTTGACATCATGGACAAATTTTGTACTTTTTAAACATTTTTTTATTACTTTTAATTATTTTTGTACATTAAAAAAAGTTGCCTTTCCTAATGAAAAGCAACTTTACATCCAATTACTTATATACTTCATACATTTTCCTAATCGTTTCTTTTATTTCTTCTCTATACTCCTGTGGTCTTATTACTTCTAAAAATTCTTTTTGAGATAATAACCACCTCTTAACACCTTCTCCATATACCTCAGCTTCTATTATTGGTTTATTATCTTTTTCATCATACCTTATTACTTTTGAAGTTGGTAATCTATCAAGTATCGCTTCTAAAGAATCTCCCCAAAACTTAAATTGTATTGTCATTAATTCTCCTGTATACATAAATTGTATTTTTTTATGGAACTCTCCCTCTTCAAATCTATCTTTATATGGCATGAAAAACTTTTCTTCTGTTATATCGTATTTTTCAAACCTATCTACTCTAAAAACAATTGGATGATTTTCACTTCTTCCTATGATTTCTCCAACTAAATAAAAGTAATATTCACTAAATACTAATCCTAATGGTTTTAATTTATATTCTTTAACTATTCCATCTTGCCTTTCATACTTTACTTCAACTAATTTCTGTTTTTGAATACTAACACTAATCTTCCAAATAAAATTGATTATATCTTTATTATGTCTTGGTGGTACATAGTTAAATCTTTCATTAATAACTATCTTTTTTAATAATTCATTATCTTCACATTGAGAATTTAATATATCTAGTACTCTATCCATTTCTTTGTTTGAAAATGCTCTTGATTCTAGAATTATTTTATATAATGCAAAAATATCTTTATCAGAAAACTTGAAACCTTTGCAGTTAATCATCTCATATCCTTTTTTAATCTTACTATATACAATAGTTCTAAGATTCTTTTCATCCTTCTCTAAATAGTCTTTTAATTCTTTTATATCCCTTTGTATTGTTTTTTCATCTACTTCATATATTGTTGATAGATACTTTTTACTTCTTACTTCACCTTTATTTAATCTTTCATATAAATTTAGCATCCTATACGTTTTGGATTTTCCTTCTTTTTCTCTGTTATATTCATTCATTATATTTATGCCAGCCTCCTTCCTTACAAATATAGTATAATATTGTGTATGAGACAAAAATAGTCCATATAAATAAAAACTTATATCACTTTACTAAATGATATAAGTTAATTTTTTTAATTATTATCTGTTTATTCATACGTTATATTTCATAATTTAATAACTGAAAAACTTACAGAATAATCTAGTGACCTCTTTTCTTTAATACATACGCCGCAGCACTTTTTTGTTTTCTTGAGCCTGTCCTTATTATTCTTATGAGTCGCTCATCAGGATATTTTTCCATTTCCGCTGTTAGTCCAATTGTACTTGATACTTCATCAGCTACTGCAGACGCAATTCCTTTTATCCCTTTTTTTAACAAATTACCTATTCCCATAGTTATGTCATCTCCTCTATATTTTTATTAATAACTCAAAAATACTTTTTTTGATATTTTACCTATTGTTTTAGTAGAAGCTAAATCAACTCCTCCGCCTATAACTCCTCCAATAAGCGGAACTGCTTTACCTAGATTTACTATTCCTTTCTGTCCAAACTTTGTTAGTAGCCTAAAGCCTACAGCTTGATTTATTCTTTTTATTGTTTCACCAGATATTTTTTGTATAGCTGATTGTGTTAATTTAGTTCCTATTTTTACTCCAATATCTTTGCCTATCTCTACAGCAGCATTACCTGTTAAACACATGTATACTAAGCTCTTTACTGAATCATCTTTTATATCATATCTACCTATGTATGCTACTGCTGCTATCATTCTCATCTGAACATATATTACGCTAGAAATATTAGCAGGAATTGATACTGGCAAAGTTATTAATCCTCCTAATCCAGATAAAAAACCTGATGTTGCACATTTACCAACTTGCCAATTTATTAAACTGTCACATGCCTTTATAGAATTACCACCATTTTTATTTAGATATTCATCTGCTAATTCTTCTGCTGATAATGTTCCTGGTAATCCATTTAAAGATTTTTCATAAGCCCAATCCAATACCTGCAACATTTTATTACTTTCTACTAATTCACTCATTTTAAACTCCTTCTTCACATAACTCACACTTATTTATCTAATTTATGAAATGCCCACAAACCTTGTAATATTGGTTCTAATGTTTTATAACCAGCTCGCAATATAGCAGGTGCCATGATGATTACTATGACACTTGCTAACCTTCCTAATGAAACAACTTCCAAAATAAACCCAAGTATTCCTGTTCCCCAAACAAACTTTTCTCCAAATAGATTTCCTATAATACCATAAATCCAAAATGCTATTACCAAATTTACTCCCCCTTTACTCTTAACTTTAAAATGCTTGTTATTTTACATTTTAAGCATAGTTTATCATTTAACTTTTTTAAGTTTTCAATTGTTATATCATCATTACATACTACTATGATTTTTTTGCCGCATTTTTCGCAAAGTATTTCTCTCTTTGCTTTTATAGGCATGATTTTACCTCCAATCAACAAAAACTTAATATATAAGGTTCTGCATTTTAACATTATTCCAAACATTTTTACTAAAAACTTCATAATAATACTTATAGTATATATTTTGCTAAAAAACATATCAATAGTATATTGTGAAAAACTTGCTATCACGATAATTTAATCTTAGAGGTGGATTAAATGAATGATTTAAGCAAAATTATAGGTGAAAGAATAAGAAACTTAAGAAAAGAATGTGGGTTAAGTCAAGAGGAATTAGCATATAGGGCATCACTTCACCCAACATATATTGGTCAACTCGAGAGAGGAGAAAAGAATGCTACTTTAGAAAGTATTGAAAAAGTTACTGCTGCATTAAATATATCTTTTGAAGACTTGTTTAAGTATTTACAGATGTCCTCTAATAATAGTGATAGCATAATATTTAACAAAATATATAACCTTTTACACAATAGAACTCTTGATGATAAAAAGAAAATTCTTAGCTTGATTGAGCAACTTATTAACTGGAAAGATAACTTATAATTTTATTTTAAATATACATATATACAACTATAAGCATCCTTAGAAGGTATAAGCCTTATTGCATAATTTGCTATATCTAATGAAATAGAGAGTATTGTTTCTTTGTTATAGCCTGTACCCTCACAGTATTTTTCTACCCTCTGAAAGTTTGAAAGAAGCTCAAATTGTAGGTAGTTCAGCTCATGCTGTAGTTTCTTTAGGTCAATTTTTGAGCCTGTTTTTAGCTCCAATAGGAGCTTTGTAGGATTCCATTGGTTGCAGAGATTGCCTCTACTTCCCTCCCAATCAATTCTCATATTTCCTAACCTTTTTTCTTTATCAATTTGAAATGTTATGCCTCTTACTAAATCTTTGTCCATTATTGTTCCTCCATCATTTTTTTAATATTCTTCTGCCAGTAACATAGTTGTATGAGTATTATCATCTATTACAAATATCTTTGACGATACCACTTCTTCAATTAGCATCTTATAAGTCTTTTCGTATTTAGGTACTTCCTGCCTATGCTCTATTTTTTGTATTGCTATGTCGTCAACTATTTCTCTTTTCAATTCAAATACTTGTAAGTAATCTAGCTTCACTCCTTGTTCTTTTAATGAATCTATGCAATTCCACATAAATAATTGTAGTTCTAATGGTATTTCACTTTTTATTCCTCTAGTCATATATCTTGCATTATCAAACATTTTAACACCAGCCTTAAATAACTTATTTTGTATTAAATATTTCATTTAGTTTTTTTATAAATTCCTTTGAAAATACTGATTTATCTATTGACGCCTTTATTAACTGTATTAATTCTTCTTCTGTTACATCTAATGACCTTGGTATATAAGTTTGCTCTGACCTCACAGTATCCTTGTATAATGAGAATCTTATTTCTTCTCTATTTTTTTCTTTAATAAATATTTTCTCAATGCAATATGTGTAATCATCATCCTTTAGCTTTCCTTGATTAAGTATTTTACAATATTTAGTTTCCTTTATTACTTTTTCTGCCATAAGTACCTCCTATAAATTTTTACAAATAATAAAGCCTTAATCACCGCAATATTGGCAATTAAAGCTTTTTAATCAATAATATAATCTTTTAAATTTTGTGGTAATAACTCCATTGGAATTATTAATGATATAGCATACTCATTGTTGCATAATATCAATGAATTAGTATAAGTTTTATCGTTGCTGCATACTATTTTATCTACATATTCTGGTATAATACTATCACAGTCAATGTAAATCTTATCTTTTATTATTTGAAAATCTTCTTCTTTTTCTATAACTACAACATATCCTCCATCATCTTCGTACTTGTCCCTACTAGTTCCATACTCTGAATCTAGTACATGTAGTATTCCTTCAATGATATTTTGCACCTCATCTGTCAGTGCTTTTACCTTATTCATATCCGTTAAATAAGCTAATTCTATCATTACTATTTCCTCCTCAAAAATAAAAATATCTTACCTAATATACAGTAAGATTCTCATTATAATAATATATATTTATCTCTCTTTATTACATACCAATGCTAATTACTCTAACAATTTAGTATTTACTTAGTCCTATCACTAAGCTTAAATTCCCTCATAAGCAATCCTATCATCTTCATTACCCTAGAAAAATCACTGCGTCCGTTTTTATCTTTTTCCACTAACAGGTGTGCTGGATTAATATATTTAATCCTACTGTTATACTGCATTAATATATATACAGCTAATCTTTTATTACCATCCCTATACCAATCTACATAGCCATATCTGACTAAATAGATTGCTTTTTCATCATTAGATGATGGCACTTTATATTCTTTTAATACTTCACAATATACTTTTCCTTTCATATCATTTATAACTCCTTATAGTATTTAGAATTACTTTATAAACAAATAAAGGAATAGCATTTACACTATTCCTCGCTAATTACTTGCTATACTAATTTTTCCTCACTCCAAGACAAAACTTGATGCTAATACAAAATTACTATTGGCATTTAACTTTAACCGATATGCTTATAATGTTTTTAAAATTTCTTCAATCCTTGAAGGCATTATATTTTCTTGCTTACTCTTAGCATAAATAGTTAGAAGTATTATTTCTTTATGCTCTGTAACTACGTAATATATGGTTCCAAATCCACCACTTTTCCCCTTATTCATATCTCTGCTAGGTATTCTGATTCTAAATATTAATTTATTTAATCCTTCAATTCTGTCTCCTGAATTAGAATCATTATCAATAATAGTTAAAGTTTCTGATAAATCCTTTAATACATTAGGGTATTTTTTCTTCAGCCATTTAATATCTTTTTGAAATGTATCTGTAACTTTAAATTGATGCTGCATCTTTTTCATCCTCAAATAAAGTGTCTATTGAAAATACTTTTCCATCTTCAACATCCTTAAGTCCTTTGGCTATGTTATAGTTTACATCAATACTATCTATATCACCTAATGATTTTAATATTTCCTTAATTTTATTATATTCATCAATATTTATAACCACTGCTGTTGTCTCACCTTTGTCATTTACGATATAATTTTCATGGATTTCTAACATTTTTCTCAATCCTCCTAATGTTAATAATTATATACTCTCACTAATTACTTTATTCAATAAACTTGTATTAAAAAACCGCACTAGATTTCCAATACAGTAATATCAAATCTATCAATTCTAAATTTACATATATAAGTAAAAAACCCTCAACATCAGTCGAGGGTTTCAATGGTGGAGGCGATGGGTGTCGAACCCATGTCCGAAAGTCGTAATACTTGAGCATCTCCGAGTGCAGTCCATATTTTAACATTCCCTCTACTGAACGCCCATGGACAGGCTTTCAGTTTCAGTAGCTTCATAAATCCCGTTCCTGTGGCAAAGCTTACACAGGCTCGTTTCACCGCTGTCGGCGCCCTATCCTAAGCCGCGGTACTCAAAGGGAGGACGTAGCAGACTAAGCTGCTAATGCAAAATTATCGTTTGCGTTTACATTTAATCCCATAGTTTTTTAACGCGGGCCCACAGGTTCCCTCGACTCGCTTCTCAAATACAACATACCCCCGTCGAAACCAAGTACGCCCCCATATATAATTGGGTTTACCTAATTTTAAGGTTTTATATTGTTACGCAAACCATTGTTTTTATATTTAGTTTTCAATAAGCTAGGGATTCATCTCTCTAACTTGCATCTATTATATTACATCAAATCTATACATTAATCAATAGTAATTTTTATCTAAAAACTTTCTATAATCCAAAGAAAGAAAACATTTCATAATGCTAATTTAAAAATTAATATTTTACTCTTTCTTTCATCTGTCTATCTATATCTCTCTTTGCTGCTTTTTCAAGCATAGCATCTCTCTTATCATAATCTTTTTTACCCTTTGCTACTGCTAAATTTACTTTTACTCTTCCATTTTTAAGATATAAGGATAATGGTACTAGAGTATATCCCTGCTGAGTAGTGAATCCCAATAATCTTGATATTTCACTTTTATGAAGCAAAAGTTTTCTGTCTCTTAACGGATCTCTATTAAATATATTTCCTTTTTCATAAGGGCTTATATGAACATTACAAATGAATATTTCACTATTTCTCACTTCTGCATAGCTATCCTTTAAGTTGGCTCTGCCTGCTCTTATAGACTTTACTTCTGTTCCAACTAGCTCTATACCTGCTTCCATACTTTCTTCTATAAAGTAATCATGCCTTGCCTTTCTATTTTCTGCAAGAGTTTTGTTTGTCGATGTTTTTTTAGCCATTAAAATCACCTGCCTTACAGTTCTTACTTATTATATTATATATATAAGTCTATATCAATATACTGTATTATGCAATATATTCATATCCATACGCTTAATATAATTAATATTAACTTTTTTATATTGATTATAATCAATGTTAGTTTTTTAATTTTATGTCACTATTATACACAATAAGTTAATTATAGACTCAATTCTACATTATTGTCTACTTTTCAAAATAAGTAAAATGTTATATAATTCTATTAAAATACAAATTAGAATAACATTTGGAAGTTTTAAAATAATAAAAAAGATTGGATGTGTAAACTATGTACACTATACTACATCTTGAACAAAGTGGTTTTATAAAAAAACTAGTAAAAAATATCCTGCTTGAAAACGGTTTTAACTGTATTTCTGTAGATACTGCAGATGAAGCTTATGAAACTTTACACAATCTTAATGGTGAGGTTGATCTAATAATAACTTCCTTATTATTAGAAGATACTAGTATTGAACAATTTATGAAAACTATCAATGGCAGTGATGTAAATAGAAACATACCTGTATTCGTTGTAACTGGTAATGAATTAGAAAACACTAAAAAAAGAATTTTAAATTTAGGAGTTTCTGATTATATAACAAAAAATAATCTAGGTGAAGAGCTACTTAAACACATAAAATACATAGTTAAGGAAGATGAACTTTTAACCTGTCTAAAAGAAGCTAAAATAGCTTGCATAGACGATAGTCATTTTGATCGAGCAATAATGAAAGATATTTTAACCAAATATGATATAAAAAATGTAGATTTTTATTCATCTGGAAAAGACTTAACAGAATACAATAAACGTTATGATTTATATCTTGTGGACATAGTATTAGAGAACGAATTTGGCAAAAACATTATTATAAGACTTAGACGTGATAATATAAATTCTTCCATTATAATCACTTCATCCTTAACTAATACTAAAACTGTGGCTAGCATGTTAAATGCTGGAGCAAATGACTACATAAGAAAACCCCTTCAAGAAGATATATTTATGGCTAAACTAAAATCAAATATGAGAACTTATGCTTTAATGAAGCAATTGAAAAAATAGCACAAGCATATTGCGAAGCATTTTTAAGGGGACAAAGGACAATTAAACCTTCACTGTCCTCTATCCCCTGAAAAATATTGCTTCATATTATTTTCAAATTGTTTTAAAATTTATCCACAACTAATATAAGTATTAATCCACATTGTTACTTATTTCATTAATATCTTCTAGTTCTTCTTCATCCTTTTCAGGTCTTACTAGTTCAAAATAAATTTCATGAGCAAACATATCTACTTTAGATACTTTTATTTTTGCTTCATCTCCTAGTTTATATATATTTTTAGTTCTTTCACCTATCAAACTTAAATGTTTTTCATCATATACATAATAATCATCATCAAGACTGCTTATGTGTATAAGACCTTCTATAGTATTGGGTAGTTCTACAAACATTCCAAAGTTAGTAACAGAAGATATTATTCCTTCAAATTCTTCTCCTATTCTCTCACTCATGTATTCAGCCTTTTTAAGATCTTCTACTTCTCTTTCTGCATCCTGAGCTATTCTTTCCATTTCAGAAGACTGTTTTGATGCATATTCAACTTCTGATGTTAATCTCTGCATTCTATTATCATTTATCTTTCCATTTATAAACTCTTTTATTATTCTGTGTATAATTAAATCAGGATACCTTCTTATAGGAGATGTAAAATGACAATAGTATCTTGCTGCTAATCCAAAGTGACCTATACATTCTGGAGCATATCTAGCTTTCATCATAGAACGAAGTAAAAGAGTACTTACTACCGTTTCTTCTTTTTTGCCTTTTACTTTTTCTACTATATCTTGTAATGCTTTTGGATGAACTTCCTGTCCCATTCTAACTACATAACCCAAATTATGAACAAATTCATTGAAATGCATAAGCTTTTCTTCATCCGGTTCTTCATGTATTCTATATACAAAAGGCATATTAGCCCAGAACATATGCTCAGCTATGGTTTCATTGCAGACTAACATAAATTCTTCTATTATTCTATTAGCAATAGCTCTTTCATAAGGTCTTATCTCTACCGGCTTTCCTAGTTCATTTAGAATTATCTTACACTCTTCAAAGTCAAAGTCTATAGCTCCTCTTTGAATTCTCTTCTTATAAAGTATAGCGCAAAGCTCTTCCATAAGCTTAAAAGTGTCTACTAAATAGTCATATTTCTTTATAGTATCTTCATCGTTATCTCTAAGTATTTTAGTTACATCTGTATATGTCATTCTCTCATTAGTCTTTATTATGCTTTCTACAATATTATGATCTACAACTTTACCTGTCTTATCAATTTCCATAAAGCAACTTAAAGTTAATCTATCTACTTTAGGATTTAAACTACATATACCATTAGACAACTTCTTTGGAAGCATTGGAATAACCCTGTCTATAAGATATACAGAAGTTCCTCTTTTTAAAGCTTCTTTATCCAAAGGATTTTTATCTTTTACATAATTAGATACATCTGCTATATGAACTCCTAAATAATAATTACCATTTTCAAGCTTTTCAAGTGACACTGCATCATCTAAATCCTTTGCATCTTCCCCATCTATAGTTACTATAGTCAAATCCCTTAAATCTTTTCTTCTTGCATATTCTTCTTCTGGTATTTCATCTGGTATACCATCTGCATAAGCTTCTACTTTTGCAGTAAATTCTTCTGGTAGATTGTTCTTCTTTATTATAGTTAATATATCTATTCCTTTTTCGCCTTTTTTGCCAAGTATCTCTACTATTTTGCCTTCAGGATTTCTTCTTTTGTCAGGCCAACTTGTTATATCTGCTATAACGATATCTCCTGTTTTAGCTCCACTCCTGCTGCTCTTTGGAATAAACACATCCTGATATATTCTTTTTTCTTCTGGTACTACAAAGCCAAAATTTTTGCTATCTTCATATACCCCTATAACAGTTTTATTTGCCCTTTGAAGAATTCTTATTATTTCACCTTCACACTTTTTGCCCCTATTTTCTTCTCTAGTTATCTTAGCAACTACCTTATCTCCATTCATAGCACCATTCATATATGATGAAGGTATAAATATATCCGGCCTGTCATCTCCAGTAATTACAAAACCAAATCCCTTTGTATGCCCTTGAAGTTTTCCAACTACCAATCCCATTCTATCTGGAACACCATAATATTCTGTTCTAGTTTTAACTATTTCACCATCACTTTCCATGTCATCAAGTATTTTTTCAAAATCTTTTCTTTCGCTTTTTTTAACATCAAATACTTTTTCTAGTTCTTTTATATTCATCGGTTTATATGCCTGTTCTGTCATAAAGCTTATTAATACTTCCCGTATATTCATAAATTTCACCTCATATCATTATGACTAAGTTTAATATAATTTAGCCATATCAATTTTATATATTATTATCTTTATATTTTACCTTTAAAAATATTCAATTATATCAGTATTTATATTGGTTAGCTTTATAATATAGTAAACTTATCCAGTAGTCAATGATATACAAATTTAAACCTTATATTTGGCAAGTTGGAGGCAAATTTGTTTACTCAATAGATAATGATGATAATCGCCAATATAATTGCCCTTGTGGATTCAATAATTTCTTTAAAGTAGATAAAAATCTTCCATTTAATGTAATATTATGTTATAATTGTATAAAGTTTGATATTGCAAGGAGAACTTATTATGAAAAAAAATGTTAGAAATATAATTTTAGGGTTGGCTATTACAATGCTAGTTGGAATAAGTTCTTATACGATTAGTCTAGTATTGTTAACTACTTCAACATCACATACAAAAAATGAAGTAAAAATTAGCTGTGCAACCAACGGAAATAATGTTGGAGATACCCGATATGAGATAGCCGCAAGTATGCATTTAATGGCCAATGGTTTGATAGTGGCCGAAGATAATGCGAAAAATGGAGTTAAATCTATGAGTATGGATCAATTAAATGCTACCTATAACCTAATCAAAACCCTACCAGACGGATCTGAAAAAACAAATTTTATGGATATTATTAATAGATGGAAATCTTGTGACTTTTCTCAAATTGTATCGGATCATAACACAGTATGGAAAATATTAGGCCAAGGGCAACCAGAAAATACATTAAACGGTCGTGCTATTTCAGCCAATGAATCAGCTATAAAATCTACTATTAATCTTATTAAAAGGGGTGATTATTCAAAAAATCAATGATAGCTTTCAATAAATAAAAACAAAAATACAATTAGACAATAATTTATATAAAAAAACGCATATTTTACATGCGTTTTTTCTATTAAAGAATTTACATCTTTATACCTATTTTTAATCTTGTCCATAATAAGCATTTGCACCATGTTTTCTTAAAAATGTTTATCTAATAAAGTATTATCTATTGATCTTAATTCATTATTTAAATATATACTTCTATAAGCTATTTTCGCAACTTCTTCCACTACAACAGCATTATGCACTGCATTTTCAGCATCCGCTCCCCAAGAAAAAGGTCCCTGATAATTTAACACATAAAAAATAAATAGAGCAGACTAATTCCGCTCTAAATATATAAATTTCAATATTATTTAACTAAATTCTGAGCAATACATAAACCTGCAAATATTGCAGCAAGTACAGACGTAACTTTTATTAGCATTGCTTCTGATGTTCTTCCTTTGTTCTTTGAATAAAATGATTCAGCAGAACTTCCACCTGCAACCAATCCACTTAAACCATTAGTTTTACTAGGCTGTACCATAACAACAGCTATTAGCGCTATAGCTATTATAATCTGTAAAACCATTATAACATTTCGCATGCTTTTCACCTCCTGGTATGTTAACACATCCTATATTTTAACATACTAATTAAGCTATTACAAGGAAAAAGCTCTCGAAGTAATGTTCCATTTCTAACCTCTAATATTGTAAAATGCCTTTATTCCTCTAAACTCTCCAGCATCACCTAGCTCTTCTTCTATTCTTAAGAGCTGATTATATTTTGCCACTCTTTCACTTCTTGCAGGTGCTCCTGTTTTTATTTGTCCTGCATTTACAGCTACCACTAAATCAGCTATAGTTGTATCTTCTGTCTCACCAGATCTATGTGATACTACAGCAGTATACCCTGCTCTTTCCGCCATTTCTATAGCATTTAAAGTTTCTGTTAATGTTCCTATTTGATTTAACTTTATAAGTATAGAATTTGCTACCTTTTTTTCTATACCAGTTTTTAATCTCTGGGTATTAGTTACAAATAAATCGTCTCCTACTAATTGAATTTTGTTTCCTAATTTTTCAGTAATTAGCTTCCATCCTTCCCAATCCTCTTCTGCCATACCATCTTCTATAGAAATTATAGGATATTTTTCAACTAAATTAGCATAATAGTCAACCATTTCTGCTGGTGATAAAACTTTTCCTTCTCCAGCTAAATTATATTTTCCGTTTTCATATATTTCTGAGGATGCAGGATCTAACGCTATAAACATTTCTTTTCCTGGAGTATATCCTGCCTTTTGTATAGCCTCTACTATTACTTGTATTGCTTCTTCATTAGACTTTAAGTTTGGAGCAAATCCACCTTCATCTCCTACTCCAGTATCATAACCCTTAGATTTCAAAAGAGATTTTAAAGAATGATAAACTTCTGCACTCATTCTTAGCGCTTCACTAAAACAAGGAGCTCCTACTGGCATTATCATAAATTCTTGAAGATCAACATTGTTATCTGCGTGCTTTCCTCCATTTATTATATTCATCATTGGCACTGGAAGAACTTTTGCATTTACTCCTCCAATATATTGATATAAATCTAATCCAAGACTTTCAGCTGCAGCTCTTGCACAAGCTAAAGATACACCAAGCATAGCGTTAGCGCCTAATTTGCTTTTATTATCCGTACCATCTAAATTTATCATGATTTTATCTATTAACACCTGGTCAAATACGTTCATGCCTATAAGTTCTTCTGCTATGTAATTATTTACGTTATCTACAGCTTTTAAAACTCCTTTGCCAAGATACTTTGACTTATCTTCATCTCTCAATTCTACTGCTTCAAACATTCCTGTAGAAGCTCCTGATGGCACTGCTGCTCTTCCTATAGTACCATCTTCAAGCACAACCTCTACTTCTACTGTAGGCATACACCTAGAATCAAGTATTTGTCTTCCAACTACATCTACAATTTCAATATAATTTTTCATAAAAGCACCTCCGGAATTATTAATGTTTCCTTATTAATATATCCATATAAAGTCCTTATTATATCATTTGCATATATACAAAATTTTGATTTAATATAAAAATAATATGAAGCAATTTTTTTGAGAGGACAATTGACAGAGGACAAAGGACAGTGAAGGTGAGTTTTCCTCCTTACGTCAGAAAACTAATTTATTTTGCCAACGCAAAAAAAGATTTAAATTTATATAAATCAGCAATGTTTCGCTTTAGCGAAACGAGTCATCAAAAATTTAATTAAAGGTTTTTCGTAGCAAAGCGGAGAAAAATCATCCTTCACTGTCCTCTGTCAATTGTCCTCCGTCCTCTCAAAAAAGTTGCTTCGCAATGTGCTTAAACTGTAAAAATTGAGCTTATATAAAAAAGCTATGAATTATAGGTTTAATTTCCTAATTCATAGCTTTTGCTCACATATATTATTTAATAAGACTTTTTCCTGTCATTTCTTTAGGCACATCAAGCCCCATAACTTGAAGCATAGTTGGTGCTATATCAGCTAATATACCATTGTCCTTCATTGGTTTAGCATTTGATGCTACATATAAAAATGGTACTGGGTCCGTTGTATGTGCTGTCATAGGCTTTCCTGTAGAATAATCTATCATTTGCTCCGCGTTTCCGTGATCTGCAGTTATAAATACAGTACCGCTCTTCTCTAATACCTTATCTACAACTTTACCTAAACATTCATCTACAGTTTCTACAGCTTTTTTAGCTGCTTCAAATATACCTGTATGTCCTACCATATCTGGATTTGCAAAATTTAATATTATCATATCATATTTATCTTCATCTATTCTTTTTAAAAGTTCATCTGTTACCTTATATGCGCTCATTTCTGGTTGAAGATCATAAGTTGCAACTTTTGGTGATGGTATAAGTGCTCTATCTTCACCTTTATTTGGTTCTTCTACTCCACCATTAAAGAAAAATGTTACATGCGCATACTTTTCAGTTTCAGCTATCCTTAACTGCCTTTTGCCAAGTTTACTTACGTATTCACCTAAAGTATTTGAGTAACTTTCATTTTCAAATGCAACATCTACACCTTCCAAAGTAACATCATACTGTGTCATTGTTACAAATGTAAGATCTAAAGCTTCTCTTGAAAATCCATCAAATACCTTATCATTTATAGCTCTTGTAATTTCTCTCGCTCTATCTGGTCTAAAGTTAAAGAATATTACTGAATCCTTATCTTTTATTGAAGCTTCTGGAGATTTTTCTATAACTGTTGGAAGTACAAATTCATCTGTTTTATTGTCATTATAAGAGCTTTCCACAGCCTGCATAGCAGTACTAGCTTCTTCACCTTTTCCAAGCACTAACGCATTATATGCAAGTTGAATTCTTTCCCATCTCTTATCTCTATCCATAGCATAGTATCTTCCAGATACTGTAGCTATTTTTCCTATTCCGATTTCCTTCATATAATTTTCTATGTCTTCTATATATTCCTTTGCTGAAGCTGGTGGAACATCTCTTCCATCAAGAAATGCATGGACATATACCTTTTTTACACTCTTTGCCTTTGCAAGTTTCAAAATTCCTTTTAAATGTTCTATATGAGAATGCACGCCACCTGGTGATAACAGACCCATTATGTGAAGCGTTGCGTTGTTTTTTATTGCATTATCTACTGCCTTATTTAATGCCTTATTTTCAAAAAAATCTCCATCATTAATGGATTTAGTTATTCTAGTTAATGCCTGATATATTACTCTTCCCGCACCTATATTTAAATGACCAACTTCTGAGTTTCCCATTTGTCCTTCTGGAAGTCCAACACTTAAACCACTAGCTCCTAATTGAGTATGTGGGTAATTATTATACAGTTTATCAAAATTTGGCTTATGAGCTGCCTTTACTGCATTTCCATCTTCTCTATCTGTAAGCCCGAAGCCATCTAGTATCATTAACATTACTGGTTTCTTGTTCATATTTACCTCCAAAACTTATTAAATTAATAACTCAACTTTTTTTTGAGAGGAGAAAGTTGAGTTATTAATTCTTAATCCTTAGTAATTTACTATTGCTGCAAAATCTGCTGCTTTTAAGCTTGCTCCACCAACTAAGGCACCATCTATATCTGACTTGGCCATTTGTGCTTTTATTGTAGCTGGTTTTACCGATCCACCGTATTGAATTCTTGTTTTTTCTGCTGTTTCTTTTCCGTACATTGAAGCAATTACACTTCTAATATGAGCTATTGTTTCATTAGCCTGCTCATCTGTAGCTGTCTTACCAGTTCCTATAGCCCAGATTGGTTCATAAGCTACAACTAACTTTTCTACTTGTTCCTTTGTAAGTCCTTCTAAATCCAATTTTATCTGTCTTCCTAAAACTTCTTCAGTTACATTTTTTTCTCTTTCTTCTAAAGTTTCTCCACAACAAACTATTGGAATTAAGTTATGTCCAAACGCTTTTTTAACTTTTTTATTTACAGTTTCATCTGTTTCATTAAAGTATTGTCTTCTTTCACTGTGTCCAATTATTACATAATCTACTCCCATTTTCTCAAGCATTGAAGGTGACACCTCTCCTGTAAATGCTCCGCTTTCTTCAAAGTACATGTTTTGTGCTCCCACTTTTATGTTGCTTCCTTTAACTGCTTTTAATACAGCATCTAAACATACAAAAGTAGGACATACAACTACATCACATTTAGCATCCTTTACAAGACCTTTTAATTCCTCAACTAATTTTAATCCTTCTTCTACAGTATTATTCATTTTCCAGTTTCCAGCTATTATTGCTTTTCTCATTATAAATTACCCCTATCCTTTTTTATTTTACTATTTATTATTAAGTGCCTCTATTCCTGGTAAAGCCTTTCCTTCTAAGAATTCAAGCGAAGCTCCACCACCAGTTGAAATATGAGTCATTTTGTCTCCAAAACCTAATGTGTTAACAGCAGCAGCGCTATCTCCACCACCTATAACAGTTGTAGCATTTGCATCAGCCATAGCTTTAGCAACTGCAATAGTTCCCTTTGCAAAATTTTCAAATTCAAAAACTCCCATTGGTCCGTTCCAAACTACTGTTTTAGCATCTTTAATAGCATCAGCATAAATTTTTGAAGTCTTTGGTCCAATATCTAATCCCATGTGTCCTTCAGGAATATTGGCATCTTCTGTGGTAACTGGAGTTGTATCTGCTGCAAATTTTTCTCCAACTACATTATCTACTGGAAGTAATAATTTAACTCCCTTAGCTTTAGCTTTTTCCATCATTTCTTTAGCATAATCTACTTTATCTGCTTCAAGAAGTGAAGTTCCAATAGTGTATCCTTGAGCCTTCAAGAATGTATATGCCATTCCTCCACCGATTATTAATGTATTTACTTTTTCAAGTAAATTGTTTATAACATTAATTTTATCTGATACTTTAGCACCACCAAGTATTGCAACAAATGGTCTTTCTGGTGTATTTACAGCTTCTCCTAAGAATTTTAATTCTTTTTGAATTAAATATCCGCATACAGCAGTATCAACAAATTGTGTAACTCCAACTGTTGAACAGTGCGCTCTATGAGCTGTTCCAAAAGCATCATTTACATATATATCAGCAAGAGAAGCTAATTCTTTTGAAAATACTTCTTCATTTTTTCCTTCTTCTTTTCTAAATCTTGTGTTTTCTAATAAAACAACATCTCCATCTTTCATTTCAGCTACTGCTTTTTTAGCATTTTCTCCAACAACTGTATCATCAGCAGCAAAAACTACTTCTTTTCCAAGCATTTCTGATAATCTTTTAGCTACTGGTGCTAATGTCAACTTTGGATCTGGTCCTTTAGCTTTTCCAAGATGTGAACAAAGCACAACTTTAGCTCCTTTTCCTATTAAATATTTTATAGTTGGCATTGCTCCAACTAATCTATTTTCATCAGTTATAACACCATCTTTTAGTGGTACATTAAAATCACATCTCACTAGTACTTTTCTTCCACTTAACTCTACATCTTCAATTGTTTTTTTATTAAAAGCCATTTAAAATACACCCCTTCTTTTTAAATTACAGAATACAAAATGATTAACTTTTAGGTAAAGCTTTTCTTTCCCTTTTCCATACTTTGAAAAAGGTCTGGCCTTATAGCCCAAACTACAAAACCAGACCCTATTTATTTAATTTAACCCATTTAAATTTAAATTTCAATCTAAATTAAGTTTATAATTTCCAATGCTTGTAACTAATACTTAAATTACTTTAAGAATTTAGCAAAATGCTTTATAGTTCTAACCATTTGACTAGTGTATGAATTTTCGTTATCATACCATGCAACTGTTTGAACTTGATATAAATCTTCTCCAATTTTAGAAACCATTGTTTGAGTTGCATCGAATAAAGAACCATAAGTGATTCCAACGATATCAGAAGATACTAATTGTTCTTCAGTATAACCGAAAGATTCATTTGAAGCTGCTTTCATAGCAGCGTTGATTCCTTCAACTGTAACGTCTTTTCCTTTAACAACTGAAACTAAGATTGTTGTTGAACCAGTTGGAACTGGAACCCTTTGTGCAGAACCGATTAATTTTCCTTTTAATTCTGGAATAACTAATCCTATAGCTTTTGCAGCTCCTGTTGAGTTTGGAACTATATTTACAGCTGCTGCTCTAGCACGTCTGAAATCGCCTTTTCTATGTGGTCCGTCTAATACCATTTGGTCTCCAGTATAAGCATGAATTGTTGACATTATACCAGATTGAATTGGTGCATAATCATTAAGTGCTTTAGCCATTGGAGCTAAACAGTTAGTTGTACATGACGCAGCTGAAATTATGTGATCTTCAGCAGTTACTATATCATGGTTTACATTGAATACAACTGTTGGAAGATCATTACCAGCTGGAGCTGAAATAACAACTTTCTTAGCACCTGCATTAATGTGTGCTTGAGATTTTGCCTTAGATACATAGAAACCAGTACATTCAAGTACTACATCTACTCCAAGTTCTCCCCATGGAAGTTTTGAAGCATCAGCTTCTGCATATATTTTTATTTCTTTTCCATTAACAACGATAGAAGACTCTTTAGCTTCTACTGTTCCTTGGTATCTACCTTGAGATGAATCATATTTTAATAGGTGTGCTAACATCTTAGTATCTGTCAAGTCGTTGATTGCAACAACATCATATCCCTCTGCACCGAACATTTGTCTGAATGCAAGACGTCCTATACGTCCAAATCCATTAATAGCTACTTTAACCATTTATAATTCCTCCTAAAATTTATAAATATTTTATATATATATTAATTTAAAATTTGTTAACTATTTTATAATATTTAATATCTCTCTTGCTGCACCCTCATCTGTAATAAGCACACTATTATTATTATTTATTTCTGTAGAAATTATAGCTTCTGCTTTATCTTTTCCACCAGATACAGCTATACGGGTTTCTATATTGGAAATATCTTCAATCCTAGCTCCTATACTAGATGTAGAATATACAATTTCACCTTGTTTATTAAAATAATATCCAAAGGCCTCTCCTACAGCTCCTACCTCTTCTATTTTTTGCACTTCTTCACTAGAAAGTCCCCTTCTACGAGCCATCTGATCTGCTCTTCCAATTCCATATATTAACATATTGGCATTGTGTAAAATATTCAATATGTCTTTTATATCTTTTTCCTCAATTATAGTACTCATAGCTTTATTACTTAAATTTTCAGGAACATGAAGTAATTTGTAACTTCCTTCTATTTTATTTGCAAGGTTTGCTGCCAGTGTATTAGCTTGAATTTCAACATTTCTTCCAAGTCCGCCTCTAGCAGGTACTACCATCACATTCTTCATATTTGACATTTTAGGCATATTATCTATTACTTCTTTTATTGTAAATCCTCCAGTGATACCAATTATGCTATCAGCTTTTATGACATTTTTTAAGTAAGTAGCTGCTGTCCTTCCAAGTTCATTCATAACTGTTTTATCTTCATATATATCGCCTGGAACGACTATAACATCCTTCAACCTTAGACTTTCTTTTATAGCGATTTCGATATCTGACAAACCTTTTATTTCATGAATAAAATCTTTAAGTTTGTCAATTATTTCTTCACCGCTTTCAGTTATACTCATACCTGGAGTATTTATTTCAATAAAGTTTTGATTCTTTAGAAAGTTTATTTCTGTTCTTACTATTCTTTCTCCAATTCCTAAATTATTGGCCAATACTCTTCTTCCAATAGGTTGATTGTAGTATATAGTTCTAAGTATGTTGTATCTTTTTTCTAATAGTTCTACCAGTTCTGGTACTATTTTTTGTTGTAACTTTAATAATTGTTCCATATAAATACTCCTTTGGTCCATTGGTGTCCCACCACCTTGATTTATGTCCCACCTATATTATAAAATAAATAAATTATTTTTTAAATAGTATTTCGAAAAAAAATGTTAACAAAATGTGAACAATAGGGAGAACTTAGAATCTTTTCCTCCCTTTTGATGATTTTATTCCAATTTCCTCTCTATATTTTGCTACAGTTCTTCTCGAAATATTCATATTCCTATCAGTCAATATATCACATATAGCTTGATCTGATAATGGTTTTTCTTTATTTTCTTCTTCTATTAATTCTTTTATAGCATTTTTAATTATTTTAGCAGAAACATCTTCTCCTGTATTAGATTTATATAATCCAGTAGTAAATAAATCCTTAATCTTTATAGTTCCTCTTTTAGTATATATGTATTTTTCTCTTATTGCTCTGCTAATAGTTGACTCATGCATATCCAAACTTTCTGCTATTTCTTTTAATGTCATAGGTTTTAAATATTGATCACCATAATCGAAATAATCTCTTTGAAACTCTAATATTTTTTCCAAGACCCTGTATATAGTACTCTTTCTATGTTGTATACTTTTCATTAAAAATACAGCGCTGTTTAACTTTTCTTTTACATAATTCACTGCATTTTTATCATTGTCATTTTGAATTATCTCTTTATACATTGTATTTATACTAAGCTTAGGTACAGCAGAATCATTCATAATTATATAATATTCGTTATCTATTTTCCTAATTTCAGCATCTGGCACTATGTACTTTACATCTTCTCCTGTATAAAAGCCTCTTGATGGTCTTGGTTGTAATGATTTTATTATATCTCCATAAGCTTGTGCCCCTTTTACATTCATATCTAATTCTTTTGCTATAACATTATATTTATTTTCTGCCAAAAGCTCCAAAAATTTATCTACTATTGTATATATTTTTTCATCTTTTAGTCCTTTTCTATCTATTTGTATTTTTAAGCATTCCTTTAAATCTCTTGCACCTATACCTTCTGGATCTAAAGATTGTATGGTTTTTATGCAATGCTTCGTAAGCTTTTCTGATATTTTAAGCTCTTCCATAATTTCTTCATCAGAAATATCCAAATATCCTCTCTCATCTATGTTCTCAACTATATATAAACAAACAGCTTTCACGTAATCCTTTTCAGCTAAATCTCTTATCTGTTCCTGCAAATATTCTTTAAGTGACTTTTTCTCTGAAATAAAATTAAAAGGAGAGATTTCTTCTTCATCACTTTTTTCATAATTACTATGGCTATAGTTATCAAATTCCAAATATTTAATTAATTGTTTGTAATCAAGTTCATTTCTATTTTCATTATCTTTTGCATTACTTTTAGTCTCTATAACAGGATTTTCCTGCACTTCTTTTTCAACATATTCTTGAAGCTCAAAACTAGACATCTGAAGTAACTTAACTGATAATTGCATTTCTTGAGTCATTACTAACTTTTGTTCTTGAGTCAAACTTAAACTAAAATCCATATTCATATATCCACCCCATTTCCTTTATATTTTAGTTTTTCCTATAATTTATTATACCATGAAAAAAATAAGATATAAAAATAACTTTAAATATTAGGAACTCAACTTTTTTGAGAGGACAATTAAAGGTTGATTTTTTGCTAACGCAAAAAAATCCTCCTTCACTGTCCTCTGTCCTCTTAAAAATAATGCATATGAAAAAGAGCTAAGTAATACACCTTAGCTCTTTTTATGTTTCAAATATTTAAATAAAAATTTATGTTTATATTACTATATTGCTGGTGCTGTAAAAGTTGCTGCTTCTTCCTTAGTTGTTGGTACTTTTATCTTTCCATCAATTATTGCCTGCTTATACTTTGCAACTAAATCTAATACTTCTTTTGGTACATTTTTCTTTGAACTATCTGCTATGTCAACACCATTCTCTTTTAAACCATATACTTTAGTTGTTCCACCTTCAAATTTTGAATCTTTAGCAAGACTCTTAAGAGTATCATAAGTTGCAGTATCTACTCTCTTCATCATACTTGTAAGTATAACATCATCATATATTGGCTTTTTAGTACTACTATCTACTACTGCAACAGCTTGATCCTGGTCAACTCCTATAGCCCAAAGCTTTTTATCTGGTTTACTCATAGCTTTAGCTACTTTGAATAATCCAATACCAGTTCCACCAGCTGCATGGTAAATTACATCACATCCACCATTGTACATACTAGTTGCAAGTTCTTCACCCTTAGCTGCATTAGCATAGTCATTAGCATATCTTATATCAAATTGTATGTTAGGATTTACAGTTCTTGCTCCAGCCATATAACCAGCTGCAAATCTATTGATTAATTCGAAATCTTTACCACCAATAAAACCTAGTTTGTTTGTCTTAGTTGTTTTAGCAGCTATAATTCCTGTTAAGAAAGAACCTTCCTGCTCTTTAAAATTAAGTGAAACAACATTTTTCAAGTTAACTTCTGAATCTATTATTGCAAACTTTTTATCTGGATATTTCTTAGCTATAGCTTTCATCTGATCTGCCATTTGATATCCTACACCAAATATTAATTCTGATGAATTATCTACTAAAGCTTGAAGATTAGGTTGATATTCATCCTTTTTCTTTGATTCGATAGCTTTGTAGTCTATATTTTTTAGCTCATCTTTAGCCTTTTTTATTCCATTATCTGCAGATTCATTAAATGATTTATCATTTAATCCACCTTCATCAGTTACAAGACCTACCTTAACTGTTTTTGAAGCTGATGATCCCCCTTGACTTTGGCTTGAACCACAACCCGCAAATAATGAAACTGCCATTACTGCAGTTAAACATATTGCCGATAATTTCTTCTTATTCATTTATAAATTACCTCCCAAAGATATATTTTGTATAGCACTAATATATTCTACAAAAGGTTAAGTTTTCCCTGCTTTTGTAACAAATATTTTTGCATTAAATAATTTTATAAACTTGCTCAATTTTAAAGTTAGCAATGTTAACTGACCATTTATAGATATATGAAATATCTTATGAATATTTAATGTACTTTATACAAAACATAAATCGAATATGATCACTATCCTATATATTTTTAAGGGGCTATTGCACTAATTAATGTGTAAGCCCCTTAAATTATAAATCATTTATATCCTGTTTTCTTTAGTAATTCTATAGCTCTTTCTTCATCATTTTCATTTACTAGTATCACAGGTCCTGTGCATCCCATGCCACTTTCTGAATATACATCTTCTCTCCATAATACTTTACATGCCTCTTCAAGATCCAATATATCTATACCAGGTATGGCAAAGGTAACTACCTTTTTAGCTGGAATCTCCACCTTTTCTGATACTATTGGCTTCTCCTTTGATAATAATTTATCTATAATATTCTTTAAACCTGATGTACTTGCTAATTTAAACTCAGTTGATGCTTTTGTAAGTACATCATTTTTAGCACAAGTTGCACAATATCTTAATGCTTCACACATAAGTGGCGCTCCTGAAGCACGGGAAACTATATTTATGAGTTTATCATAATCTTCACCTATACCTGGTCCATAACCATAACCCAAAGTTTCATAATTTCCACCTGTTGTAAATGATGAAAATATTTTAACCATAAGGTTTCCTGTTAAAGAATCACATACCATAACATCTGGTGTTCCTGCTAAAATATCATTTCCTCTCATTACTGCTCCACCATCTGCCCTTAAAGATTCTGCAAACTTAATATCATATCCACCTTGCTGAAGTTCTTTTAAGGATCTCTCCACAGTTCTTGCTCCATCCACATTAAGTATTCCTACAGTAGGTTCTTTTATACCTACCGCCTTCGCTACCGCAATTCCAGATATAGCATTCTTTATCATGCCTTCTACTCTATTGGTAGAGGTAGTTCCTGTAGTTGTTGCAATAATTAGTTCTTTTCCTAAAGCTGGTGTTACTAGCTTTCCAACCGTAGAGACTCCTATTGGAAAATCAAAGTGCTGGGTTACACAACCATCCAATTGCTTTTTTTCTAAAAGTTCTACCATTTTTTTATGCCCGTCTTCTGCATTCTCAGCTTCTACTACTTCCAAATCACAATCAACTTTAGGTCCTATAAGCACTACATCAAAATCTCCGTACTTACTCTTAGCCATTTCAGCTGCCTTTACCATTTCTCCTATGCCATGTTCTGATCCAAAAGTTGTAAGTCCTATTTTTACTTTTTTTGAAAAACTTCCACTTTCAATACCTTCTGCTATTTCATTAAAGACTTCAGCTACTATTTTTTTTGTGCTATCCAAGGTACTCACCCCCTTTTTATTTCATAATCTGCTCTGCAAATTTTTTCATTTCTTCTGCTATCATCTTTTTGATTTCTTCCTTAGAAGCACTACTACTCTCTTCCACTAGTCCTGTATTTTTCTCTACAAGTATTGAAACTCCATCAAATAAATTTGTCATTCTTCCTAAGAAAAGACTTCCTTTTCCTATAACCATAAAATTCTTTAGTGTACCATTCATTATATGATCTATACCATGACCTATTATTGGAACTCCTGATGGAATATGTCCTTGAGTAGGTGCAAAACCTGGATATCCATGTTGTTTTACAAAACTAGGTAACTCTTTTCTATCTAACTGACCACTTTTAACTGCTAAAGCTCCTATCATTTTATAGTTTTGTGTTGGAACATCACCTGCACCTGCTGGTTCAGTTATATCAGGTGTTTGCATTTCCGGAGCATATTTATCTACATCTGTAATCTTCATTCCATTGTTTGTTAAAGGATTTAAAACTAACGCTTCTATTACAGCTTGAGGTGCTGCACCATGCCCTATAGTATGTCTTCCTATTATATCGGTTCTAAGTACTGGACTTACACCATCATTTTCTGACACGAGTACTGCAAATCCGCCTATACAATCTTCAAGAACTGGTATTTCCTTCTTTATATGATCCTTGCCATTCATACCAAGCTTTGCAGTACATCCTCCTGCAAATATTATTACATTTTTATATATTCCTGATTTTACAAGTGCAGAGGCTGTTATTAAAGCATGCGTTGGTCCTGCACAGAATCCTCTCATATCAACTCCTGTAGCACCTTTTATTCCTGCTATTTCTCCACAAGCTTTAGCTACATTTCCGCCACCTCTTTGGTTCATATCACCAATGGCTTCTTCTGAACATTCTATCAAATAACCTACTTCATTTACATCTACTCCAGAATTCTTTACAAGATGTAATAATGCCAAAACTCCTGATGCCTTAACTACAAGATTTTCAAGCATTACATGAGATGAAAGATTGCTATCAAATTCATGTGCTCTCTTAATACATCCTACAATTTTACCATTTTCGTATAAAGCATCTGCTACTTTATTATTTACCAATTTTTCTATAACAGCTTCATCTTCCCCTGATTTTAATTCTTCTGCCTTTGCATTTAAAATTGGATGTGCTTTAAACTTTTCCTTAACTGTTTCAGTAAAAGACTTTTCAAGAATTACTAAATCAAATACATCTGAAATCTTTAAAAGTCCATAGAACTCATCTTGAGGCATTATCTCACCAAATTTTCCAAACCTTGATGAACCTTCAATATTATTTGTATGCCATGGTCTTTTTAATTCACTTAATTGTTCTGGAGTTATATTTCCTATGTATGTTTGATTTGGTGCATAACCCACTGCATCTTCAAAAGATCTTAGATGATTTTTTAATTCTTTCAAGTACTCTGAATTTGGGTTTGTTTGCCTTTCTAACGTTTGAGTAGTACCATTGTGTATTACCATGTCTGGTGTATTTACCAAAATATAAGAAGCTTTTTTTACAACTGGGAAACTCATTTATAAACCCCTCCTTATTTCTAATTGAACTCTATAAAATTAGCCTAATTAATATTTTTAGAGGACATTTGACAGAGGACAGAGGACAATGAAGGTAAGTTTTCCTCCTTACGTCGGAAAACTAATTTATTTCTAAAGCTTGTTTTGCTAACGCAAAATGAGCTTTAAACTTATATTAGTCAGCAATGTTTCGCTTTAGCGAAACGAGCCGTCAAAAGTTTAATTAAAGATTTTTCGCAGCAAAGCGGAGAAAAATCATCCTTCATTGTCCTCTGTCAATTGTCCTCTGTCCTCTGAAAAAGTTGTGTGGCATTATGCTTTTTTCAAGTACTTAGTGTCTTTTACTTTTCAAAAACTGTTTGTTTGTCTACTGGTGTTTGTAGAGCTTTTAATGCTCTATCTACCAAATGATATCTTAATTCAAACTCATCCTTAGCATCCAATGATGGATTTCCAAGTGGATGAGGTATTGCTATTGTAGGAACTATTCTGTTGGCTCCTACTGTTAAAGATATTGGAACTACTGTACACATGTGAACTATTGGAAGTCCAGCACGTTCAATTTCTTTTACCATTGTTGCACCGCAACGTGTACAAGTTCCTCAAGTAGACGTTAATATAACTGCGTTAACTCCATCAGCTATTAATTCTTTAGCTATATTCTCTCCAAACTTTTTAGCAGAAGCAACTGCTGTTCCATTTCCAACAGTGGAATAATAGTATCTGTGAAGAGAACCTATTTTTCCTTCCTTCTCCATCTTTCTTAAAACATCCACTGGAAGAACTCTATCTGAATCTGTATTAGCATACGTTGGGTCATATCCTCCATGTGCTGTTTCATTAGTTTGATCTGTTAAATTTTCTATTCCTTCTATGTCATACTTTCCACACTTTGAAGCACTTGATGATTCAATATGATCTGGGTTTCCTTTTGGAACTATACCACCAGATGTTACTATAGCTATTTTTGCTTTTGTAACATCTGCTACTGGAGCAACAGGATCTACTCTATCAAATACAGGCATTTTAAATTCTGTAACGAATTTTTCCCCACTTATTTTCTTTATAAGCATATCAACAGCTCTTTTTGAGCCTCTTTCTTCATGGAAGTAATTTTTTCTTATTCCTCTTTCTATAAAATGCTCTTCTTCAGGTGATCCTATTTCTTCACCTTTAGTAAGCTTTAATGCCAAGTTTACTATTTTAGGAAGAGCATCTCTCATGCCAGCAGCACTATTTTTAGTTTCTACTATGTATATATCTTTTTTATATAGATCCACACCTGGGTTTTCAATATACATAGCTGAAATTACTGGTATATTTAACTTTTCTGAAACTTCTTTGGCTATAGAACCACAAGCAACACCATATCTTCCAGCATTAAATGCAGGTCCTGCTATAAATAAATCTGGATTGTACTTTTTAATCATATCTAATACTGCAGCCTTAGCCTCTTTTTCATTTTCGTTATAATAAGAATCACCGCACACTACTGTAGCGACAATTTCAGCATCACCTTTTTTTAACAATCCATTAAGTCCCATTCCAGGACCTACAAAACCTTCCCTAATTTCTGGCTTCACATCTGCTTTTTCTTCTCCACCTATACCGCCATAAAATTGATTTATATAATGAACAACTTTAAGCATCTAATATTCCCCTCCTTTTTAGGACTTTCACATATTTAAACTATTTTTTTTAAATCAATGATTTTCACTAATTAAAATTTTGAATACTGTTCTCTTACTGTTTTAACTTCTTGAATAATAGCATCTACATCAAGAACCATCTCCATCATTCCGCACTGTTCATCATAAACAGCAGCATCACATTCATCCTTTATTTCTGGTTCAACCATATGATAAACTGCCAAACCTAATTCTACTCCAGCAAGTGGTCCTGCAAATGTTGGATCTCCAGCACTTACCGTTTCTGCTGAAAGTCCTGAGGCCTCTGCTTCTGCTCCTCCAATTACTACAACTACATTTTCTGCACCATGTTTTTCAGTTAAATCTTTTACTCTTTGTTGGATCTCCAGATCCATAGCACCTGCGGCTGTTCAAACAAAGCATTCTGTTGATGCAAAAATAATTTCTGCTCCAGCTGATTTAACACAAGCTTCAATAGCTGGCCCTGGTATTCCATCTCTATCTCCTACTGCTATAACTTTTTTCCCTTTTAACATATATAATCACCCTTCTTCCAAAAATTTTGTAATAAAGCCTATAACTTAAATTAATAATCCTATAATCTTTGCAATTTAGAATCCCTTAGCTGTTAATTTATTAAATCCAACTTCGCTGGTAGCTCCAGTTATAACTTGAATTTCAGCTTCTATAGAACCATCTTCTCTTAAACTTCCTACATGTCCTCCAGCTATTACATTTGCTGCTTCTACATGCCCTATTATTTTTTTCATTGGTGGTAATACAACAACTTCATTAGCATTTCCTGCAGTAACTACTGCATCACCTTTTGGTGTTGAATCAGCTAATGATTGTGAACTCCCATCCTGTCCTGCATATTCATCTGTAATCAATATAGTCTTTACATCCAAGTCGCTTATCTTGTTACAATTCATAACTAAATCTGCATCTGGGTTACCAAATCCTTCTTCTGATATAATTACAGCATCAGCTCCTAGATACTCTACTAACTTAGCAGTATAATTTGAAGATCTTTCCTTATCTGCAAGGTAAACATTTTCATTTGTTATTATGCATCCTAAGAAATTATAATCTTTTCCATGATGCTCATATAAATCTTCAATTATTGGATGATTCATATGAACATAAGTTGGATTCTTATCACAAGCAGATACACAATTTCCACTAACGATAGCTCCATCAAACATTTCTGTTGGATATATGAATGTTGGTATTATCTTCTTTGCATCTACTCCATAAACATATGTGTCATGTAAAAGTCCCTGACTTTGAAGCATATAAACATATATTACCTTTGGAAGATTAGGATATTGTTTAACCTGTTCTAATAATGGCAATGTTTCATAGGTTTTAATTTCATCTGGTTTTACATCTTTTCCAGATTTGCCAATATAAGTAGCAGCCTTAAATCCAACCATTCTTACTGCTTCTTCATGGTCATACTGATTAACCCCTTCTTTTGGTTCACAAGTTATTACTAAATTGTTTGTCTTTGAAAATGGAGTATATTTTGCTCCCTCTCCACTCATATCTATTATGCCTTCCTGAAATCCAACTATTTTACCAGTAGTTACCACAGCTGCACCCTTTAATACATGAGTTCTTCCTGAACCAACCATATCTACTTTGCTTATAAATCCTGGGAATATTCCACCTTTGCCTTCTACCTTAACTCTTGGCTCAATAACATCTTTTACAGGTATTATTCTTGTTTCTTCACCTGGTTTTGCAATATCAAACTCAATGCTTTTAAGTCTTTCATCTCCACCTACTTCTTTTAACAGTTCTTCTTTATTTACATAAAGAATTCCACTTTCAACTTTTGTTTCAGCTCCAAATTCAATGTCCTTAACATAAATTTTTCCAATTTCTAAACGCAAAGTATTCACCTCCAAATTTATTTCAATAGGTAAAAAATTTCCTATTGTTATCAATAATAATAATTGTTACAGTTGTTAACTATTTTAATTTTTAATAGTATTAAAATTGACTTGTATTTTTTATTTATATATATTAGGCTTTTAATGAGCGTTATTTAATTTTTGACAAGATGATGATTTTTATCTAAATCTTGTCTTTTTTTATTATAATGTGTCATAATATGTTTTTATAAAGCTTTCTACATCCTCTAAGGAAGTAATTTTATCAGCAGTAATTGTGTTTTCTTTTTGACCATTTCTATAAATTATCATTGTTGGTAGTCCTAATACCTTTTGCCCTATGGCAAGTCTTCTTGCAGTACTTATATTTAAACTTGAAAACTTTATTTTGTCCCCATACTTTTCTTCTAATCCATGAACCCCCGGCATAAGTTCTTTACATATTTCGCATTTATCTCCCCAAAAATCAACAAATACTGGTTTTTCAGTGTAAGTTAAAACTTCACCTTCAAAATTCTCCTTGTTTAATTCAATCATTTTTTAACCTCCTAAATATTTTATTTATGTTCTTCTAAATAACGTTCAGCAATAGTTGCTGCTATAGCCCCATCTGCTGCTGCAGTTATTACCTGCCTTAATGATTTTTTTCTTACATCTCCTGCTGCAAACACTCCAGCTACATTAGTTTGCATATCTTCATCTGTTATAATATAGTCTTTTTCCATATCTAATTTTCCTTCGAATAGAGATGATATTGGATCATATCCTACAAATACAAAGCATCCATCTACTTTTAATTCACTAGTTTCCCCTGTTAACTTATTTTTTAATATAAGTTTTTCTAATATTTCATCGCCTACAGCTTCTTCTACAGTTGAATTCCAAATAAAATCTATTTTAGGATTAGCAAAAGCTTTTTCTTGTAATGATTTCGCTGCTCTTAATGCATCTCTTCTATGAACTACTGTAACCTTTTCTGCAAACTTTGTAAGATATATTGCTTCTGTTATTGCAGAGTCTCCTCCTCCTATAACAGCTACATCTAAATCTGTAAAAAAGTCAGCATCACAAGTTGCACAATAAGAAATTCCTTTTCCCCTAAGCTCAGTTTCATTTTTAAAGCCTGAAAGTTTAGGATTTGCGCCTGTAGCTATTATTATAGTTTTTGCTTCATAAGTCTCCTTTTTACCTTTTACAACTTTCACATCGCCTTCTAAATTTACTTCTACTATTTCATCTTTAGTAAATTTTGTTCCAAAATCCTCTGCTTGTTTTTTCATTCTTTTACTTAAAGTTGTTCCTGTACATTCCTCTATGGAACCTGGGTAGTTTTCCAATTCATCTGTAGTTGTTGCCTGACCACCATATTTTGCTCTTTCAATAATTAAAGTATTCATCCTTGATCTTGCTGCATAAAGTCCTGCTGATAATCCTGCTGGTCCACCTCCTATTATTATAGTGTCATAAATTTGTGCCATAAAATTACCTCCTGCCTTTCAAAAATTTAATACAGAAAATTCCCAATTTTAAAAATATTTTTAGTTAATAAATCACACTAATGCATGATTTATTAAATCATAATCTATAAGCTGAAAATCTTCTAATATCTGCTTAGACCAATTGGGCAAACCATAATTTTTTAAAAATTTTTCAGTAGTATGTAGAGCTTCCTCTATATAACCTAAAGATTTTATGTCAACTGTACTGTCATTGTCTTTAGATATAACCACTGTTCTATATGGAGTTTCATTAGGTTTAATGCTACTCATTAAAGGATGAGTTAACAATTTATGCCCTTTATGAATATAATCTCTAACCTTTGTATAAACATTAGTAGTAGCACCTTCTATAAAATCTACTTTGTATTCATTACCTAATTTATCCCTACTCATAGGATTGTTCGTAATAATTATTGCCTCTTTCACTACTTTTTACTCTCCTTTTGCAAAAATTGGATATGATCAAAGCTTTACTTTACAAAAATAAAAACAGAGACATAAAACTTCCGTTTTATGTCTCTGTCTTTTAACCTGAGAGATTTACTCCTTCGGTGCTTAATGCTTTCCAGAGATTTGTCCGTTTTCGGTCCTTTTGCCTGAGAGGTTCATACTATTACGGTAAAATAATACTTACTCCTTCGGCTATCCATTTAAGGATACTATATATTAAAATATATAGCTAAGTAAACTTTTTAAGTTAAACTTTGTTAAGTTTTCTACTTAATCTCCCGAAAACATCATCCTAAATATTAAAATTTGTTATACACTTTTTTTCTATTATTATTATATCTTATATCTTAATTTTTTTCCATGGCTTATGTAAACATTTTCTATTGTATTTTATTATAGTACCCATTTTGTTTTTTAATACATCGTATACATTTTTTCCCTATTTTAATACTACCTTTTACATCTCCAATATTCCATATTGAAACAAATTACCTTTCTAAATATTAATATAATGCATTTTTAAATAATAAAAAGAACATTTGCTTATAATAAATTTCTACAAGCAAATGTTCTTTATAGAATATCTCTTATTACTGCTACCTATCCTTTCACAGTTTTATAAAAATACTTTCTTTATTCAAATTACAACTCTATTTATTATATTTTACTATAGGTTTTCTAGCTGCCTTTACTTCATCTAATCTTTTAATTGGTGTATTATGTGGTGCATTTGTTAGTAATTCAGGATTTTCCTTAGCTTCTTTAGCTATTTTTATCATAGAATCTATAAAACCATCTAAAGTTTCCTTGCTTTCTGTTTCTGTAGGTTCTATCATTAAAGCACTATCGATAATTAAAGGAAAATATATTGTTGGTGGATGATATCCGTAATCCAGCAACCTTTTAGCTACATCAAGAGTACTAACACTTTCAGGTGCATCCTTTAAGCCTGCCATTGCAAATTCATGTTTACATACACTGTCTATAGGTTGATTATAATAATCTTTTAATTGACTCTTTATATAATTAGCATTTAATACAGCTATATCACTAGCCCTTTTAAGTCCTTCTGCTCCCATTGTAAGTATATAAGAGTAAGCTTTTACTATGACATTAAAGTTACCATAAAAACTTTTAACTTTTCCAATAGAATAAGGTCTGTCATAATTTAAAATATACTTTTCCTCTTTCTTTTCTATAACAGGCACAGGCAAAAATTCAGCCAAACTTTCTTTTACTCCTACAGGACCGCTTCCTGGTCCTCCACCTCCATGTGGTGTTGCAAATGTTTTATGAAGGTTCATATGAACTACATCAAAACCCATATCCCCAGGTCTAGCTTCTCCCATAACAGCATTTAAATTTGCGCCATCGTAGTAAACAAGTCCTCCTGCTTCATGTACTAAATCTGATATTAATTTTATATTAGTATCAAAAAGACCTAATGTATTTGGATTTGTTAACATTAAACCTGCTATTTCATCATTTAGTACAGATTTTAAAGATTCTATATCTACAAGTCCTTTCTTATCCGACTTTACTTCAACTATAGTGAAACCAGCCACATTAGCACTTGCTGGATTTGTTCCATGTGCAGAATCAGGAACTATAATTTTTGTTCTCTTTAAATCCCCTCTTTTTCTATGATAAGATTTTATTATCATAAGCCCTGTAAGTTCTCCATGAGCACCTGCTGCTGGCTGTAGTGTAACTTGATCCATTCCAGATATTTCTGAAAGTTTGCTGCTTAAATCGTACATTATTTCAAGGGCACCTTGTACTGTATCCTCACTTTGGTACGGGTGGATATTTAAAAGTTTAGGATTAGAAGCTATGTCTTCATTTATTTTAGGATTATACTTCATAGTACAAGAACCTAAAGGATAAAAACCATTATCTACTCCATAATTTTTGTTTGCAAGAAGCGTAAAATGTCTTATTACATCTGGTTCACTAACCTCTGGAAGTTCTGTATCTTTTGATTTTAGCATTTCCTTAGGAATTAAATTTTCAATATCTTCACATTCTATATCACATTTAGGAAGTGTATAAGCTACTCTTCCTGGCTTTGAAATTTCAAAAATCAACTTGTTATATTCTTTCATTTATACTCCCTCCATTACACTTACTAATTTATCAATATCCTGAGCTGTCCTTTTTTCTGTTACACAGAAAAGAAGTGCATTTTTATAGGAAGTATAATTTTTACCTAAAGGATAACCTCCAAGTATTTTATTTTTTAATAATTCTTCATTAATACTTGATGGTTCTGCTTCACTTGTTACTGCAAATTCCTTAAAGAACGGTTTGTTAAATAAAGGTTTATATTTTCCTGACTTAGTAATTTCGTTAAAAGCATAATGGGCTTTCTGAGCGCTTTGATAAGCAACTTCTTTAATCCCCTGCTTTCCCATAGTCGTAAGATATATTACTGCAGTTAAAGCATTTAAAGCCTCATTAGAGCATATATTAGAAGTTGCCTTTTCTCTTCTTATATGCTGTTCTCTTGCTTGAAGCGTTAAAACAAAACCTCTTTTTCCATCTAAATCTTCAGTTTGTCCTACTATTCTTCCTGGCATTTTACGCATAAGCTTTGATTTAGTTGCCATAAATCCAACATATGGACCTCCAAAGCTTATACTGTTTCCTAAGCTTTGTGCTTCTCCAACTGCTATATCAGCGCCTAATTCTCCTGGAGATTTTAATATTCCAAGTGATATAGGGTCAACACTCATTATAAGTAATGCTTTATTTTCATGAGTAACCTTTTCTATTTCCGTTACATCTTCTATTACTCCAAAAAAGTTAGGATTTTGTACTATAACTCCTGCCGTTTTATTATCAACAGCTGATTTTAATTTTTCTAAATCAGTAACTCCATCTGCCATATCTATCTCTACTATTTCTATATCCTTAAACTTTGTATAAGTTTCTAATACTCTTCTAATTTCTGGATGAACAGTTTTAGACACTAATATCCTTTTTTTCCTTGTGCTATCAGCTGCCATTAAAGCCGCTTCTGTACAAGCTGTTGCTCCATCATACATAGAAGCATTGGCAGCATCAAGTCCTGTAAGTTCGCAGATCATACTTTGATATTCAAATATAGTCTGCAAAGTTCCCTGGCTTATTTCTGCCTGATATGGTGTATATGCTGTATAAAATTCTGATTTTGAAACTATATGTTTTATCAAAGTTGGAATATAGTGATCATAAGCTCCTGCACCTAAAAAACAAGTAAGCTCATCTGTGCTTAAATTTTTATTAGCTAGAGTATTCATATATTTTAAAAGTTCTAATTCTGATAACCCTTCTGGTAAATTTAAACCTTTTTTAAGTTTTATATTTTCTGGAATATCTGAAAAAAGATCTTCTAATGAACTTACTCCTATACTATCCAGCATTTTCTTTTCATCATCACATGTAACAGGTATATATGGAAACATATTATTCCTCCTTACCACACAAATCTTCATAAGCTTTACTGTCTAATAAGCTATTCAACTGGGATGCATCTGAAATTTGGACCATTATTATCCAATTTCCATATGGATCCTCATTTATTAATTCAGGTGAATCGTCTAACTCTTCATTTATTTTAACTACTTTTCCGCTTATAGGCATATATATATCTGAAGCGGCTTTTACAGATTCAACTACTCCAAAAGCTTCTTCTACAGCTAATTCAGAATCTACTTCTGGAAGCTCAACAAATACTATATCCCCTAAAGAATGTTGTGCAAAATCTGTAATGCCTATATAGGCTTTATCTCCTTCAACCTTTACCCATTCATGATCTTTCGTATATTTTAAATTTTCTAATATTTTCATTTTTATTCCCCCTACCCAATATAATTTTTAAAAAATATTCTTATGTTTCAACCAATATTATTAACTTATTTTTTATAATTCTTTTTATAAAATTTCTTATCTATTATTTCAGCCTTAGCACTCTTATTTCTAATTACAATTTCTATTTCTTTTCCTAAATTTGCATATTCTGCTTTTATAAGAGCGAGTCCTATATTTTTATTTAAAGAAGGTGATTTATATCCAGTGGTAACATAACCTATTTCCTGTCCTTCAATTTGAACTTTGTAGCCATGTCTTGGAATTCCTCTATCCTTCATTTCAAATCCTATAAGTTTCCTTTTTAATCCTTTTGATTTTTGTTTTAGTAGTGCTTCTTTACCTATGAACTTGTCCTTATTTAATTTAACAAAAAATCCAATGCCTGCTTCCAAAGGGCTTATATCTTCAGCAAGTTCATTTCCGTATAAAGGCAAACATACCTCAAATCTTAAAGTATCCCTGCATCCAAGACCTACTGGTATAAGTCCATCCTCTTTTCCAATTTCCAAAAGTTTAACCCATATATTTTCTCCATCTTTATCACTACAAAATACTTCAAAACCATCTTCACCTGTATAACCTGTTCTTGATATCATACAATCGATGTTGTTAACCTTTACATTTCTTTTGCAATAAAAAAACTTTATATCGCTTAAGTCCACGTTAACAATCTTCTGTAATATTTTTTGAGCCTTTGGACCTTGAATAGCAAATTCGCAGATATTAGGCGATATGTTTTCAATGCTTACATCAAAATTTCCTTTGTTATCTATCATCCATTTAAAATCTTTATCTATGTTTCCTGCATTGATAACTAAATAGAAATAATCATCAGCATACTTATATACTAATATGTCATCTACTGTTCCTCCATGTTCATAGCACATAGGAGTATACAATGCTTGATTATCCTCTAATATAGAAGCATCATTAGTAATTAAATTTTGCACAAACTTAAAGGCATCTTTACCTTTAATTTCTACTTCCCCCATATGCGATACATCAAAAATTCCTGCTGCATTTCGTACTGCTTCATGTTCAACAATTATACCCTGATATTGAACTGGAAGTGCCCATCCAGCAAAATCTATAATTTTGCCTCCATACCTTGGATAGACATTAAACAATGGTGTTTTTTTCAATTCCCCCATAATTAATCCCTCCTTAAATTATAAAAAAAAGAGACATAATGATATTTCTATCATCATGTCTCTGTCTAACATAATTAGTTATGTAATATAACCTTACTATTCAGAGTTCCATCCAGTATAGATTTCTTTGCCTGAGAGTTTTTATAAAAAATGATTCCTTTTATATTTCCCCGACGGCCACCCACTTAAGGATATCTCTCTATACCTTCATCTGTCTTTATTTAATTATAACTTAAAAACTCCTATTACATTATATTACATTGATGGGATTTTTTCAACACATTTAAAAAATTCAGGATGTTTTTATAAATATAACTTTAGAGTATATTAAAAATCTTCTACAAAAAACACGCCACAAGCTCCTGCTCCTGCATATACACCAACTACGCATCCAACTTCACATTCAATAAATTCTTTATTTTTATCTTTTAAATCTTCTCTTAAAATATCTAAAATATCTTTATTTTCTACATGTAAAAGCACAGAAGTTTCTCCTTCTTTTACACCTTGCTTATCTAAATAATCTAGTATAGCCCTTATAGCTTTTTTACTTCCTCTTACTTTATCTTTTACAATCATTTCCCCATTTTCTACAGCCAATATAGGTTTTATACCTAATATACTTGCTATAGTTCCAGTAGTTTTAGATATTCTGCCGCCTTTAATTAGATTGTCCATTGTTGCAAATGCTAATGCACTTTTAACATGAGGAATTAAATTTTTAATTTTCTCTTCTATAGCATGTATTCCCAATCCTTCATTTTTTAATGAACCTGCTTTCATAACTATAATACCAAGACCTGATGTAACATTTAAACTATCTATTACAATTATATCTTCTGTCTCTAATGCATCTTTAGCTATACAGGCTGATTGATAGGTACCACTTAATTTAGATGAAATATGTATAGATATTATCTTATATCCCTGGCTAAGATATTTTTTATAACATTCCATAAACCTTTGTGGATTTACTTGTGCTGTTCTTGGAAAATCCTTATTTCCATCCATTTTCATCAGCAGTGTATGTAAATTTATATCTACACCATCTTTATAAGTTTCTTCATCAAAGCTTAAAAGAAGTGGAAGTACCTCAATACCATACTTTTCTATTATATTTAATGGAAGATCTGATGTACTATCAGTTATTATTTTTATTTTTTCCATACCTTAATTTCCTCCTACTTCATGGTCGGAAAATCCATTTGTCTTAATGCCTCATATACAGTTATAGCTACTGTGTTAGATAAATTTAATGAACGAGTCGTAGTATTTATCATAGGTACTCTTATGCAACCCTCAGGATTACTTTCCCTTATGCTATCTGGAAGTCCACATGATTCTCTACCAAATACGATAAAATCTCCTTCTTTAAATTTTACTTCGTGATAAAAATTGCTTCCATGAGTAGTAGAAAAATAAAAAGTTGAGTCCTTATATTTTTCTCTTAATTCTTCGTACGATTCATAAACTTGAAGATCTAGGTATTTCCAATAATCCAATCCTGCTCTTCTTAGATGCTTTTCATCTAAACTAAAACCTAGAGGTTTTATTAAATGAAGCTTACAATTTGTAAGTACACAAGTTCTTGCTATATTACCTGTATTTTGTGGTATTTCCGGCTGAAACAATACTATATTTAAATTCAAAACAATACCCAATTTTCTGCAGCATAACACAAAATTCACTTGATTTTAAGCTGTAAATTGGGATTCCACCTACCTTTCATTTTACACTCTTAAATTTATCCTATGACTACCATCCGTAACACTCATTCTTTAGATGGGAGTTACCAATTAATATGTTCTGGATAAGTTCTTCTAAGATTCAGATGTAGCAACATATTTTTCATAAGTAAACTCCATATGAGTCTAAGGATCACTTAATAATCATTTTAAATAACTATGACAAACTACTTAAACATATTATCTCATAATAACATAAGAACAAAAAGGTGTAAATATGATAGATTTCATTATATTATTCTAATTAATACCGAACATATTCCAGTTACGAATTTAAATATAAAATATTTAAGAATCTTAATCTTGTTTTAAATATTTTATTATACCATCTGAAATATTTTGAGATAATCTTTTTAAAACTTCATCTTTACAGAGCTTGTCTCTATCTTCATTATTAGTTATAAATCCACATTCAACTAAAGCACAAGGTATCTTACTATATCTAAGTATTGCCACATTTTGTTTTTTTATTCCTTTACTTGTCCAATTATCACTCTTTACTGCTTCCTTTTCTAAGATATTAGCTAATTTAATCCTTTCTTGTTTTTCATAACCCTGCACATCATAATACAACGTAGTTATTCCTTTAAAATTTGGATCACTAATTGAATTTACATGTATAGATACAAACACAGTTCCAGATGAAGCATTTACTCTTCTTCCTATTTCCTTTAAAGGAATAAGTTCATCTTTATTCCTTGTAAGAACTACTGTATACCCTTTACTTTTTAAATATGACTCTGCATATTTCACCATTTTCAATGTTAAATTTTTTTCATATAAGTTTTTATAACTTGTACCATTATCTATTCCTCCGTGACCTGCATCTAATACTATTGTATCCTTTTTTAAATGCTTATCTACTTTAGTAGTTTCTAATTTGTTTGTTCCATTTTTCCCTACAGCCATAACTACAGGTTGAGATCCCATTATTTTACTTTCTTTTAAATTTATTGCAGCTTTTCCAAATAAAAGAAGAATTAAAGTAAAAAAAATACAGGAAAATGTAAACCTTTTTCTATTTGCTATCCTCATGTTTTAATCCCCTTATAATTTTTTTATATAATGTATTTGTTTTTGTTAAATACCGCATAAAATTCTATAATAAAATTATTCATTATTAGTTATTGCTACGCATATATATTATAGCACTTATTGTAAAATTATTCCATTTATTTGATATATTTTGTACAAAAAAACTCTATGAAATTAATTCATAGAGTTTTTCATGGTGCGGGTAACAGGATTTGAACCTGCACGATTTCTCACTAGAACCTGAATCTAGCGCGTCTGCCGTTCCGCCATACCCGCATATCTATATTATATTTTCAACCTAATAACCTCATTTTACCATATATTAATATTTTATGTCAATTTGTAAAAATAATAATACTAAAAAACGCCGCAAAATCATTTATATTCATACAAACAATTTTGCGGCATTTATTAGTTTTTAGGTGTACTTGGTGGGGTGCTTGACTGAGTGGCTGCTGGAGTTGTTGTTGGAACAGCCACTGCCGGTGGCACTACTGGTGGTGCCGTCTCTGGTTTTTTAATTCCTCGTTTTACTACTCCCTCTACTGGTTCATAGTAATCATCTGCAATTACATCTTTACTAATTAATTTTCCATTTTGTGTTGTAGTTTTTGTTACTTTAACCTTATAACCTGTTGAATAAGGTTTTACCACTTCTGTTTTTCCTTCTGGTAGAGTAGCATCATCTTCATATTTAATATTTGGCTCCACAGTTTGATAAACATCTGAATTTACGTCTGTTACTATCCCTTCTAAAGAATTATTAGAATATATACTAAATCTAATAACACCACCTGAAGAATCTCCTTCTATGTATATAGGATACTTTAAAGTGTTTTTAAATTTATAATCTAAACTGCCATAATCTACTGTAGCATCCATGCCTAATTTTACATAATGTGATGGTAATGTATGATGCGTTCTCTCTACTGACTTTATATTTGCTCTAATAACAGCATTGTATAAAGTAGTTGACACCTGACATATTCCTCCACCAAGACCTGAGTCTACCTGATTTCCTATAATTACAGGTGCAGCCTGATATCCTTTTTCCGCAGTTCTTTCTCCCACTATATCATTAAAACTAAAGCTATCCCCTGGCATCAATACTTTTCCATTTATACTTTTTGTAGCTAGAACTATGTTATTTTCTCTTTCTGGTGAAGATATGCTTCCGTATTCTGTGCTAAACTCACTTAATTTACAATTAATATTCGAAATCTTATCTCCTGTTATTTTTGCATTTACTGCTCCCATTGGTGCCTTTATATTAACGTCTTGTTCTATTTCTCCATTAATTTTGGTTGCAAGTTCTTTTTTTAACTTATCTTTTTGTAGCTTTTCACCTTTCTTTTCCAAAACTATTTTGATCTTTCCCTCACTAGTATTTAAAGTTGCATCTACAGGTTCTTTATTTACATCCTTTTCAATACTATCTATTAATTCATTTATAGGTTTTTGGTCATATATAAATTTCAAACTATACTTTTTAGCAGGTGAAAACTTTATAAGTGCATACTTTTTTAAGAAGTTTGTATTTTTACCATAATTGAACGCTTGATTTATAGCTCCATCTATATCGTACTTAGGATTTATTTTTGAAAATTCTAATGTATAATTCTTATCTGAAGTTTTAATATTTAATTTCTTTTTTATAATTCCGCTTTTATACTTCTCTTCTATAATATTCTTCGCTTGTTCCTTTGTTTTTCCTGACAAGTCCTGATTTTCAACTTTTACTCCTGGATAGATACGATTGCTCCAAGCTTTTGCAGTATTATACTGATGTATTACTAGTATTACTGCACATACTAATATTGCAATACTAATTGCTACTTTTTTCAAAAGTACATTTTTCTTCCTGCCTTCATCTTTTTTTACCATGGAATCACCTCTTCATCTGATACATAACTTATGCTAATATTAAAAAAAACAAGTGTAAGTTAAACTTATAAATAGTTTTAACTAATCTTAAGGTAGAATCAGATATTGAAGCCTTTACTATCTTAAGTAAGTATTATTTACACATGTTTAATTATACTATAAAGGAAAATTTATTTAAATTAGTTTTTCGAAGAAGAATTAGAATATAAATTAAACACTATATTACTATTTGCTATATATGACTGTATATATACAGGATACTGTAATGTATTCTTAAATTTATAATCTATATTCCCATAATCTACCGTAGCATCCATACCCTGTGGTACGTAATGTACTGGCATAGTATGATGTTCTCTTTCTATAGATGCCATCTCTGTTTTGTATACAGCATTATATAAAGTAGTAGATACCTGACATATCCCTCCACCTAACCCAGATTCAAGTTTATTTCCTATTATTACTGGTGCTGGTTCATACCCTCTAGCTTCTGTCCTTTCCCCAACTATATCATTAAAACTAAATATGTCTCCTGGCATAAGTATTTTGCCATTTATACTTTTAGTAGCTAATACTATATTATTAGCCCTTTGAGGTGAAGATGCTCCAAAATTTGTAGAATAAGTTGCGATTAGTGAATCTACACCTTTTAACATATCAGCATTTATCTTAGCTGATACTGTTTTAACCTGTGCATTAACATTACTATCTTGTCCCACATTTCCATCTATCTTACTTAAGGTTTCCTTTTCTAATTTATCCTTATCCAACTTTTTTCCACTTACTTCAGGAACCACACTAAAATTATTATTTGCAAACTGTAGTGTTGCATTTACAGGATCTCTATTAACTTCTGATTGAACTTTATTAATTAGCTCCTTTATAGGTTTATCATCATAAGAAAAGTTCAATTTGAAATTTGCACCTTTTTCACTTTTTAACAAGAAGTATTTTTTCAATATGTTTGAATTTTTTCCGTAATTAAAAGCATTATTTACTGCATCATCGACATTATACTTAGGATTTATTTTAGAATAGCTTAACGTATAATTTTTGTCCTCCACATTTATATTTACATTTTTCTTAACTATCTGCTTAGAGAAATTGCTTTCTATTATATCTTTAGCCTGTTCTTTTGTTTTTTCTGAAAGACTTACGCCTTCTACAGTTACTCCAGGATATATAAAATTATCACAATACTTAACATAATTATAGTGATAAGTAATATAACCACTGCAAACAGATAATAAAATTATTATAAGTGCTACAAATGGCATTATAAGCTTACTTTTTTTTGCAGTTCTCCTACCCTTTCTGTTTCTTCTCATACTTTAGTCCCCCTAAATCATACACTGTTATTATACTATAGAATTATTATTTTTTGTATTTTTATAGAACATTTATCGGAAATATTCATTAATATATTTACTGGTATACACATGAACATATGGTTAATTTTATCTGAAACTTTCATATTAATTTATACGAATAATATCATTATTTTTTATAGTATCCCCCCATACATCCACACTTTTTATTAATGCCCCTACAAATTCCAAGTTAACATAGCAAAACTAAAGTGTTATAATTTAATAGTAAATTACTAAACTTTTTAACTTTAATTAACGGAGGAAATCCTTATAAAATGTATGAAGTTTCTAATATGAAAAGTGAAACTACAAAAATCAAAGTTAAAGTCAAAATTAAATCAAGTAAAATTAGAGAAATGATTGTAATTTCATTAATTTTTATTTTTACTATAATCAACTTATCTGGTTTCTGGATAGGTAATTTTATTTATACTGAAGCCTGTCAAAATCAGACTAGCAAAGGTGTTTCAAATTTACATGAAATATATAAAAATACCTTTGATGATAACAGATTTTTAAAACTCTCCAAAGATGAAGTGACTATAGATTCTCCATATGGCTATAAACTTAGCGGAACTTATATACACAATCCCACTAAAACAGAAAATACAGTAATAATTGTACATGGCATAAGAGGCAGTCGCTGGGAATCTTTAAAATATGCTGACATTTACCTAAACAAGGGATATAACGCCCTTGTTTATGATTCTAGATTTAGTGGTGAAAGCGGTGGACATGATATAAGCTTTGGCTTTTATGAAAAATATGATTTAAATCAATGGATAAAATGGGTACACGATAAAAATCCAAAAGGTATACTAGGAGTTCATGGTGAATCCATGGGTGGTGCAACAGTTCTTCTTCATTCAAAACTTAATGAAAAAAATCATATGGTTAAGTTTTATGTATCTGACTGTGCTTATTCAAATTTAGGAGATTTATTGATTTTTAGATTAAAAAAAGATTATGGCATAAAGAATAGGTTCCTTGCATCAACAATTGTTAATTATACTAATATAATTACCTATGTGCGTTCTGGCTTTACATTTTCTGAAGTATCTCCAATAAACTCTATTAAAGATGCAAAAACTCCTATACTGTTTGTACATGGAGATAGTGATAGTTTTATTCCATTTTCTATGAGCAATGATATGTATTATATAAAACCTGGAAAAAAATCAATATATATTGCACCTTACAGCGGACATGCTCAATCCTATTTATACAATAAAAAAGATTATACTCAAAAAGTTTATGACTTTATAGATAAGAATGTAAAATGAAAATATATACAAGTTGTGCAACCACATGCTGCACTATATATCATATGGAGGTAAAAAGGTTGAGTTAATTCTTTTCATCACGTTTTGTGCCTTCATTGAAAGGAATGATTATAAAAATGAAAACTGAAATATTAAAATCTAAAGTTCTAAAAATATGTGGTATAGATAAGAATATCCTGATAGAAAATTTAAAAGATATAATGAATAATAGCACAAATCCTACAATAACCATCTGTAACGAAAATTGTGAAATAACACTAACAATTACTGCAAAATGTTCTACAGAAGATGAATCTATATCCTTTATAGAAGCTGCCACAAACAAAATACGCAGGAAAATTGGCGATAACATATATGGCGAAGGAGAAACTAGCCTTGAAGCTGTAATTGGAAAATTACTTATAGATAAAAACCTTACTATTTCTACTGCTGAATCTTGTACTGGTGGATTAATAGCTTCCAAACTAGTAAACTACCCTGGCATATCTTCTGTATTTTTGGAAGGGGCAGTTACTTATAGTAATGAAGCCAAAATGAATAGAATAAATGTTAAGAAAGAAACTCTAGATAAATTTGGTGCAGTAAGTAAAGAAACGGCTTATGAAATGGCAGAAGGTATTGCTAAAACTTCTGGTACTAATATAGGTTTATCTACTACTGGCATTGCAGGTCCCGGTGGTGGAACAAAAGAAAAACCTGTAGGATTAGTATATATAGGTCTATATATAAATGGAAATGTTATAGTAAAAAAACTTCTTTGCTCTGGAAATAGAGAAATGGTTAGAACAATGTCTACCATTTCAGCATTAGATTTATTAAGAAAAGAACTAATTAATTAGACTTAATAGTTTGAAACTTTATTAGAGGGGGCTCAAAATGCATATACATACATTTTGAGAAGCCCTTTTTCTATAGTATAACTAAAACTTCGCTTTTTCAAAACACTTTATGGAACTATTATTTTTAGATTATATTAACGGTATATAAAAAATTTTAGTTATCCTTAAATCCTTGCTACTTTCATTTCCCTTGCTATTCTTTTTACTTCCTCTGCTACAGATTCACATACTCTTTTATCAAAAGCATCTGGAATTATGTAATCTTCTTTTAACTCTTCATCTTTTATTAAATTAGCTATTCCCCTTGCTGCAGCTAGTTTCATTTCATCATTTATAACCTTTGATCTTACTTCTAAAGCTCCCTTAAATATTCCAGGGAATACTAAAACGTTATTAATCTGATTTGGAAAATCTGAACGTCCTGTAGCAATTACCCTTATGCCTGCTTCTTTAGCAACATCAGGCATTATTTCTGGTGTTGGATTAGCCATGGCAAAAACTATACCATCTTTATTCATTGATTGAGCCATTTCCATTGTAAGCGCTCCTGCTGCTGATACACCTACAAATACATCCTTTCCTTTTATTACTTCTTCAAGAGTACCCTGTTCTTTATTTCTATTTGTAACTTTAGCTATGGCCTGTTGTGCTGGATTTAATTCTAAGTTTCCTTCTACTAATGCTCCTTTTTTATCGCACATAGTTATATTTTTGGCACCTGCTTTTAAAAGTAACTTACATATAGCAATACCTGCTGATCCTGCTCCATTTATTACTATATTAGCTTCTTCAAGTTTTTTCCCTACAAGTTTTAATGCATTATACATTCCTGCAAGAACTACTATAGCAGTACCATGCTGGTCATCATGAAATACAGGTATATCAAGTTCTTTCTTTAATCTTTCTTCTATATAAAAACACTCTGGAGCTTTTATATCTTCAAGATTTATTCCTCCAAAAGTAGGTGATATAGCCTTTACAATGTTTACTATTTCATCTGGGTCCTTACTGTCTAAACATATTGGGAATGCATCTATGCCACCAAATTCCTTGAATAGTAAAGCCTTTCCTTCCATAACAGGTAATCCTGCCGCTGCACCTATATTTCCTAATCCAAGTACTGCACTTCCATTAGTTACTACAGCTACAGTATTGACTTTCATAGTATACTCATAAGCAGCATCGATGTTTTCAGCTATTTTTAAGCAAGGTTCTGCAACACCAGGAGTATAAGCTATTGACAAATCCTCCTTAGTTTTTAACTGAACTTTACTCTTTACTTCTAATTTTCCTCTGTTAGCTTTGTGCATCTCTAGTGCTTTTTCTTTAATATTCATTGTTATAATTACCCCTCTCAAATTTAAAATTTATGCGAATTATATAATGTTATAAACCTCTAGCCTTATTAACCTTAATTAAGTAGTTGTATCAGCTCCACTAAAATATTCACAATAAAGTGCTAGTGGGCATTTTTCACAGTCTGGTTTTCTAGATTTGCAAATATTTCTTCCATGCCATATTAAATAATGGTGAGTATCACTCCACATATCTCTAGGTATATTTTTCATAAGCCCATTTTCCACTTGTTCTGGTGTATTGCCTTTTGCAATTCCAAGTCTATTAGATACTCTAAATACATGGGTATCTACTGCTATAGCTGGTACTCCAAACGCATTAGATAAAACTACATTAGCAGTTTTTCTTCCCACACCTGGAAGCTTTAAAAGTTCTTCCATATTATTAGGTACTTCACCTCCACTTGCTAAAATGGCTCTAGTAGCACCTAATATATTTTTACTTTTATTCTTGTAAAAACCACAACTTCTAATTTTCTCTGACAATTCCTCTTCTGTTAAAGTTATCATTGCTTCCGGCGTATCATATTCCTTATATAATTTTTCTGTTACCATGTTTACCCTTACATCGGTACATTGTGCCGATAATATGGTTGAAATAAGCAATTCATACGGCGACTTAAAATTAAGTGCACACTTGGCATTTGGATACGTTTTTTCCAATATTTCTAAAATTTTATCTACATTTTTTTTATCCATTTTATCACCTACAATTGATGAATTTTATTAAAAAATAATCTATATCTTTAAAGTAAAGAGATAGATTATTTATAAACTTATTTAGTTAGTTATTTATAATGTATCATTTTAACTGATAAACACCTCTATAAGACTCAGGAAGAAGCTCTGCAATTTTTTCCATCATAAAATTCACAACTCTTTCTTCATAAGTATGTTTATCTTCATTTTCATCCTTTTTTGGTACTTCTATCTGTTTTCCTATACTTAGTGTAACTTTAGCATAATTAAATTTCTCTAATCCCATATCCTCCTTATTAATAGGCAATAATTTATCTGTTCCATGGATTCCTAGTGGTACTATGGATGCTTTACTTAGTTTCTGTACTAAAAAAACACCTCTTTTAGCTTTTATCATACTAGAAGTCCTACTTCTAGTACCTTCAGGAAATATAAGTACATTATTGCCTGCCTTTAATGTTTTTACAATCTTAGATATAGAATCTTTATCTGCTGTATTAGGTTTTATAGGTATAACCTTAGTTATATTAATTCCTAAATTCGTTAAAGGATTTTTCGAAAGCTTTATTCCTGCTACAAAAGTTATATCCTCTTCTTTAAGCACATTATTTATAACTAATGCATCTGAATTACTTAAGTGATTACATATAAATAATATAGGTCTCTTTACAGTTTTTAAGTTTTCCAGACCATTAACTTGAAGATCTGCATACTTTTCAACATATCCATATAACATCTTTTTACATATCCATTCCAAAAGTCCTTTAGGAAGATAACCTATAATTTTAGCCATTCCAGGAGAAATCATAATACAGTCCACCTTTCCATATTATCTGTACAATATAAATTATAGTTTGAAATGCTGTAAAAGTCTATTATAATAATTTTTTACATAAGGCGAAGTAATTTCCTTTATATCTACATTCTTATTCATACTCATCATATTAATTAAAGTGTTTCTTTGTAATATATTTTTTCCACGCCATCCACAAGAACTTTTCGAATACTTTTTTAGAAAAGTTTTCTTATCTATATTTGCCAGTTCATGCAAATCTACTATTTCCATAAAATCATAAGGTTTAAATTCTTCTATATTAGAAAAACAAATTTCCTTATTAAAAGGACATATTCTTTGACAAGTATCACATCCAAAAATTCTTCCCTTTAGCTTGTCAAACCACTTATCCTCTATTTCTTTTTTTTGGCTTATATACGAAAGACATATATTAGAATTATTTTCTCCTTTTACAGCTCCTGTAGGGCATGCATCTTCACACAAACTACAATCACCACACTTGCACTCCATAGGTTCATCTTCTTCTATAGCAACATCTGTTATTATCTCTCCCAAAAATACATACGATCCATATTTCTCTGTAATAATCATATTATTTTTTCCTATAAATCCAATTCCACAGAGTTTAGCTATATATCTTTCTGGCAGTGAATTACTATCTACAAAATATACAGCCTTACCTGACATTTCTTTTTCTATAAAATTGCAAATCTTTTTTAAATACTCAGATACTACCACATGATAATCTCTTCCTTTGGTATACTTTGAAAAGTTTATACACTGCTCAAAATCATTGTTAAAAAGATATGGAAATGCAATAGAAATTATAGTTTTGCCATTTTCCATATATATATGTGGATTTATCTTTTTATCTATATCCTGCTCTTCAAATTCATTTGTTAAAAGCATACTCTTTCTATATTCAAAATAGTGCTTTAATTCACTAAAAACTCTGCAGCTTGTAAAGCCTACTGTATCCAATCCTATTTCCTTACAGTAATTTATAATCATATCTTTATAATTCAACTACTTGCACATCCTTTTTCAATATAATAGAGTACAGATAAATCTGTACTCTATTATTATATTACCATTTCATTATATATCTTTTTACTGTGTCCTTGGTAGTCTTTTATTTCTATTATAGGATTAGATTTGTTATATATAACCCTTACTGGTATACCAACTGCTGTTGTATTGGATGGAACATTTTTAAGAACTACTGAGTTAGCACCTATTTTTACATTATCTCCAATATTTATAGGTCCCAAAACTTTTGCACCTGCTCCTATTGTAACATTATTACCTACAGTAGGATGCCTTTTCCCAGTATCCTTACCCGTTCCCCCTAAGGTTACTCCATGGTAAAGAGTTACATTATCTCCTACCTCAGCTGTTTCTCCTATAACTACACCCATTCCATGATCTATAAATAAACCTTTTCCAATTTGAGCACCAGGGTGTATTTCTATTCCAGTAAAGAATCTAGATATCTGAGAAATAAGTCTAGCCATGAAGAAAAATTTCTCTTTATATAAAAAGTGAGCCATTCTATGATGTATAAGAGCGTGTATACATGGATAAAGTATAAATACTTCTATTGGATTTCTAGCCGCTGGATCATTCTTCATAGCACTGTCTAAATCATATTTTAATAATCTAAATGGATTCACTTTTAACACTCCTTTTTTAATAAAGTCCCATGGATAAATACTTTTCTCCTCCATCTGGGGCAACAGTAACTACTTTCTTTCCTTTTCCTAACTTCTTTGCAATTTTTATAGCTGCTGCTATATTTGCTCCTGAAGATATACCTACTAAAATTCCTTCTTCTCTTGCCATAAGTCTTGCATACTCGAAAGCTTCTTCATCGGATATAGTCATAACTTCATCTACAAATTCTTTCTTGTAGATATCTGGAACAAATCCAGCCCCTATTCCTTGTATTTTATGCGAAGATGCCTGTCCTCCTGATATTACAGGAGATTTTTCTGGTTCAACTGCAATTATTTTCACATGTTTATCTATTTCCTTTAATCTCTTTCCTACACCTATTACTGTTCCACCTGTACCTACGCCTGCTGTAAACACATCTATATCTTTTAAGTCATTAATTATTTCATCCGCAGTAGTTTCATAATGTTTTAATGGATTTGCTTCATTCATAAACTGTTGTGGCATATAATATCCTTCTTTTCCTTCCGTTATTTCTGATGCTTTTTCTATAGCACCTTTCATTCCTTTAGCTCCTTCTGTAAGAACTAACTCCGCACCATACGCTTTTATAGTATTTCTTCTTTCTACACTCATAGTTTCAGGCATTACAATTATTACCTTATACCCTTTTAATTTTCCTATCATTGCAAGGCCAATTCCCATATTTCCACTAGTAGGTTCAACTATAGTATCTCCCTTTTTTATAAGTCCTTCTTTTTCTGCTTTTTCTATCATACCTAAAGCGGCTCTATCCTTAATACTTGCTCCTGGATTAAACTTTTCAAGTTTTACATATACCTCTGCTGAATTTTCATCAATTATATTATTAACTTTAAATAGTGGTGTTCCACCTATCATTTCTATAGCATTATTATAAATCATTTTATTACCTCCATTAGCTTTTATTATATATTTTTACTTATTTGTTCTATTTTTACACTTGAGTGGTATATTATGTCAAAAATCAGATTTAAAACTTATTTTAGGCATCAAAAAAACTTCATCTCTATATAAAAGAGACGAAGTTTAACTCCGCGGTTCCACTCTAATTAGATCAATAAAGATCTCACCTTATTCAAGCACAGCGCTATGCTCTATCACTATAACGGGTGAACCCGGTGCAGCCTACTTAATTCGGTACACTACTCCAAAGGGCACTTCACTTAAACTTCCTTTAGAAACCTTTCAGCTATAGTTTCCTCTCTTTAAAATTTCATTTAAGTTACTTTCCTTTTTCAAAGTATTTCTGAGTGTTTTACTATGATTTCTATATTTCTATTATATTATTATTTTTAATTTTGTCAATATATTTTTTTAAGTTAAATTATATAAATTTTTTCTATCTACAAAATCTATGACTTCCTATAACCTTAATTAATGGTCTTGACCATATCCAAGCACTAGTTGCTGTGGATGGATTGAAATAATATACTGCTCCACCTGAAGGGTCCCATCCATTTAAAGCATCCCTAGCTGCCCTTATAGAATTTTGCTCCATATTTGCATGTACTTGACCATCTACTATAGCTGTAAAAGCACCTGGTTGATAAATAACACCTGCTATGGTAGAAGGAAATCTTGGATCCCTGGTTCTATTTAAGATTACTGCACCTACTGCTACTTGCCCTTCATAGGGCTCTCCTCTAGCTTCTCCATTTATTAATCTAGCAAGTAATGTTACATCTTGATTACTTGAACTATTACTATTTGCTGAAGCTGCAGTACCTCTGTATATACCTAATGCTCTAAGTGTAGAGTCTCCTATGACACCATCTACTTTCAAACCATTCTTAGCTTGAAATTTTTTAACTGCTATAAAAGTCCTGTAACCATAAACACCATCTATGCTACCATCATAATAATACCATGCTTTAAGTTTACTTTGTATTTGTGAAATTGTGCTTCCTGTAGAACCATAATAATAGGTTATAGCATTTACAGCATTATTATAGGGCGCCACATATAAAGATGTAGTAACATATGTAAATATAATCACAAGTACATAAACTAATTCTCTCTTATAATTTAAAAATTTCTTTATCATACAAACCTCCTTTATTTAATATAAATCTATAGCTTCTATTTTATATGTTTAGTGTGCTCACTAAGCCATAAAAAATACATTTAAAATAGTGTTATGAAAAATTGAAGTTAGAAAAAAATATAAAAAAGCGACTTAATTTAGTTGATATTAGACAGTTAACAGTGATTGTCCACTGTTAACTATAAATCGTCAACTAATTTAAGTCGCATTTTGCTTGAACTATTATAGAAAATATACAAATAATTATTTTTATTTCTTATATCAAGTTTCCTGTAAAAGCTAATATCGTAAGTACTATTATAAGTAAAACTGTAGCTTTTGCAATAAAGTTTTGAATTGTACTATTTACGTACTTACCCATTACTTCAGTATCATTTACAAGCTTTATCATAAATATAAGTACTACAGGACATAATATTCCCGCCAGCTGCTGAGTTACCAGTATTATATTTATTAAAGAGATATTAGGTATTAAAACTATGATTGCACTTATAGCAATCATAAATAAAAACAATCCGAAAAATACAGGCGCTTCTTTTATTTTATTATCAATTCCGCTTTCAAAACCAAAAGCCTCACATACAGCATAAGCTGTGCACAAAGGTATAACACAACAAGCTAAAAAAGACGCACCAAAAAGTCCAATTGCAAACAGCATAAATGAATAATTTCCTGCTAAAGGTTTTAAAGCTGATGCTGCATCTTGAGCACTATCTATAGTTATTCCTGCTTTAAATAAGGTTTCTGCAGTACATACTGTTATAAATACTGCTGTTAGTATAGCCCAAATTGTTCCAATATAAACATCCATTTTTTCATATTTGTATTCTTTTATAGATATTCCCTTATCTACTATAGACGATTGTAAGTAAAACTGCATGTATGGTGTTATGGTAGTTCCCACCATTCCTATAAGAACTAAAAAATACCCCTTATCAAACTTAGCATGGGGTTTTACAATGCTTGCAGCAACATGACCCCAATTAGGTTTTAAAAGAAATGCAGTTATAACATATCCAAAAAACGTAAGTGTGAGAAGTAAAAATATCTTTTCCGCTTTTGAATAGCTCCCTTTAGTTAGCATAACCCACATAACTACTGCAAATATTGGAATTGTTATGTACTTGCTTATATTGAATAATTCTAAACTAGCAGCAATTCCAGCAAAATCACCTATGCATACACCTAAATTTGCAATTATAAGTACAAACATAGCAAAAAAAGCCCATTTTACTCCGAATCTTTCTCTTATTAAGTCTGAAAGCCCTTTTCCTGTAACTACTGCCATTCTTGCATTCATCTCTTGAACTACTGCAAGACCTATAGCTATTGCAAACATTGCCCAGAGCATGGAGTACCCATAATGGGCTCCTACTACTGAATAAGTAGCCACTCCTCCTGCATCATTCCCTGCATTTGCTGTAATAAGCCCCGGGCCTATTATTCCTAATATCATTAAAAACTTATTCTTGTTCTTCAAGTTTAAACACCTTCTTCCTATCCTACCTTTTTAAATCTCTTTCTCCATGTTGGAATTAATATATCCTCTACTATATCACTCATTATAACTACACCGCATAATCTTTCGTTATCGTCTACTACAGGTAAGGATAGAAGATCATATTTAGAACACATTTCTATAGCTTCATCTATATTCTCATTATCATTTATCTTTACTGCATCAGTTATCATTATTTCCCTAAGCTTATCTTTAGGATCCGACATTATAAGTGTTTTTAAAGATACGACTCCTTGAAGCTTTTCCTGCTGATCTGTAATATATATATAATGCGATACTTCGTCTTCTGGATTTGTTTCTCTTAAAAGTTCTATAGTTTCTTCAACAGTTATATTTATATTAAAATCTATAAAATCCTTATTCATTATACTTCCTACAGTTTCTTCTTCATACTGCATAAGAGTTCTTACTTCATCAGCATCTTCTTTTTCCATAGCTAAAAGAATCCTTTCAGCAGTCTCCTCATCAACTTCATCTAATATATCAGCAATTTCATCATTTGGCATACTATCTAATACTTCATCTCTTTTAGATTGACTTAAATTTTCAATAATATCTGCTTGAATATCAGGTTCAATTTCTTCTAAAATATCTGCTGCAAGATTTTGATCTAGACTTTCAAAAACTTTCTTCCTATAATTTATATCCATATCCTCAAAAATATCCGCTAAATCAGCTGGGTGAAGCTTTGATAATTTTTTATAGGTAACAGATAGTTTTAAATTATTATTAACCATTTCTAACGATTCTACATTGTCCCAAATAATAAGACTGTCTGCTGGTTTTTTGTTAAATAATTTATAACAGTTTTTAACCATAGCTTCTACACCAAGTCTTCTCCCTAATGCCAAAACTCCTGTATCTACAGCTACTACTCTAAATTCTCCAGCTATTTCTGCAATTCTTAAATCATTAACTCTTACAAGCTTCTTGCCATTAATATCTACAATTTGTCTATCCAATAAATGTTTTGACAAAAGATATGAATATTTTTGTAATATTATTTCTCTTACACCTTCACCTTTTATTATTATTCTGTCATCATCTTCGTAAAATATAATATTTTTGAATTCACAGTTAAAAATTTCTCCATCCTTTTTTATTTTGTAACCTATAGCCCTAGGAAGACCATCCTCTGTAGTTACATAAATATCATAAAGTTTTCCTATACAATCATTAAATTCATCATAAATCTTTTTGTGAAGAACTTTGCTTAAAAAGAAAGCAGATAACTTTTTCATAAATATTCCTCCTCGCTTAATATAGAGGGATATTTATGAAAAAGTCATAAGAATTTTAGAAATGAAAAATTAAGTTTCATTATGATTTTATATAAAATGTCCCTCTACATCTTTCCATATTTAATTTTCTTTTTAAATTTGACCGACCACCATAAGGGCCACTTTCCATCTATCGCACCACCTTAAAATAAAATAAAGGAGTCCCCAAAAGACTCCTTTAATAAACTAAAACTTCTTCGTCCGAGTTTTAGCACTATATAGCTTTGGACTTTTATTAAGTCCAGCTACATTAAGTAAAACCTTAATTCGGTAATACCTGTTGACCCATTGGCATCTCTCGATGTTTCCGGGCAGTAGCGTGTATCTATATAGGAGCCTCACCTAACATAAGTAAACTTATAATTTGATTTTACATTATTAATTATAGTACAAATTCATAAAAATGCAACCATTTAGCAGTAAATTTATTTAAATTTACGTGTTTAATTATTTTATTTCTTTATTAATTCATTTTCCTATCGTTTTTGAAGAATTTTTACTATTTTCTAAAAAAACATATAAATCATAGATGCATATAATATATCACTGTAATACATTATATGTATTACTACTGCCTTATGTTAATACATATTTTATGTAAAATTAATATATCTATATTTTCTTCAGTATATCTATCTAACATTTCAAAACTTTCTTCATTAACTCCTAATACTTCTATAGTAGAATTATTAATTACAGTTAAACTTATTATACTTTTATCTAATCTTAGCACCCCCTTCTTCATATAATTTTTAAAACAATATTAGATTTACTTTCCATAAAAATCAATAGAAGTATTTTTAATTTGATATTCATATTTGATTCTAGTTATGCTAATATAGGACTTAGAAAAATTGTAACTGAATGGAGCATTTAAATGATAGTAAATAAAGAATTTTTACCTATTAGTAAAGAAGATATGAAAAAGCGCAATATAGACCAACTAGATTTTATAATAATTACAGGTGACGCTTATGTAGACCATCCTTCTTTTGGTACTGCCATAATAGCTAGAGTTTTAGAAAATGAAGGCTTTACTGTTGGAATCATAGCTCAACCTGATTGGAATAATGTTGACGAATTTAGACGTCTTGGTAAACCTAAATTAGGTTTTCTTGTAAATTCAGGTAATATAGACTCCATGGTAAACCATGTGCGACACGTTGCGTAGTTAAAAGTTACGCCACATAAAAAAAATATAAGTTACATGTGTAACTTATATATTATGTAGAACTAATTTCTTGATTAGTCAAATAATAGAGTAACGTCTTGAAGGGCTA
>NZ_JABBNI010000064.1 GCF_012926525.1 Clostridium muellerianum
AAATTTAAAATTTTTTTAGGTGATTCAGAATTTGATAGCTATGATAACTTTGGTTTACTTAAACATTTAGAATTTGAAAAAGTCTTTATTCCTCTTAATTCTCGAAATCAATCTAATAATAAGATTGGAGACTTAGAGTATGATATTGGAGGTACTCCCCTTTGCCCTTTGACTAAAGAACCTTTTAAATCAGAAGGTTCCTGTAAAGGTAAAAACAGAAGCTTAAGATTTAAATTTACATGCCCAAAATCTCGTAGAGATAAACAAGGAAAATGCTATAATACATGCGAAAATCCCTGTACAGATAAAAAAAGTGGTCGAATGACATATGTTTATCCTGATAAAGATTTTAGACTTTATCCTGGTGTTCAAAGGAACTCTTCTGAATGGGATGAAACATACTCTATTCGTGCAGGTATTGAAAGATCTATAGCTTCTTTTAAATGCAATCCATGCATTGAACGCCCAAGAACAATAAATACCACTACTATGCGTTCTGACCTATACTTAACTGCTATTTCTAAGCTCATAAATGTAATACTGGCTTACGCCATAAATAACCCTGAATATATTAGAAGCATAAATAGACTTCTTAAAATAGCTGCTTAATCAACATATCCACAATCAAATATCAAACTACATGCTACGCATGCCTTTTTATCAAAAGGCTTTTTGTCGTACTCTTTTTTTCTAGATTTTTAAGTAAATTTTCAAAAGTTATCCACATTTTCTAATTTTCAATTCTGCAATCATCTA
>NZ_JABBNI010000065.1:0-82538 GCF_012926525.1 Clostridium muellerianum
TGCCTTTCTTAATTTTTCTCTGCAAAGAAAATTATACTTCAAGGCTTGGTATTATCCATTATTTATTTTTTGGAAACTATAATATGGAAACTACTAAAGTTTCGTTTGTACGAAACTTAGGTAATTAATAAAGCATTATATGAAACTTTTAGATAATGTAAGATTAGTATATAATTTAATTACAAAGTTAAGGTAATATTGATATAATAGAATAGATAATTTACAATAAAATGGAAGAATGAAATCACTAGATTAAAATATAGATTTTTTATTTCAATATGAAGGATGGTGAGAGCGAAAATGACAGATATAGAATTATTGGATATATTGAAAATTGGTGAAACCGTTGATGTAGAATGTAAAGAGGGAGAAAATAAAGTTCCTAATTCTTTATGGGAAAGTTATTCTGCTATGGCAAATACGAATGGTGGAATAATAATTTTAGGAATAAAAGAAAATAAAATTAAAGGGACATTTGAAGTTCAGGGAGTAAAAAATATAGATAAAAGAATACAGGATTTTTGGAATACAATAAATGGAAACAAAGTTAATATAAATTTATTAAGAGATGAGGATGTAGAAAAATTAAGTATTGAAGGAATGGATGTTTTAATAATAAATGTTCCAAGAGCTAGTTATAAGGAACGTCCAATATACTTAAATGAAAATCCATATAAAGGAACATATAAACGTAATGCAGAAGGTGATTATAAATCTACAGCAGATGAAGTTAATGCCATGATAAGGGATGCATCAGAAGAAGGTAATGATGGTGTAATACTTGAAGATTATACAGTAAAGGATTTGGATGAAGAAGCAATAAAGAAATATAGAAATAGATTTAGTTCCAGACAACCAGATCATCCCTGGAATGCACTTGATAATGAAGAATTTATGGAAATGCTAGGTGGAATAAAGGAAGATAGAAGAAGGAAAATCAAAGGCGTAACAGGAGCTGGAATGCTTATGTTTGGAAAGGGCCTTTATATTAGAGATTTATTTGCAAATATAAATTTTGATTATAGAGAAGAAGTAGATGTAGATTCTAATCAAAGATGGTCTGATAGATTTACTATAGATGGAACATGGGAAAATAACCTTTATAATTTCTATTTTACAGTAATTAATAAATTAACAAGTAATGTAAAGATACCATTTAAATTGGAAAATTTAGAACGTAAAGATGATACTGCAATTCATCAAGCAATAAGAGAAGCATTTGTAAATCAAATAATACATGCAGATTTTAATATACAAGGAACATTAAAAATTGTAAAAACAAAAGATAGTTTGGAGTTTACTAATCCAGGAAGTCTGAAGATAGATTTAAAAAGCATATTTAAGGGTGGAAATTCTAAAAGTAGAAATCCTAGAATTCAAAAAATGTTTTCTTTAATAGGTTTAGGTGAAAGTGCAGGATCTGGATTTCCTAAAATTTTATCAGCATGGAATGAACAAAATTGGAGAATACCAGAATTAAAAGAAGAAACTAATTTAAACCAGGTTTCTTTGAAATTATGGATGATATCTATGTTACCAGAAGAATGCTTAGAATCATTAAAAAGTATATTTGGAAAAGATTTTAACTCATTTAATAAAGATGAAGTATTAATACTTGCCACAGCATATTTAGAAGGTAGTGTTAACAATGCACGTGTCCAATTAATGATGGATAAACATTCATATGACATAACTGGAATCTTGCATAACTTAGTGGAAAAGGAAACTTTAATAGTAGATGGTTATGGAAGAGGAAAAGTATATTATTTAAATCATGAATACAATTCAAATGCTGATTTTAATAAAATACTTATTAAAGATAAACCTCTAAATAATGATCAAATAAGTATTTTAGAATATATAAAGATAAATGGAAGTACTAGTAATAAAGAATGTAGAGAAGCATTAGGATTTGGGAGAACAAAAACAACAGGATTATTTAAACAATTAGAAGAGATGAGAAAAATAAAGAAAACAGGGAAAGGAGTAGCTACTAGATATGTGTTAATGGATCAAAAATAATCGACCGTTTAATTGACCGCTTAATCGACCGCTTAATCAATTGATTGAGCGGTCGATTGAGTGAGTAGTGAATGGAAAAGCAAGATAAAAAGCTATGCAATTACAATTATATAATCAATAAAACTATTAAAATATAAAATGGCGGAAAGAACGAAATTTTCCGCCATTCTTCCGCCAATGTAGAAATTATAATAAAATTTAATAAGATATGCAAAGTTATAATAAAATATTTACACTCTTTATATATCAATAGTTTTAGAGTACATAAAAATATATTTCAATACAAAAAAAATGTAAAAAAAGTAGCCTTATTAAACAAACTGCCCATGTGGAAACTGTAGTTAAGCTAATCAAGCAAAATCAATAGGGTTACGGTTTGATTTTGTGCTAAAAACACATATCTAATTTATCATTTAGAAAAAGAGTAAAGGAAATAAGTAAGGAGCTTCTTAAAAGACGAAAATTAATTATTTCAAAACTAAAGTACAATCAACAGTTAAGGGAGCAATATATAATTACTTGTATGATAATTTGCCAGAATTATATGATGAATATGAAATAGAGGATAAAAAGGAAGTCTTGTATGAACACTTCTTTTATAATTATAAGAATTTAAAATCTAATAGATATATTCAATATTAAGGTTAATGCATCTATATATAGCAGTTTTAATTTTGACTAACTGTTCATAAAAGTTACGAAGTTAGAAAAACTATCAAAATAAGAATTGATAAGTAAAAGATTCAGAGGAAAGAGTAAATTATATAGAAAGTATTTTTAATAAAAACGTATATGTTTATTAAGGTGCAGTTGTTGTTTTGATAAACTTTTTTGTTCCCATAGCTATAAATTTAGTTAAATTTATATCCATCAAAAGATTTCAAAAAATAAATCTTTAGAATTAATTGTATCACCGTAATTAGCCAAGTGGAATAATGATACTGAACAATGCAAAGATACATCATGCCAAGATTGTTGTATTGGGGTATTATCAAATTTTCTTATGATTTTATTTTTACGTATCAGATATAGTTATTTGATACAGATTTAACATTAAACTATAATTATAGATATCCAAATTGAAAATCTTAATTTTGTTATAAAATCAAAATTAAATTTTAGTATTCATCAAAGCAATGTAAGATCTAATTATGATGTTGTATATATATAACACTATGTAAATGATGCGAATTAATGTTTCGAAGGGGGTAAAGTAGTATTATGGCTCAAAAACTTGCATATGAAAAATCTAAGAAAATTAGAGAACAAAAAAACATAGGATTAGTTATCTTTTTTGCACTTGTAGTAATTATAGGATTATTTTATGTAAAATGGAGTCCTTATTATACAAAAGCGTTTTTAGCAGCATCGAAACATTCTATTGGAGCTTCGATAGTGTCAGGTAAAACTAATCTTGCCCCTGCTCCTTCATGGGCAGCTGCATTAGCATATATGATTTCATACTTTACAGCTGTATGGAAAGCAGTAGTACTTGGATTATTACTAGGTTCACTTGTACAAGTAGCTATTCCTAAAAACTGGATCAAAAAAGCAATGGGAGGCAAGAGTTTTGGAAGTACTGCAGTGGCTGGAGTAACATCTCTTCCAGGTATGATGTGTTCATGTTGTGCAGCACCTGTTACTGTTGGCCTGAAAAAATCTTCAGCATCAACTAATGCTGCATTAGCTTTCTTTTTAGGCAACCCAACTCTTAACCCAGCAACTATTATATTCATGGGTTTTGTTTTAGGATGGAATTTTGCAATATTTAGAATAATTATGGGATTAATTTTAGTATTTGGTATCTCAACATTTGCTGCCAGGTTTGCTAAAGATAGTGAAACTGATACTGAGTCAATGATATCTAAATCTGAGTCATCTGAGGACAATGAAAGTCTATTTATTCGTTGGGTAAAAGCTTTATTTCAATTAGTTATAGATACAATACCTGCATACCTAATTGTAGTTGCATTGCTAGGCGCTATAAGAGCATGGCTATTTCCAGCTATAAGCCCTGCTTGGGGACATAGTATAATAGCTATAATAGGATTGTCTGTTGCTGGTACATTATTTGTAATACCAACTGCAGCAGAAATTCCAATTATTCAAACTCTAATGATTTTTGGTTTAGGAGCAGGTCCAGCGGCGGCTTTACTTTTGACTCTGCCTGCCGTAAGTCTTACATCACTATTATTAGTAAGACGTGCTTTTCCAACTAGAGTACTTGTGTTTGTTGGTTCTGCTGTTGCAATAATTGGTATCCTCAGCGGTTTTATAGGCATGCTGGTATTATAAAAAGTAAGTAGAATTAAAAATATAGGTGGCTGTCTGATATGTAGTCTACACCAATTTGTGATGATTTTATTACAAATTGGTGTAATTTATATTTTGAGACACATATAGTTTTGGGCAGGCTTTATAAAATATTGCATTCACTTTCTTAAGATCTGCCAGTCTCTTTTTTATTTTTCTTAAAATTAATTTTTGAAAGAAGTAGTTATTTGTTTAATATATCTTAACATTGTTTCTGAGCAATCTTCAATATTAAAGGTTTCCTCGTTATTTAATATTTTAGTAATCATTCCTTGATATAAAAGTATGGTCATTTCATTAATATCATTTAGGCATCCTTCCTTTAAATATCCATCGGCTGCTAGTATTTTTAGAAGAGCTAGGTTTCTCTCATATAAATTGCTCTTTAAAAGCATTGGCATGAGTTCCTCTGGATGCTCACCCAATTCTTCAGGAAAAATGGAATAATACTCTTTAATTATTTGGAATATGGAATTACTGTGATTTCCAAAAAAAATATTGTTATATATTTTAGGGTTTGAAAAAGAGTATCTGCAAAAACATTCCCATATTTTATAATACCTTTCAAGGCTGTTCTTTGCTGATTTTATGTATTCTTTTAGGTTTAAAGTATATTCCTTAAGATACCTTATTGAGGCAAATAGTATAAGTTCATCCAGGCTTTCAAAATAGTTATAAAGGGTAGCACTATTATATCCTGCCAAATCTGAAACTTTTCTTATGGTAACAAATTCAATTCCTTCCTCATCCATGATATGGACAGCAGCCTCAATAAAATAACTCATATTTCTATATCGTTTTATTTCTTTTTTATCCATTTTGTCCTCCAGAAATGTTTAATTAATATAATTTACTTTAATTTATAATTCTACAAAAATTACTAAAACCATTTTTTTAACAGAACATTATATAACTCAACTTTATGTATTTTATTTTCATAATTTAGCTTATAGAGTGTCATCGGTAAATATGAAGGCTCAACTTAAAAAATATGGAGCAATATTTACAAAATAATTTCCAATTGTTAGTTTTTTACCAATACTGATTATAATTAAGAGGTATTTGGTACGTTGTATTTTTTTAGTAGGTTTAAATTAATTTTAAAGTGGTTATGTTACTTATTGGATAAAATTTATTATAGCATAGTTTAAGTGTATTACTTAATTTTATAATATGTATTTTAAATTTCTATAGCATGATAGCTTGAAATACAGAAAATGTAATCCTTTTCGACATTATTAAAATTTATAATAGAAGCAATTTGATATTTCTATAGGTTTCAATCGTGATTATTAAATAATCGTGATTGAAAAAACGAATATAGTGTGTTAATATTTGAACAAATAGTACTATTTGCTCAATTCCGACAATTAAAAAATAATTTTTATGGTAGAGGAGGTCCAATAATGAAACTTGAAATTGGAAACTTTCATGTTAAGGATATTGTTTTTGGCAGCTCAACAAGTTATAAAGAAGGCATTTTAACAATTAACAAAAAAGAAGCTTTAGATTATGTATTGGAAGATGAACATATTACCGAGGCAGATCTTTTAATTGTAAAGCCTGGAGACAAAGTTCGTCTTGTTCCTGTAAAGGAAGCCATTGAATGCAGAGTTAAGGTTGATGGTTCTACATTATTTCCAGGTGTAACTGGAGATGTAATTCCAGTTGGAGATGGCCGTACACATGCACTTAAAGATTGCAGCTTGCTTGTAGTTGGTAAGCATTGGGGTGGATTCCAGGATGGATTAATAGATATGAGTGGTGAAGGTGCAAAATACACATACTATTCACAACTAAAAAACATAGTGCTTGTAGGTGATACAGATGAGGAATTCGAAAAGCACGAACAGCAGAAGAAAAATAAAGCTTTAAGATGGGCAGGACATAAACTGGCCGAATATATAGGAAACTGTGTTAAGGATTTAGAGCCTGAAGATATTGAAACTTTTGAATTGGATGCCATTACAAAAAGACCTGAAGATGTTCAAAAGCTTCCAAGTGTTGTATTTGTTATGCAGCCTCAATCACAAATGGAAGAGATGGGATATAATGATCTAGTTTATGGATGGGATGCAAATCATATGGTTCCAACATTTATGCATCCAAATGAAGTATTGGATGGAGCTGTGATTTCAGGAAGCTTTATGCCATGTTCATCAAAGTGGTCAACTTATGATTTTCAGAATAATCCGACTATTAAAAGACTTTATGCAGAGCATGGTAAAACACTTAACTTCTTAGGAGTTATAATGTCAAACCTTAATGTAGCATTAGAGCAAAAGAAACGTTCGGCTTTATTTGTAGCTCAAATGGCTAAATCCTTAGGTGCAGATGGAGCTATCGTAGCTGAAGAAGGATATGGAAATCCAGATGCAGACTTCATAGCGTGTATAGTAGCTTTAGAAGATGCTGGAGTTAAAACTTGTGGTATTACTAATGAATGTACAGGAAGAGATGGTGAATCTCAACCTTTAGTTTCTTTAGATATAAAGGCAGATGCTATTGTATCCACTGGAAACGTTTCGGAGTTGATAGAACTACCTCCAATGGAAACTGTTATAGGCGAATTACAATCTTTAGCTAGAGATGGTTTGTCTGGAGGTTGGTCAAATGATGAAATATTAGGATCTTCAGTAAGAGAAGATGGTTCAATTATTATGGAAAACAATGCTATGTTCTGCGGAGATCAGGCTGTTGGTTGGTCACCAAAGACAATGAAAGATTTTTAAGGAGGTGTAGTTTAGATGAAGAAAGCAATTTTATATTTGAACCAATTCTTTGGTCAAATAGGTGGAGAGGATAAGGCAGATTTTCAACCAGAAATAAGAGAAGGGTTAGTTGGACCTGCTTTAGAATTAAATAAACAACTTAAAGATGCAGAAGTAACTCACACAATAATATGTGGAGATAACTTCATGGGTTCCAATGAAAAAGAAGCAGTAGAAAAGATACTAGGATTTTTAGAGGGAAAAGAATTTGATATATTCTTTGCAGGACCTGCATTTCAAGCTGGCAGATATGGAAATGCTTGCGGAGTTATATGTAAAGCTGTAAAAGAGAAATTTAATGTACCAGTAATATCATCTATGCACATTGAAAATCCTGGTGTTGAGATGTTCAAAAAAGATGTTTATATCTTTATAGGTGGAAATAATGCTGGAAGAATGAGAAAAGATGTAAAGGCAATGGCCGATTTTGGAAATAAATTACTTAGTGGCGGAAAACTGCTTTCTGCAGGAGAAGAAGGCTACTATGGAAGAGGCAAAAGACATCAAGTTTGGCTTGAATCAGGTAAACCAGCTGCTGATAGAGTAGTGGAAATGATGATAAAGAAATTAAATGGTGAAAAATTTGAAACAGAACTGCCTATTCCTAAAATGGATAGAGTTCCAATAGCACCACCTATTAAAGACTTAAGTAAAGCAACTATAGCTTGTGTAACAACTGGAGGTATAGTTCCTGTAGATAACCCTGATAGAATTCAATCTGCTTCAGCAACAAGATGGGGTAGATATGATATATCGAATTTAGACGATTTAGAAGGTGGAGTATTCAAGACAATCCATGCAGGATTTGACCCTGCAGCAGCAGATGCAGATCCAGATGTAATAGTTCCATTAGATGCTTTAAGAGCATACGAAAAGGAAGGAAAAATAGGTAAACTTCATGAGTATTTCTATTCTACAGTTGGAACTGGAACTACCCAAGGTGAAGCTGCTAGAATGGCAAAAGAAATTATTGTATATCTAAAGGAAGCCAATGTAAATGCAGTTGTACTAACTTCCACCTGAGGAACTTGTACACGTTGCGGTGCAACAATGGTAAAAGAAATTGAAAGAGCTGGATTCCCAGTTGTTCAAATGTGTAATTTGATTCCTGTAGCGACAACAGTAGGTTCAAATAGAATAGTACCAACTATTTCTATTCCATATCCACTTGGAAACCCTGCAGATTCTAAAGATCATCAGTGGAAATTAAGATATCACAGAGTAGGTGTAGCTTTAGATTCTCTTGCAACTGATATTGAAGAACAAACTGTTTTTAAAGTAAAGATCTAGATCAGTTAGGCAGAGTGCCAAAATCTGTGATTTTATGAGAATTATTTACTCAATTTAACAAAAGGAAAATGAATTTCATATAACTAAATAGGTCTTGTTAATATGAATGAGACCTATTTAGATTAGTTTTGTGAAGGAGGAAAATTAATTATGTCAAATGAACAAAAAGCAAAAGACCGCTCGGTTCTCTATGTTTCCGCAGGTATAGCTCTAATATTTGTAGCATTTAGTATAATCCTGCCTTCTCAAATGTCTAAAACATCCAATGGTGTGTTATCATTTTTAACTACTAATTTTGGTTGGTTATATCTTTTATCAGTATTTATATTTGTTATTGCTCTCAGCCGTTACGGTAAAATTAAGCTGGGGAAAGATGATGAAAAACCGGAATTTACAACTTTCCAGTGGTTTACTATGCTATTTGGAGGAGGAATGGGCATCGGAATGGTTTTTTGGTCCATTGCTGAACCGATGAGTCATTATATGGCACCGCCTGTTGCACAGCCAGGAACTCCACAAGCTATGCATGATGCTATGAGAATTGTGTTTAATGATTTCGGTATTCATGTTTGGATTATTTATGCGGTTTGCGGTTTAGCTTTGGGTTACTTCCAGTATCGAAAAGGACTTCCTTGCTTAATCAGCTCTGCTTTTTATCCAATCCTTGGTGATCGTATTCGAGGACCTATCGGTAAGACCATCGATATAATAGCAGTATTTGCGACAATGTTTGGCGTAGCGACGAGCTTGGGACTAGGAGCTGGCCAAATTGCTACAGGAATACAGTATATCTGGGGAATTAAAGCTACACCTGGTATGACTGCTGTTATTATTGCAATTATGACAGCGATATTTACGCTTGCTACTGTATCTGGACTACATAAGGCGATGCAGGCTGTTGCTGATGTGAAGGTATGGCTTTCAATTGGATTTATGGTATTTATTTTTCTGTTTGGTGGAATGGTATTTATATTAAATACTTTTACTCACACACTTGGTGATTATATTCAAAACTTTATAGGACAGAGTATGTGGATGGGCAATATTGAATGGACTAAAGCCTGGCCGATATTCTACAGAGCTTGGTATATTGCGTGGGCAGGATTTGTAGGCCAGTTTATAGCACGTGTTTCCAGAGGACGTACTATTCGTGAGTTCATACTTGCATCAGTGTTCTTGCCTTCTGGTTTCTGCTTCTTATGGCTTGCAATCTATGGTGGAGCTGCATTTAATTTAGATGCATTGTCAAATGGTGCCATTCAGGCAGCTGTTAAAGCTAATATTTCCACTGCTTTATTTGTAACATTACAGCAACTACCACTATATGTTATCACTGCACCATTAGCTCTTATACTGATCGTTACGTCTTTTGCAGGAGCTGCTACTTCAGCTACGTATGTATTAAGTATGCTGACATCTGGAGGAGATTTGAATCCAAGTAAAAAACTAAGTGGATTTTGGGGAATTGCTCAGGGAGCTGTTACTATAATGATTATTTTAGTAGGAGGTACTGCTGCAATAAAGACACTTCAAACGGCTTCTATTGCTGCTGCATTTCCATTCATGCTGATTATGCTTGTTATGTGCTATAGCATATTCAAAGCTCTTAAGGAAGAGAAAGTTTAAAGAAGCAATAGTAGTATCTAAACATGATGGACAAAATTAGATTTACCTAAGTAGTAAGTAAATATTATTGAAATATTAAGAAAGAAGGTGCAACATGAATAATATTTATGATGTTATTATAATAGGTTCTGGTCCTGCAGGACTTTCTGCAGCTATATATTCAGCAAGAGCTAGACTAAAAACTTTGATACTGGAGAGAGTTAAAGTAGGCGGACAGATTGTAATCACAGATGAAGTAGCTAATTATCCAGGATCAGTTGAGCATGCTACAGGACCAAGTTTAATCGCTCGAATGGAAGAGCAGGTTGAAAGTTTTGGTGCTGAAAGAAAAAAAGATAATATAAAAGAAGTTGATTTTAGTGGAAAAATAAAAAAGTTAAAAGGTGAAAAAGAAGAATACTATGCTAAATCTATAATTATTGCTACAGGAGCTAATCCTAGAAAAATTGGTTGTCCAGGAGAAAATGAATTGATAGGTAAAGGTGTATCTTACTGTGCAACTTGTGATGCTGAATTCTTTGAGGGCTTAGAGGTTTTTATAGTAGGTGGAGGAGACTCAGCTATTGAGGAAGCTATTTATTTAACAAAGTTTGCTAAAAAGGTTACTATAGTTCATAGAAGAGATGAATTGAGGGCTGCAAAATCAATACAAGAAAAGGCTTTTAAAAATCCTAAAATTGAAATAAAGTGGAACTCAGTAATCACTGAAATAAAAGGTGATGGAATAGTGGAGTCAGCAGTATTTAAGGATACTAAAACAGGCGAATTAAGCGAATATTTTGCAGATGAAGAAGATGGAACTTTTGGAATATTTGTATTCGTTGGTTATTTACCTACCAATCAATTAGTTAAAGAACTAGTTGATATTAGTGAAGCAGGATATATTATAACTAATGATAAGATGGAAACTAATATTGAAGGTGTATTTGCAGCAGGAGACATTAGAGAAAAACCATTGAGACAGGTAGTTACAGCTGCTGCTGATGGTGCCATAGCTGCTGTACAAGCAGAGAAATATATAGAAAATAATTTTGAAGAATAGAGGGTGAAGTTAATATGATAATTTTAGACAAAGAGACATTTAATGGTGAAGTTTTAGAATCTGAAGGTTATACACTTGTTGATTATTATGGAGACGGTTGTGTACCTTGTCAGGCTTTGTTGCCAGATATAGAGGAATTATCAGTTAAATTTGAAGATAAAGTTAAATTTTGCAAATTAAATACTACAAAAGCTAGAAGATTAGCTATTTCACAAAGAGTGCTTGGACTTCCTACAATTATACTTTATAAAGATGGAGAAAAAATTGAAGAAGTCATAAAGGATGATGCTACAAAAGAAAATATTGAAGCAATGATTATTAAACATATCAATGCTTAATTAAATTTAGGAGGTTAAAGTTATGAGTTTATTAGAAGGAAAGAAAATAATTGCAGTAGGTGACAGGGATGGAATCCCAGGTCCAGCTATCGAAGAATGTGTTAAAAGTGCCAAAGCAGAAGTTATATTCGCTTCCACAGAATGCTTTGTTTGAACAGCCGCAGGTGCTATGGATCTGGAGATCCAACAAAGAGTAATTGATTTAACTTCAAAATATGGCGCTGAAAATGTGATTGTAATAATAGGAGGAGCTGAGGCAGAGGCTTCAGGACTATCAGCAGAGACTGTAGCTGCTGGAGATCCAACTTTCGCAGGACCACTCGCAGGAATTGCATTAGGTCTTGGGGTATATCATGTAGTAGAACCAGAAGTTAAAGATGAATTTGATCCAGCTGTTTATGATGAACAATGTGGAATGATGGAAATGGTTCTTGATGTTGATGCAATTATTAGTGAAGTAAAGCCTATTAGAGATGAATATTCAAAGTACAATAAATAGTCATCAACAACTTTAACAGGCTAAAGATGGCATGCAGCGATGCATGCTGTTTTTGAATATATAATAACTGAACATAATGAATGGAGGTTTTAAAAATGAGTTTTCCAGTAATTAAAAATGCGGCTTATGTATTAGTAAATACACCAGATATGATATTGCACAATGGTACTACTCAAACACTAGAAAGAGAAACAAATCCAGAATCAGAATATTTAAAGGATATACCGAATCACTTAAGATCTTTTGAGGATGTTGTTAGTTATGCACCAAATCAAACTTATATTGGAAATATGACTCCAGAAGAATTAAGTGAAAGAAAGAGACCATGGTATGATGAAAAGGTTGAAGGCTTATCCAGATTTGGTAAGTTTGGTGAAATCATGCCTCAGGATGAGTTCTACGGTTTAATGAAGATAAGTGACGTATTTGATCTTGTTTTATTAGAAAAAGGTTTTACAGAAACTGTTAAAGAAAAGTTCAATTCTCATCCTGTTTTAAAGATTAAAGCTGACGAGTTAAAGGAAGGAATAGACTTGTCTGAAATAGAAAAGCTAGTAGAAAATCATATAGCTGAAGGATTGTATAGTAATGGTAAGCTTGTTGGTTGTGTAAAAAGAGCACACGAATTTGATAAAAATTTAACTTCACATATTATTGTTGAAAATTTAGCTGTTAAGGCTTCAGGAGTACTTGCATTAATGCATCTAGTAGAGAACTCAGGAGTAGATATTAATGAGGTGGAATACCTAATTGAATGTTCAGAAGAAGCTATAGGCGATATGAATCAAAGAGGTGGCGGAAACATAGCTAAAGCTTGTGGTGAAATTGCAGGAATAAAAGGTGCTACAGGTATAGATATGAGAGGCTTCTGTGCTGGTCCTTCACATTCAATAGTTGCAGCAGCAGCATTAGTTAAAGCAGGAATTTATAAGAATGTAATAGTATTTGCTGGTGGAGCAACTGCTAAGCTTGGAATGAATGGTAAAGATCACATTAAAAAGGGACTGCCTGTTTTAGAAGATTGTTTAGGTGGATTTGCAATACTAATATCTCAAAATGATGGTGTAAGCCCAATTTTAAGAACAGATGTAATAGGAAGACATAGTATTGGAAGTGGATCTGCGCCACAAGCGGTTTTAGAAGCATTAGTTTCAAATCCATTAACTAAAAACGGATTTAAAATTACTGATATTGATAAATTTGCTCCAGAAATGCAAACTCCAGATTTAACAGAACCAGCAGGAGCTGGAGATGTTCCAACTCAAAATTACAAGATGATAGGAGCACTTGCAGTAAAGAGCGGACAATTAGATAGAAAAGAATTACTAAATTTCGTATTAAAACATGGATACCCAGGATATGCACCAACACAAGGCCATATACCATCAGGAGTTCCTATAGTTGGTCATGGTATTGAGCATATAATGTCAGGAAAGTTAAATAACTTCATGATAATAGGAAAAGGAAGTCTATTCCTCGGAAGAATGACTAATCTGTTTGATGGAATTTCAATATTAGTTGAAAAGAATACTGGTGCAGTAGAAAGCACTGAGGCTTCAGTTTCAAAGGAAGAAATTAAGAACATGATAGCTGAAGAATTAAAAAAATTTGCATCTAAAATGATGGAAGAATAAACAATGGTTTATTAATAGATACTAATAAAAGGGAGGGAGCAATGTGGAGCAAACTAAAAAAGTAATTGCAGAAGTATTTGATGAAATAGCTGATGGAATTATAAGTGGAAGCTTTGGAAAAAGAGTTAAAATTGGATTAACCACTTTTGGTTCAGAACATGGTGTGGATGAGATGATTAAAGCTGCAGCACTTGCCAGGAACAAATATGGTGATTTTGATATAGTTTTAATAGGGCCTAAAGTTGAAGGAGACTTTCAAATAGTTGAAGTTAGTGATGCTGAAGAAGGTCATAAGAAAATGGTGGAATTGTTAGATAATAAAGCAATAGATGGATGTGTCACTCAGCATTTTGATTTTCCTATAGGGGTTTCAACAGTTGGAAAAGTTATTGCACCAGGTTTGGGAAAAGAAATGATAATTGCAACAACTACAGGAACAACAGCCACCCATAGAGTTGAAGGAATGATTAAAAACACTATAAATGGAATAGCTGTTGCAAAAGCCTGTGGTATTAAGGATCCTAAGGTTGGCATATTAAATGTAGATGGAGCTAGAGGAGTTGAGAGAGCACTTAAAGAATTGCAAAGTAGAGGATATAAGTTTACTTTTAGTGAATCCTTGAGAGCTGATGGGGGTTCAGTTATGAGAGGGAATGATCTGCTGGCAGGAACGCCTGATGTTATGGTTTGTGACTCTTTAACAGGTAATTTGCTTATAAAGATATTTGCATCATTTACAACAGGTGGAAACTATGAAACTACTGGATATGGATATGGTCCAGGAGTAGGAGAAGGCTATGATAAGATAATTAATATAGTATCAAGAGCATCTGGAGCTCCATTAATTTGTGAAGCATTAAAATATTGTGCACTTTCTGCAAAAAATAATTTAGTACAGCTTGCTGATATTGAGTATAAAAATGCTAACACAGCAGGTTTAAAAGAAATAATAGGAAAAATCCTTGAAAAGGATAAGCCTGCAGCTGCTGTAGAAGAAATTAAAATGCCACCTAAAAAGGTAGTAACCTACGGTATTCCAGGAATTGATATACTTGAGCTTGAAGAAGCCTGCAAAGCACTTTGGAAGGAAGGCATATATTCAGAGAGCGGTATGGGATGCACTGGTCCTATAATTTTGGTAAGTGAAGAAGAAAGTGAAAATGCTGCTAATATACTTGTAAAGAAGGGATTTAAGTAGTAATAGTTACCTAATATATATAAAGTATAAAGGTGATTTTATGGGAGAAAAAATAAAAATATGGACCAGACAAGATGTAAGCATTCTTGATGTTTTAGAAGATGAAGGAAGATATATTGCAAAAAGAGAATATATAGAGCGGAAACTAGAAGATTGTGCAAAACATTATTTTGAGGTGTATTCTTGGTACACTAGGAAAGCAAGTGAAATAGTTGATAAACCTCAGGATGTAAAATATCCTGTGTGGGTTTCAGTAACTCCTGACTTTATGCTTCAACAGACACCTGGTACGGTTACATTAGAACTTTTAGTGGATAAGAATTTGGTTATTGTAACGGATTCAGGAAAATGGGATAGGATAGTTAATTTATGGTATGTTCCGCTAAATAAGAAGGATGAAGATGCATATGATAAAAAACTTAAAGATTATGGAATATCAAATCACTCAAATGCATATATGAGCAGTTTTTATCCTCAACTTAAAAGTGAAATAATTAAAAGCTGGAACAGACTATTTGATAATTCTTATTCATTGTCAAATTTGAAGCAGGGTACAATTTGGGAGGTGAAAAAAGAATGGGTGCAAAGAGTGATAAGATAATATTGTATACTTCCCAAAGTCCAATAGTTATTAAAACTTTACTTAAACAGAAGGTATGCTATGTAAAAAGAGAGTATATTGTAAAAAAGTATCAAGAGGTTTCCAGTATATTTTTAGAGGCATATAATTGGTATATATATAAAGCACAAAATATTGTAAAAAAGCCTGAATATGCTGAGTATCCATTTTGGACATTTACAAAAGCAGATTATGCTGAATGGTATCCGGGTAACTATATGCTTACTTTAGAAGTGCCTATTGAAGAAGTTATTTTTTTCAAGGTTCAAGATTGGAATAAAATTTTAAATCTTAAATATTTGGCTGCTGGAGAAGAAGATGAGAAAAAGCATAAAGCTATGTTAGTAAAACAGAACATTTCCATTGAGTCAGATATATTTACAAAGCCTTTTTATCCAAATTTAAAATCAGAAATAAAAAAGAGCTGGGGTAATTTATTTAAATATGATAAGTTAATAAAATCAGGAGCTATACAGGAAAAAAACTTACAAGTAGGTTTATGGGAGCTTAGAAAAGAGTGGATTATTAGTATTAAAGAAAATACTTTTTAGATATAAAGGTTTAAATAATTTATTAATTGTTTATGATAAAATGACCACTAAGCAATTATTAAGTTAAGGAATAACAGTAAGATTTTTAGTTGAGAATTTACAGTGAGAAATGGCTTGGATTAAAAAAATCTTCAGCTCATTAATAGTGCATTGTTGGTTCTCAACTATTTATTGCATATTGTAAATTAAGTGAAAATTAGGGTTCGGCGAGGTTTTAAATAATAATTAAAGGATAGGAATGATTGTAACTTTGTAATTGATAATAAAAAGATTACAGTACCAGGAGGAGATTTTAATGGAGTTTAATCAAATAGAAGCATTTATTAATGTAGCAAAGTTTAAAAGCTTTTCTAAGGCTGCAGACTCAATTTTTTTATCACAACCTGCTATAAGTGCTCATATAGCTAGTTTGGAAAAAGAATTAAATGTGCAAGTATTTAACCGAACATCTAGAGAAGTATTTCTAACACCTGCTGGGGAATCATTTCTAAAATATGCTATAGATATTTTAAATATTCGTGATAAAGCTGTCTGCAATCTTGTAAACTTTAATGAAAAAGTTGGTGGAAAGCTTAGGCTATCAGCAAGTACTACTCCTTGTAATACTATATTGCCTTCTTTAATAAAAGATTTTTATCAGCAATACCCTGATGTTTCATTCGATGTTGTAGAAAAAAGCTCTGATAAAATAATTGAAGATGTTATAAAGTTTAATTGTGAAATAGGTCTTGTAGGTAAATTTGTTAATGATGAAAAGATTAAAACTTATAGTATTATGGAAGATGATCTAGTTATAATATCTTCATTAGATTTTAATTTTCCTGACATCATAGATATAGACTTTTTATTGAAATATAAATTTATATTAAGAGAACGAGGATCTGCAACTCGTAAAACATTTGAAGACATTCTAAAAAAACAAGGAATAGATTTTTCAAATATAGATATACATTTTCAAGTGAATAATCTAGACACTCTTTATCGGTTTGTAAAAAGTGGTCTTGGAATATCAATAGTTTCAAAAAATACATTTAAAGATTATGTATCTTTAGGATTTATAAAAGAAAGTTATATAAAGAATCTTTCTCTTAAAAGATATATTTATTTAGTTGTTAGCTCCAAGAGAACTCTTACGCCTGCCGCAAATGCTTTTTTTACTCTATGTAAGAGTCATTATAAATTCTAATAAATATTAGCATTATATTGTCTTTCATATGTAATAATTGTTCATACATTAAACAAATTAGGATGTAATGCGTTAGCTTTTACAGGGCATAAGTCTCTTTTAGGTCCTCAAGGAATAGGTGGTTTTTTAATCGACGATGAATTAAATAAAGAAGCTTTACCTTTTATTGAAGGCGGTACAGGAAGTTTATCAGAAAGCATAATTCAACCTAATTTTCTTCCTGATAAATTTGAAAGTGGAACATTAAATGCTCCTGGTATAGCTGGATGACTTGCAGGAATTAATTATATATTAGAAGAAGGAATTACATCTATTCAAGAAAGAGAGCAGGAACTTTGTCAACGTTTTATTGACGGACTTTTAAATATTTTTTCTATTAAAGTCTATGGTGTTAAAGAGGCTTTTTTAAGAACCCCTACTATTTCTATAAACTCAAGTAAAATTAATAATGCCGAATTAGGATTTATTTTAGATAGAGACTATGGAATAATGGCTAGAACAGGATTACATTCCGCACCTTTAGCTCATAAAACTATAAAAACTTTTCCTAAAGGAACTTTAAGGTTTAGTTTAGGACCATTTAATGATAAAAAAGATATTGATTACACTTTATATGCATTAAACTCAATATTGAGATGTGTTTAAAAAGAAAAATAACGTGGATATGTGATGAGAAATTTTGGCGGGAGGTGTCAACATGGCTCAAAAAAGACTTACAGAGCTAAGTAAAACTTCAGGGTGAGCAGCAAAAATAGGGCCGGAGACCCTGTCAAAAATATTAGGTAAGTTGCCTAAAATGGAGGATAAAAATTTAATAGTAGGAATAGAAACTTCTGATGATGCTGCTGTCTACAAGCTAAGTGATGAAATGGCAGTTATACAAACACTAGATTTTTTTACCCCAGTAGTTGATGATCCCTATACTTTTGGACAAATTGCTGCTGCAAATTCTATAAGTGATGTATATGCAATGGGTGGAAAACCGACAGTAGCTTTAAATATAGTATGTTTTCCAAATTGTTTATCCATAGATATTTTGGGTGAAATATTAAGAGGCGGAGCAGATAAGGTAATTGAAGCAGGGGCAGTAGTTATTGGTGGTCATACTGTAGAAGATGATGAGCCAAAGTATGGATTATCTGTAATGGGAATAGTCCATCCAGATAAAATTCTCAAAAATTTTGGTTCAAAGATTGGAGAGGATATCATTATAACAAAGCCCTTAGGAACTGGAATAATAAACACTGCTATAAAAGGTGGAATAGCATCAAAGAAAGCTTACGATAAAGTTGTAAAGGTTATGGCGACATTAAATAAATATGCAAGTGAAGTAATTGTAAATTACAATGTTTCAGCTTGTACAGACGTAACTGGTTTTGGGCTTATGGGCCATGGATATGAAATGGCTGAAGCTTCGAGAGTTACTTTAAAATTATATAAGGATAAAATACCATATATAAGAGAAGCAAAAGAGTATGCGGAAATGGGACTTGTGCCAGCTGGTGCTTATAATAATAGAAAATATATGGATGGTAAGTTTGAATTTAGAGATACCCCAGAATGGATGAAAGATATATTATTTGACCCCCAAACATCAGGTGGGCTTCTAATAACTTGTTCAAAAGAGGAAAGTTCTAAAATAATTAAGGAACTTTTAAATTTAGAATTACCATCAGCTATTATTGGAGAAGTAATAACTAAGCAAGAAGAAGGTTATATAATAGTAGAGTAAAATGGCAAAATTACTTATTACTTAATCTTTTTAAAATAAATGAATTCTAATGAAGTTATGGAAGTAGTTTTTAAATTAAAAGAAAGTGCAGGAAAACTCAAGGATGATATAAAAAGGTTTAAAATATAGATATTAAAAAGCTTGGGAGGGTTTTTTCTTAGGATTTTTAATGTCTATGATGGCAGAAATATAATTTTGAAATAGTTTAGAAGGTGGGAATAGAGTGGAAATTAAGCAATTGTTAAGAGATCTACCAAAGATAGATGAACTTTTAAAAGAGCATATAGTAAATAATGAACTGAATTTTACTATGAGAACAATTGTTGTTGAAACGTTAAGAGAGACAATAGATAGGTATAGAGAGCTAATATTAAGTAATAGTATAGATGAATATTCGAAAAAGGATATATTAAAGAGTTTTCTGGAACTTTTAGAGGAAAGAAAAGGTTCAAGGTTAAAAAAGGTTATAAATGCTGCAGGAGTAATTATACATACTAATCTAGGAAGATCTCTATTGGCTAAAAAGGCTTTAGAAAACGTTGTAAATGTGGTTGATAATTATAATAACCTGGAATATGACTTGAAAAAAGGTCAAAGAGGATCAAGATATAGTCATGTTGAAGAACTTATTAAGAAGGTAACAAGCGCAGAAGCAGCTATGGTTGTAAATAATAATGCAGCTGCAGTTATGTTGGTGTTAAATACTTTGTGTAAGGAAAAAGAAGCAATTGTTTCACGTGGACAATTGGTTGAGATAGGAGGTTCTTTTAGAGTTCCAGACGTCATGAGCTTTAGTGGAGCAAGGCTTGTGGAAGTTGGAACAACAAATAGAACTCATTTATATGACTATGATAACAATATAAATGAAGATACTGGTGTTTTATTAAAAGTGCATACATCTAATTTTAAAATTCTAGGATTTACAGAGGATGTATCTTTGGAAGAGTTAGTTCAACTAGGGGATGAAAAGAAAATACCTGTTATTGAGGATATAGGAAGTGGTACATTAATAGACTTCTCAAAATATGGATTTACACATGAACCCACGGTTCAGGAAAGTATTAAAAAGGGTGTAGATGTAGTTACTTTTAGCGGGGATAAGATGCTTGGAGGACCACAGGCAGGAATAATTATAGGTAAAAAAGTATACATAGATAAAATAAAAAAGAATCAACTTACGAGAGCATTGAGAATAGATAAGATGACTCTTGCTGCATTAGAGGGAACACTTAAGTATTATTTAGACGAGAAAGAAGCCATAGAAAATATACCTACTCTAAATATGATGTTAAGTCCAAAAAGTGAACATAAAAAAAGAGCACAAAGACTTAAAAGGAAGCTTCAAAGTAAAGTTAAAAATTTTAAATTTGCATTAGAAGAAGATTATTCCATGGTAGGGGGAGGTTCAATGCCTACGGAGAAGATTGAAACATATATTATAAAGGTAGATAACAATGAATTTTCTCCACAAGAATTAGAAAAAAAATTAAGAGAAAATAAAACTCCTATAATAATTAGAATTTCAGGTAATGAAGTTATTTTAGATGTAAGGACTATTTTTGATAAAGATTTTGATATAATAGTGGACGCTTTTGTGTCATTAGATTAAAAGAGAGGTGGTAAGCTTATAAAGCATATTATAATTGGGACAGCAGGACATATAGATCGTGGAAAAACTACTCTTATAAAAGCTCTAACTGGTAGAGAAACAGATACTCTTGCAAAGGAAAAAGAAATAGGAATATCTATAAATCTCAGAGTTACTTTTTTCGACTTGCCATCAGGTAAAGGGTAGACATAATAGATATACCAGGTCGTGAAAAGTTTATTAAAAATATGCTATGGTACTTTCAGAGCATTTTGATAATATAAAGTTAACTAAAAGAGTGGAGGATAAGAGAGCGTTTTATTAATATTGAGAAACTGTAAAAAATTACTTTGATTTAGCAAACAGCTTATTGTATTATAATTGTATCATAAAACATGATACAATTAATCATATAAAGTAATAACAAAAAACGCTTAAAGACGTTGACATTATAAAGTATGCACTTTATAATATATTATATAGTTCAATATGGGAGTAGATAGGTTCTGGTGTTCCTGGCGGTCTTCAAAACCGTTCCGTCGTGCTAAGACCACGATAGGTGGGTTCGATTCCCACATATTCCCGCCATTAAATAAAAGCGTGGCCAAAAGCCACGCTTTTATTACTGTAATTCTATCTTAATCTTATACTCCTTAAGCTAGGTGTTACCTTGTATCAAATAAGCTAATAACTGAAGACTTTTCATAAGCTGTCCAAACCAAGGAGCTTTAAAAGAAGAACCACTAGCTTCTATTAATAATATTAGTAGCTCGTTTATCAACTAAATCAAGTATAGGAAAAGATGTTCTCTCAAACAAGCAATTAGAGGCGGTGTAAGTGACCCAAGAAATAAAAATATATTTAAGATGTTTTCACTAATTGGTATTGGTGAGAGAGTAGGCTCTAGAATAGAAAATATTTATAAGGTATGGGATGAGCAAAGCTGGAGGAAACCAGAAATTATAGAGAACTTTCAACCAGATAGAATTACAATGGTACTTAGAACAGTATTACTTTTACCTGAGAAGAGTCTTGCATTTTTAAAAAGTATAATTTGGAAATAAATTATTGAAAGATGAAAATGTAAGTTTTCAAATTGATACTGATTGGAAATTAGGTTTTACGGGAAGAAACGGAAGGGGAAAGACTACTTTCTTAAATCTTTTAATTGGAAAATATGAATATGATGGAAACATTTCAGCTGATGTGACTTTTGAATATTTTCCTTATGAAGTGCAGGAGAAAGGCAATTTCACCATAGATGTCATAAGAGAGATTAGTCCAAATTCAATGGATTGGGAAATAGTAAAAGAATTATCTTTGTTAGATATGGACTACGATGCTTTATATAGACAGTTTTATACACTGTCTAAAGGAGAGCAGACCAAAGTATTGCTGGCTGCTATGTTTTTGAAGGAAAACTCCTTCTTACTCATTGATGAACCTACAAATCATTTAGATATTGAAGCTAGGCATAAGCTATGTAATTACTTGAAAAGAAAGGATTTATCCTGATTTCACATGATAGGTCTTTTTTGGATAACTGTGTTGATCATATCTTGTCTATTAATAAAACTAATATTGAAATACAAAAAGGAAATTTTTCTTCATGGTGGAGAAACAAAGAATTAAAAGATGGTTTTGAACTAGCAGAAAATGAAAAATTGAAAAAAGATATTAACAGACTTTCTAGATCAGCAAAACGTACATCTACGTGGTCAGATAGTGTTGAAAGCAGTAAGTATGGAACTACTAATTCTGGGAGCAAATTAGATAAAGGATACGTTGGCCATAAAGCTGCAAAAATGATGAAGCGTGCTAAAAATGTAGAAGATAGACAACAAAGCATGATTGAGGAAAAATCAAAGCTTCTTAAAAATATTGAATTTAATGAAAGATTGAAAATAATACCACTTACTTTCCATGATAAAAAGCTTGTAGAACTTACAGATGTTGCAATTGAATATGATGATAATCGAGTTGTCTGTGAAGGAGTAAACTTCACTATAGAACAAGGTGAAAGAGTTGCTATTCAAGGAAAGAATGGAAGTGGAAAATCAAGTATATTGAAATTAATTTATGGAGAAGACATCCCCCATAGTGGAATTGTAAGAAAGAATAATAAGTTAATCATTTCGTATGTTTCACAAGATACATCGGATTTATATGGTAACTTATCTGAGTATGCAGACAAACACTGTATTGATGAGGATTTATTTAAATCGATGCTTAGAAAACTTGATTTTTCAAGAGAACAGTTTGAAAAGAATATCGGGGACTTTAGTGGAGGACAGAAGAAAAAGGTATTGCTTGCCAAAAGTTTGTGTGAACGAGCGCATTTGTATATTTGGGATGAACCATTGAATTTTATTGATGTCATTTCTCGTATGCAGATTGAGAAATTGTTAATTGAGTATGAACCTACAATTTTGTTTGTTGATTATGATAGTACATTCTGCGAAAATGTTGCAACAAAAATAATAAATATAAAGGTAAGAATGGCAATTAATATGTTTAATAGCAATACAAAAACAAAATATATAAGAATAAAACAAATAATATCAAATTTAAAATTACCTGATTATAGATACGAACAACCTACAAAAACTATTTTTTATCAAATCATAGATGATTTTTAAGATAAACCATTAAGTTACGTACAAAAAGGAGTAACCATAAACGGGCAAAGGGAGTGTTTATCATAGGTAAATTTCTTAAAAGGTAATAAACATTAACACAGAGTTGTAAAGGCTGAAGTTATCACATATAAATATCTAGAGGCACGTAGAAATGTACATGCAGTAATGCAGAAGGAGGTGGATAAAATAATTATCTGCCTCCTTCTGCATTACTCTGTTTTGATTTTATCTCATATTTGTAAATTTATTTATGCTTTAAAACGCACTTTTAGATTGTTTATGTATCGGGTAAAAGCTATGTAAGTAACAAATGTTGTAATTAAGTTAGAAATAGCTTCTGCCATATAAATGCCCCATACACCGAATATATGTGGCAGTATAAATGCTAGTGGTACTAAAAGAAGAAGCTTACGCATTATTCCATATAAGAATGAACACCATGTATTTCCCATTGCTACAAAGGCATTTTGATTGACCATTTGCATTCCAAGAACCAGTACAGTACTGAACATAATACGCATAGTGATGCTGGTCAGCCCAATTAAGTCATTATCACTAGTAAAGAGCTGACATATGATGTTTGGAACTAGCATCATGGCTAACCACATGATTACTGCACAGGAAATACTTAATACTCGAGCATGGTATATGGTTTCTCGAAGCCTTGGATAATTTTTAGCTCCCATATTATAACTTAGAATTGGTTGTGCTCCACTGATGATTCCAATGAGAGGCATAAAGAAAATCTGACCTACACTGCTTAATATTGCCATAGAGGCAATATGAAGATCACTAAGAACTCCTCCGTATTGTATTAGAAGACGATTGAGTATGATTACAACAATACTTTCGTTAACACGAAATGTGAATGGAGAAACACCTAGTGCACAAATAGAACGAATTATTTCAAAATCTGGTTTCATGTCATGAAGATTTAAGCGTAGAATGGATTTTTTTGAACACAGAAATTTGATTACCCAAATAGCTGATATCATTTGGGAAATGACAGTGGCAATAGCAGCACCTGCAATTCCTAAGTTTAGCACATAAATAAATATGGGGTCTAAAATAATGTTTAAAATTGCACCAATAACAATAGTAATTGTTCCTATTCCGGTAAATCCTTGAGTATTAATAAATGGATTCAACCCCATGGCGATTTCCACAAATAACGTTCCTATGAGGTAAATGCTCAGGAAACTGATAGCATAAGGCAGTGTAACTTCATTAGCACCGAAGGCTATTAATATAGGTTTTAATGTTAACATACAACCTACAGTAATAATGAAGCTAATAAAAATAAGCATTGATAACGCATTGTTTAGATAGCGCTGGGCTTTTTTTAAGTCACCTTCACCTAGAGCAATAGAAGCTAGAGGAGCACCGCCCATACCGGGTAAACAGCTAAATGCAGCAATTATCATAATTATAGGGAAAGTCAATCCAATTCCAGTTAATGCTTTAGTTCCAATACCAGGCATATGTCCTATATACATACGGTCTACAATACTATACAGTGCATTTACTAGCTGAGCAATTGTGACTGGAATAGTGAGCTTAATTAATAGAGGCAGAATTTTTGCATGTGCTAATTGTTCGTTCATATCAGCATTTTTAGTGCAATTCATTATATATCACCTTTTTTATTTTGTTCAATAGGAGTAGGAGCAATGGTTGGAAGTAAAAGGTTTTCGATATCTGCCTTCAAAATTGTTACAGCTGTTGAAACTTCACCTTTTTCTAGATAATCAATTAGGGCTAGATGCAGATCCATAGTAGCAAAGTGTTTTTTTTTGTACGAAAAATATAGTTTGTATGTTTAAAGCATCTTCTAAAAGTTTATAAGCATAATGATTACCAAAGATAGAGAATAATTTCAAATGAAATTCACAGTTATATTTCCAGTGGGTCATGAAATCGTTAGCGGGACAGTTACTATAATTAATACATATGCTTCTAAGTTCTTTGATGGAAGCTTCATCTATATAGATAAAGTAGCTTTTTAAAAAAGAACATTCAAGGGCAGAACGAAACTTTGTTATTTCTAATAATTGTTGTTCGCTTGGTTCAAGAATCTTATATCCCTGTCTTGGAATGCTTGATAAGATATGGGTACCAGTTAGTTGAGTAAGTGCTTCACGTATTGGTGCACGACTTACACCGTATTTTTCCATGAGAAATTTTTCAGTTAGTATTGTATCAGCAGCATATACTCCATTGATGATATCAGAAAACAAAGCATCATAAACTTGATTTTTTAATGTATTTAAAGGTTTTCTAACCATAAAATAGCCTCCTTATATTCCAGCTTTATTGTCAAATTATTATACATTTAAAAATAAGGTAAGTCAATATAAGAACAATGTGATTTTATAAGCGATAGGTGAAATTAGTTAGCGTGATCATATCAGTAGAAAATGTATACTACTATATTTTACAATAAACTGCAAAAAAATCATAATATATCTAGTGAAAATAAAAAATATTACAAAAAAATGATATATAATGTTGATTATTGCAATTTCATGTGATATGATTAGGGTACATAATCGAATATGAATTTACATAGTGAATATGAATTTACATAGTGTAAATGATTATCTAAATATACGTTATTTACTTTTGTATTCATATTAGATGTGGTGAGAATAAATAGATGTGATTTTGAATTGTTATATAATAATTTATGTCACCTGTTTAGAAAACGTTTTCGAATTGTAAATCATATGAATTAAAAATTTTGCAGTTTAAATTATTACTTAGTAAAAGTTAATATCATTTAAGGTGAACTTGGTTGTAATCATAATAGATAACATAAGAACATATAGCCAGACACCGGAGAGTACTTTCCAAAATAGGATGCTAAAAGTTAGAAAATGATGAACATTCATTAATGAATATTTAAATTTAAAAAGAAAAGGAGAGAAAGAACATGATTGATAACAAAATTACTATCAAAGGTGACCCAGTAGTAGATATTCAGAGAGGTGCAATTGGACATCGTGCAACTTGGACTGGTTTAACATATACCAAGGCAAGAGAAGCAGGAAAGGCAGAAGAAGCAGAAAAAATTATTCGTGAAGCGATTGCTGAAACTGGTAAGATTCAGGGAACTGAAATTAAATCAGAATGTAAAAATCCAGAAAGTGTTACATGTTTTGCAGAGACTTTTTTAAGTGAGAATGTGGTAAAGACTTTTGAAATTGAATTTAAGAATAAAACTGAGGACAGAGTAGATATAGAATTTCATCACTGTCCACTTCTAAAAGCATGGCAGGATTTAGAATTTGATGATTCAACTTGCGAAAAATTATGTGACATGGCTATGGATGGTGATAGAAATATTGCTAAGGCTATGGGGTTTGAATTCCACTTAGGAGATACTATTGCTAAAGGATGCAAGACTTGTCAGGTATCATTTTTCAAAAAAGACAAATAATTAAGTAGCGTATAAAAGGAGAAATTTTCAATGGATAAGATACAATATGATAACTATGTAAAGATATTAAAAGGAGAACTTATTCCAGCTATGGGATGTACAGAGCCAATTGCCATTGCTTTTACAGCTGCAAAGGCAAGAGAGGTACTTGGACAGATGCCTGAAAAAATGGTTGTTAGATGTAGCGGGAATATTATTAAAAATGTAAAAGGTGTTATCGTACCTAATTCCGGTGGACAAAAAGGCGTTGAAGTGGCAGCTATTTTAGGTGCTGTGGCAGGAAATGCAGAATTAGAGCTTCAGGTAATCAGTCAAGTAAAACAGGAAGAAATTAATAAAACTAAAGAATTATATAGCCAGGGAATTTGTAGTTGTGAGCTTCAAGAAGGAGAAGAAAATCTTTTCATACGTGCAGAATTAATAGCTGGACAGGAAGTAGCAGTTGTTGAAGTTAGTAGTAAACATAACCACATTTCTAAAATTGAAAAAAATGGTAAGGTATTATTTGAACAGGCTGGAATTGAAACTCAACAGTCTGGAGATAAGTCTAAGCTTAATATCAAGGATATACTTGACTTTGCCAATGAAGTAAATTTAGATGATATAAAAGAAGTTATCAGTACACAGATTAAATATAATTCGGCTATATCAGAAGAAGGCTTGACTAATAAATGGGGTTCTCAAGTTGGACAAACTCTTATGAAAGTTAGTGGTGACGATGTGCGTATGAGAGCAAGAGCAGCAGCAGCAGCAGGCTCTGATGCAAGAATGAATGGATGTGCACTTCCAGTAGTAATCAATTCAGGAAGTGGTAACCAGGGCATCACTTGTACTATGCCAGTTTTAGTTTATGCTGACGATATGGAAGCTGATGAGGATACTCTTTATAGAGCTCTTGTTTTAACTAATCTTATATCTTTACATCAGAAGCGTTATATTGGAAACTTATCTGCTTATTGTGGAGCTGTATCAGCTGGAACAGCTGCAGCTTGTGGTATTGCTTACTTAAATGGTGCTGATTATGATGTTATTGGAAAAACTATTATAAATAGTGTAGGTAATGTAGGAGGTATTGTTTGTGATGGAGCTAAAGCTTCATGTGCAGCAAAGATCTCCAGTGCAGTAGATGCTGGTATAATGGGCTACGAAATGGCAAAACAAGGTTTAGTATTCCCATTTGGAGAAGGAATTGTTGAAAAAGATTATGAAAAGACAATCCAGAACATTGGACGTATGGGACGTCAGGGAATGAAATCTACTGATGTTGAGATACTTAATATTATGATAGGAAAATAATTTCTAAGGTATAACTGTGGTCTTAAGAGGTAGTTTGTTCTGCGATTGTAAGTTGCTATGAAATATCTACCTCTAAGAAGACCCGGGAAACTTATTTTTAAACTTGAGGTATAGGGCATTTTGACAGTATTATAGTACCTATATAAAAATTTAGATTTTAAAAAACTTTTATCATTAATTTCAAAAGGGGGGATAGTGTTTAGTTTTAATGAAGCTATTAAAAAATTAGATGGATAAAGGTTATTATAAATCAAATTTTCCCAATTTTTAAAATTATTAATAAAAAGGTGTAAGGATTCTTACATTATTCAACTTAAAACACAAGGAGTGATAAAGATGGAAAATCAATCAGTTAGCTTAAAAAAAGTAATACTTCTTGCGGGAGCATTAGCTGCATATTGGATTGGATCTGGATTTTCAACAGGACAGGAAGTTTTGCAATTTTTTACAACAAGTGGAACAAAAGGAATTGCAGCAGCACTAATTTTTCTAGTTTTAATGAGTTATCTTTCATACACTTTGTATGGAATAGGTCAAAAAAAGAAATTTGAGAATCCTTATGATGTTTTTGAATATTATTGTGGTAAAGCTTTAGGACAAGTTTATACATGGTATAATGTTATATTAATATATGCTATATTTGTAGTTATGTTAGCAGGTGCAGGTGCAACAATTCATCAATATTATGGAATTCAAACATATATAGGTACTGGAGTTATAGCTATTCTTGCATTAGGTACAACATTGCTAGGAGTAGAAAAGCTTATCGACATAATAGGTGTTATAGGACCTGTTAAAATTGTATTTGTAGCAATAGTAGGTGTTGCAGGAATTATTACCCTTTCTGGACAACCAACTTTATTATCAGAAGCTAGCAATCTTATGCCAACATTAGGTTTTAAATCTGCTTCTTCTAATTGGGCATGGTCAGGAGCTTTGTATGCATTTCTTGCTCTTATGGTTAGTATACCATTTCAAGTTGACTGTGGTAAGTCTGCAGGAAGTGTAAAAGAAGCAAGAAGCGCAGCTTTGCTTGGAACATTTGCTTTTACTATTGCAATTATTTTACTTGTAATAGCTGAACTTGTTTATTATAAATTAATTGTTGGAAAACAAGTTCCTACATTAGAAATTGCTAATCACATATCCCCTGTTTTAGGATTGTTTTTCTCAGTGTTAATAGTTGTAAGTATCTATTCGGCAGTAGCCTCATTTCTTTTAATGACTGTTAGAAAGTTTGCTCCAGACAAAACTAAGAAATTTAATATTATTGCGACAGTATTAACCATTATAGGTATGTTCTTTGGTGGAGTACTTCCTTTTGATAAATTAGTAAATATTTTATATCCTTTTGCAGGATATTCAGCTATTGTTTTCACATGCTTTATGATTTTTAAAGAATTAAAGGGAAGCGGTGGAAAACAGGATAACTAAGTAAAGTATAATATTTAATAATTAAGATAGTTACAATTAAAATTTTATTAGTAAATCATGGATTTAAATGTTAATTATTAGAAATATGCAAAAACCCACTTGATTTTTTAAGTGGGTTTTTAAAGATTTTAGTATGAACATAATTTTGTTTGTAGAATTTTTTAAATAATCAATTGGTTAGATATGAAACTTATACTATTGACAATTAAGTTTTTATATTTTATCATATAAAATAAGTTTAAAAAGCAAAAACATTGGAAATACAAAGAAAAGGATTAGTAAAAATGTAAGTCTTTTTATAGAGAGGGAATTGATGGTGAAATATTCCTAAAAGATCATTTTGAACCTACCTTGGAGTTCTGTACTGAAATAATAGTAGGATACAGCGGGTAATAACCGTTAATAATTAAAAGTGAATATGTTTTAAAAAATGTATTAAACAGGGTGGTACCGCCGATATAGTCTTGGTCCCTTATTGGGATTTAAGGCTTTTTTTATATTCAAAATTATAAGCATTCTTATAAAATTATTTTAATGAATATTGAATGTTTATCAGTAACTTTAATATGAAGAGCATATTTCAAATCTATGATTTGGAAGATGGTTTTTTATAGTATTTAATTAAAATATTATAACATGGTAGTAATGGGATAAACTTATTATATTTTAGGAGGCTGTTAAAATGGGAAAAGATAAGAAACTAGTAGAACAAATTACACCAATGGATGAAGATTTTGCTCAATGGTATACAGACATAGTTAAAAAGGCAGAACTTGCGGATTATTCAAGCGTTAGGGGTTGTATGATTATACGTCCATATGCATATGCAATGTGGGAAAATATCCAAAGTGATTTAGATAGAAGATTTAAAGAAACAGGACATGAAAATGTATATATGCCTATGTTCATACCAGAAAGTTTACTTCAAAAAGAAAAGGATCATGTAGAAGGTTTTGCACCAGAAGTTGCATGGGTAACTCAGGGTGGAAATGAAGAATTAACTGAAAGATTGTGTGTACGTCCAACATCAGAAACTTTATTCTGTGAACACTATGCTAAAACAGTTCAATCTTACAATGATTTGCCAAAACTTTATAATCAGTGGTGTTCAGTTGTAAGATGGGAAAAAACTACACGTCCTTTCCTTAGAACTACAGAATTTTTATGGCAGGAAGGTCATACTATACATGAAACTCAAGAAGAATCAGAAGAAGAAACAATTAAAATGTTAAATACGTATGCTGATCATGTTGAAAATATGCTTGCAATTCCTGTTATAAGAGGGCAAAAAACCGAAAAAGAAAGATTTGCAGGGGCCATTGGGACTTATACTATAGAAGCTTTGATGCACGATGGAAAAGCACTTCAGACAGCTACTTCTCACAATTTTGGAACTAACTTTGCTGAAGCTTTTAATATTCAATATACAGATAGAGATGGCAAGTTGCAGTATGTTCATCAGACATCATGGGGAATAACTACGCGTTTAATAGGTGCGATAATAATGGTTCATGGAGATGACAGCGGTCTTAAACTTCCACCAAGAATAGCACCAATCCAGGTAATTATAGTACCTATAGCTCAACATAAAGAGGGCGTTTTAGAAAAAGCAGCTGAACTAAAGGAAAGAGTATCTAAGGTAGCTAGAGTTAAAATAGATAGCAGTGATAAAATGCCAGGATGGAAGTTTGCTGAATACGAAATGAAAGGTGTTCCAGTTCGTTTAGAAGTAGGCCCTAAGGATATTGAAAAAAATCAAGTTGTGCTTGTAAGAAGAGACACTAGAGAAAAGATAATAGTTCCAATGGACGAATTAGAGACAAAGATACCATCACTTTTAGATGATATACACAATTCAATGTTTGAAGCTGCTAAAAAAGTAAGAGATGAAAAAACTAGTACTGCAGTAAACATGGATGAATTTAAAGATATAGTTGAAAATAAAACAGGATTTGTTAAAGCTATGTGGTGTGGCGACAGAGCTTGTGAAGATAAAATTAAGGAAGAAACTGGAGCAACATCTAGATGTATTCCATTTAAGCAGGAAAAGGTATCAGATACTTGCGTATGTTGTGGCAAGAAAGCTGATAAAGTGGTTTACTGGGGAAGAGCATACTAAAAATAATTTAAATATTATAAGATAAAAGGTATATAAAAAAGTCTACTGTAAATATTAAACAGTAGGCTTTTTTATATAAAAGTATAAAAATTATCATATTACTCATTTTATTATTTGAAAAAATTTTATATAATGTTTTAAATAGGGTATTGTTATAAACTTAAAATAGAGCATGTGAAAATGCAATTTATAAAATTAGAAAGTTATTTTTTCATATGCTTAATAAAATTAAGGAGAGAATCTTATGTATAAAAGCATAGTATTAGAAAAGGCTGAAAAATTAAAAGATAAGCTTATAATGATTAGGCGAGATATACATGCTCATCCTGAAATAGGCATGCATGAAAATAGAACAGCTAAAGTAGTAGTGGATAAGCTAAAAGAATATGGAATAGAAGTTCAACAGCATGTAGGAGGTACGGGGGTAGTTGGAATACTAAGAGGTAAGGAGCCTGGAAAAACTATACTTTTAAGAGCTGATATGGACTGCCTTAGGTTAAAGGAAGAAAATGATGTGAAGTATAAATCAGAATATCCTGAATTTATGCATGCGTGTGGTCATGATGCACATATATCATGGCTTATTGGTGCTGCTGCAATTTTATCAGAGTTTAGAGATGAATTTAGTGGAAATATTAAGTTTTTATTTCAGCCAGCAGAAGAACTTGCTGGTGGGGCAGAAAAAACAATTCATGGAGGAGTTTTAGAAAATCCTAAAGTGGATGCGGTAGTGGGTGCTCACGTATGGCCTGGAATAGCTGCTGGAAAAATAGGTGTAAAACCAGGCCCCCTTATGGCTGCTTCCGATAACTTTAAAATAATAATACATGGTAAAGGTGGGCATGGAGGTCAACCACAAAGGTGTATAGATCCTATAGCTGTAGGATGTGAAATATATATGGCTTTGCAAACTATAGTAAGTAGAAAAGTAGATCCTTTAGAGCCAGCTGTTATAAGTATTGGAAAATTTAATGCAGGTTCGGCTCATAACATAATACCTGATAAAGCAGAATTAGAAGGAACTATCAGAACTCTTACTTATGAGGTGAGGGAAAAAATACCAGAGATTATGGAAACTATTATAAAGGGTATAAGTGAAGCTAATGGTGCGGAGTATGAATTTAAGTTTATACCTTATCATGCTCCAGTTATAAATGATTATGAAATTACTACTATGCTGGGAAAAGCAGCTAGCCGAGTAGTGGGAAGTGAAAATGTATTAATAGTAGATAAACCTACCATGATAGGTGAAGATTTTTCAAGTTTTGAAGAGAAGGTTCCTGGAACATTTTTTTGGGTTGGAAATCTTAATAAAGATAAAGGAATTACAGAGCCTCTCCACAGTCCTGAATTTAATGTAGATGAAGATATAATATATAAAGCTGCTGCTGTATTTGCGCAATTTGCACTGATTTATTTAAATAAGTAAAATTACATTAAATAATTTGTAAACACTATAGATAAAATGTATTTATTGATATAATATATAGTGTAAGCTAAAAAAGATAGTATGGTGGAGGCTCAAATATGTTCAATAATAAAAAGTTTGATAGCAATAAACTAAAGTATGGCATTTACTATGCTGTAGTTGTAGCTATTATAATCTTTATTTTAAATGATTATATAGTTAATTTGAAAACACAGCATATAGAATATAGTGAATTTATAAACTATATAAATGCCAATAAAATTGAAGAAGTACAAATTTCAAAGGATAAATTAGTAATTATACCCAAGGTTAAAAATGGAGAAAGTAAAAAAACATTGTATACAGGAAGATTAGATGATACTGATTTGGTAAATAGACTGAATAAAGCTCAAATTAAATATGGAAGTGTTACTCAAGAAAATAGTCCAATAAAGAGTCTGTTTATAAATTGGATACTACCAGTTGTAATTTTTATTTTCTTAGGAAGACTGTTATTTGGAAAAATAGATAAAAAAATGGGAAGCGGCGTTATGTCTTTTGGAAAAAACACGGCTAAAATATATGCAGAAAGCGAAACTGGTGTAAACTTTAGTGATGTGGCTGGACAGGAGGAAGCCAAAGAATCTTTGATAGAAATAGTTGACTTTTTACATAAACCTGAAAGATATACAGATATAGGTGCAAAGCTTCCTAAGGGTGCTCTTTTAGTAGGGCCTCCAGGAACAGGTAAAACATTACTAGCTAAAGCAGTAGCAGGAGAAGCGAAAGTCCCGTTTTTTTCCATATCAGGTTCTGCTTTTGTAGAGATGTTTGTAGGTATGGGAGCCTCAAGAGTAAGGGATTTATTTGAACAAGCACAACAAAAAGCACCATGTATAGTATTTATAGATGAAATTGATGCTATAGGCAAAAGTAGAGATAACAATGTTAGTGGGAATGATGAAAGAGAGCAGACATTAAATCAGCTGCTTGCTGAAATGGATGGGTTTGATTCTTCTAAAGGAGTAGTAATTTTGGCAGCAACTAATAGACCTGAAATATTGGATAAAGCTCTTTTAAGACCGGGAAGGTTTGACAGAAGAGTTATAGTAGATAGACCTGATTTAAAAGGCAGGGAAGAAATATTAAAAGTGCATGCTAAAGGAGTCAAAATAGCTAATCAAGCAGATTTAAATGCTGTTGCCAAAGGTACTCCAGGTGCAGTGGGAGCAGATTTAGCTAATATAATAAATGAGGCAGCACTTAGGGCGGTTAAGAATAATAGAAAAGAAGTAATTCAGGAAGATTTAGAAGAAGCGGTAGAAGTAATAATTGCAGGTAAGGAAAAAAAGGATAGAATATTATCAGATAAAGAAAAAAGATCAGTTGCTTTTCATGAAGTTGGTCATGCGCTTGTAGCAGCTTTATTAAAAAATACCGATCCAGTACATAAAATAACTATTGTGCCAAGAACAATGGGAGCGTTAGGATATACTATGCAGCTGCCAGAGGAGGAAAAGTATCTTACAACTAAAGAGGAATTAACGGATCAGATATGTGTAATGCTAGGTGGAAGAGCTGCAGAGGAAATAGAATTTAATACCATGTCTACAGGTGCATCTAATGATATTGAAAGAGCAACTTCATCTGCAAGAAGCATGGTAACTATGTATGGAATGAGTGAAAGGTTTGATATGATGGGTCTTGAATCTATTCAAAATAGATATTTGGATGGAAGACCTGTGCAGAATTGTAGTGCGGAAACAGCAGCATTAATTGATGAGGAAACTTTAAAAATAATAAAAGCAGCCCATGAAAAATCCAAAAAATTACTTAATAATAATAGAGAGCTGCTTTCCAAAATATCAAACAGACTTATAGAAAGAGAAACCCTTATGGGTGATGAATTTATGGCTATGGTAGAAGAAGAGAATAGTTTCAATGAGCAATCAATAAATTAGAATTGGTGGAGAATGTTATGGAAAACAGCGAGTTAGAAATAGAATTAAAAAAGGAAATAGAATTAACTTTAGAAAAAGAAAATCTAAAACAAATAATTTCAGAAATAAGAGATCAAACCTTAGATTTTATAGAAAAAAGGAAATATATTTCAAACTACATAATTAATTTTAGAAAAAAGAAGGTTGAAGAGTACAAGGATGACGAAGATGAAATAGTAAAGTATTTTGATCATGAGTTATTTGTTAAAGAAGAGGCATTTAAATTTATAGATAGGAAGCTTAGAGAACTTACTATACTTAGTGCTTCACCTTATTTTGGAAAGATAACTTTTGAAGATGAAGATGGTACTGAAAGTATATATATTGGAAGATTTGGTATGAGTAAAAATGATGATTATGAACCTCTTATAGTAGATTGGAGATCACCTATAAGCGCTTTGTTTTATACTGGAAGTTTAGGTGAAGCTTCATATAAAGCACCAATGGGCGAAGTGAAAGCCAATATACTTGCTAAAAGACAGTTTATTATAAGGAAAGCTAAGTTAATGGGATTATTTGATTCCAGTGTAGATGTTAAAGATGAAGTACTTCAAATGGTATTAAGTAAGAATGCAGGAGAAAAGTTAAAAGACATAGTAATGACTATACAAAAGGAACAGGATGAAATAATAAGACAGTCTAGGAATGGTGCAGTAATAGTGGATGGAGTAGCTGGTAGTGGTAAGACTACTGTAGCTCTTCATCGAGTTGCGTACCTTTTATATAACTATAGAAAGGTACTTCAGGATAAAGTTTTAATATTAGGACCAAATAGCATATTTATGGATTATATTTCTACAGTTTTGCCAAGTTTGGGTGAGATTGGTGTAAAGCAGTTTACTTTTAAAGAATTTGCTTTAGATCTTTTAAACTTAAATGACATAATGCAATTTAAAGAATATATGGAGAAAGTGTTAAATTGTGATAGAGATTTTATTGATGAAGTCACTTATAAAGGATCAACAAGATATATTAAAGATATTGATACCCTAATTGAAAAATTAGAATATAATTGTTTTGAAACAAGGCAGGTTAAATTTGATGATAAAGTTATATCCACTAAAGAAGAAATAGAAGAGATGTTTAATTTTCATTTTAAAAGCATGCCATTGTTTAGAAGAAGTAAAAAAATAAAAAGAATATTAATATCAAAAATAAAAGATCATAGAAATAATTTGGTTAGAAAACTAGAAAAAGAATATGAAGATAAAATAAAAAGTTTATCTAAAGAAGAATTATTAATTCAACAAAATAATTTAAGCTTTATAAGAAAAAATAAAATAAGGGAAATTATAAAACGTGTAATAGAAGTAAAAAATGAATTAAAATGGATAGATAGTCCTGATGTTGTTAATATATACAATCAATTTAATAATAATAAGCGATTTACTTATGATGATTTAGCTCCTATGCTATATTTAAAGATTAAACTTGAGGGATTAAAATATAAAAGTGAAATAAAGCATATTGTTATAGATGAGGCACAGGATTATTCAATGCTTCAATTTATTGTTTTAAAGGAATTAACAGGATGTAAATCATTTACTATAGTTGGTGACACTAATCAAAGGATAGTTCCTATAGAAGGTAAAGTTGCAATGCTTGAATTAAACATAGCATTTAATGATTTAGATATTTATAATTTTAAATTAAATAAGAGTTACAGAGCTACAAAGCAAATTATGGATTTTGCAAATAAGTATTTAAAAAGCAACAAAACCGTTCCTTTAGTAAGAAATGGTGAGAAAGTTTTGAAAAAACAGGTAAATAGCATAGATGAACTAGTGGACAAAATAGTTAATAATATTATAGAATTAAAGAAGAAAGAATACGAAAGTATAGCGGTAGTTTGTAGAGATTCAAACTCATCAGAAACTATAGGTAGACTTATAAAAGGTAAATTACATATTTCAGTATTGGATGAGGAGAATATAATTTACTCCGGGGGAGAAGTTATATTGCCATCTTATTTTGCTAAAGGGTTAGAATTTGATGCTGTTATATTAATAGATGATGAAAAATTTAATAATAAAGAGGACAAATTAAAATATGTAATGGCCACAAGAGCCTTACATGAATTATATGTATATAGAACTTCCTCGATAAAGTAAAAAAAGCTTTCAATATTTATTGAAAGCTTTTTTACAATATGTATTTAACATTTATACAGCTAGAATATAATTAGTTATATAAAAAAATATAAGAAAGGAATTGATTATTTAATGAATAAGAATTTAGAATTAATAAAAAAGGCTGAGAATAAGCATGATTTATATAGAGATGAAATAATCGAGTTACTTAAAGATGGCTACTGTAATGAGGAACTTTTTAAAGCAGCAGATAGAGTTAGAAAGGAATATGTAGGAGATGAAGTACATTTAAGAGGTCTTATAGAGTTTTCTAACATATGCAAGAGAAATTGCATGTACTGTGGGCTAAGGCGTTCTAATAAAAATGTAAAGCGATATAGGTTAACTCCGGACGAAATAATAGATCTAGCTAAAAAAGCAGTGGGATACGGTTATAAAACTGTAGTAATGCAATCTGGAGAAGATGAGTATTACACAGTAGAAAAGTTAAAGTATATAATTACAAACATAAAAAAGATGGATATAGCTATTACTTTAAGTATTGGAGAAAAAACTATGGAGGAGTACAAAGCATATAAGGAAGCAGGCGCAGATAGATACTTAATAAGAATAGAAACTACAGATAAAAAATTATATGAGGATATGGACCCTGGTATGAGTTATGAGGATAGAAAAAGGTGTTTAAAGGCTTTAGGAAGCCTGGGGTATGAAGTAGGAACGGGGTGTCTTGTAGGACTTCCAGGACAATCCATAGAATCGTTAGCGGATGATATTTTATTTTTTAAAGAAATAGGAGCTGATATGATAGGTTTAGGGCCATTTATTCCTAATGAGGATACACCTTTAGCTAAAGAAAAAGGTGGAGACTTTAACATGAGCCTAAAAGTTATGGCTATAATTAGATTACTTATGCCAGATACAAATATTCCTGCAACCACAGCTATGGAAACGATAAACAAGAATGGAAGGATCATAGCGCTTCAAAGTGGAGCCAATGTGGTTATGCCCAATATAACTGAAGGTGAGTATAGAAAATTATATGCATTATATCCGGGTAAAATATGTACTGGAGATACGCCTGATCATTGCAGAGGATGTATTACTGAAAAAATTAAGTCCATAGGCAGAACTGTTTCAGAATCAAAAGGCTTTAGAATACATAGATGTTCATAATTTTTAATTTGAAATTGGTAAAGAACAGTGCCAAATTTCTCTCTTAATGCATATTATGTTGTGAGTTTACTACTAAGGAGAGGATAAAAAAATGAATTTTTTTAAAAATAAAGATTATTTTTCAACAGGAATATTAACAAGGAAAGAAGCTACAAGTTATGTACGAATATCTCTAGTTAATCTTGGAGAGAATACAGAATTTGTAGATTATAAGGTTTATAATTGGAATGATGAAATTCCATTTGTTATAGAATCAAAAGTTGTTCAACTAGATTCTTATGAATCTAAAATTAATGATGTTAACATTGTATCTATGTGTTATGGAGATCGCTTGGATGCTAATCTTTATGAAGTAAGATTAAGTTTAATTCATAATAAAAGTGTTATTGCAAGCATATGTGAAATAGGAAATAGTAAAGTGTACAATGAAGGTAATACAATATTTCATAGTCAATTAAATCCTATTAAGTATAGATAATAGAAATTAAGTTTCTTATAGATAGAAATTTTTTAGTATCAGTGTGGGTTTGAATTAACAGGAAGGTTTATAAAATGTCCATATTGTGTATTCTACCCATCTGATACTTAAAAGTTATTGTTAAAAAGTAAATACCTCTTTGAAAAATTAAGGGATTTTTATATAGTTTTATTTTAATTATATGAAATGTATTTAATAGTTTTTTACAATTGAAATTAAATAATTAGTTATTTGCAAATATAAATTTGAAAGAAGTGAGGCAAATAGACAAATTAGTAAGTTTAATTATGCCAGTAGCTAATGATGAATATATAGAGGAAAGTATAAAAAGTATTTGTAAACAAACTTATAAAAAGTGGGAATTAATTATTTTAACTTGCAATTGTCAAAAAAAAGTAGAAGGGATAATAAATAAAATAAGTGAACCAAGGATAAAATATATCCCTTTTGAATATAAAATTGGTTTAATGGAAATTTTTAATGCTGGATTGAGTGTTGCAAAAGGTGAATATATAGCTAGACAAGATCCTGATGATATAAGTATGCCAAAACGTATTGAGCTTCAGCTAAATTATTTAGAAGAGCATAGAAATGTAGGAATGGTATCTTGTTGTATAAAATCATTTACTAATGAACGTATTTATAAAAATCTTTGTAGGAACATAAATAAAGTTCAAAATTTTTATAAGACTTGGAACTCTATTGATGACGCTGTAATAGGAGGACACATACCTATAATTTTTCCTACTCTTATGATAAGAAAAACTATTTTTAAAAATATTAATATTTTGGATAAGAAAATGGATTTTGAGGATTATGGCGAACTATTCCTAAACTTGCTAAAAGCAACTAGTGTAGAAAAACTCGGTAACATTTTGTATAAATATAGAAGACATAGTCAAGCTTATCATATTTTGAATAAAATTAAATATAAAGAATACACTAGAAATATTTTAAATAGCATTGATTTAAAAAATTGTATTATATACAGGGAATATCGTAGTGAGTTTATAAGTAGTAATATACAAAAGATTAAAGTAAATAAATCAAGTCATTTAAGAGTACTTATGATTGTTGATCGGCTTAATATTGGTGGTACAGAGACTTATGTTCTTAATGTAGTAAAAAATTTAATTAATATGGGAGTATATGTAATAGTAGCTAGTTTCGGAGGAATTTTGGAAGAATTATTTAGTTGTTATGGAATAAGTATTATTAGAATTTCAAATGATATACAGTCAAAAGTGGTTGAAGAAATAAAAGAGATTATAGATAAAGAGAGTATTAATTTAATACATTGTCATTTAGATAAAAGTATGGAAATTGGTAAGAAAGTTTATGAAAAATATGATATTCCATATATTATAACATTACATGGAGTATTTTATTCAAAAGAAATATTATTATCTACCTGCATAAAAGCTAAAGGTGTTATTGCTGTTAGTAATCCTATATGGAAGTTGTTTATGGAGAGTGTAGGAAATAGCTTTAAAGGAATTGCTAAGATAATTGCAAATGGTGTGGACACTGATATATTTAGTCCTAATTCACAGCGTACATCAATTAGAAAAGATTTAAATATCCATGAAAATGATTTTGTTATTGTGTATTGCAGTAGATTGAGTCTTGGAAAAGGATTTATAGTAGAGAAGCTTTTATTAAGTTTTAGGAAATTGTTATTTAATTATAATAATGTACATGTTATTATAATTGGTAGTGGTAATAGAAAATGTATTATTGAGGATATAGCTAATGATGTGAATTTAAGCTTTAACAGGGATATAGTTCACGTAGTTGGTGCAAGGTATGATGTATTATCATATTATTTAGAAAGTGATTTAGTTATTGGTACAGGAAGAGTCGCCTTAGAAGCATTAAGCTGTGGGAAACCAGTAATTGCAGCAGGAAACAAGGGATGCATAGGAATTGTAAGTCCTGAAAATAAAGATCAAATGTGGAATTCATATTTTGGAGATCATGAAGGTTCCTTAGAATATTATGAAGAGACAATTAATGAAGGTATAGAGAGTTTGATTAAAGATACTCAGAGAAGGTTAAAGTTAGGTAGGTGGAGTAGGGAGTGGTGCATTGAAAAATTTTACGATAAAACTCTTACAAGAGAAATTGTAAAATTATATAATAGCATTTTGAATTACACAAATAAAGAAAAATCGTCTTAATACTTTCAAATAAAAGTATTAAGACGATTTTTCTTTATTTGTAAATGACTAAGAGTTATTATATTTGAAAAATAATAATTTGTTTTTTAATATGCATTATAATAAAATATGATCTAAAAATGGAGTTAAAAGTCTTTCAGTGTACATTTTCTTGTATTTAGAAATTTTTTCCCTTATAGTTAATTGATTTGAATTAATATAAGATATAATGTTTAGTATATCTTGTTGTATTGATGTTGAATCTGTAGGCACTAACAATTTATCTAAATCCAAAGACTTCATAAAATCAAAACATTTAAATCTATAAGCTAAACAAACAAAAGGAATTTGTGCTGCAGTGCATAAAACGTTAGCATGAAGTTTGAAATTTATTGAAAATGCACATTTTCCTAAGATACTTAATAATTCTCCAGCTTCATATATATTTTTATCAAGTATAACATTAGAAGAGGAGTTTATCTTGTTATACAAACTTATGCTTGGTTCCAAATCTTTTCCCCAAAGTAGGTACATATAAATTTTATAACCTTGATTTAGGAGAATTTTACAGGTGGAAGCCAATTGATCTTCCACATCACTTTCATTTTTACCGTAAATTTTATTGTAGGAAGTACCCCAATTTAAACCAATAACTTTATCTTCATTTTTCCATTTTAAAATTGGAGAAAGGTTAGGCAATTCTTTAGGCTTTAACAATAGTCCAGGATCTCCTGAAATTTGTATCTTATTAGTATCTAAGTTTATTGATTTTAATAAAGCATAAGTTAGGGGACCTCTAACACCAACATAAGTTGATTTATTTATAATATCAAAGAGTTGAGTCTCTGTTTCATCATCAAATAGGTAAGAGGGAGCTTTAGCTTCCTCTATAACCTTTATAAAAAATTTATCAGCCCAATCATAACCGCTGCCCCATATAATAATCTGTTTTTTTTCTTTAACAGCTTTGTGAAGTATTTTGATATATCCCGGTAATATAAGAGAACCACCTCCTAATACTATGCAATCATAGGGCGATATATCAGTTATATTGATAGAAGGATTGGAAGGTACAATTTCATAGTCTTCCATACTTAAATATTCTTTACATAAAGCATTAAAAATTTCCCACATTAGTTCATCTCCTAGATTGTTAAAACCAAGCCATCCTAAATAGAATATTCTTTTCATACTACTCTATCCTCCATAAATAATATTTTTGTTATAGAAGACTTCCTTCATAGCTAATTTATACAATTTTATAATATTTTTAGTAGTCTCCTTAATATCGAATATATTTTTAGACCATTCATACCCATCAGAACCCACTGACTCTAAGGATTCTCTATTTTGGCAAATAGATTTTAAATCCTCATATAAAAAGTAGGCATTATTGTTTTTTATTGATTTATGGTCACCAAAATAGACTTTCCATGCTTCTTCAAAATTACCTTTATTTAAAAGACCAAAGTAACCTTGATTTCCAGTTGCAATTAATGGTTTTCCACAAGCAAGAGCTTCTAATGCAACTCTCCCTGTACCAACTACACAATCACAATTAGAATAGAAGTCAATCATATTAGTTGTTTCACCCATAAGATAAATAAATTTTTTGTTAAAGGATGAATTAATTCTATCTGCAGTGTTTTTAATATTGTTAAAACCAGGGCCGTTTCCAATTATGAAAGCATAAATATCAATATTTTCCCTATTCCTTAAATCTCTACATACTCTTATTACATTTTCACAAACAGCAACTTTACCCCATGCTAATCTACTAGCATATAAAACTACAAATGAATTTTTAGATATTTGAAATTTTTCACGAATATAAGTGGATTTTTTTGGATAAAAATTTTTAAAGTCAATACCATTTGGAATTACTATTGATTGAACATTGAATTCATGCAACCAGTCAAAAACAGGTTCACTTACACTTATTATTTTAGTACTATTGTTCAATTTTGTAGAGGCAATATCTTGGTAATATAAGCCATGAACTGTGAAAATGCAAGGAATATTTAATTCTTTAGCAACATCAATACATAAGGAGCCAGAAGGAGATTGGTGTGCGTGTATAATATTGACATTTTCTTTGATGATAATATTTTTTATTTTATTTTTGTATTTCAATGAATTGCTTTCCGATTTAATTATACTTAAAGGAAAATTCATATTATAAATATTACAGCCTAATTTCTCAAAATCCTCATACAATGCTCCTTTATCTGATAAGATAGCAACGTGAATTCCTAATCTTAAAAGTTCAGAGGCTAGAGTTAAAACGTGAGTTTCTGTTCCTCCAATATTCATACTGTCTAAAACTAGTAAAACTCGTATATTAGACAAATCTATATTTAAAGATTTTTCATCATAAAATTCATGTGAACGCTGCTCATCATGGATTCGATAGTAGTACAAAACATCAGATAAATTATCTACTCCAAAGGATAGAAGTTTTGTAATAAATTCATAGTCTTCAGCACCTTTAAGTTTTCTTGTAAGCCCGCCAAATTTATCAAATAGTTTTCCATAAAATAAAATAGTTCCATGGCTTACACAATGTCCACCTTCTGAATATAATTTTTTTATATTGTTTGCACCATACTTTAGCCAATTTTTAATAGGTTTAGGATTAAAGTTATCATTTTCAAATGTGGAATAATTAGTACCTACAATCTGAATTTCAGGATGCTTTTTTAAAAAATCAATTTGTTTTTCTATACGGTTCGGATGAGATAAGTCATCCGAATCTTGGCAAGCTATAAATTCTCCTTTAGAAAGAAAAAAACCAATACTAACAGCTCCAGCAAAACCAGAATTTCTTGGAAGTGAAATACAAGTTATAGAATTTTTTGATGAAAGGTTTTGTTCGTTCTTTTTAATCCAATTATTTATGATCTTCATACTATTATCTGTAGAAGCATCATCAACTATAATAATTTCAATATTTTTATAGGTTTGATTTTTAATACTGTCAAGACATTCGCTTACGTAGTCAGCATGATTATAATTTGTGATAATGATACTAACTAGGTCCTTTATTCTCGAGTATAACATAGGATTCACTCCTTTATTTAACTTTGGCCATTTTTAATAAATAGTTGAATATATATTAGATTATTTTCTAGTTATAGTGTTAAAAGTTTAATCTAGTTAGTTTTTTAAGGTGTTATTTTTTAAAGATATCTTATAGTAAAAATAATACTCTTCTAAAAAATTCAAGTAACATTTAAAAACTTATTACAGTTTTAAGTTTAGAAGAAATATTACAATATATTGTATTATTACATTTATATATTGTGACAAATTAAAGCATGAGGTTGTTATTGCTAAAAATGTACACGTATTAATATATATATTTAGGTGATATTTAAAGAAGAAACTGAAAAATAAATAAGTATGTAAGATTGAATGGGGATAATTATTAGAGAATATAGTGTTAAATATGTTAAAATAAATTTAGGAAACATTCAGTATATAAATTATGTGATATATTTGGAGGTAGTTTTAAGGGTGCTTAAAGATGAAAGATTTCAAAAAATTTTAGATATGTTTCAAAATGATAATATAATAAGGATATCTGATATAAAAGAAGTGTTAGATGTAACTGAAATGACAGTGAGAAGAGATCTAAAGGCTCTAGAAGAAAAAGGTCTTTTAACTAGAATACATGGAGGTGCAAAAAGGAAAGAAGAAATTTTATTTACAGAGTTATCTCATAATGAAAAGAGAAATATTAATGTGGAAGAAAAGAAATATATAGCTAAGTTAGCTGGTGGACTAATAGAAGAAAATGATATCATATATATAGGACCAGGAACTACTAATGAGATGATATATGATTATCTTACTGTTTCTTATGCCAAAGTTATAACTAATTCTATGTCTATATTTAATAAGTTTAAAAATGACAAACGGTTTGAACTTATACTTATAGGGGGAAGGTTTAGGCAACGTACAGACGTATTCATTGGAAATTTTACAAATGAGTTATTAGAAAAAATAAGAGTTAGGAAAGCTTTTGTAGGAGTAAACGGAATTTGTAATAATAATATAACTACTTCTAATGAAGAAGAGGGAGTTTGCCAGAGAATAATATTAGATAATGCATTAGAAAAATATATCTTATGCGATAGTAGTAAAATAGGTAAGGAAGATTTTTACACATTTTATGATTTAACAGAGGTTACTGCGGTAATAACAGATGATAAAATGGATACCAAAATAAAAGAAAGATATGAAAAAAATGTAAAAATAATCAATTCCTAATTCTAAAGTATTGTAAATAAGTTTTGTAGATTTATAAACTTATTTACAATATTTTTTTGAAAATAAAAAACAAAATGCAATATTTAAAAACATAACAGAACAAAAACAGTGCGTAAACCAAACAAAAAGTTACAAAATCTATTGACATTGCCATGCCACAATGATAAAATAACATCATAAAACAAAACCAAACATAAACGATAACGATAAATAAAGTTTGAATAGTAAATGATGAAAGTTTACAAAAATTACGGAGGTGAAAACAAATGAAAATAGCAATATGCAGTGATAAAAATTCAGTTAAGTTAAAAAATGTACTAAAGGAGTACATAAAAGAATTAGGACATAATGTTAAGGATTATTCGGATAATAATAGTTTAGAAGATTATTTAAATCAAATTGTAAACGTATCAAAGAAGGCTGCTCAAAAGGAATTTGACAGAGTGATCTTTATAGATGCTGTAGGAGGAAAGTCATTTATAATATCTTCTAAGGTTAAAGGAATGGTTACGGCTTGTGTTAGTGATGAACATTCAGCAAAAATGACAAGAGATCATAATGGATCTTTAGGAATAGCTATAGGGTCAGATTTGGTAGGAGAAGTTTTAGCTAAAAATTTAGTTAAAATATTTATTGAAAAAAATTTTTCAGCAGGAAGACATATGGTTAGAATAGATATGCTAAACAAAATGGCATAAAGGGGTGAAATGTAATGAAAAGAATAGCAATAGGCTGTGATCATATTGTTACTAATATAAAAAATGAATTACGCCAATGGTTAAGCGAAAAAGGTTATGATGTAGTAGATTTTGGAACATACAATAGTGAAAGAACACATTTTCCTATATTTGGAAAAAGGGTGGCTGAAGCATTACAAACAGGCGAATTTGATTATGGAGTAGTACTTTGTGGTACAGGTGTAGGAATAACTAATTCAGCAAATAAGGTAAAGGGTGCAAGATGTGTTTTAGCAAGAGATGTGCATACTGCACATGCAGCTAGAAGAGATTATGATGCCAACATAATTGGTGTTGGAGGAAGAATATCAGGTTTAGGATTGATTGAAAATATAATAGAAGAATTTTTATCAACAGAATTTAATGCTACAGAAGAAAATGTATTTGTTCGTGACTTTATGAATTCAATGATAGGTGAAAATGCTAATAAAGGAGAATATTTCGAAGAGGAAAGAAACAAATGGAAAGAGGGGTGCTATCATGATTAAAGAAGTTACCCAATTATTTAGAAAAGATTTAGTGTTTATAGAAGATGCGAAAGATAGTAGTGGCATTTTTACTAAAATAGGAAAAAAACTTTTGGAAAAAGGATTAGTCAATGAAGAATTTGTACAAGCAGTTATATCTAGAGAAAAGGACTATCCAACAGGTTTAGATTTGAGTGTGGTTGGTGAAGGAATACCAAATGTAGCTATACCACATACAGAAAGTGAATACTGTAAAGCTAAAAATGTAGTAGTTGTAAAATTAAATGATGAAATAGAGTTTAATAATATGATTTCACCAGATAATAAATTAAAGGTTAAATTCTTATTTATGATATTAAATAATGAAAAAGAAGCTCAATCTAACATATTGTCACATTTAATGGAATTTTTCACACAAAATGATAATGTAAAAAAGTTGTGTGAAATTAGTGATCCAGGGGAAATCTATAAGTATATAACAGAATAAAATATATTTAAAAATAAAACAAAAATGGAGGAGAGTATTATGATAAAAATATTAGCAGCTTGCGGAGCTGGTGTAAATTCAAGTCATCAAATTAAGTCAGCAATAGAGGAAGAAATGGCCAACAGAGGATATAGGGTAGAGGCAGATGCAGTAATGGTAAAGGATATCACAGAAGAAATGATATCGCAATATGATGTGTTCACACCTATATCAGAACCAGACCTAGGATATGAAATTAAGATCCCTGTAGTAGAAGCGGGGCCAATTCTTTACAGGATTCCATCAATGGCACAGCCAGTTTATGATGAGCTAGAAGAAGTAATAAAAAAGCTTAATAAGTAAGTAAAGGATTTCAAATTGAAAAATATTTCTCAGTAAGTTATTAAAAGGCTTACTGAGAAAATGTTTAACTTAGGTGATAAAGTTTAAAAAGGAAAAGGAGGATCTCAAATGTCAGTAATAATTAAATTAGCCAATAGTATATTTCAACCAATAATAAGCTTGGGCGCAGCGCCGATGATGCTTATTGTGTTAACACTATTAGCATTAGTGATGAAGGTTAAGTTTTCTAAAGCTCTTGAAGGCGGTGTAAAGCTTGCTATTGCATTAACTGGTATAGGATCAGTAATAGGATTATTAACAGGTGGTTTTTCAGAAGCATTACAAGCTTTTGTTAAATCTACAGGTATACAGTTGTCTGTAACCGATTTAGGATGGGCTCCACTAGCGACTATAGCATGGGGATCAATGTACACTCTATATTTCCTGTTTATACTAATTATTGTAAATATTGTAATGCTTTTATTGAATAAGACAAATACATTAGATGTTGATATATTTGATGTATGGCATCCAGCATTCAGCGGACTAATTATACTGTATTATTCTAATAACAATCTATTGTTGGCGACAGCTTTTGTTATCTTACTTGGGGTTCTAAAGTTATTAAATGCAGATCTAATGAAGCCAACATTTAATAAGATGTTAAACATGTCAGATGCTAATCCAACAACTACAACTCACTTAAATTACATGATGAACCCAATAATCATGGTATTTGATAAAATATTTGATAAATTTTTCCCTTTCTTAGATAAATATGACTTTGATGCAGCTACATTAAACAAAAAAATAGGTTTTTGGGGAAGTAAATTTGCTATAGGTGCTTATCTTGGAGTATTTGTAGGAGTACTTGGACATCAAAGTGTTACTAAAACATGTACATTAGCATTTACAGGTGCTGCATGTCTTGAATTGTTTTCTATAATTGGATCATGGTTCATTGCAGCAGTAGAACCTTTATCTCAAGGAATTACAAATTTTCTTAGTAATAAGTTCAAAGGAAGAAAATTTAATATTGGTATAGACTGGCCATTCATAGCAGGAAGAGCTGAAATGTGGGCTGTAGCTAACATATTAGCACCAATACTTTTAATAATGTCATTATTCTTACCAGGAAACAAACTTCTTCCTTTAGGCGGAATAATAGCAATGGGAATAACACCAGCATTGTTAATTGTTACTCGTGGTAAGATGATTCGTATGATAGTTATAGGAATATTTGAAATACCTATATTCCTATGGGCAGGTACAGCTATGGCACCTTTTGTTACAGCTTTAGCTAAAACCGTAGGCGCATTCCCATCTACATTATCAGCTACAACTTTGATATCTCATTCAACTTGTGAAGGCCCAATTGAAAAATTTATGGCTATAATAATTGGTAGATTCGGTGGAAATATGAATTTAACTAATGGATTAATAGCATTAGCAGCACTTGCAGCTTATATATTAATATTCTATTGGTATTCAATTCAAATGAAAAAACGTAATCAAGAATATTTACAAGGATCAAGTGATGATTTAAAATCTTCAAAAGTATCATAAAAATATTAAGTTCGAACAATAAAGGACAGGCCTCTGAAAATGTTAATTTTCGAGGTTTGTCCTTTTGAAATTTATGATTATTTGATAGAAAAAGCATAAAAAACGAACAAAAAGTCACACAATTCAGTTGACATACCTAATACAATAGTGCTAAAATAACATTATGATAACAAAAACAAACATAAAAGAATAAAACAAAACACACTTAAACATAATATATATTTTGGAGGTAGTATCAACTGTGCTTAAAGAGGAAAGACTAGAAAAAATACTAGAGATGATTCAAAGAGATAATATAATAAGCATATCTGATGCAACAAAGCTACTAAATGTAACAGAAATGACAGTTAGAAGAGATTTAAAATGTTTGGAAGAAAAACAATTATTGACTCGTATACATGGTGGAGCTAAGAAAAAACAGGAAATGTTAGTTACAGAATTATCTCATAATGAAAAAAGAAAAATACATGTGGAAGAGAAAAAACAAATAGCTAAAATAGTTAGTAACCTTATTAAAGAAAATGACATTATATATATAGGCGCAGGGACTACAAATGAATTGGTATATGATTATTTAGATGTTTCTTATGCGAAAATTATAACAAATTCCATGTCTATATTTTCTAAGTTTAAAGATGATAAACGTTTTGAACTTATACTCATAGGAGGAAGATTCCGTTCACGTACTGATGTGTTTGTTGGAAATTTCACAAATGAGTTATTACAAAAAATAAGAGTTAAAAGAGCTTTTGTAGGAGTCAATGGTATTCATGGAAACGATATAACTACTTCAAATGAAGAAGAAGGCGTGTGCCAGAGAATAATATTGGATAATGCAGTAGAAAAATATGTTTTATGTGATAGCAGCAAGGTTAATAAACAGGATTTTTATAGTTTTTATGATTTAAGAAAAGTTACTGCTGTTATTACTGATAATAAAATAGATAAGGAAACAGAAGAACAATATGAAAAGTTAGTTAAAATAATTCATTGTTAATTCATAGTATTTATTTTAATTTAAAAAATAGGGAGGATAAAAAATGAAAATAGTTATAGGGGCAAATGAAAAAGGTTTTGAACTAAAAGAATATGTAAAAAAATATTTATTAGGCAAAGGACATGAGGTTATAGATAAAACTCCTGAGAAAAATTTAGACTTAGTAGAATCTGCAAAGTTAGTTGCTAAAACTATGCAAAATAAAGAAGCAGATAGAGGAATAGCTATAGATGAATATGGTGCAGGAAGTTTTATGGTAGCTAATAAATTTAAAGGAGTAATTTGTGCTGAAGTTTCAGATGAACATTCAGCTATGATGACAAGAGGTCATAATAATGCATGTATGATAGCTATGGGATCAGAACTTGTTGGAAAAGGATTAGCTAAAGGAATAGTAGATGCTTTTGTAGATTCAGAATATGCAGGTGGAAGACATCAAATAAGAGTGGACATGCTTAATAAAATGCTTTAAGGAGGAAAAAGTAAAATGAAAATATCAGTTGGTTGTGATCATATTGTTACAGATATTAAAATGCACGTTGTTGAATATTTAAAAGGAAAAGGATATGAGGTTATAGATAATGGTACCTATGACCACGTACGTACACACTATCCTATATATGGGAAAAAGACAGCGGAAAAAGTTGCAAGTGGAGAAGCAGATTTAGGTATTACAATTTGTGGAACAGGAGTTGGAATAACAACTACTGCAAATAAAGTAAAAGGAATACGTGCGGCTCTTGTTAGAGATGTTGCTACAGCTAGATATGCTAAAAAGCATTTAAATGCTAATGTAATTGGATTTGGAGGACGTATTACAGGAATAGGTCTTATTGAAAATATTATAGATGTATTTTTAGAAACTAAATATGAAAAAAGTGATGAAAATGCAGAATTAATAAAGAAAATAGATGCTATAGCAACTGAAAATAAAGATCAGTTTGGAAATGAACACTTTTTTGATGAATTTATTGAAAAGTGGGACAAAGGTGAATATCACGACTAGAAAATTTTATTGGAATTTTAAATATTAATTAAGAGGTGGTAAACATGTTAGTAACAACAAAAGAAATGTTAGCAAAGGCACAGAAAGAAAATTATGCTGTACCAGCATTTAATATTCATAATCTAGAAACTTTAAGAGTAGTTGTGGAAACAGCTGCCGAATTAAAATCACCAGTAATAGTAGCTGGAACTCCAGGAACAATAGAATATGCTGGAGGAGATTATTTAGTTGCAATTGCAGAAACAGCAACTAAAAAACATGATATTCCAATAGCATTACATTTAGACCATTTTGAGAATATAGATAAGATTAAAGAATATGTAAACGCTGGATTTACTTCAGCAATGATAGATGCTTCAAAAGAAGATTTTGAAAATAATATAAACACAGTTAAAAAGGTAGTAGAATATGCGCATGCAAAAGGAAGTGTTGTAGAAGCAGAGCTTGGAAAATTAGGTGGAGTAGAAGATGACTTAGTTGTTGATGAAAAAGATGCTATGTATACAAATCCTGATTCAGCCAAAGAATTTGTAGAGAGAACAGGAATAGATTCCTTAGCAGTAGCTATAGGTACTGCTCATGGTCTATATAAAGGTGAGCCAAAATTAGATTTTGAAAGATTAAAAGAAATAAGATCAAAAGTGGATGTTCCTTTAGTATTACACGGAGCATCAGATGTACCAGAAAATTTAGTAAAAGAAGCTATAAAGTTTGGAATATGTAAAGTTAACATAGCTACTGATTTGAAGATACCATTTTCTGATGCTGTAAAACAGTATTTTAAAGAAAATCCAGATGCCAATGATCCAAGAAAGTACATGACACCAGGAAAAGAAGCTATGAAAGAAGTAGTAATTGCTAAGATAAAAATGTGTGGAAGCGAGAACAAAGCATGATTACAGTTATAAATTTAAATGCATCTGTAGATAAGAGATATGAAATAGAAGATATAGCTAAAGGCAAGGTGATGCGTGCAAAGGCAGTGCAAAATACTGCTGGAGGAAAGGGAATACATGTTGCTAATGTAGCTACTATTTTAGGCGAAGATGTTGTATGCACTGGATTTATAGGTGGAAAAACTGGAGAATTTATTGAAGATAATCTAAAAAAGATGGGAATAAAAGGCGACTTCGTAAAGATATTAGGTGAGACTAGAGCGTGTCTGGCCTTTATAACAGATGATTTAGCTCAAACAGAAATATTGGAACCAGGTCCAGAAGTTTCAGCAGAAGAACTTGATAATTTTTTTAAGAAGTATGATGATTTATTGGAAAAAAGTTCTATAGTTACAGCATCAGGCAGTGCACCTAGAAATGTACCAAAGGACATATATGCCACTTTAATAAGCAAGGCTTCAAAATCAGGTAAAAAATTCTTATTAGATACTAGTGGAGAACTTTTATTAAAAGGTATAGAAGCAAAACCTTTTTTTATAAAACCTAATAAAGATGAACTTGAAATGATTACAGGAAATTCTATATTAAATGAAGAAGATATTATAGCTCAAATAGACAAATTACACAACATGGAAATACCGTGTGTAACTATATCATTAGGAAAAGATGGGTCATTAGTAGGTTATAAGGGAAATAAGTATAAAGTACAGGTGCCTAAAATAACAGCTGCAAATCCTGTAGGATCAGGAGATTCATTAGTTGGTGGTTTTGCTGCAGCACTAGAGAGAGAATATTCTATAGAAGATGCATTAGCTATGGCAGCAGCTTGTGGTACTGCAAATGCTTTAGAAAAAGAAACTGGATTTATTAGAAAAGAAATAGCAGAAAAAATAATGAAAGAAGTAAAAATAGTTAAACTATAAAATATTTAAAAATAATATAGTATATGGGTTATTTTTATATTGAGAGTTCTTGAGAGTTTAGTTACATTTAAGGACTCTCTCTTTGCATATTAAGTTAGGTACATTTTATTTAGAGTTAGGAGTGATTTCCTTATGAAAAAGGCATTTGTAATTGATTTTGATGGAACAATAACTGTAAAAGATGTGGGATTTACCATAGTTCAAGAGTTATCAGGGGAAAAGTGGAAGGAATTTAATGAGCTTAGAGCACAAAGGAAAATAGGCACTCCTGAATGCAGTAGAGGTCAGTGGAGTTTAGTTAATCATAATGAAGAAGACTTAAAAAATTATCTTAAAAAGTTTAGTCTTAATAAAGGCTTTAAAGAATTTTTAAAGTTTGCTAATAAAAACTCATATAAATTGATAATAGCTTCTGATGGTTATGATGTTTACATAAATGAAATACTTAAAGAACTTACTAAAGAGGAACTAGAAAACATACATATATTGTGTAATAAAGCTGTATATAATAAGGGATGGAAATTATCGTTTCCATATGAAAATAGTAAGTGCAATTTATGTGGTAATTGTAAGAAAAAGATAGTAAAAGATTTAAAAGATAAAGGATATGAAATGTTTTATGTTGGAGATGGAGAATCTGATAAATGTGCTTGTGTATATGCAGATAAAATATTTGCTAAGTCCTTTTTAAAGGAACATTGTGAGGAAAAAAATATAGAATATAAAAGTTTTAATGATTTTTTTGATATATTGAAATGTATATAATTTAAGTTGACATGATTTAGGAGGAAAAGATATGTTTAAAGTAAAGGAATTTGATGATAAGTTTAAAATGTATAGACTTGAAGATGAGAAAAATAATTCTTGGGTAAATATATGTCCACAAAGAGGTGGAATTGTAACTAGTTTAGGAATAAATGGTGAAGAAATTTTATATTTAGATAAAGATACATTTTATGATGAGAACAAAAATGTAAGGGGCGGAAATCCGGTACTATTTCCACTTTGTGGACAACTACCAGATCAAAAGTATGATTTGGATGGAAAAGAATACAGTATGAAAAATCATGGACTTGCTAGAATAAGTTCATGGGAAGTTATAAATAAAAATACAGATAATTGTGCATCTATAAAAGTAACTTTTAAAAGTAATGAAGATACTCTTAAATCCTATCCTTTCGAATTTGAATTACAATTTGAATACATATTAAAAGAAAATAAGCTTATGATCAATCAACAGTATATAAATAATTCAGATGAAAAAATGCCAATGTCAGCAGGATTCCATCCTTATTTTCTTGCAAAAGATAAAAAACAAATAAGTTATGATGTAAATGCTAGCGAATATTTTGATAATGAGGATTCAAAATTAAAAAAATATCCTGTAGAAGGAATAGATTTAAGTAATACTAAGGAATTAAAGTTGCTTCTTGATCATAAAGGAAATAGTCTAAGCTTTTCTATGAAGGATTTAAAAAGAAAAATAAGATTTGATTATAGCGATGAATTTAAATATATAGTTTTATGGTCAACTCCAGGAAGTGAATATGTATGTGTTGAACCTTGGACATCAAAAATTGGTGCACTTGCTTCAGGTGAAGATTTATTAGAAGTTAATCCAAAAAGCAAAATAGATTTAACATATTCTATAACAGCAGATTCTTTGTCTATATAATTAAAATACTTGCTTTACCGTATGAATAACAATACTTTTTAGTATGATTTGGTTTGTCAAATTAATTATACTGAGAGTAAGTGATCATGCGGCTTTTTATATATTTTTAAAGCTTATTTAAAAAGTACTGGTTATCAATTTTTTAGGGTGTGATTTTATAAAATACAATAATTTTAATAAGAGTTAATAATTTTTGCAAGTACTATTACATAAAATACAATAGAATAAAAAACTTTTTATAAATGTAAAAGTGTAATGATGTATAAATTTAGTTGGTACCGATACTAGAACAGTGTCATTATAATATGTGAGAGTAAATTCAGTTTCATTAAAGTAGAATTTATTTATGATCAATAAAGAAAATGTGGATTTTTTAGGTAAGGTTATATTTGATATAGGATTTTAAAGAAAATACATCAATAAAAAGATTGAACTTTGAAGCAACAAATATTAATGGAGAAATATATAGAAAGATAACTTACTTAAAGAAATAAAGGAGGATGACGATGGGTATAAGAGGCAGCGGTATTTTAATGCATATTACATCTTTACCAGGTTCATATGGAATAGGTACTTTTGGAAAAGTAGCTTATGAATTTATAGATTTTTTGGTAAAATCAGGTCAAAGGTACTGGCAAATACTGCCGTTGAATCCTACAGGAGTAGGAGATTCACCCTACCAACCTTTTTCAGCATTTGCAGGTAATCCATATTTTATAGATTTTGATATTTTAGCTGAACAAGGATTATTAGAAAAGAATAAGTACGAAAATATGGATTTTGGTTCTAATAATACAAAAGTAGATTATGAAAAAATATTTAATAATAAAATGCCAATTTTAAGAATTGCTTTTAAGAATTGTAAAGAAAAGCATAAAGAAAAGCATAAAGAAAAAATAAGAAGTTTTAGAGATAAAAATAGGAAATGGTTAGAGGATTATGCTCTATATATGGCTATAAAATCAAAGGTAGACTTAAATTCATGGCAGCATTGGGAAGAGAATATTAAATTTAGGAAGGAAGATACGTTAAATTATTATAAAGAGGTGTTAAAAGAAGAGATAGACTATTGGGTGTTCTTACAATATGTGTTTTTTAGCCAGTGGGCAGAATTGAAAAATTATGCTAATAATAATGGAATTAAAATTATTGGAGATATTCCAATTTATGTAGCTGAAGATAGCGCAGATGCATGGTCAAATAGCGAAATTTTTCTGTTTGATGAGGATAAGAAACCTATTGTAGTTTCAGGATGTCCACCAGATTCTTTTTCTGACACAGGTCAATTATGGGGAAATCCTATATATGATTGGAGTTACTTGAATAAAACTAACTATAAATGGTGGATAGAAAGAATTAAATGGAATATCAATTTATATGATGTAATAAGAATAGATCACTTTCGAGGTTTTGAATCTTTTTGGCAGGTACCTTATGGTGAGCAGACAGCAGCAAATGGTAAGTGGGAAAAAGGCCCAGGTATGAAATTGTTTAATGAAGTGAAAAAAGCATTAGGAAAAATTAATATTATAGCAGAAGATTTAGGGTATTTAACAAAGGAAGTCATAGAATTTAGAATTGCTTCAGGATTTCCAGGAATGAAGGTACTTGAATTTGCTTTTGATGCTAGAGAAGAAAGTGATTATTTACCTCATAATTATGATAAACACTGTATAGTTTATACTGGAACACATGATAATGAAACTGTAATTGGATGGATGGAAAATGCTAATATAGAAGATGTAAATTTTGCTAAAAGGTATTTAAAATTAAATAAAGAAGAAGGGTATAATTGGGGATTTATAAGAGGTGCTTTAAGCTCTGTAGCAAATTTAGCCATAGCTCAGCTTCAAGATTATTTAGGTTTTAGTAGCGAGGCTAGAATGAATATTCCATCAACTGTAAGCGGAAACTGGCAGTGGAGGGTAGATGAGGAATATTTAAATGACAAATTGGCTAGCAAAATTAAAGAAGTTACTAAATTGTATGGAAGGTAGAGGAGTATAATACAATTCAACTTAATTATACTTATGTAGTAGCTGTGGTAGAATTTGTTGGAATATTATGGGATGGGGAAAAAGTAAAGTTGGAATTATTTGAAATATGAAAAGTAAAAAGATTAATTAGAATAATCTTAAACTGCCTGTATAGCAGCTTAAGATTATTTTTGTATTTAGTATTTCAAAAGCCTATTAAGTAATAGCTCATAGGTTTCATCAATTTCTTTAAAATTCATATTACAAATGTAATACTTTTCTAGTTCATCATGAAGTTTTTTAGCTGATGATATAATTGATAAACCTTTATTTAAAAGATTGTTGAAGTTTTCTTTAGATTGGAGCAATTCGTCTTTATTAACTTTGCTGTAATCTACAAAGTTATCCATAAATATTTGAGTACCTGTAAATTTTTGCTTGTTTATTTCGTTGGAAGTTATAATGGCAGTTTTTAACTCAGGTATTATTATGTGTTCTATCCTATCAGGAATTAAAGGATCATGATAAACTTCAACGAAGAGACCTCTGCGTAATGCTTCTTTATACAAAAATGTAAGAACTTGAGTTTTACCTGTTCCAGGACCTCCGTTTAATACGTAAATTTTATTGCAATTTTCACTTAAATTTTCTATAAAGGTTACGATGCCATTAGGAGTAAACGCTGTAGCAAAAATATGTCTATCACTACCTAAAGCTTTAGATAAGGAATTTGAAAAGATTTTATCTTTTAAATCATCTTCTAATAATAATATTTTAGAATAGTCAAGAGCGGTTTTATTAAAATTGCTCCAATCATCATGTATAAGTTTTGAAGCTTTTATAAACCTATAGGCTCTTTCAAAAGTATTTTTAATTTCTTTGTTAGTTTCAATTATTGATGATCTATATTGTTTAAAGCCTTCTTCATTCCAATGCTGTCCCATGTTTAGCACTTCGTCTACTGCCCCTGGATTTATAGGGTCAACTACATGAGTAGTGGTGTTATAAACACACAAGGTAGAAAGTTTTTTGGGAAGAAATACTATCTTTAATTAAATTTTTAATTACTCATCCTGTTGAAAATGATTGTATTATTAATATATTATTGATATAATACATTTAAGTAAAGTTTATTATAAACTTGCTTTGATTGTTATAATTTGGGATTGATTTTATTTTTAAGTTAAAGGGCAACTAATTCATTCATATCTTAAATATCTTTTAAAATAGGAGATTATGTATATGAAAGAATTTAGTATTAACACAAAAGTTTATTTTGGAGAAGGCTCTTTAGACAGATTAAGCGAAATTAAAAATAAAAGAGTACTAATTGTATGTGATAAGTTTATGGAAACTTCAGGTATGGCTGCAAAAGTGCAAGGAAAGCTTACTGATTGCGAAGTAGCTATATATAGTGATATTGTACCTGATCCATCTGTAGAGGTTATTGCCAGTGGTATTCAAAAATTACAAGCTTGTAATGCTGAAATTATGATAGCTCTTGGTGGAGGTTCATCAATTGATGGTGCTAAGGCAATAAAGGAATATGCGAAAAAAGTTACTGGAGGAGTTTCTTCTATAGAAGAGTTTTATGCCGTACCTACTACAAGTGGTACAGGTTCAGAAGTAACAGAATATGCAGTAATTACAAATAAACAAGAACAATTAAAATATGCTCTTGCAGATAAATCTCTTCTTCCAACAGTTGCGATTCTTGATCCAGAATTGGTAAAGACTGTTCCAAAGGCTATAACTGCTGATACAGGAATGGATGTAATAACTCATGCCATGGAAGCTTATGTTTCAAACAATGCTACTGATTTTTCAGATGCTCTTGCAGAAAAAGCTTTTACTTTAGCTTTTAGATTTTTACCACAAGCTTATGCTGATGGAAATGATCTAGTAGCAAGAGAAAAACTTCATAATGCATCTTGCCTTGCTGGTATGGCTTTTAATGCAGCTGGACTTGGAATTACTCATAGTTTAGCTCATGCTGTAGGTGGCAAACTACACATCTCTCATGGCAGAAGTAATGCTATTATACTTCCTCATGTAATTGAATATAATGCTAACTTAAATAAAGGTGCTTTCAATGTTGAATATGGAGTAGCGGCTAAAAAATATCAAAGACTTGCTAAATTGTTAAAATTACATGCTCCAAATGTAAGTATTGGTGTTAACAATTTAATTAGAAGTGTTATAGAACTTCAAAGAACGTTGATGATTCCAACAACATTCAAGGAACAAGGGGCTGATATGGATTTAGCCAAAGCGTGTAGGGAAGAAATTGTTAGTGCAGCTTGTAAGGATATATGTACAACAGTAAATCCTAGAGAAGCAACAAGTGAAGATTTGTTAAGTATTTTAGATAAAGTTTTGGAATAAAACATTGTACTTTAACCACTCATTAATGAGTGGTTTTTTGTGATATAAAAAAGTTGAGAAAGTGATTAAAACAATATATAATTTAAAATATGATTAAAAAAAATAAAAAAAGGGGGCGTAACTATGGCTAGTGAGTTATATTCAATAGGGAAAGTTGAAGAAATATGCAAAATAACAAAAAAAGCATTGAGATATTACGATAGAATGAAAATACTATCGCCTGACAAAGTATGTAATGAAAATGGCTATAGATATTACAGCAAAGAAAATTTATTAACTGTTCCTGTTATAAGATACTATAAACAGAGTGGGTTTAAATTGGAGGAAATGAAGGCTTTTTTAGAAGGAACAAGCACCTATGAGCTCGTTGACAAAAGCTTCAGAAAAAAGATTGATGAATTAGAAGAACTTGACAGAGAAATAAATTTAAAAATAAGATCAGTGAAAGATTGGCGTAATCTTATAGTTGAGGCAGAGAAGGTAATTGAAAACAATGTTTGTGATGTATCTGTTAAATATGTGGATAATAGAAAATTAGTGTTTTTAGATCAGGATTTTAAATATGATTATATGGATTCTATAATTAATATAGAGTTTAGTAATTATATAGATAATATAAAAAATGCAATAACAGGTCCTGTGATTATATCGTTTCCATCTTATAAGGATAAAATGAACAGAAAATGCAATAAGATGAAAATAATGCAGCAAACTATTTTAAAGTGCAAAGAGGAAGAAACCATTGAATATGGTGGGTGGATGGCAGCTTCTTGTTATCATATAGGAGCTCATGAAAACATTGATCAAACATATAAAAAGATAGAAGATTGGACTAAAGAACATGGGTATATATGCGCCGGGGAATGCTATGAAAGATATGTAACGGATTATTGGACTACTAAAAATACTGATAAATTTGTAACAGAGATTATAATTAAAATTAACAGATAAAAGGAATAAGCGATAAATAATTATCATTTAAGATAATTATTTATCGCTTATTTTTATGGGTTTTTATGTGAAATAGCTGTTATTATGAATAAAAACATTGACCGTAGGGGAAAGCATATTGAGAAATACAAATCACATTGTGAAAAAAAACATAAGTGTATTTAACTAGAAAGTTGAATAAATGTATAATTAAGGATTTGCAATCGTTTAATAAAAATTAAATATAATGCTAAATATAGCACTAAATATAGCGATAAATGTATAATCATACATATTGGTGAAATATTATTGCAAAATATATATTGACCTTACCCTATAGGGGAAGGGATATAATTTATTTGAAAGAAAAATAACTGAAAGATATAAAATGAAAAAGTTGTTTAATAATTTAACAATAAGATATCCCAAATCATAACAATCTAAAAACATTCCCATTACAAAGTTTTATTTAAGAACACATTAGAAAAGCCTTAATGTATAAGTGAAAGGAGTTCTATTTTATGGAGAGAGTTTCAAAGGCTTCAACTTCAGAAACTATTATTGCAAAAAATAAGTTAAAAGCTAATTTTCTCAAAAAAGGTATTTCAATCGCCCTTTTTTCAGGTCTTATGTATGGATTTTACTCCGCGTTTTTAGCATTGGGAATGACAAAAGGAGTATGGGGAGACTGGTATGGTGCTAATACAGCAGGATTGTCAGCAATCGTTATAACATATGTACTAGGTGCTCTCGGCAGCGCTGTAAACGACACTTGTAGTGCCGTTTGGGCAATGGGATTTGCAACTTTCAAGGGCAAACTTGGAGATTTTTTCAGGTGCCTTAAAACTAAACCAGGTCTTGTAATGATATTAGCGGCTCTTATAGGAGGACCTATTTCGAGTACAGCGTATGTGGTAGCTCTACAAATGGCAGGTTCAATCGTTATTCCAATCACTGCTCTTTGCCCAGCTATTGGTGCTATTTTAGGAAGAATATTATTTAAGCAAAAGTTAAACAAACGTATGATGTTTGGTATTGCTATTTGTGTTTTGTCTAGTTTCATGATCGGTAGTACTAGTATCGGTGGCAGTGCACCAAAGGGAATGTTGCTTGGACTTTGTATTGCGTTTATAGCAGCTCTTGGATGGGGATTTGAAGGCTGTGTAGCTGGATATGGTACATCTATGATTGATTCAGAAATTGGTATTACAATTCGTCAAGTGACATCTGGTCTTTCAAATTTAATAATATTAGTACCTTTATTTGGTTTACTGCTTGGTAGTGGGGTTAAACTTTCAACTGATTTAACTATTCAGGCATTTACAAGCGGATCTGCAATGATATGGTTTGCATTAAGTGGTCTTTGTGCTTTCGTCTCATATATGAGCTGGTACAACGGCAACAGTATGTGTGGTGCTGCTCTTGGTATGGCATGTAATGGAACGTATTCTTTCTGGGGTCCATTCTGCTGTTGGATAATTCTTGGAGTAATAAATGGTATTTCTGGATATGCATTACCTCCAATAGCTTGGATTTCTGCAGTATTAATGATGTTTGGTATCCTCATAATAGCTATGAATCCAATGGATTTATTTAGAAAAAAAGATGTAGCATAAGATGATTTTGCTTAATTTTTAGATGTTAAAATATTTTACAAAAGTTAAACAGGCTTACACAAATGATGTTATAAATGATTTAAAAGGGAAGTTTATGGATTTTTAGGGTTGAAAAAGAAGGCTATAATAACAACTTTAACGACAGATGAAGGTGATAAGGTAAAGGTTTACCGTTATGCACAAGAAGAGATCACGCAATTTTAATATATTAAAGTAATTAATATACAAGAAAAGAAGATAATTGAGAGGAGTTTTATTTTTATGAAGGAAGTTTCAAAAGCAGCAAATGCTAAAGCAATAGCTGCAAAGAAGAGATTAACAAGTAGTTTCTTCAAAAAAGGTATATCATTGGCTTTATTTTCAGGACTTACTTATGGAATGTATACAGCATTTTTAACTATGGGTATGACTAAAGGAATTTGGGGTGACTGGTATGGCGCTAACACAGCAGGTTTATCAGCATTTGCATTAGCATACGTAGTTGCAGCACTTGGTAATGCAATAAACGATTCATGTAGTGCTATTTGGGCAATTATATATTCAATAGTTAAAGGTAAATTTGGAGACTTTTTAAGATGTCTTAACTCAAAGCCAGGACGTGTTATGATATTAGCAGCTCTTATTGGAGGCCCTATAGCTGGTACAGCCTATGTTGTAGCTCTTCAAATGGCTGGATCAATAGTTGTTCCGATATCAGCTCTTTGCCCTGCTATTGCTGCAATATTAGGTAAAATTTTATTTAAGCAGAAACTTGATAAAAGAATGGCATTTGGTATTTTAATATGTGTATGTGCTAGTTTCTTAATTGGTAGTACAGGATTTAAAGGAGATGCTTCAGCAAAAACTTTTATTGGTTTTGGTATAGCTATTGTTGCAGCTCTTGGATGGGGATTTGAAGGTTGTGTAGCTGGATATGGTACATCTATGATTGATTATGAAATTGGTATTTGTATTCGTCAAGTAACATCAGGTATAGCAAATTTATTTATTGTAGTTCCAGTTTTAGCAATGTTATCTGGTAAAATAGGACTTTCTTTTACTCTTGCAACTCAAGCGTTTACAAGTGGTCCTGCCATGATGTGGTTCATACTAAGTGGATTTTTCTCAGTAGTTACATTTATGACATGGTATGCTGGAAACAGTATGTGTGGAGCAGGACTTGGTACTGCATGTAATGGTACATATTCATTCTTTGGACCATTATTCTGTCTATTATTGTTAGGAGTATATGGAGGGATGCCTGGATGGTCACTACCTTCAGTTGCCTGGATAGGAGCTGTAATAATGATGTTTGGTATTCTTATAATATCCATGAATCCACTTGATTTATTTAGAAAAAAAGATGATATAGGAGGTTCTACAGATGAAGCCGCTTAATTATGCTATTTTAAAATATTTTACTAAAGTTGAGGAAGCTTCTGCAGATAACGTTATAGAAGCGTTAAAAGGAGAATATGGAAGCTTTAAGGCTTTACGCAAAAAGGATGTAATCAATGCTTTAATGACAGCAGAAGCAAATGGACTTATTGAAGAAACAAGATTTGAATTAGATAAAGATGGTGAACTAGCTGTTTATTATCATGCTCATGAAGAGGGTGCTGCTACAATCAATAGCTATATTAAAGATTAAATATAAATATTAAGTATAAACATTACCCATAGGGTAATGTTTATACAATATAAATACTTTATAACTGTAGTGGAACAATAGTATATTACTTAAATAATAGGAGTAAATTTTGCTCATAGATAACATAATTGCAGTAAAAGTTACTTAAAAATTTTATTATAAGAACATATTGACCTTCCCCTAAAGGGGAGGAGATATAATTAGCTTATAATAAGAAATAAAGTTAGATGGAATAAAAATATATAGTATAGTTGTTTAATTAATTTAAAACATATTTATCGAAAATAGGAGGGAGGAAATATTAATGAGATATTATGGAAATGAAGCTTTAGGTCTTGTAGAAACAATAGGATTAGTTCCTGCACTAGAGGCTGCTGATAAAATGCTTAAAGCAGCTAATGTTGAACTTATTTCATATGAGAACATTGGTTCAACTCTTGTAACTATAATGGTAAAAGGTGATGTAGGTGCAGTAAAATCTGCTGTTGAAGCAGGTGCTGCAGCAGCTGCTGCTATTGGAAAATTAACAGCACACAATGTTATGCCACGTCCGATTAGTGAAGTTGGAGACATTGTTTCAGTACACGATATTGATGCATAAAAAATAGAAAGGAATTGGTAAGCATATGTCAAGATATGAAGCTTTAGGATTAATTGAAACTTTTGGTCTAGTATTTGCTTTAGAAGCAGCTGATGCAATGTGTAAAGCAGCTGATGTTGAACTTGTAGGATATGAAAACGTTGCTTCAGGATATATATCTGTAATAGTTCAAGGAGATGTTGGCGCTTGTAAAACAGCAGTAGAAGCTGGTGTTGCAGCAGTTGAGGCAATGGAAGGTGGAAATCTTTATAGTTCCATAGTTATTCCAAGACCACACCAAGATCTTGCAAAAATAGTAAAACGTTATGCTATTACAAATCCATTAGCAGAAACAGAAGCAGAATAAAAATGAGAAACTTTTTCTAAAAGGGAGAGAGAAAAAATGAATATTATAGATAATGATTTACTCTCCATGCAAGAAGCTAGAATTCTTGTTGAAAATGCTCGTGAGGCGCAAAAAAAATTAGCAACTTTCCCACAAGAAAAACTTGATGAGATAGTTGAACGTATGGTTGAAGAGATTGAAAAACATTCAAAGGAACTTGCAAAGATGTCTAATGAAGAAACTGAATATGGAAAGTGGGAAGATAAATATATCAAAAACTCTTTCGTATGCAGATATTTAAAAAATAGACTTAAGGACATGAAATGTGTAGGTGTCATTGATGAAGATAAATCATTGAAAACAATGGATGTAGGTGTGCCAATGGGAGTTATTGTAGCCTTTTGCCCATCAACTAGTCCAGTATCTACAACTATATATAAGGCATTAATTGCAATTAAATCAGGAAATGCAATTATATTTTCACCTCATAAAAGAGCAAAAAATACAATTGCTAAGACAATTGATATTTTAATTAGAGCTGCAGAAGGAGTAGGACTTCCAGAAGGTGCTCTTGCATATTTGCATACAGTAAGTAAAAGTGGTTCATTGGAACTTATGAATCATAGAGATGCTTCGCTGATAATGAATACAGGAGTTCCAGAAATGCTCGATGCAGCTTATAAATCTGGTAAGCCAGTAATTTATGGCGGTAATGGAAATGGTCCAGCATTTATAGAGCGCACAGCTGATATAAAGCAGGCCGTTAAAGATATTATTGACAGCAAGAATTTCGATTATGGAGTTGTATCCAGCGCTGAGCAATCAATTGTTGTTGATAGCTGTATAGCTTCTGAAGTGAAACAAGAACTTATTAAAAATGGTGCATACTTTATGACAGCAGAGGAAGCTGAAAAACTGGCATTCACATTTTTGAAGAAGGATGGAGGCCTAAATGTAGAGATAATTGGTAAATCACCACAATTTCTAGCTAAAAATGCTGGATTTAGTGTTCCAGAAGATACAAAGCTTCTTATCTCTAAGCAAAAGTTTGTTTCTCTAGATAATCCTTATTCAAGAGAAAAATTCTGTCCTGTGTTAGCTTTCTATATAGAAGATGATTGGATGCATGCTTGTGAAAAGTGTATAGAATTATTGCTTAGTGAAAGACATGGACATACACTTGTTATACATTCAAAAGATGAAGAAGTTATCCGTCAATTTGCATTAAAGAAACCTGTTGGAAGAGTACTTGTTAACACTCCAGCAACTTTTGGGAGCATGGGAGCTACTACAAATTTATTTCCATCAATGACGCTGGGAAGTGGTTCTGCAGGTGATGGAATGACATCAGATAATGTGTCACCTATGAATTTAATATATGTACGTAAAGTTGGATATGGAGTTCGTAAGGTAGATGAAATTATTAAAACAGTAGATGTTGAAAAAAATGAAACAAATTCAAAAGAAATAGATAACGTTAAGTTATTAGAGAGTATTTTGAAAAAAGTTATGAATGACTTAAAGTAAGAATCATATTTTAAATATGAAATACAATTAAGAATGTGAGGGAGTAAATTGGATATTCGTGAATTTTCAAATAAATTTATGGAAGCTACTAAAAACATGTCTGAAGAAGAACGCGCTGGTTTAATGAAGATGTTTTCAAGTGTTTCCAAAGAAATAACAAAGGAACAGCCAAGTAGCACATATGTTGCAGACAATAATAACGGTCAAATTCCAGATGGAATGACAGAACGTTTAGTTAAGTTAAAGGAAACTTATTTAAAACATGTTCCAACTATAACAACACATAGAGCAAGAGCTATTACTAAAATAGCTAAGGAAAACCCTGGTATGCCTAAATCAGTTTTACGTGGTAAATGTTTTAAACATTGCTGTGAAACTGCACCACTTGTAATTCAAGATAATGAACTTATCGTTGGAGCACCAAATGGAGCGCCTCGTGCAGGTGCATTTTCTCCTGATATAGCTTGGAGATGGATGGAAGAAGAAATAGATACAATATCAACTCGTCCACAAGACCCATTCTGTATTTCTGAAGAAGATAAGAAAATAATGCGTGAAGAGTTATTTCCATTCTGGAAAGGTCAATCAGTTGATGAATACTGCGAAAGTCAGTATCGTGAAGCTGGAGTATGGGAACTTTCAGGAGAATCTTTCGTTTCAGACTGTTCATATCACGCAACAAATGGTGGAGGAGACTCTAATCCAGGATATGACGTTATCCTAATGAAAAAAGGTATGTTAGACATAGTTAGAGAATCAAAAGAAAAATTAGCTGAGCTTGACTATGAAAGACCAGAAGATATTGAAAAAATATATTTTTATAAATCATTAATTGATACTGCTGAAGGTGTTATGATATATGCTAAACGTATGTCAGACTATGCTGCAGAACTTGCTGCAAAAGAAACTAATCCTAAACGAAAAGCAGAATTATTAAAGATTTCTGAAGTAAATGCTAGAGTACCAGCACATAAACCAAGTACTTTCTGGGAAGCAATTCAATCTGTTTGGACTATAGAATCACTACTTGTAGTTGAAGAAAATCAAACAGGTATGTCTATAGGACGTGTTGACCAATATATGTACCCATTCTACAAAGCTGATCTTGAAGCTGGACGTATGACTGATTTTGAAGCTTTTGAATTAGCAGGTTGTATGCTTATAAAGATGTCTGAAATGATGTGGTTAACAAGTGAAGGTGCATCTAAGTTCTTCGCAGGTTATCAACCATTCGTTAACATGTGTGTAGGTGGTGTTACTAGAGAAGGCCGTGATGCTACAAACGAATTAACATACCTATTAATGGATGCAGTTCGTCATGTTAAAATATATCAACCATCTTTAGCATGTCGTATACACAAAGCATCACCACAGAAATATCTTAAGAAGATAGTTGATGTTATCCGTGCAGGTATGGGATTCCCAGCATGTCACTTTGATGATGTTCATATAAAAATAATGTTAGCTAAAGGTGTTTCTATAGAAGATGCAAGAGACTACTGCTTAATGGGATGCGTTGAACCTCAGAAAGCAGGAAGATTATATCAATGGACTTCTACAGCATATACTCAATGGCCTATATGTATAGAACTTGTTCTTAACCATGGTGTACCACTATGGTACGGTAAGCAAGTATGCCCAGATTTGGGAGACTTAAGCCAATTTAAAACTTATGAACAGTTTGATGCAGCTGTTAAAGAGCAAATTAAATACATCACTAAATGGACAAGTGTTGCTACAGTAATTTCTCAACGTGTTCACAAAGATCTTGCACCAAAACCACTTATGTCTATGATGTATGAAGGCTGTATGGAAAAAGGTAGAGGAGTAGAAGCAGGCGGAGCTATGTATAACTTCGGACCTGGAGTAGTATGGAGTGGTCTTGCTACTTATACAGACTCTATGGCAGCTATAAAGAGATTAGTATTTGACGAAAAGAAATACACTCTACAAGAGTTAAATGAAGCTTTAAAAGCTGATTTCGTTGGATATGAAAAATTAAGGAAAGATTGTTTAGATGCACCTAAGTATGGTAATGATGATGATTATGCAGATTACATTGCTGCTGATTTGATCAACTTTACTGAACAAGAGCACCGTAAATATAAGACATTATATTCAGTGCTTAGCCATGGTACTTTATCAATCTCAAACAATACTCCATTTGGACAATTAACTGGAGCTGGAGCAAACGGACGTAAAGCATGGACTCCTTTATCAGATGGTATAAGTCCAACTCAAGGAGCAGATTATAAGGGACCTACTTCTATAATCAAATCTGTTTCTAAGATGAGTTGTGAAGATATGAATATAGGTATGGTTCATAACTTCAAGTTAATAGCTGGTCTTCTTGATACACCAGAAGGTGAACAAGGAATTATTACACTATTACGTAGTGCATGTGCTCTTCAACTTGGAGAAATGCAATTTAACTACTTAGATAACAAGACTTTACTTGAAGCACAAAAACACCCAGAGCAATATCGTGATTTAATAGTTCGTGTTGCTGGATACAGTGCATTCTTTGTTGAATTATGTAAAGATGTTCAAGATGAAATCATAAGTAGAACTGTACTTACACATTTCTAAATTAGAGAGTATATATTAAAAATCAATGTGAATAAAATTGGAGAATGAATGAATATGAACAATGGAAATTTAGGTATAATTGAACGAAAAGCGACGATTTTTAATATACAAAAATACAATATGTATGATGGAGATGGAGTAAGAACTTTAATATTCTTTCAAGGATGTCCACTTAGATGCAAATGGTGTGCAAATCCTGAAGGAATGATTAGAAAAAATAGAGTTATGTTTAAAAGTAATTTATGTGTTGACTGTGGGGCTTGCGTTTCTGTATGCCCTGCAGGCATACATTCTATTAATAATGAAACTCTAAAACATGAAGTTAACCATGATATTGATTGTATTGGATGCGGCAAGTGTAAAAATGCTTGCATTAATTCTGCTATATCAATAGTTGGAGAAGTAAAAACCATCTCTGAACTTTTAGAAATCGTAGAAGAAGATAGAACTTTTTATGAAATGTCCGGTGGTGGAGTTACATTAGGTGGCGGTGAAGTTTTAATGCAACCAGAAGCTGCAAGTAGTTTATTAATGGCATGTAAGCATGCAGGAATAAATACTGCAATTGAAACTTGTGGTTACGCAAAACTGGAATCAGTACTTAAAGTCGCAGAGTTCACGGATTTATTCCTATTTGACATTAAGCATATTGATTCAGATAAGCACTTTAAATGGACAGGTGTTAGAAATGAACAGATTTTAGAAAATCTTCAAGAATTACTTCGCCGTAAATATAATGTTAAAATTCGTATGCCATTACTTAAAGGCGTGAATGATCAAAAAGAGGACATTGAAAAAACAATGGAGCTTTTGAAGCCATATAAAGATTACAGAAATTTTAAAGGAATTGACTTACTTCCATATCATAAAATGGGGGTAAATAAATATAACCAATTAGGAATAGATTATCCTATAAAAGATGACCCAAGTTTGACTGATGAAGATTTAGATAAAATAGAAGGATGGATTAGAAAGTACGATTTATCTGCAAAAGTAATTCGTCACTAAATAATTTTCAAATAGATAATTAAGATGGAAGGTAAGATTTATGGGAGATTTTTCTGATAGGAATATGCAGCGTATTATACAAGAATCTGTCCCAGGAAAACAAATTACCATAGCTCATATTATTGCATCTCCAATGCATGATATATATGAACGTCTTGGGATTGATGAAAAAGGGGCAATAGGTATTTTAACTCTTTCCCCATATGAAACTGCTATTATTGCAGCAGATATTGCTACAAAGGCTGCTGATGTTGAAATCGGATTTCTCGATCGTTTCACAGGATCTGTTGTAATAAATGGTGATGTTCAAAGTGTTGAAACAGCACTTTATGCAGTAAATAATACGCTGAAAGATATGCTTGGATTTACTCCTGCTCCCATTACAAGAACATGAGAAAAAAGCGCATAATGGTAATTGGTCCTTCAAGAAGTGGTAAAACTACATTAGTTAACGCATTAAATGACTATAATGGTCCGTTAAGGCGAACGCCAGATTTGATTTATGGTAAGAATACCATTGATGTTCCAGGCTCCTATATAGAAAATGCATGGATGTATAAGCATGTAATTGCAGCAGCCCAAGATGCATCCCATATACTTGTATTGGTTGATCAATCTAGTTGTACTGAAATATATTCACCTGGATTTGCAAAATCTTTTAGATGCCCAGTAATTGGAGTCATAACAAAATGTGACTTAATGCCTGAAAATAAAGGAAGGTGCTTGAGACAGCTAAAGAATATAGGAATATTGGAGCCATATTTTCAAGTTAGTTTTAAAGTGGGAACAGGAATTGATGCCTTAAAGAAGTATTTATTTGAAAAAGGTAAGGAGTAAAGGTCTATGATCAAATTTATTACCGAAGAGTATTTAAGAGATTTATATAGAAAAGAACCTTTTGATACCTATAAACTACAACAAGGACAGCGTCTTACTCCTGGGGCAGCTCAATATTTATCCGATAAAAGAATGAAATTGATTACCGATGATTCAAAAGCAAATACAAAAGTAAATGCAAATAGTCAGGTAAAAGTTGTAAAGCAGGTAGAAGAAGTAAAGCAAGACAGCAGTACTAATTCAAGTTTAAACTCAAATTTGAATTTAGACTTAAGGAAAAAACTTTGTTGTAAATTGAAATCCATAGAGGCAACATTTCTTGTTACTAGCAGCGAAATATTAAAGGAAGATATTATTCTAGCACAAAATATTATAAGTTTGGGTAGAAAAATATCAAATATAAGAAGTGTTGTGGAAGGTAAAGGTACACTTGAACCTATTTACTGTAGAGAGTGTACTGGAATGAATTCATTAAATTTCACAACTGAGATTGAGGATTGTTTTGAAATAACAGAATTTCATATGCAGCTTGATAAAAGCAGTGCAATATTAAAAATCCATGTACTTCGTTGTGCTTTAAGAGAGTTACACTTTGAAATAATTGATACTTATAAAAATGATGATAACGACTTAAAAGATAGGATTATGAAAAATATTAATTCAATAATTAATTCGCTGTCTCAACTTATTTGTTCAGCAGTAGGAGGAAAACAATGTCAGAGAAAAATCTAACTTTTGAATATTGTGATAAGATGGTTCAGAAGTTTGAAGAAGTTATAGAAAAACCAATTGTTAATAATTCTTCTGTTTATTATACAGGTGTAGACTTAGGTACTGCATGTGTGGTAGTAGCTGTTTTAGACGAAAACTATGAACCTGTTGCAGGTGCATATAGGTATGCAGATGTAGTTCGTGATGGTATGGTTGTTGACTATATTGGAGCAATAAAGATTGTTAGAGAACTTAAACAGGAAATTGAGGAAAAACTTAATACTGAGCTTCTTTATGCTGCTGCTGCAATTCCACCTGGAACAGATTCCTTGGATGGCGGAGCAATTAAAAACGTAGTCCAGGCTGCAGGATTCGAACTTACTTGTCTTTTAGATGAGCCTACTGCTGCAAATGCTGTACTTAAAATTGAAAATGGTGCAGTTGTAGATGTTGGTGGTGGAACAACAGGAATATCAATTTTAAAAGATGGAAAGGTTGTTCAAGTTATTGATGAACCTACAGGTGGTACACATTTTTCATTAGTTATTTCAGGTGCATATGGAATGCCTTTTAAAGAGGCAGATGAATTTAAAAGAGATAACAAGAATCATAAAGAAATTTTACCAGTATTAAAGCCAGTGGTTGAAAAGGTAGCATCAATTATTAATTATAATATCAAGAATTATGATGTGAAGGAAATTTCTTTAGTAGGTGGTACTTGTTGCTTAACTGGAATCGAAGAAATTATTGCAAAACAGACAGGGGTTTATACCCATAAACCTAAAAATCCTATGTTTGTCACACCACTTGGTATAGCATTAAGTTGTACTCAAGATATTATAGAGTAACGAGGAGAGTGTTTAAAAGTGGATTTTAGAATTATAAAATCACCTTCTGAGAGCACTAAAGATATTCTAAGAAGACGAATGGGTGGAAACTGTAAAACGGATTTAGACAGTAGTGATGCAATAGGACTTGTTCAAGGTAAACTTATTGATATGATTTATGCTGCAGATGTTGCTGAGAAAGCTGTTGGAGTTACAGTTGAAGACATTAGAGGGACATGCCCTCAACATATGGTTCTAATTGGAATTTTTGGTGACACAGCATCAGTTGAATCTGCACTAAATGAGATTAAATTAAAGATGAAAGAGGTAAAATCAATATGATAGCAGCAAGACTTATTGATAATGTATGGGCAACTAGAAAAGCAGAATCACTTAATGGACTTAAATTTATGCTTGCAGAGGAAATTGATGGAGTAGATGCAGGAAGAAGATTTATTGTTGTTGACATTATTAGCGCAGGTATTGGTGACAGGGTTATAGTTAGTACTGGATCATCTGCCCGCAGAATGCTAGGAGATGACAATATTCCTGTAGATGCAGTTGTTATTGGAATAATTGATGAAGATTGCGATTTTGGTTAAAAAACAATCTCCTTTAAAATAATGATAGAATTTCAAGGTTTTTATAGGTTTCAATATTACTTTGAAAGGAAGTGATAAAATGAAAAAATTAATATGTGCAAAAGATGTTGAAACATTAATATTAAAGGGAGAAAAAGTATTCTGTATAGATGGTAGTGAAATAATTACACCATCAGCTCAGGACCTTGCAAAAAACAGTGGAATAATATTTACTACAAATGCTTGTGAACATAAAGTAGAGCAAGTAGAAGCTACGAAAACAGTAAATCCAGTAAGTATTGAAGGTATGGATAGCGAACAGATGCTTAACTTCTTCAGAGCAATGATGGACAAAGGTCTTTTACAACAAATGCTTGAATGCTTAAAAGGAAAGAGCCTTCCATTTGAAGCTGATACTGATGCTAGCGGACTTAAGGTTGTTAGAGGAAGTTCAGTAAAAATGGATGTATTTGATACTGGTAACCCAGATAACAAAGTTTATTTCCAAGAACTAGTAAGTAAAGAAGAATCAAAAATGAGTGCTGGATTCTTAATTATTGAGGACTCAAAATTTGAGTGGGAATTAACTTATGAAGAAATTGATTATGTTATTGAGGGAACTTTAACAGTTGAAATCAATGGTAAGACATATACAGCTCATGCTGGTGATGTGTTATTTGTACCATCAGGTTCTAAAGTAGTTTGGGGTTCACCAGACAAAGCTAGGGTATTCTATACAACATATCCAGCAAACTGGGCGGATCTTTTATAGAAGACTAGGAGGATAAACCTATGCAAGCGCTTGGTTTAATAGAAACAAAAGGATTAATTGCATCTATTGAGGCAGCTGACACAATGGTTAAATCAGCAGATGTAAGTATTATTGAAAAAACTTATATAGGTGGAGGCCTTGTTACAATTTCAATTACAGGTGATGTAGGTGCAGTAAAAGCATCTGTAGAAGCTGGGGTAGCAGCTGTTAAAAAACTTGATGAAGAATTTTTAGTTTCACAGCATGTAATTCCACGTCCTCATGAAGAATTGAAAATTATAATTGGACCCAACGATCCTGAAGATGATCCAGCGTCTGATAAAGAGCTAGAGAATGAAAATAACATAGATAAAGCAGAAAATACAGAAAAAGTAGAAGTTGTAGAAGAAGCAAAGGTTATAGAAGAAACTAAAGCTATAGAAGAAGTAAAAGTTGTAGAAGAGACAAAAAATGTAGAAGAAACTAAAGAAAATGTTGAAAAAGATAAGGATGCTTTAGATTCAGGTAAGGTGCATAAGATAAACTTAGAAAATCTACGCAAAGATGATGTAGATAAATTAGTAAACAAAAATGGTATAGAGAAAACCATCTCCGTGTTAGCTAAATTAAAGGTTGTTAAGCTTAGAAATTTAGCCCGTGAATACAAAGATTTTGTAATCACAGGCAGAACAATTTCAAAGGCAGATAAAAATTTATTAATTACTAAATTTAGACTATACTATGAGAAAAAATAGCTATTTTTAAGGCTATGAAAGGAAGTATGAGACAATGGAAAACTTTGATAAGGATTTACGCTCAATACAAGAAGCTAGAAATCTTGCTAGACTTGGAAAAGTAGCAGCTAATAAAATTGCTGATTATACTGAAGAGCAAATCGATAAAATTTTATGTAATATGGTTAGGGTTGCAGAAGAAAACGCAGCTTGCTTAGCACAAATGGCAGTTGAAGAAACAGGTTTTGGTAAAGTAGGTGATAAGACTTACAAAAACCACATGGCAGCTTCTATATTATATGATTCAATGAAGGGCATGAAAACTATAGGTGTGATAAAAGAAGATCCTATAAATAAGCTTATAGAGATTGCTGAACCAGTTGGTTTAATTATGGGTATAGTACCTTCAACAAATCCAACATCTACTGCAATTTTTAAAGCTATGATTGCAGTTAAATCTCGTAATGCTATAGTATTTTCACCACATCCAGCTGCTGCAAAATGTACACTTAAAGCAGTTCAGTTAATGCATGATGCTGCTGTTGCAGCCGGTGCTCCAGAAAATGTTATAACTGCAGTAAGTATTCCATCAATAGGAGCTTCAAATGAATTAATGAAGTGTAAAGAAGTTTCTTTAATAATAGCTACAGGTGGTCCAGGAATGGTTAAGGCTGCTTACAGCTCAGGAACGCCAGCTATTGGTGTTGGTGCAGGAAACTCTCCAGCATACATTGAAAGAACTGCTGATGTAGAAAAAGCTGTTAAAAACATTATGGCAAGTAAGACTTTCGATTATGGTACAATTTGTGCTTCAGAACAGTCAATAATTTGTGAAGAATGTAATCATGATAAAGTTGTTGAAGAATTCACAAAACAAGGTGGATACTTTATGACAAAAGAAGAAACTGATAAAGTTTGTCAATTGTTATTCAAAAACGGACATGCTATGAACGCTAAATTTGTTGGAAGAAGTCCACAAGTTATAGCTAGTGCTGCAGGAATTACAATTCCAGAAGGAACAAAAGTACTTATAGGAAGACAAAATGGAGTAGGCGAAGGTAATCCACTATCTTTTGAAAAGCTTACAACAGTTCTTGGATTCTATACAGTAAAAGATTGGCATGAAGCATGTGAATTAAGTATTGAATTACTTCAAAACGGAATTGGTCATACAATGAGTCTTCATACTGAAGATAGAGATATAGTTATGAAATTTGCTAGAAAGCCAGCTTCACGTATCCTTGTTAATACTGGTGGAACTCAAGGTGGAACAGGTGCAAGCACAGGACTTATGCCTGCATTTACTTTAGGATGTGGTACATGGGGCGGAAGCTCAGTATCTGAAAATGTTACTGCACAGCATCTTATAAACATTAAGAGAGTTGCTTATGGTATAAAAGATTGTACAACATTAGCAGCTGATGATCAAACTTTTAACTGTGCAAAAACTACTGAATGTTGTGATGAAATTCAAAACGCATTTATGAACATGAGTCCAGCTCAAATTGCAGCAGCTGCAGCAGCTTTAAACAAAGCTAATGGATGTAATGTAGCTACTGAAACTAATACTTGCACTAGCAATGAAGGTGCAAAAAATGAAGAGCTTGCAGACTTAGTTAACCAAATAGTTGCTGCTATTAAGGGGGCAAACTAATGGATAACTTTGAATCAGTATTAAAGCTTTTGTTAGAAGCAGTTAACTCTAATGAAAAGAAAACTGTAGTTCAAGGAAGTTCATCTGAGATTCCAGTAGGTATTTCTAATAGACATATACATCTTTCACAAAAGGATTTAGAATGTTTATTTGGTAAAGATTATCAACTTACAAAAATTAAAGATTTATCTCAACCTGGACAATATGCTTGCAAAGAAGTTGTAACACTTTGTGGAGCAAAGGGTGCAATTGAGAAAGTTAGAATACTTGGACCTGTAAGAAGCAAGACACAAGTAGAAGTATTAGCTGGAGACTGCATCAAACTTGGAGCAGCAGCAAACGTAAGACTATCAGGAGATTTAAACGGAACACCTTCCATAACAGTAGTTGGACCAAAAGGTTCTGTTCAAATTGAAGAAGGATTAGTAGTTGCTCAAAGACATATCCATATGACACCTGAAGATGCTAAAAATTTAGGGGTTTGTGATGGAGAAGTAGTATCAATAAAGGTTGATGGCTTAAGAGGTGGAGTATATAGCAATGTAGCTGTTAGAGCTAATGATGCTTCAAGTCTTGAATGTCATCTTGATATTGAAGAAGCTAATGCAATGAGCATTAACTCAAAATCAAAAATAACAATAGTAAAATAAAAGTATACAATTAAAAATTAAAATATAAAATAAGATATATTTAGGAGGATTTTAAAATGGTAAAATATGATGCATTAGGAATGATAGAAACTAAAGGATTAGTAGGATCAATAGAAGCAGCTGACGCTATGGTTAAGGCAGCAAATGTATATTTAATAGGTAAAGAATACATCGGAGGCGGACTTGTAACTGTTATGGTTAGAGGAGACGTTGGAGCTGTTAAAGCTGCTACAGATGCTGGTGCTGCTGCTGCACAAAGAGTTGGAGAATTAGTATCAGTTCACGTAATTCCACGTCCACACTCAGAAGTTGAAGTAATTCTTCCATCAAATAAAGAAGCTGCAAAATAAGAATCTTTATTAAAAGTTACAATATTAAAAGAAGCTGTCTCATAATAAGGGACAGCTTCTTACTATTTAAATCTAAAAAGTGAGTTTGAAGTAGTTTTTTATTTTGTTAAATACAAATGTTGGTACTAGTACTTGCAAGTTATTACAACATTGAAACAAAATTGATATATATATTTAATATCTTAATGTAAAAAGGTAGGAAACTTAGGCAATAGCAAAGGAGATGTGTATATGTATGATAGAGGAATTTGAAAAGTATTTATTATACAAGGAGCATAAAAGTTTAAGTACAATTAAGACATATTCAACATGTGTTAAACAATTTATAAATTGGTACTGCAACAACAAAAATAAAGACATTTCCAAGTTGGATAGAGAAACGAGTAAAGAGTATAAAGACTATTTGGTGCTTGTAGAGAAGAAAAATGTACAGACTATAAATGTTAGACTTTGTGCATTAGCTATGCTTAGTAGGTTTTTATATTACAAAAATCCACCTAAGAATTACATTGTAAGAAAAAAATATAAAAGTGTTAATTGATTGTATTTATAATGAAAAATTTTTTATATTATAAAGATAGAATAATTAGGTTTTTCGAATTTTAAGATACATTTCATAATATTTAAAGTTTCATCAAAAAAGTAGAGATACATAACATTTCTACAAATATCATATTTATAACTTAGTCTACATTCTTTTTAATTTAGAAAATTGTTTAGAATATTAATAATTTAAAAGGTATCTATATTTCAATAGGAGAATATAAAAGAAACTTAATTCATATGATTTAATAAATATCAGTATTATGGTGGTGATTAATATTAATGAAAGTAATAAAGAGTCAACCTTTAGATAAAAAAAATATAAATAATAAAATAACTGTGCCTATAATTGAAGAAGTTTTTAAAAATGAGGATATAAAAGATAGAAAGTTAGTCATGGAAATAATGCTATTAAATATAATTAGAAGGTCTGAATTTGATGGTAAAGGTGTAGGTTAATTTTGTTGATAGATCTATTTAATTTACCTATAATTAGTACTGGTAAATTAAATAGTTATACTTCTAGCAATTACGGAGGGAGTATAACAGTGGATAAAGTCGCGATATATTGTAGATTATCAGATGAGGATAAAAATAAAAGAAATGTTACTGATGATAGCGAAAGTATTATTAATCAAAAAAGTATGCTTATAAAATATGCTGTGGATAAGGGATGGAATATATACAAAATATATAGCGATGATGATTATTCAGGACTGGATGCAGAGAGGCCAGAGTTTAATCAGATGATTGTTGATGCCGAAGTAGGAAAGTTTAATATAATTTTATGTAAAACTCAATCAAGGTTTACAAGAGATATGGAGCTTGTGGAAAAATACCTTCATAATAAGTTTATTGAATGGAATGTTAGATTTGTTACAGTGGTCGATAAAGTGGATACTTATGAAAAAAGTAATAAAAAATCCAGGCAGATTAATGGACTTGTAAATGAGTGGTATTGTGAAGATATTAGTGATTCTATAAGAGCTGTATTTAAATCAAAACAGAGTAGTGGTAAGTTTATTGGTTCTTTTGCCTGTTATGGTTACATGAAGGATGAAAGCAATAAAAATAAGTTAGTGATTGATGAAGAGGCATCAGAAGTTGTAAGACTCATTTTCAAACTATATTTACAAGGAAATGGAATACAACATATAGTGCATATACTTAACGAAAAAGGCATTCCAAATCCAACAAAGTACAAGCGTTTAAAAGGCTTTAAATATGTAAATTCTCAAGCTAAGGATCAGAGTGGATTATGGAATAAAACCACTATAAAAAGAATACTTAAAAACGAAATGTATTTAGGGAATATGGTTCAGCACAAGAGACAAAAGGTAAGCTACAAATCTAAAAAAATAAAAGAATTATCTCCAAAATGTTGGATTAGAGTTAAAAATACTCATCCGTCAATAATTGAAGAACAAACTTTTAACAAGGTTCAAAAAAGATTAAAATCCAATATAAGAAGTACTGGAACGGGTCAAGCTCACCTGTTTGCTTCCAAGGTTAAGTGTATGGATTGTAATAGTACTATGCAGAAGGTTACTAATGGTAAGGGATATCAATATCTAAGGTGCAAAATATATTGTGTTTTACCTAAAGGTAAAAAGCTTTGTACTAGTCACAGTATTAATTTAAGCTTTTTAGAAGATATTGTTTCAAGTAAAATTAAAAATTACTTTAGAACCTTGTGTAGCACAGAGAATTTAACAAATAAGTTGATGCTTGAGGAATGTATTCCTGATAAACTTAAGCATTTAGAAAATGAACTTGTTAAAATAAATAAAGATATAAATAAGAGAATGGAAGCTTTGAAAAGGTTATATCTTGAAAAGATAAGTGGAGAAATAACAACTGAACAATACAATGAATTCGCAGGTAGTTTTGAAAAAGATAAAAATCAGCTCCTTTTAAAAAGGTCTAAACTAGAAGGTATCATAGATGAAACTAAGCAGGATAGTGATGAAGCTTATAGATATACTAAGATAGTAGAGAATTATAAAAGCTTTGATAAACTTACACATATCATGGTAGATGAATTGATTGATTATATTGAAGTTGGAGAAAAAGACAGAGGTACAGGTAAACAAAATATTAGAATTCATTGGAATTTTTAATTTAATGTGTGTTTAGAGTACCACTACATGAGGTGCAGTACCATCGATTATGGCTATTTCTAAGCCTTTTATAACTACTCCATCAAGAGAATTGTTATCAGATGAACAATGATGGTATTCAATGTCATATCCCTTGTTTACAAAAAAGTTGCCGACATTTTTCATAAGAGATGACTTACCAGTACCTGGACCTCCCTTAATACATATTTTTCGTTTAGCGGTATTTTGATCTATAATGTACTGATAAAAGGAATAGAAACCATAAGAAGTATTACCTCCAGGGAAAAAATTTCTTATATTACCTTTCATAAAAACACACTCCTATATACTTAAATCATTATATAATATGCAAAAGAATATTTTTTGTATATATATTTATATATTTTTTTTGTTACAATATAAATTACATTTTTGATATATAAGTGTTAAATTCTGTTATACTTATAATAGAATATAAAAAATTAAATATGTAGATATAAATGGGGGAATAAAAATGAATGAAGAATTAAAAAAGGCACAAGAACTTATAGACTTCATATATGAAAGTCCAACGGCTTTTCATGCAGTCTATAATACAAAAGAAATGCTTCTAAATTCTGGATTTACTGAATTAAAGGAAGAGGACAGCTGGAATTTAAAAAAGGGTGGTAAATATTTTGTAACAAAAAATAATTCGGCATTAACAGCCTTTATAGTAGGTAAAGGTAATTTAGAGAAGGATGGATTTAAAATAATAGGAGCTCATACAGATTCGCCAGGTTTTAAGATAAAACCTAATCCTGATATAGAAGTAGAAGGTGAATATGTAAAATTAAATACAGAAGTTTATGGAGGACCTATTATTAATACTTGGATGGATAGACCTTTATCTTTGGCTGGAAGAGTAGTGATTAAAAATGAAAACTCTTTTTATCCAGAAGAAAGGCTTTTAAATATTAAAAGACCTATATTGATAATACCTAATCTCGCTATACACATGAACAGAAGTATAAATTCTGGCATAGAATTAAATAGACAGAAGGATGTACTTCCAGTACTTTCTATGGTAAACGAAAAGTTTGAGAAAGGAAAGTATCTTATAAAAATTATAGCTCAGGAACTTAATGTAAAAGAAGAAGATATACTGGATTTTGACTTGTTTTTATATGAGTTTGAAAAGGGATGCATAATGGGTCTTAATAATGAATTTATATCTAGTGGTAGATTAGATGACTTAATTATGGTACATTCAGGAATAAAGGCTTTAATAAATACAGAAGTTGGTAATAGTACTAACGTTATGGTATGTTTTGATAATGAAGAAGTTGGTAGTACAACAAAACAAGGGGCTGATTCTCCTATGCTTTCTAATATATTAGAGAGAATAGCTTTGAACCTTATGCAAAATAAAGAAGATTATTTTAGAGCACTGGCAAAATCTTTTATAATATCTTGTGATTTAGGGCATGCATTACATCCAAATTATAGTGAAAAAAGTGATCCTGTAAATAGACCAATAATTAACAAAGGACCAATAATAAAATCAAGTGCTAGTCAAAGCTATGCATCTGATGCAGTATCTGCTGCTATATATAGAAATGTATGTTCGAAGGCAGAAGTTCCAGTTCAAGTTTTTGTAAATCGTTCGGATGAGAAGGGTGGTTCAACTATTGGACCTATATCTTCTAGCCATATAAACATAAACTCTGTAGATATGGGACTTGCAATTCTTTCTATGCATTCAATAAAAGAATTAGCTGGTGTTAAAGACTATATATATGCTACTAAATCTTTTGAAAAGTTTTATGAACTTTAAAATCTGAAAATAGGATTATGTTATTTGTAAAAATAGTAAATATAATATTAAACTTTAGAGTGAAATATTTTGTATAGATTCCTTAAATATGCTATTTAAAAAAGTGAACAAAATAGATTGAAAATAGCGAATGTTTATGTTAAACTTAGAATAATTTTAAAAAGAATTAAATAAAAAGTACCTGGCAGCTAGTTGTAATTGATATTATTTATAACAGTTTTTAAATTAATAATTAAATAATATTAGTTACAGCAGAAGAAAGTAATTTTGGCGAAACTAATTTATCTTCTTGCATATAATATGTGTAAGGTTATTACTTAGAATTAAGAACTAAAAATGAGGAGCTGCAGAGGTACATGAGTTGCAATTAGTGTTTTTTATGATGCGGCAAAGGTGCTCCTTTGCTGCATTTATTTATCAGGTGATTTTTAGATTCAGGTGGAGTTTATTTATTGTAATGGGAAAATTGATTGCCATTGCTATGATCGTTAAATGTCATTGGATAAAGTATATTTAAGGAGGAATTTAGTATGAGATTAATTGGATCTATGGAAGTGAAAGATAATACTCTTTATATAGGAAAATTAAATACAGCAGAATTAGCAACAAAGTTTGGAACTCCTCTTTATGTTATTGATGAAGAGTTAGTGAGAAAACAATGCAAAAGATATTATAAATCTTTTAAAGTTAGTAACAGCGGAAATAGAGTAGCTTATGCGGGAAAGGCTTTTTTAACCTTAGCAATGTGTCAAATGATAAATAGTGAAGGTTTGTGTCTTGATGTAGTATCAGGTGGAGAACTGTATACTGCACTTAAGAGTGATTTTCCTATGGAAAAAGTATATTTTCATGGAAACAATAAGACTGTAGAAGAAATTGAAATGGGTATAAATTTAGGTGTAGGAAGATTTGTAGTTGATAATTTTGATGAAATGGAGAAAATAAATAAAATAGCAAAACAAAATGATAAAATTCAGCCAATACTTTTAAGAATAACTCCTGGAATAGAGGCGCACACTCATGAATATATAAGGACAGGGCAGATAGATTCAAAGTTTGGTTTTACAATGCTAAAACATAATACTATGAATGCAGTAAAAAAAGCAATAGAATTTTCTAATATAGAATTTAAGGGATTGCATTGTCATATAGGTTCTCAAATATTTGATACAAAACCTTATGAAGATGAAGTTGAAATAATGTTTTCTATTGTAAAATCTATAAAAGATGAATTAGGATATGAAGTAACGGAGTTAGATTTAGGAGGGGGATTTGGAATTTATTATAAAACAGGGGATGTGCCAAAGAAAATAGAAGATTTTTGTGAGGTAATATTAAATAAAGCAGAGATTGTATGCAAAGACCTTAATATAAAGATGCCTAACCTTGTTATAGAACCAGGAAGGTCTATTATAGGAAATGCAGGAACTACTCTCTATAAAGTGGGAGCTATTAAAGAAATACCTAATATAAGAAAATATGTATCTGTAGATGGAGGAATGTCAGATAATATAAGACCAGCACTTTACAATGCAGAGTATGAATGTGTAATAGCCAATAAAATAGAGGGTGAACTTAAAGAAATGGTTTCTATAGCAGGTAAATGTTGTGAGTCTGGAGACATTTTACTAAACGATGTAGAGATTCCGAAAGCTGAGACTGGAGATATTATTGCTGTATTAACTACAGGAGCGTATGGATATTCTATGTCTAGTAATTATAATAAGATACCAAAGCCAGCAGTTATTTTAGTTAAAGATGGTGAAGTAAAGGTTATATGCAGAAGACAAAATTTTGATCAAGTACTAGAAAATGAAGTATTATTATAAAGTGATTCTTAAACTCAGGTGGAGCTTCATTATGATAAATATATCTTTACATCTGAGCTTTACAAGAAATTATTCAGGGGTGTATCAGCTGTTAGATCCCATCTAAAGAAAATGGGGAGGTTACAGATGGTAGCCATGGGATAAAGGTATGCTATGGGAAATTAGATTTTCCATAGCATATTTTTTTATTTGCCAAAATTCATAATTTACAATTTCATGGAGATAATAAGCAAAGCAGCAATTCTTTTTACACGAAAGGATGATTTTTTATGCTTTATTATATAATAGCTGTTTTGGCAGCCATTTTATTAATTATTAGTATCTATGTATTGCGTAATAAAAATAAACAGGATGAAAGCAACATAATGGATGATGTCCCTACTATGAATGCTAACAAAGAAGAGTTACAAAGACACGCTGTAGAGATATCTAGTTATTCATCTGTGATAAAAAAAAGTAATTGCAGAAGAAGAATTATGAAAAGTTTGGATATTAGTTACAAAAAAATATTAAAGGGATATGAGTATATAGATAAGAAAGTTAACAATAATAAACATGTGATACAGGCAGCAGAATGG
>NZ_JABBNI010000065.1:82636-157745 GCF_012926525.1 Clostridium muellerianum
AAAAAAAGTAATTGCAGAAGAAGAATTATGAAAAGTTTGGATATTAGTTACAAAAAAATATTAAAGGGATATGAGTATATAGATAAGAAAGTTAACAATAATAAACATGTGATACAGGCAGCAGAATGGCTTTTAGACAATCTTTATTTGATACAAAGGGAATATGAAGATGTAAAAGTTAACATGCCTGAATCATATTACAAGAATTTACCCATTATGAGTAAAGGAATTATGAAGGGGTATCCTAGAATTTATTATATAGCTGTAGAGTTAGTTTCACATACTGATGGTGCAATTGATGAAGAAACTATAGAAACATTTATTAGTGTATATCAAAAGAACACTATATTAACCAGTGGAGAACTTTGGGCCTTGCCTATAATGATTAGAATAGCTCTTATTCAAAATATAAGTAAAATAATTGAAAGAATTGTTTTTGCACAAAAGGAAATTGAGAAAGGAGATATACTTGCAGAAAGACTTATAGATGCAGTTAATAATAATACAGTAGAGGATGAAATTAAAAAACTGTATTTTGAAGATATAATATTTACATCTCACATGGTTGAAAGAGTTTTAAAAGTATTAAGAGATAATGAAACAGAAAACACAATTATATATAAGTGGATTGATGAAAAATTAGATAATGAGGAAACTAATTTAGAAAGAATGATAAATATTGAACATCAGAAACAAGCTGGATATCAAATTTCTATAGGAAACTCTATAACTGGTATAAGAGAAGTAGGAACTTTAAATTGGAAGGTAAGTTTTGAAAAATTAAGTTATGTGGAAAATATATTAAGAAAAGATCCTTTTAGAATATACGAAAATATGGATTTTCAATCTAGAGACTATTATAGACATAGTATAGAAAAGTTAGCAAAGTGTATGAATGTACCTGAATCTCTTATAGCTAAAAGAGCAATAGAATGTGCTTTAGAAGCAAAAAATAATGCTGATTCGGAAAAATATGAGGAACATGTAGGATATTACATAATAGATCATGGTATTGAAAGCTTAAAGAAAAAGATATCTTTTGAAGAAAGTAAAGTTCACAGTATAAAAAGTAAATTTATTAAGGGAAATGTTAATTTTTACATAGGAACTATAATATTTTCTACAATTTTATTAGTAAGTTTAATATTAGTTTTAAGCTATTACAATGATGAAAGAACTATTTTGTGGCAGTATATTATAGCAGGAATTGCAATTTTAATTCCATGCAGTGAAATTGTTGTATCCACATTTAATTGGAGCATAAATAAGTTAATAGAACCTAGATTTGTTCCCAAAATAGAATTTAGAAAGGGTATACCTGTAGAAGCTAGTACAATAGTAGTTATTCCTACGTTATTACCAAGTGAAACTAGAGTAAAAGAATTAATAAGTGATATGGAAGTATATTATTTAGCCAATAAGGAAGAAAATATATATTTCGGTATTTTAGGAGATTTTAAAGATAGTGTACAGAAAGAAGAAAAAGATGATAGAAGCATAGTTGATACGGCTTTAAAGTTGATAAAAGCGTTAAATGATAAGTATAGTAAAAATGGTATAGATATATTTTATTTTTTTAATAGATATAGACAATATAATGAAAAAGAAGGAATTTGGTTAGGGTGGGAAAGAAAACGTGGTAAGTTAATGGAATTTAATGAGCTAATAAAAGGTAGCAAGAATACAAGTTATGATGTTGTAAGTGGAAATGTAGAAAATTTATATAATATTAAATATGTAATAACACTGGATGCAGATACTCAATTACCTAGAGATAGTGCAAAAAGGCTGATAGGGTCCATGTATCATATTTTAAATAAACCTTATATAGATTCTAATAATAAAGTGGTATTAAGAGGGCACGGACTTATGCAACCTAGAATAGGAGTTGGAACTTTAAGTGCAAACAAAACTATGTTTTCAAAAATATTCTCAGGTGAAGTTGGAATAGATATGTATACCACAGCTATTTCTGATGTATATGAGGATTTATTTGATGAGGGAATATTTACTGGAAAAGGTATATATGATGTGGATACTTTTAACAACATACTCAGCGGTGAAATCCCTGAAAATTCAGTATTAAGTCATGATTTATTAGAGGGATCTTATATAAGAGCAGCGTTAGTTACAGATATAGAGCTTATAGATGGATATCCTGCATATTATAATTCTAGTTGTAAAAGGATACATAGATGGACGAGAGGTGACTGGCAGCTTCTTCCGTGGATATTTAAAAAAAATCATTTAAATAAGTTATCAAGATGGAAAGTATTTGATAATTTAAGGAGAAGTCTTTTAGCACCATCTATAATGATACTTATCATTTTAGCACTCTTAATGTTTAAAAATCCAGATAGATGGCTAGCTATAGCTTTTATTTCTATTTTATGTCCTATATTATTTGATGTATCTGAAACAGTAATTTCACCTATTAAAGGTATAGGGCTTTCAGGAAAACTGAGTAATGGAAAAAATGTTTTAGAACAAGTTTTTCTTATATTTTGTTTTTTGCCACATCAAGCATATTTAATGATAGACGCTATAATTAGAACATTATATAGATTAAGTATAAGTAAAAAGAATTTTCTTCAATGGCAAACAGCTGAAGATGCAGAAAAGAGTTCCGGTAGAAGTTTTATAGATTTTGTACAATTTATGTGGGTAGCTAGTGCTGTAAGTGTATTTATAGCATTTATAGCTTTTCAAAATTCTTTAGATTCAGGAATGTTAATAATGCCCTCCGCTATTATTTGGTTTACTAGTCCATGGATAGCTTATAGTATAAGTAGAGAAACAAAAAGAGAAAAACATCAATTAACAAATGAACAGGAAGAAATATTGAGAAGGGTTACTAGAAAAACATGGTCCTATTTTGAGGACTTTGTTAACGAAGAAAATAATTGGCTGGCACCTGATAATTATCAGGAAGATCCTCATAATGGGGTAGCCCATAGAACCTCACCTACTAACATAGGGATGGGACTTACATCCAATATTGTAGCAGTTGATTTTGGATATATTGGTATACTTGAGTTTCAGCAAAGAATGGATAAAATAGTATCTAATATGGAATCTTTAGAAAAGTTTAAAGGACACTTTTACAATTGGTATGATACTGAAACTAAAAATCCTCTTTATCCCAAGTATATATCAACAGTAGATAGCGGGAATCTAATAGGATATTTATGGCTTACTAATGAGACGATAAATGAGTATATGTCAGGTTCAGTTGTAAAGAAAAGTGTATTATTAGCTGTAACTGATAATTTAAAACTTGCTAGCTATGAGATAAAGAGTTCTAGCAATATAGAAGATTTTTATATACATTTAATACATGAATTTAGTAATAAAGATTTTAATATATTATCCTGGAAAAATACACTGGAGAGTGTATGGACTAAGTGCATGGAAATAAGTAAAGTTAAAGAATGTACTGATTTATATTGGAATAACAAATTAAAATATAGTATAAGTAAGTACTTAAATGAAATACAGGTCTTTTTTCCATGGGCTGATATGTTATTAAAGACACCAGAAAAATTGGAGTTTATAAAAGAAAGATTAACAGAGATTCCAACTGAAAGCTCGTTAAAAAATTTGCCTAAAGAAATTGAAGATATTCAAAATGAACTTAATGAAGCTTATAGCAAATTTAAAGATGACCAACAATGGATAAGTGAAATAAATTTAATGCTAGAAAGTGGCAAATATGAAATAACAACATTTTTAAGTAAATTAATAAGTTTAAGAGAAAGATTAAGTAAAATTGCTGAAAGTACAGACTTTAGAATGTTATATGATGAAAAAAGGCAGCTTTTTTCTATAGGATATGATGTTGAAAATGATAGCATAAATAAATGTTATTATGATTTATTAGCATCAGAGGCAAGGCAGGCTAGTTTTGTAGCTATAGCTAAAGGAGATATAGAGAAAGGTCATTGGTTTAAGTTAGGAAGATCTTTGACTATGATTGGTAAGGATAAAGGTCTTGTGTCATGGACAGGAACTATGTTTGAATATTTGATGCCATTTTTAATTATGAAAGCTTATCCTGATACATTATTGTATGAAACTTATAGAGCTGTAGTAGGTGGTCAGGAAAAGTATGGTAAAGAGAGAAAAGTTCCTTGGGGAATATCAGAATCGGCTTTTTATAATTTTGATGTGAATTTAAATTATCAGTATAAAGCTTTTGGTGTACCAGGTATAGGACTTAAGAGAGGCCTTATGACGGATTTAGTAATATCCCCATATTCTACAGTTATGGCGCTGCAAATTGATTTAAAAAAGGCTTTTAATAATATAAAAAAGCTTATTGATATTGGTATGGAAGGTATATATGGATTTTATGAATCTATAGACTATACTAAAGAAAGATTGCCTAAAGGAAAGAGAAGTGCAAAAGTTAAATGTTTTATGGTACATCATCAGGGGATGAGTTTAATGTCGTTAGATAATGTAATAAATGATAGTATACTTCAAGAAAGATTTCATAGAATACCAAGAGTAAAGGCCACAGAACTGCTTCTTCAAGAGAAAAAATCAAAAAATGTTGTATATGATAGAGAACAGCAATATGAAGATACTGATATAATAGCAGAAAAACAAAATTTAATTGCAAGAAGGTATAACATAGCAAAAACAGAAATGCCAGAAACTCATATTATGTCTAATGGAAAGTATTCATTAATGATAACTAACAGCGGTGCTGGATATGCTAAAAAAGATGACATGACAGTTTATAGATGGAGGGAAGATACAACTACAGATAGTACAGGAATGTTTTTTTATATAAAAAATTTAAATTCTGGTGAGTATTGGGGCACAGCATATGAACCATGCAAATCTGAAGGAGATGAATATAATGTTACTTTTTCATTAGACAAAGCTGAATTTGAGCGAAAAGATGGAAATATTAAAACACATACACAAGTTACCGTTTCTAATGAGGATAATGCTGAAGTGAGAAAAATTTCTCTAACTAATCAAAGTGATCACAGCAGAGAAATTGAAATTACTAGTTATTGCGAGATAACATTAGCTCCATATAATGCAGATTTGGTTCATCCGTCTTTTGGAAATTTGTTCATAAAGACAGAATTTGTAGATGAGGCTAAGTGTATAGTCGCTAATAGGAGACCTAGATCTAAAGATTCAAAGCAGCCTTGGGTTATGCAAACTATTGCAGTGGAGGGAAACTTACTAGGTTCAATTCAATATGAAACAAGTAGAGCCAATTTTATAGGCAGGGGAAGAGATTTATCAAATCCTGAAGCTATGGATAATAATGTACAGTTAAAAATGACTAGTGGTGCAGTATTAGATCCTATAATAAGTATAAGAGTGAGAGTAAAGATAGAAAAAGGGGAAAGTTGCAAAATAGCATTTACTACAGCTACAGCTGATTCTAGACAGGAAGCTATTGAGCTTTCTGAAAAATATAGAGATATGCATAATGTAAATAGAATCTTTGAACTATCATGGACAGAAATACAGGTGGAAATGAAATATCTTGGAATAAAGTCTCCTCAAGCTAATACTTATCAACTTATGGCATCTAAAATTTTGTTTTTAAATACATTATTTAGAGACAGGGAGAAGTATATAAAGCATATAAATAAGGGCCAATCAGCATTATGGGCTTATGGAATATCTGGAGATTTACCTATAGTATTACTTATAGTTAGAGATGATAAGAATGTAGACATAGTAAGACAATTATTAAATGCTCATGAATACTGGAATATAAAAGGCTTAAAAGTAGATTTAGTTATATTGAATCTACAGAATGCTTCATATACACAAAATTTACAGGATTCTATAAGGGATTTAATAAACTCCAGTTATGCAAGAGATAAACAAAATAAATCAGGGGGAGTTTTTTTGCACAGTAAGGCTACCATAAAAGAAGAAGATGTAGACTTACTTATGGCTATAGCCAGATTGGTAATTGATGGCGACAAGGGCTCTGTAGCGTCACAAATAAAACATAAAGAAGATGAATCTAGAAAAGAGGCGGAATTACTTAAAGTTCAACCTAAAAACTATAGTTTTGTTCCTAGTAATTTTGATATACCTAAATTGTATTACTTTAATGGTCTTGGAGGATTTCATCATGAAAATAACTCATATATCATAGTACTAAAAAATTGGGAAACTACTCCTGCTCCATGGATAAATGTAATTTCAAATGATAGTTTTGGTTTTCATGTTTCTGAAAGTGGGATATCTTATACTTGGAATAAGAATAGTAGAGAAAATAAGTTAACTACTTGGTCAAATGATCCAATAATAGATGGAGAAGCTGAACAAATATATGTAAGAGATGAGAATACAGGCGATTTATGGAGTATATCTCCTAAACCTATAAGGGATAGTGGTGAATATATTATAGAGCACGGCTTTGGGTATTCAAATTTTAAACATGAAGCATATGGCATCATGGGAGAAATGACAATGTTCGTTGATGTAAATGAAAGTGTTAAATTATGCAGAATAAAACTTAAAAATAATACAAATGAAAAAAGAAAATTGTCCATAAGCTATTATGCAAAGTTAGTACTTGGAGTAACTCATGAACAAAGTGCTCAATATATTTTTACCGAATTTAATAAGGAAAAAGGATATATGTATGCTTTAAATCCGTATAGTGAACATTTTGGAAAACTTATTTGCTATTTAAAAACCTTTGGAGGAAAAGGAGTATCTTTTACAGGTGATAGAAAAGAGTTTCTTGGAAGAGGTGGAAGTGTGAGGGAACCTGAAGCTATGAAATTTGAAAAACTTTCAGATACTGTAGGTGCAGGTTTTGATCCTTGTTTAGCTGAAAATGTAAAAATAAATTTAGATAAAAAAGAAGAAAAATATATATTAATAGCATTAGGTCAAGGAGAAACTTTTGAAGAAGTAGAAAGGGTTGTAAAGAAATACAATAATGAATTTAAAGCAGAAGATGAATTAAACAATACTAAAAATTACTGGCAGAAATTACTCAATACTATACAGGTTAAAACACCAGATAAATCCATGGATATTTTATTAAATGGATGGCTAATGTACCAGATTTTATCCTGTAGATTTTGGTCAAGGACAGCTTTCTATCAATCAGGGGGAGCATATGGTTTTAGAGATCAACTGCAGGATGTAATGGCTATAAATTATGTAGACAATAATATACCAAGGGAGCATATAATTTATAGTGCTTCAAAACAATATTTAGAAGGTGATGTGCAGCATTGGTGGCATCCTATAGTAGATAGTGGTATAAGAACAAGATTTTCAGATGATTTATTATGGCTGCCTTATGTAACTACAGATTATATACAGAATACAGGAGATTATAATATTTTAGATGAAGAGGCCGGATACTTAGAAGATGAACCATTAAAAGAAGGTGAAGATGAAAGATATAATATAGCTAAAATATCTCAGAAAAAAGGTACTATTTATGAGCATTGTATAAAAGCTATAGAAAGAGGCTTAAAGTTTGGAAGCCATAATATACCTTTAATGGGATCTGGGGATTGGAATGATGGTATGAGTACTGTAGGCAACAAAGGAAAAGGAGAAAGTGTATGGCTTGGATGGTTTTTGTATAGTATATTAGATAAGTTTATTCCTATATGTGAGTACAAGTCAGATTTTGAAAATGTAGCTAAGTACAATGAATTAAAGGAATTTATAAGAGAAAATCTAGAAAAGAATGCCTGGGATGGCAGCTGGTATAGAAGAGCATATTTTGATGATGGAACTCCACTAGGATCTATTAATAATGATGAATGTCAGATAGATTCACTGTCACAATCTTGGGCTATTATATCTGGGGCAGGAAAAGAATCCAGGGTAAAGGAAGCTATGAATGCTTTAGAGAAGAACCTTGTAAAGGAGGATAAGGGTATAATATTATTACTTACACCAGCCTTCGATAAATCTTCTTTAGAGCCTGGTTACATTAAAGGGTATGTTCCAGGAGTAAGGGAAAATGGAGGTCAATATACTCATGGATCTATATGGGTAATACTAGCTTTAACTAAAATGGGTTACAATAATAAGGCTTGGAATCTATTTAATATGATAAATCCAATAAATCATGCAGAATCTCGTTTGGAATGCCAAACTTATAAAGTAGAACCTTATGTTATGACTGCAGATGTTTATACTGTAGATCCCCATGTAGGAAGAGGTGGATGGAGCTGGTATACAGGTGCTGCTGGTTGGATGTATAGAACGGGAGTAGAGGGCATACTTGGTTTAAAGTTTAGAAAAAGTGAAGGATTTACTATAGAGCCATGTATACCTGATGAATGGGATAACTATGATATATACTATAATCTTGAAAAATGTAAGTACTCTATACAAGTAAAAAGAGGAGAAAAAAGAGGATTATGGGTAGATGGAAATAAGATAGATAACAAGATAATTCCTTTCTTCAAAGATGGAGATCATAAAGTAAAAGTTGTGATTTAAAAATATTGTGAAGCAATATTTTTAAGAGGACAGAGGACAGTGAAGGAGGATTTTTTCCGCTGCGCTACGAAAAATCTTTAATTAAATTTTTGATGACTCGTTTCACTAAAGTGAAATATTGCTGACTTATATAAATTTAAAGTTTCTTTTGCGTTAGCAAAATGAGCTTTAAAAATCAATGAATCTTACTTAGTGGGAAAAGCAGAGAACTTAAATCTTTGATTTAAAGTGAATCGCTTTTTCTTTAGAGCTTTGCTTCTCACACCAAGTTCAGATGAATTATCTAGGGGCGTAGCTACTGTTATATCTCACTTTGATAGAAGTGAGAGTATTACAGTAGATAGCCATCAGATAAATTAGTTTTCTGACAGCAGGAAGAAAACTTACCTTCACTGGCCTCTGTCCTCTGAAAAAGTTGTTTCGCAATGTGATTATACCAAGTCAAATCTTTATATGTGAGAAAGCTGAGCTATCAATGGATATATAGTGTTAAGGAGGAATAATAATGACTGAGATTAGGCAAGTTTATAAATGTGAAGTTTGCGGGAATATGGTAGAAGTTGTTCATAAAGCTGGAGGAACTTTAGTATGCTGCGGAAAACCTATGGTACTTCTTTCAGAAAATACTACAGATGCAGCAGTTGAAAAACATATACCTGTTATAGAAAAGTTGCAAAATGGTATAGTTGTAAAGGTGGGAGAAGTTGAACATCCTATGTTAGAAAATCATTATATTGAGTGGATAGAAGTAAATACGGCAAATAAGGTATTTAGAAAATATTTAAAACCAGGAGAAAAGCCAGAAGCTGTATTCAAGGTAGATGAAGAAATTTTATTTGTTAGAGAATATTGCAATGTTCATGGTTTGTGGAAGAAATAAATGTTGACAATTTAGTGTTAAAGGAATACTATAAATTAAAAGAAATATATATAAAATCCTTTGATAAGAAGTAAGTAAGCTTAAAACAAATTTAAAGAGAGCTGTAGATGCTGGAATTACAGTAATTATGTTTAAGCTGAATGGGTCTTGGAGGATCAGGATGAATTAAAAGTACTCTTTTGACGTAGGCCTTACGTTACAATGGCAGGATATGTATGTATCTTAACAAGGAAAAGATCTATTATCTTTTTGAATTTAGGTGGCACAGTGTTTAATACGCCCTATGATTAATAAAAATCATAGGGCTTTTTTATATGAACATATTAGGAGGTAATGAAAATGGAAGAAAAAAGAAAAGTAATATTTAGTGGAATTCAACCATCAGGAAATTTAACTATAGGAAATTATTTAGGAGCTTTAAAGAATTGGGTTAAGCTTCAAGATGAATATGATTGTTATTTTTGTGTTGTAGATCTCCATGCTATAACTGTAAAGCAAGAACCAAAGGATTTAAGAAGAAGAACTCTAGAAGTGTTAGCAATATACTTAGCTGCAGGGATTGATCCTGAAAAGAATACAATATTTATACAATCTCATGTTCCTACACATAGCGAGGCTGGATGGCTTTTAAATTGTTTCACATATATAGGCGAGCTTGGAAGAATGACACAATATAAAGATAAATCAAAAAGATATGGTGAATCTGTGTGTGCAGGACTTTTGAATTATCCAGTATTAATGGCGGCAGATATATTATTATATAATGCAGATTTAGTTCCAGTAGGTAAAGATCAAACTCAACATCTTGAACTTACAAGAGATATTGCACAAAGATTTAATAGCTTATATAGTCCAACATTTAATTTACCGGAAGGTTATATACCAAAATTAGGTGCTAAAATAATGGATTTACAGGAACCTTCTAAAAAGATGTCAAAATCTGCAGATAACCCTAATAGTTATATATTAATTATGGATCCACCAGAAGTTATAAGAAAGAAAATAAATAGATGTGTTACAGATAGCATAGGTGTAGTTAAATATACAGATGATCAACCAGGTATTAAAAATTTAATTACAATATTAAATGCTATTACTGGTGTAAGTACTGAAGATATAGAAAAGAAATATGAAGGACAGGGATATGCTCAATTTAAAAATGATGTAGCAGAAGCGATAGTAAGTGAGTTAGAGCCTATACAGAAAAAAGTAAAAGAACTAATAGAGAATAAGGAATATCTTGAAAGTGTATATAAGAAAGGTGCAGAAAAAGCTTATTATGTTTCTAATAAAATGCTTAGAAAAATGCAGAAAAAAATTGGATTCATACCTATGTCGAAATAATGTTAAAGTGGTAATATAATTATATAACCTAAAAAAAGATGCGTTTTAATATGCATCTTTTTAATTTAACAGGTGGAGGGTTTATAATTGAGTAACATAAATAATACTAAAAACATTTTGTCTAAATGGAATAATTTTAGATTAAAAATTATTATAGAGGGCATTATAGTAGGATTTTTTTCAGGTCTATTAATTGTAAGTTACAGATATGCATTAGAAAAATCGCTTAGTTTTGCCAGATACATTTATACAATACAATTAAAGAATGTTTTTATAATTCCTGTTTGGATAATATTCCTTATTATGGGAGGATGGATTGTAGGAATAATTATAAAACATGAACCTATGGCTTCAGGGAGTGGTATACCACAGGTTGAAGGAATAGTGTCAGGGAAGCTTACCATGAACTGGTGGAAAGTAATACTAAGCAAGTTTGTAGGTGGTGCCATTTGTATAGGTGCTGGATTATCTTTAGGAAGAGAAGGCCCTTCTGTTCAAATGGGAGCAGCTGTAGGACAAGGAGTCGGAAGAATTTTAAAAAGAATTAAAGTAGAAGAAAAGTTTCTTATAACTAGCGGTGCTAGTGCAGGTTTAGCGGCAGCATTTAATGCGCCATTAGCAGGTGTAATTTTTGTTTTGGAAGAGGTACATAAAAACTTTTCACCTATAGTTATGACAACAGCATTAGCAGCATCTATAACAGCAGATTTTGTTTCCAAACACTTTTTTGGATTAAAGCCAGTATTTAATTTTAAAGATTTAAAACCAATACCACTAGACAGTTATTTTTACATAATTATTTTGGGTATAATTCTAGGAATATTAGGTGTAGCTTTTAATAAGTGTATATTTAAAAGTCAGGAGATATACGCTAAACAAAAATGGTTGCCTAAAGAAGCAAGACCAATAATAGCATTTCTTATATCAGGAGTAGTAGGTTTAAGTTTGCCTGAAGTTTTAGGAGGAGGACATGAAATAGTAAATTCTCTTGTAAATTGTTCATTTTCCTTAAAAGTACTATTAATATTGCTTATAGTAAAGTTTTTCTTTACTATGACAAGTTTTGGTTGTGGAGTACCAGGTGGAATTTTTCTTCCACTTTTAGTTATAGGTGCATTAATAGGAATAGCCTATGGTGATATAATAAAGATTTTATTTGCATTTGATCAAAATTATATAAACAACCTTATAATATTAGGCATGGCAGGTTACTTTGCAGCAATTGTTAAATCGCCTATTACAGGGTGTGTTTTAATTACTGAAATGACAGGATCTTTTTCACATTTACTTTCAGTTAGTTTGGTATGTTTAATAGCATATATTACTGCTGATATAATGAAATCAAAGCCAATATATGAAGTATTATTGGATAAGTTTTTAAGTACAAGCACTAATAAGTTTAAAGGTGAAGAAGGGGCAAAAGTAATTATAGAAATAGCAGTTTATATGGGTTCAATTTTAGATGGAAAGAAAATAAAAGAAGTACAATTGCCTTCTGAATGTTTATTAGTATCAGTTAAAAGAGGACAGGATGAAATTATACCAAGAGGGAATACATCAATTTGTGCAGGAGATTATTTAATTGTACTATCAAATGAAAATAATGCTGATTATGTAAGGGAGCATTTGTGTTCTTTAGCAGAAAAGTGTATAGATTTGTAAAAAAATATGATTGATATGGATATACTCTTTCCATATCAATCATATTAATTGTTTGATTAAGTTTAGCATGCCTCATCATCTAGTATAAACTTATTTATTACATGAGCCACTCCATTTTCTTCATTGGTTTTTGTTATATAGTTAGCAATTTGTTTAAGTTCAGGAAAAGCATTACCCATAGCTACTCCAAGGCCAGCATATTCTATCATATGAATATCGTTACCAGCATCACCCATACATATTACTTCTTCTCTTTTTATTCCAAGGCTTTTAGCAAGAATATCAACGCCAACACCTTTATTAGCCTTATTGTTTATAAATTCTAGAAAAAATGGTGCACTTCTTACTACAGTGTATTTATCATAAATTTCGGGCGAAAATTGCTTAACAGCATTATCAAGAATGGAGTCAGTATCTACAAACATCACTTTTATTATAGTTGTATTGGAATCTAGATTATCAAGGTCTAATAATTCAATATCAAGACCATTTATATCTGCTTCATGTTTAGTATACTTATTAAGTTTAGGGGTTATACAAGAAGTAGGTGTAGATACATGAATGTTAACATTTAGTTTTTTACTTAAGTCGTATAGATATTTAACATCATCCATTGACATTAAGGTTTGAGATAAAATTTCACCTGTTTTAGTATTTTGGACTACAGCACCATTAAAGGCGACAGCATAATCTTCTTCAGTTATTAAATTCAACTGATTTAGGTATTTTTCTATACCTTTTAAAGGTCGTCCAGTAGCCAATACTACTTTAACTCCTCGTTTCTTAGCATTTTCAATAGCATCAAAGTTTTCTTTAGATATAGTTTTATCTTTATTTAATAAAGTACCATCCATATCAAGAGCTAATAATTTGTACATAGATTACCTCCAAAATTATAGTTTTACTGACATAATTATTATAACATTTGTATAATTAAAAGAAATAATGTGTGGTCAGTATATTTAACTATAGAAAAGCGTCTAAATAAAAATTAAACGTTTACTCTACATACCAACTTCATTTAAGAAATTTTAAATATTTTATTTGTTATATAACTTATTAAAACAAGAATAAGTTAAGTTGACATTGGTCTATAATAAAGTTAAAATCATTGATGAAAGCAAAAAAAGGAAGAGGAGAGAGAAGTGTGGCGGATTTAACGAAAGAGATTGAAAGTAGAAGAACCTTTGCCATAATATCACATCCAGATGCCGGTAAAACAACACTTACTGAAAAGTTGTTATTATACGGAGGTGCAATCAGATTAGCAGGTTCAGTTAAAGCAAGAAAAGCTTCAAAACATGCAGTATCCGATTGGATGGAAATAGAAAAGCAAAGAGGTATTTCGGTTACATCTTCAGTTATGCAATTTAACTATGATGGTTACTGTATAAATATATTGGATACACCAGGACATCAAGATTTCAGTGAAGATACATATAGAACATTAATGGCAGCAGATAGTGCAGTAATGGTAATTGACTCTGCAAAAGGAGTAGAAGAGCAAACTAAAAAGCTTTTCCACGTATGTAGCCTTAGAGGGATACTTATATTTACATTTGTAAATAAAATGGATAGAGAAAGTAAAGATCCTTTTGAACTTATGGAGGATATAGAACAAGTTTTAGGAATAAAGTCATATCCTATGAATTGGCCTATTGGATCAGGTGCAGATTTTAGAGGAGTTTACGATAGAAATAAAAATCTTATAGAGGTTTTTAATGGCGGAAACCATGGCCAAACTCAAGTAGAAGCAATAGAAGGTAATGTAGATGATAATGTATTTAAGGATTTATTAGGTGAAGCGCTTCATGATAAGTTAAAAGAAGATATAGAGCTTTTAGATATTGCTGGAGATGAATTTGATTTAAAGAAAGTTAGAGAAGGAAATCTTACACCTGTATTTTTTGGAAGTGCTCTTACAAACTTTGGTGTAGAGCCATTTTTAAGAGAATTCTTGAAGCTTACAACTCCACCACTATCTAGACAATCTGATCAAGGTGAAGTAGATGTATTTAATGATGATTTCTCATCATTTATATTTAAAATACAAGCAAACATGAATCCTGCTCATAGGGACAGAATTGCTTTTATGAGAATATGTTCAGGAAAGTTTAAAAAAGGAATGGAAGTTTACCACGTCCAGGGAAAAAATAAGATAAAGCTAGCACAGCCACAACAATTTTTAGCACAAGATAGAGAAATAGTTGAAGAAGCTTACGCAGGAGATATAATAGGAGTGTTTGATCCAGGCATTTTTAGAATAGGAGATACTTTATGCTCAAATTCTAAGAAGTTCAAGTTTGAAGGAATACCAATATTTGCTCCAGAACATTTTGCTAGAGTAAAAACTATGGATACTATGAAAAGAAAGCAATTTATAAAAGGAATAACAGAAATTTCTCAAGAAGGTGCTATTCAAGTTTTTAAAGAATTGCATATAGGCATAGAGGAAATTATAGTAGGAGTAGTAGGTGTATTACAGTTTGAAGTTCTAGAATATAGAATGAAAAATGAATATAATGTAGATATCAAAATGGATATGCTTGCTTATAGAAATATAAGATGGATAGAAAGTTCAGAAGTAGAGCCTGAAAAGCTTATTTTAACTAGTGATACAAAGTTAGTAAAAGATTTAAAAGATAGAAACATATTAATATTCCAAAGTGAATGGGCTATAAACTGGGCTTTAGATCATAATAAAGGTCTTACCCTGTCTGATATAGGTAAGAGTGAATAAACTAGTATAATTATAAAAAAGGTTTAAAATTCAAGTATAAAATATACTTAAATTTTAAACCTTAAATTTTAGCGTTGTAATGAACGAAAATTATAATCACTTAAATATGTTGAATGAATAGTTCTATAATATATAGAACTAAGCGGTGCTTGGATTAATGATTTACCTTTATCCAATATGAAATCTACCAATTTAACAGTACAATATGCAAGAAGCATTCCAGCGAGCACATCTATAACCCAATGTATTTCAAGGTACATTGTAGAGAATACTACACTTAAGCAGAAGAATCCCCATAAGTATTTGAATAATTTATTTTTTTCTCTCATAACTAGTAAAAACATAGCAAAGGCTATGGATGTATGCATAGATGGAAAACAGTTAAGAGCAGTACCTGCAGCTTGTGCAGGACTTGAAAAGTGTCTAGCTAACCCATCAGGTTGTCCAAGAACAAACCAAACCTCTTGTAGATGGAATGTTAAATAAAATGGTGTAATTAAAAATACTTGCAAAACATGTCCACTTAAAGCATATCTAATCATTTTTTTAAAATCTTTAGATATAGCAGCTCTGTAAAGAGGAAGTAGAACAGGTAGAACAAATCCATTATTATAAACCATTCTTAAAATCCATGTAAGAGTTTCAGGCTTATATACTCTTGCAAAAGCAGCATCATTAAAAGGTATCTTGCTGAATATAGGATTTAAGTCCACAACAATACTCCTACTTATTTGCCAGCTTAACATTTTGCCCCAAAATTCATATCCATGAACATTTATATATGATATAAACATCAAAAATGGAATACATAATATTAAAAATGGAATCCATTTTACATCTTTTCTTAGTTCAGAATAGGTCGTAAAACTGGCAAAAGCTAATAAAAAAAGATATGCTTTATAATCTACACCAGAATGAGAATGCAGTGCAACCCCTATAGCTTTTTTCAAAAAATACAAACCTATAAGTATAAAATAATATCTATTCAATAAGTCAAGTGCTTTAGAAAGCAAGTTGTGTGCTATTCCTGAAGTACTTTTAATGTTTAAGTTTAACATAAATTTTTTTACCTCCTTTATACACAAAATAAATTATAACATGACTATATTCTTAAGTACATATTAAATAAACAAAAAAAGAGCTCTGTTTACAAATTTTTAGTTGCAAACAGAGTTAAAATTTCACATATCTTTCTTTTTAGAAAATAAAATGTCAGAAATAAATACTAAACCTGCAAATAATAGAAGAAGGTTTATAAAGCTTCCGCCTATCTTAAAAATGAGTCCAATTATACAAAATAATATAGCAAAGCCAGCTAGCCAACGTAAAAATGTCATAAATACAACCTCCTGTGAAAGTTTACTTTAGTTATTAAAGCTAATTAACGTTTAATATAAATGATAAAAATAATATTATATATACATTATTTTATTGTTATCATTTATATTAAAAAATATTATAATAAATAGGTATTTAAATTTTTAGAAGCCTAAAGATATCGTACCCATACACTTTGCATTTTATAGAAATCTTAATATAATAATTATAAATAAAAATTGTATGGGGAGTGTAGTTATCAATGGAAAGTAAAAATTTAGCTAATAGTCAATTAAAGATCACTGATATAGTTCAAATATCCCTTATGGCAGCCATAACGTATATTGCTACTGCTGTAATCAATATACCTAGCGGTGTACTTATTAAAGGAGTAGTTCATCTTGGTGACAGTATGGTATTTTTAGCTGCAATACTTTTAGGCAGAAAGAAAGGTTTTTTATCAGCAGCAATAGGAATGTGTATATTTGATCTATTTTCACCTTATGCAATATGGGCACCTTTTACTTTTGTAATAAAAGGGGTTATGGCATATATAGCAGCTACTATAGCTTATAGAAAAAATTACGATGGTAATAATATTTTTAATAATATATTTGCATTTGTTTTAGCTGGTATATGGATGATAGCGGCATATTATCTAGCTGGAGCTATAATAATGCATTTTGTAACTAAAATAGCATTTGTGCAAGCTTTTGTTTTATCAGCAGCAGAAATTCCAGGAAACATAGCTCAGGTGGCAGCAGGAATGGCGTTAGCATTACCGTTAGGAAAAGTTTTGAAGAAGGCTAACATTATAAGAAAGTAATAAAAAAGAGGTTAAACAACCTCTTTTTTTAATAACTTAAATTAGCTATTTCTCATTCTATTTTTTTCTGCTTTTCTTTTTCTTCTACAATCAGGACATCTTACAGGATCATTTTCAAATCCTTTTTCCTTATAAAATTCTTGTTCTCCTTCAGTAAATACAAATTCATTTCCGCAGTCCTTACATACGATAGTCTTATCTGCCATTAAAAAAACCTCCTTAAAATCATAGGACTAATTTTCTTGGATAACTTACCTCCTATGAAAAAAAGGAGAATAGAATACCTTGGAAAAATTAACCCACTTATAAAATAACAGAGCATATACTCTATACTTGTATTATAGCATATTGTAAAAAAAAAACAATATTTAAATTCTATTATGCTCGTTAATCTGTATTAGCTCTGAATATCTAAGTATAACTTGCTTTTTCTCTGTCAAGTGTTTTTTGCTTTAAATAAAAATTATTTTCATTTAGTAACATGAAAAGTGTTAAAAATTTTATTAATCTAGTTGAACAATATGCTTATAAGTGATGTATAATAAATCTATTAAAATATTTATTGAAATTTTTGAATATATATATTTATATAATGAATTTGAGGTTTTTAATATGGATAGAAAGAAATTTTTAAATTTACTAAAAAAATCAGAGGGGACTAAATTAGATTTTAAACAATCTATAGAAATAGAAACTGATAGTGGTAGAAAGGAGTTAGCCAAGGACATATGTGCTATAGCTAATTCTAGAGGGGGAAGAGGTTACTTAATAATAGGAATAGAAGACAAGACTAAGAGGATAGTAGGAATAGAAAATCATGCTTTTAGCGAAGAAAAAATACAACAAATCGTGAGCTCAAGAATTGAGCCGCCTATACCCGTTTCCTTAGAGTTTATGGATTATGATAATAAAAAGATAGCTATTATAAGCATATATGATGGTCCTCAAAAACCTTACCAAATAAAAGATAATGGTGCTTTTTATATAAGAAGAGGTTCTACTAATGATACTATGAGAAAGCAAGAAATAGTTTCCGCACTTCAAGAAAATCTAAGTTTAAATATAGAACTATTCCCGATACCTGGGAGTAATTTAAAGTGTATAGATAATGAGATAGTGGATAGATATTTCTGTTCTCAAGGTATAGAAGTAAGTGATGATAATAGAGTAGAGCTTATGGAAAATGCATCTATTATACATATGGATAAGGATTCAGGAAGATATATGGCAACTTTAGGTGGACTTTTGATTTTTTCTAGAAAAAATAATGTATATATATCACACAATATGATAAAAATAACTAATAGAACCAGTAAAAGTTCAAATGAAATTATAATAATTCAGGGCGATCTTCTCTCTATGATGGATGAAAGTGAAGAAATTTTACAAAGGATATTACCTAAAACATATCCTATAGATTCGATATATGAAGGAGTAAGAAATGCTGTTTTGTATAGGGACTATACAATGTATTATAAAGAGATAGAGATAATAATAGATTTTAATAGTGTTGCCATAATTAGTCCTGGAATATTATTAAAGGGTAAAAATCAAAATTCTATTAATTATATGAGAAGGAATATGTGGATATATGAAAAAATAATTACATTAGATAAAAAGGGTAGGTTTGGCAAAAACGGAACAGGATTCAATAGAATACAGAAGGCTTTTAAAAATAAGGGAAGGATTAATTTTATAAATGCTATTAAAGATGGTGAATTTAAAGTTATATATCCTGGTGTAAAAAAGTTTAAGTAACCATATAAAAAAACATCTGGTTAATTTTGCAATGAGTGTAATTATTTAAGAATATTTTTTAAAAAATGATTCCAATATGTTGAAAAAATATTCTGAATATTATATAATTTACTTATAAGAGTGGCATAAAATAATAAAGTAAGGGGTGGTAACCATGATTCATGTATTTTGCAACAAGAGAGGTTCAGGCAAAACAAAAGCGTTAATTAATCTTGCTAATGAGAAAGTGTTATCTTGTAAAGGACATATTGTGTATATCGATGATGATAGAAGACCACTACTGGAACTAGATAGAAGAATAAGATTTATTGCTACTAATGAATTTTACTTAAAAGATCAAAAAAGTTTTTATGGTTTTTTGTGCGGCATACTTTCAGAAGACTATGATATTGATACAGTTTTTATTGATGGATTGTTTAATATTGTAGAAGAAAATCTTCAAGATGCGGCACATTTGTTTTATTTAATAGAAAAGTTGATGGATAAAAATAATATTGACTTTTACATTAATATAAATGGGGATAAAGAAATGCCGGAATTTATAAAAAAGTATGTAGCTTAGACAAAATTTAAAATAGAAAATAAGTCACCATTAATATAAGAGACTGGATGCATAATCCAGTCTTGGAATTTTTTGATTAAAAATTAAGTAAGTATATATAAGTTTTTGTAAAATTAATACCTAAATATTTTTTGTTTAATCATTATATTTTTATAAAGTTAATAGCCTACAAAATCTGCAATTTAATCTTTTAATAACTTAGAAAGTAAATCTATTATTTCATCTACTTTTTCATCTCCGCTATTATTTATAAAAGCATCTTTAACACAATGATTAAGATGTTGTTTTAGAATTAGTAAATTTGATTTTTTTAATAATGATTGAGCAGCAGTTATTTGATTAGACACATCAATGCAATATCTTCCTTCTTCAATCATTTTAATTATTCCTTCTATTTGACCTTTTGAGGTTTTTAAACATTGTAGAGCTTTTTTCTTTTCTTCATTCACTTACTTTATAACTCCTCTCTATTTTGAGGTACATTACTTATTCATACATTGTGATTCCACATTATTAAGGCATCTTCTTTATTATCAGCATAATAACCTTTTCTTAAACCTTCTTCTAAAAATCCATACTTCTTGTAAAGATTTTGAGCTACTATATTAGATTTTCTTACTTCTAAAGTCATATTGTGTGCACATTCAATTCGGCATATTTCAATTAAAGCTTCTAATAAAAGGTTTCCTGCACCTATACCTCTATATTCAGGATGAACTGCTATATTAGTTATATGTCCTTCATCAAGGATTAGCCACATACCTGCATAACCTATTATAACATTTTCTTTCTTAGCAACTACATACCTTGCAAATTTATTAGTTGTAACTTCATTCTCAAAAGAAGATCTGCTCCATGGTGTTGGAAAACTTAAAGAATCTATAGTAAGTACACTATCTATATGTTCTTGCTTTAAAGAAAGTATTTCGATATTATTCACTTGCTAAAGACTCCATTTTTTTTTCATATTCTCTTTCAGCTTGAGATTTTCTAATATACAAGGGTGAAAATGTATATAAGTTATCACTAATTCCCGAACTTAAACGTCCTAAACCTATTTCACCTAGAGAAGAAGCTTTTACTACGTTAAGATGTGCAGGAGCAAAGCTAACGTCTTTTATACTATCCTTTAATTTTTCTTTGAATTTATAAACAGCATCTCCTATAAAACAAACTTTATAATTTTGTTCATTTATAGTAGAAATTAAATCATCAATGGAAATAATTTTATAATCATCAATTAATTTTAATTCATTGTTAACAAAATGATATAATCCAGTATAAACATTATTACGTAAGGCATCGATAATAGGACATATAATACCTTCTGTATAGGCTAAATTATAAGCAAGAGCATCTAGTGAAGAAACACCCAAAAAAGGTTTACTAGTACCCTGACTTAACCCTTTTATTGTAGAAACACCTATCCTAAGTCCAGTAAAAGAACCAGGACCTTTTGAAACTACAAACCCATCTAAAGAATTTATATCTATTTTTAAATTTTTTAATAACTTATCTATCATGGACATTATTAAAATAGAATGTTGTTTTTTATAATTAAGTGTTATTTCACCAAGTAACTTATCATTTTCTATTACAGCACAAGTAGCTGCTTCTGTAGCTGAATCTAAACTTAAAATTTTCATATTTTATTTTAACTCCTTTATATAATCGTATCTGTTACCACAATATTCCATTGAGATCTTTCTGAAATCTGTACCTTTTTCAAGTATCTTTTCAATTTTTACAGATATATGTTCTTTAGGAATAAGCTCTTCTATGTAGTTTGACCATTCTATAATGGTAACAGCATCACTAAAAATATATTCATCAAAGCCAATAGCTTCAATTTCGTCGGGATCATTAACTCTATAAACATCAAAATGATATAATTTTAAACGACCTGTATATTCATTAACAATAGTAAAAGTTGGGCTAGTTATAGGATCAGTTATTTCAAGGCCCTTTGCGATGCCTTTAGTAAAATGAGTTTTACCAGTTCCAAGTTCTCCGTTAAGACATATTATATCACCAGGTTTTACAATACTGCCTAATTTACTCCCAAGCTCTACAGTTGATTGTACACTATCTACAATAAAATTCATTATAATTCACCTCATATGATATTTTAACCAAAACAGTACAAAAAGAAAAGTGACAGTACTTTATGAAGAAATTTTATTATTAAAAGTTAATGCTTTTTTTAAAAGAGTAAGTGCTTTTTTACAAATAAGGTTTTCATAAACCATGTTATCCATTATGTCAAAAGCTTTTTGGCTGTGAAATCCGTTTCTATATGGCCGATCTTCTGTAAGAGCTTGATAAATGTCACAAACTCCTATAATACGGCTTTCTTCTGATAATTGGTTAGCAGATAAAGACCTAGGATATCCTTTGCCGTTAAGTTTTTCATGATGATTAGATGCCCAATCACTTATGTCATCTATACCAACAATACTATCTAATATTACTTTTGTATAATACACATGAGATTTAATAATATCGAATTCTTGTGAAGTCAGAGAACCATTTTTATCAAGGATGCTCGTTGGAATAGCAAGTTTACCTATATCGTGAAGTAAACCAGAAATTTTCATTTTTATGCATTTATCTTCAGGGTATCCAATAAATTTTGAAACAGTATAAGCAAGTTCTGAAATTCCCCTAGAATGGGTAGCAGTAAATTTGCTTTTATTATCTATTATATTTGAAAATATGTATGCTATATCTTGAAATTGTTCTAAATTTAAACACTCATTTATGTTAGGAGATACAGTATTCAATATGAATTCCATAAATGATATATTTTCAATGTTAAACCAAAAAAGGTCCTTAGATGAAATTTGTAAAAAAGCGTTCACTAATTTGCTGGAAAAAATCACATTCTCGTTTTTTTTAATCCAGGATATAATATTATTTTTTTGTTTAAGAGGGGGTATAGTTTCATTATACAAAATTTCTATTAGATCACAAATTCTTATAATTTGGCTTTCAATTAGAATGTTATTTCCAGAAAGCCCCATAGCACCGCTACCATCAAAGTTTTCATGATGGTTTAATATTATATCAGAAATTTTGTTAAAAATGGGGAAATTTTTAGTTATATCTGCACCAATTTCACAATGCTTTTTTATAAAAGAATTAAATGAATGGCTTTGAACTAAATAATTAGCTGCACCAATATCATGTAAAAGTGAAGCAACATACAACTGCTTTTTTTGATCTTCACTTAATTTTATAAAGTTAGCTATTTCTAAAGCCATATATGTAGTTCTATGAGAATGATGAATAAACTTATGGCTTGTATAATCAACGTTTGAGATGTTTTCTATAACTGGAGTATCATGTTCTGAACTTACCTGAGATAAATCCAGTGATATAGACATAGCTCTTATTACATTATCTATACTTATGTTCATATGTAACCTCACTAAAATTATAATAATCTTATATAATTTTAACATAAGTATTTTATATGTAAAACATATATAGGTTGGTTTTAGATAAATTGTACAATTTTATTTTTTGAAGATGATTTATAGGAAGAGGATAAATCACAGTAGATGTGGAATTGAGGAATAAGTAAAGTAGAAAAATTATTGGATATTTTTCTGAAATATAGTGGGGGTGGAGTTAGTATGGATAGTACAATTTTTGAAAAAGTGTGGGGTGAATCTGAGCGGAAAAATTTATCATTATCAAAACAATTTTGGGATTTAAGAGCTGATGAATTTAATGAAATTTTAAGCAATAAAGATAAAAAAACAGAAAAAGCAGATTTAATAGAGTTCCTTATTTCAAAAAATGTAATTAATAAGGATAGTACTGTATTAGATATTGGTTGTGGAGTGGGAAAGCATTCTTTGGAATTTGCAAAAATCACAAAAGGCATTGTAGGTATTGATATATCATCTAAAATGTTGGAATATGCTAATCAAAATATAAAAAATTCTAGATTTGATAATATTAAGTTTAAACGTATAGCATGGCAAAATTTGAATTTAGATGATTACAATTGGAAAGAAAAATTTGATCTTGTATTTGCAGCTATGACTCCAGCAATAAACAGTAAGAATGCTTTAACAAAAATGATTGAGGCATCAAAGAAATATTGTTTTATGAGCGGATTCGTATATAGAAATGATAAAATTAAAAATGATCTTAGAGAAAAAATATTAGGCAAAGATTGTAGTAAGAAATTTGAAAATAATATTTATTATGCTTTTAATATTTTATGGAGCATGGGGATACATCCAGAAATTCAATATAGAAACGTTAAGTGGATAAAAGAATGGAGTTTGGAGAAAGCAGTAGAAGGTTATACACTTCAATTCCAGGATTCTCAAATTGAAAATTTCAAGGATATTGTAAAAAGTCATTTGGAGAGCATAAGTGAAAATGGAAAAATTAAAGAGAGTGTTGATGCAAAAATTGCCTGGATGCTTTGGAATAAAGATAAATAATAAAAAAGTATAATTATTTGCATTGTTAAAATACATTATGTAAAATAGGATTGTATGTTAATTTTTAAATTGGTTTTAAGGTTCAGATGGAATTTGTCTATTAGAATTTTTTAATGCATTTAATTACGAGGTGAATAATTTGAAAAATGCAGTATTATTATTTTTTTGTATAATATTATTAAGTGGTTGTGGATATCAGATACAAAACAAACCAGTAAAACCTGATAATGATGTAGTTAAAATGGAAACAAGAAAGGATATAGAATTAAATATTACTACTACGAATAAATTGTTATACAGTATGGTTAAAACTATATCTAAAAATATGCACTCTGTAGACTATATTTTTAAGAATAGAGATACAGAACAAAATTTTGAATTTACTTCTGATAGTTTAAACAATATAGCTAAGAAGGATTTATTGATTTATATGGGAGCGGGATTTGAACCTTGGATTGATGATTTTATAGACAAATTAAATAAAAGTAAAGTGGGGGTAATAAATGTTTCTAGAGGTGTAAAACTTTTATCCTATAATAAGGAAGTAAAATATAAAAATGCAGTATTAAAAGATAACTGTTATTACTTAATGAATATTGACAATTATAAAATAGCTTTATTGAACATTAAAAATGCAATACAAGATAAGGATCCCAAAAATAGAGATTTATATCAGAAAAATTTTTCTGAAGCAATAAAGAATGTTGAAGAATATCAAAAAGATTTAAAAACAATATCAGGTAAATTAAAAGATTGCAACTTTATATTTGCAGAAGATGAAATGAATTATTTTATTAAATATAATGACTTTAATGCAATATATACATCAAAAGATTCTAATGGTAAATGGGATTTAGAAGATAAAGTTAAAAACTCAAAAAATCTTGTGTTTTTGTACAATAATCCATTAATTTTAAAGGAAAATGAAGAGATTATAAAAAAGTATAGCATAAAGGCTGTAAATATCAAAATATATAATGGTGAAGTTAATTATGAGGATATTGTAAAATCTAATTTAGAAGCATTAAAAAATTCCTATGAAAGTGGAGCTGTAAAAAAATAATACTAAGTAAAATTATTTTTGAATATTGCTTGGATTGGAGTATATATGAAGAAGGTTTGGTTGAATACAATGTTAGAAGTAAAAAAAGAAATTGTAAGAAGTAATAATTTTAATTGTTTATGGGAGTACTTTCAAATAGTTATAGGTTGCTTTATAACAGCTATAAGTTTTAATGTTTTCTTAGCTCCAAATCAAATTGTATCAGGAGGAACTGCAGGACTATCAATAATAGTAAAGCAGCTATATGGAGTAGAGCCTGCAATTACTCAATGGGCTACTAATATTCCTTTGTTTTTTATTGGATTGCTTTTTTTAGGTAAGAAATTTGGAGTGAAAACGGCATTTGGTTCATGTGTTTTACCATTACTTATATTACTTACAAAAAATATGCCGACGGTAACACAAAATCCAATATTATCTTCAGTTTATGGCGGAGTATTGGCTGGCATTGGTTTAGGATTAGTATTTAGAAGCAATGGTTCTACAGGAGGTACATCCATAATTGCAACTCTCATTAATTATTATACTGGATTTAGTATTGGTAAATCACAGTTAATAATAGATGGACTAGTGATTTTGTCTGGTGGACTTGTTTTTAATGTAGAAAAAATATTATATGCCCTTATTGTAAACTTTATAACAGGAAAAGCTATTGATTTAATACAATTAGGATTTACCAGTTCAAAATTGGCATTTGTGGTTTCTGATAGAGTAGAAGAAATTAGAAATGCTGTTATAAAAGATTTGGACAGAGGGCTTACGAAACTATCAGGAGTTGGTGGATATACAGAAGAAGAACATGATGTTTTAATGGTAGTAATGCAGCAGATGGAAGTTAATAAGTTTAAAGTTCTAGTAAAAGAGTATGATCCTAATGCATTTATTATAATAAGTGATACACATGAAGTATTGGGAATGGGATTTGATCTTAGTAAGGTAAAACAGTAAATAAAAATAATTTAAAAAAGACTTGCAATGTTTAAAAATATAATGTATAATAGACAATGTCTTAGGGGTATGGCTCAACGGTAGAGTAGTGGTCTCCAAAACCATTGGTTGTGGGTTCAAATCCTACTGCCCCTGCCAAAAGAAAGTTTTTCAAATTATTGAAAAGCTTTCTTTTTTTATGCCAACAATTATTCTCAATTTTAAATTTCTACTAATAAAGTTTATTTGGGCATTTTAACAATTAATTTTAATTAAAATTTATAAGGTATGGTTTAAATTAGCATTTTATTTTAACAAAATGTTAATTTTTTTATAATAATCATTATAAATTTTATACATAATTTATATAAAAAGTATTGAAAGTAAAAAATAACCATATTATTATAAAAGGATTTTTGTAGAAATAAAACACTGTTGAAAAAATAAGTCGAATGTGGAACAGCAGAATAATTTTTGCGATAGATTGAAAAATAGAGTTTGTATAAAATAAGTTCAAAAAGTTTTTAAAATAGTTGAGTTAAAATAAAAGATAATTAAAAAATTAACAATAAATTGTGTGAAAAATGGAATTTTACAAGAACAGATTAAAAAATGTAATTTAATAGAAAAGTATATTTAACCATTATTTACAGCTTGAATATTTAAAAAACTCAGTGAAAAAATACTTTGCATTCTACATATAAAGTATGATATTATAATGACTAGAAGGACGTTTAACAAAGTTATCCAATAAATTTTCTAAAAATCATTTATAAGTGTATATAGAATGTACATTTTAAATTCTATTAAATAATTTTACCAAAGCTAAAAATCACATTCTAATTTAACCAAAATTTACCGAAGAAAAAGTTTGAAAAAATTAAGAAAAATCATAATTTAAAATTTAAATTTGCATAAATTTGTTGCAAAATTGAGATTTTTATGACAATAGATGTTTATTTTTTAACGTTTTTAGTATGCACAAATATAATTTCTTTATTAAATAAAATAAAAAAAGATTATAATTGTAACTATTTAGGTACAATTATTTTCTAAATAAAAAAACAATAGGGTTTAGGTAATAACAGGAATTAACTCCGTTATGTTAAGGAGGGAATTCAGCAAGGAGGGAATTTATTAAAATGGATGAAAAAGTACTTTCAATTGACAAGACTACACTTGAAATGTTGGACAAAGCTAAAAAAGATGGGGTACAAACGGCTTGGGACAGAAAAGATGCTTTAAAGACACCTTGTGGTTTTGGTTCTGCAGGTGTATGTTGTAGAAACTGTAATTTAGGACCTTGTAGAGTAAGTCCAGTTCCAGGTAAAGGTGTAGAAAGAGGTATTTGCGGTGCTGATGCAGGTGTTATCGTTTCCAGAAATTTTGCTAGAATGGTTGCAGGTGGAGTAGCAGCTCACTCAGATCATGGTAGAAGTATAGCTCTTGAACTATATCATACATCTCCTGATGGCGATATAAAGGTTAAAGATGAAAAGAAGTTGATGAAAGTAGCAGAAAGATTTAACGTTCCAACAGAGGGTAGAGATATATACGATATAGCTCATGATGTTGCACAAGCAGGATTAAACGATTTTGGTAGACAAATGGGAGAAGTTAATTTTCCACCAACACTGCCTAAAAAGAGAAAAGAAATTTGGGATAATTTAGGGATAACTCCTAGAGGATTTGATAGAGAAGTAGTTTCAATCATGCATTCAACACATATAGGATGTATGGCAGATGCTGAACCTATGATTAAAATGGCTTTGAGATGTGGACTTGCAGATGGTTGGATGGGATCATATATGGCTACAGAGTTTAGTGATATAATGTTTGGAACACCTCATTCAATAGGTACTGAAGCAAATTTAGGAGTATTAGGAGGCAATTCAGTAAATATTGTTTTACATGGTCACGAACCAGTACTTTCAGAAATGATTGTACAAGCAGCTGAAGAACCAGAAATGATAGCTTTAGCTAAAGAGCAGGGAGCAGATGGAATAAATCTTTGTGGTATGTGTTGTACTGCAAATGAAGCTACTATGAGACATGGTATTAAATTAGCAGGAAACTTTATGCAGCAAGAATTAGCAGTAGTAACAGGTGCTGTTGAAGCTTTAGTAGTTGATGTACAATGTATATTCCCTGCACTAGCAAAATTATCTGAATCATATCATACTAAATTCATAACAACTTCACCAAAAGCTAACATTAAGGGATCACTTCGTATGGAAATGGATGAAGAACATCCACTTGAAACAGCTAGACAAATTGTAAAAGAAGCAATAATGAACTTTAAAAATAGAGATAAGAACAAGGTTATGATACCAGAACTTAAATCAGAAGCAGTAGTTGGATATAGTACAGAAGAAATATTAAATAAATTAGATGGGGTTGTAAACTCTCAAATAGGACCAATGCAGACTACAAAACCTTTAGCAGATGTTATAGTTGCAGGTGTTTTAAGAGGAGCAGCAGCTGTAGTTGGATGTAATAATCCAAAGGTTCAACATGATTTTGGTCACATAGAAACTATAAAAGGCTTAATTAAGAACGATGTAATTGTTGTTGTTACAGGTTGCGCAGCTCAAGCAGCAGCTAAAGCAGGATTACTTAAGAAGGAAGCAAGAGAACTTGCAGGTCCAGGACTTAAAAAGGTATGTGAGTTAGTAGATATTCCACCAGTACTTCACATGGGTTCCTGTGTTGACATAAGCCGTATTTTAGAGCTAGTAGGTTCTGTAGCTAATCATTTAGGTGTAGATTTTAGTGATTTACCAGTAGCTGGTGTAGCTCCAGAATGGATGTCAGAGAAAGCAGTTTCAATAGGATGTTATGTAGTAGCTTCCGGTATTGATACTTGGCTTGGAACTGTTCCTCCAGTAACAGGTAGCCCAGAAGTCGTAGATATATTGACTAATAAATTGGAAGATTGGGTAGGAGCTAAATTCTTTATCCAACCAGATCCACATAAGGCTGTTGATGAAATAGTAAACAGAATTAATGAAAAACGTAAAAAATTGGGTATATAAAGTAGTATAATGAAAATAAAGTAAAAATACTTTAATAGTAATTACTTATTTAAATGAGCAAGTATTATGCCAACGTATAACTTTAAGGTATTAACTTAAAAAGTAATTTTAAAGAATCAAAATGATACAAAAAACTTTCTCGAAATGATAAAACAAAACTTTAATTTATCATTTCGAGAAAGAATTTACTTGAAACTCATTATAAAGACTTTAAATAACTAGTGAGAAGGGGGAACTATAATATGAAAATGAAAATGGCTATAACAGGAAAAGGTGGTGTAGGCAAAAGCACTTTTTCTGCCATAATAAGTAGAATATATGTAGAGGAAGGATATAAGGTATTGGCTGTAGATGCAGATCCAGATCCTAATTTAGCTTTAGCATTAGGGTTCCCACAAGAAATAATTAATGAGATAGTACCAATATCAGAAATGAAAAAGTTGGTGGCAGAGAGAACCAATTCCACACCAGGTGCTTTTGGCAAGATGTTTAAAATAAATCTAAAAGTTGATGACATACCTGAAAGATACTGTAAAGAATATAATGGAGTAAGAGTGTTAACAATGGGAACAGTAGATACTGGTGGAACTGGTTGTATTTGTCCTGAAAATGTACTCCTTAAAAAGCTTACTTCTCATTTAATACTTCAAAATAAGGATATAGTAATCATGGATATGGAAGCAGGTATTGAGCATTTAGGAAGAGGAACAGCTCAAGGGGTAGATGTATTTGTTGTTGTTGTAGAACCAGGAATTAGGAGTATTCAAACATATTATCATGTAAAAAAATTAGCTAAAGACATAGGTATAGATAAAGTTTTTGTAGTTGCAAATAAAATTAGAAATGAAGAAGATGAAAAATACGTGCTTGAAAATGTAGGTGAAGATGCCTGCCTTGGTTTTATGCATTACTGTGAAACTGTAGGTACTTCTGATAGGGTTAACCAATCTCCATACGATTCCAGTAAGGAAACCGTAGAGGAGGTAAAAAAAATAAAAGAAAAATTAGAGATGGGGGTAATTTAAATGGGTTTTAAATCAGACATCGAAATAGCACAAGAATGTAAAATGGAAGACATTAGAGAAATAGCTAAAAAGGTAGGATTACCTGAAGATGATATTGAGCTTTACGGAAAATATAAGGCTAAAGTGAATTACAATCTTTTAAAAACAACTCCTAGTAAAAAAGGCAAATTAATATTATGTACAGCAATAAATCCAACACCAGCAGGAGAAGGAAAAACTACTACATCAATAGGTGTAGCTGATGCTCTATCAAAATTAGGCAAGAATACAATAGTTGCATTAAGAGAACCATCACTGGGACCTGTATTTGGAGTTAAAGGTGGAGCAGCAGGTGGTGGATATGCACAGGTTGTTCCAATGGAAGACATTAACTTACATTTTACTGGAGATTTCCATGCAATAGGAGCAGCTAATAATTTACTAGCTGCAATGTTAGACAACCATATATATCAAGGAAATGCTTTAGACATTGATCCAAGAAGAATAGTTTGGAGAAGATGTGTTGACATGAACGACAGACAATTAAGATTTGTTGTTGATGGTTTAGGGGGAAAAGCTAATGGAATGCCAAGAGAAGATGGTTTTGATATAACTGTTGCTTCAGAAATAATGGCTATATTCTGCTTAGCTAGTAACATAACTGATTTAAAAGAAAGGCTTGCTAGAATAGTTGTAGCATATACAAGAAGTGGAGAGCCTGTAACAGCTGGACAATTAAAAGCTCAAGGACCAATGGCTGCATTACTTAAAGATGCATTAAAACCAAATCTAGTTCAAACACTAGAAGGGACACCAGCATTTGTTCATGGTGGACCATTTGCTAACATAGCTCATGGATGTAATTCAGTAATAGCTACAAGAATGGCTACTCATTTTGCTGATTACGTAGTTACAGAGGCAGGTTTCGGTGCTGACCTTGGAGCAGAAAAATTCCTGGATATTAAATGTAGAATGGCTGGATTAAAACCAGATGCAGTAGTAATAGTTGCTACAGTAAGGGCATTAAAATATAATGGCGGAGTGCCAAAAGCTGATTTAAATAATGAAAACTTAGAAGCTCTTGAAAAAGGACTTCCAAATTTATTGAAACATGTTGAAAACATAACTAAGGTATATAAATTACCAGCAGTAGTTGCAATAAATGAATTCCCAACTGATACGCAAGCTGAGTTAAAGCTAGTTGAAAACAAATGTAAGGAACTTGGCGTAAATGTTAAGTTATCACAAGTTTGGGCAAAAGGCGGAGAAGGCGGCGTAGAAGTTGCTAAAGAAGTAATGAGATTGATAGATGAAGGAAAGAATGATTTCCAATTCGCATATGATGAAAAACTACCAATTAAAGAAAAAATAAGAGCTATAGCTCAAAAGGTTTATGGTGCTGATGATGCAGTATTTACAGCACAAGCTGAAAAAGAAATAGCAGAGTTAGAGAAAAATGGATTTGGACAAACACCAATATGTGTAGCAAAAACACAATATTCTTTAACTGATGACCAGACTAAACTTGGAAGACCAACAGGATTTAACATTACAGTAAGACAAGTAACAGTTTCAGCAGGTGCAGGATTTGTTGTTGCTTTAACTGGATCAATAATGAAGATGCCAGGACTTCCTAAAGTTCCAGCAGCTGAAAGAATTGATGTTGATGAAAATGGAGTAATAAGCGGATTATTCTAATTTCAGAGGGGGAAATTACGATGAAACTAGCAGACAGAACTTGTACAGATTTTATAGAAGTCCTTGCATCAAAGGCAGCAGTGCCTGGTGGAGGTGGAGCTGCAGCTTTAGTAGGTGCTGTAGGAATGGCATTAGGAAGTATGGTTTGTAATCTTACTATAGGAAAGAGAAAATATGTTCAGTATGAAGAAAAAGTTCAAGGCATACTTGATAAAGCAGGACAGCTTCAGGAAGAACTTCTAAAACTTATAGATGCTGATGCAGAATGCTTCCTTCCTCTTTCAAAAGCATATGGTATGCCTAAGGAAACTGAAGAGGAAAAAAAGTTAAAAGAAGAAACTTTGCAGAAATGTTTAAAGTCTGCTTGTGAAGTTCCAGTGGCTATAGTTAAACAGTGTTATGAATCTATAAAACTTCATGAAGCACTAGTAGATAATTGCTCTATGCTTGCCATAAGCGATGTTGGAGTTGGTGTGCAGGCATTAAGAGCCGCTATAATTGGGGCTCAATTAAATGTAATAATCAACATAAATTCAATTAAAGATGAAGCTTATATTGAAAAAGTAAAGAAGGAAACGGAACATTTAATTCAGGATGGAATAAAAATAGCTGATGAAGTTTATGAAAAAGTAGTAAAAGCACTTAGTAAATAACAACTTTATTTAATTGGATAAAATGATATCTATGGGAAGGAGTAAAATTCCTTCCTAGGGATATTAACATAATTAAATGCTATTAATTAATAATTTTGTTTATGAAGGAGATTGTAAGTATGGGTCAAATAATTAAAGGAAAGCCAGTTGCAGATGCGATAAGCTCAGTGTTAACTAAAGAAGTAGAAGAATTAAAGGCTAAGGGTATTACTCCAAAACTTACTATAGTAAGGGTTGGAGCAAACGGAAGTGACCTTGCTTATGAGAGAGGAGCTCTTAAAAGATGTGCTTCAATAGGAATAGATACAGAAGTTAAAGAGCTTCCAGAAAACATAGTACAAGACGATTTCATAGCAGAACTTAAAAAAGTAAATGAAGATAAAACTACTAATGGTATATTAATCTTTAGGCCATTCCCAAAACAACTAGACGAAAGTGTTATTAAATATATAATCGCACCGGAGAAAGATGTTGATTGTTTTAGCCCTGTAAACGTTGCTAAATTAATGGAAAAAGATGAAACTGGTTTTGCACCTTGTACTCCATCTGCAGTAATTGAAATATTGAAATATTATGATATACCTATGAAGGGTAAAAATGCTGTAGTAATAGGAAGATCCATGGTTGTAGGAAAGCCAGTGTCAATGTTGCTTTTAAATGAAAATGCAACAGTTACTATATGTCATTCAAGAACTCAAGATATGCCTTCTGTAACTTCCAAAGCTGATATAGTAGTGGTTGGAATTGGTAAAGCAAAAATGATAGATTCTAAGTATATTGGAAGTGGATCTGTAGTTATAGATGTTGGTATAAATGTAGATGAAAAAGGTAATTTATGTGGGGATGCAGATACTGATAGCTGCATAGAAAAAGCGTCCATGATAACTCCAGTTCCAGCGGGAGTAGGTTCAGTTACAACTTCAATACTTGCTAAGCATGTGGTAAAAGCATGTAAGTTGCAAAATAATCTAGTATAAGCATTTGTTAAGATGGGGGAATAAGAATGATTATTTCAGAGAAAAAGCCTTTTGAAGAGGTACTAGGATATCTTAAAGATAGTAAGAAAGTAATATTAACAGGTTGTTCTTTATGTGCTTCCACTTGTAAAGTAGGTGGAGAAGAAGAAGTATTGGAAATGAAAGCTAAGTTAGAGGAAAATGGTAAAACAGTTTTAGGATATAAAATACTGGATCCTTCCTGTAATTTATTAAAAACTAGGAAAGATTTAAAAGCTCTAAAGGAAGAGTTAAAAGAGGCTGATGCAGTTTTATCCATGGCCTGTGGTGATGGGACTCAAACAGTTGCAAAACTTTTAAAGGTTCCTGTGTATCCAGCTAATAATACATCATTTATAGGTGAGATAGAGAGAGTTGGGCAGTACAAGGAAGCTTGTAGAGCTTGCGGAAATTGTCAACTTGGATGGTCTGGTGGAATATGTCCAATAACAATGTGTGCTAAAGGACTTTTAAATGGACCTTGTGGTGGAGCAAGAGATGGAAAATGTGAAGTTGATCCAGAAAATGATTGTGCATGGATCTTGATATACAACAAACTAAAAGAGCTTAATAAACTTGATAATTTACTAGATATTAAAGAACCAAGGGATTATCGAGTTGATGCTCATCCAAGAAAAGTAGATTTAAGAGATAAGGAATAATTCTAAGGGGGATTAAAAATGAGCCTATTGAAAGAAGCTTTCGAAAGAGGAGAATTTGCAATAACAGCAGAAATGGCTCCTCCAAAAGGTATAGATCTTTCTCATTTGATAGAATGTGCTAAAGCAATAAAAGGAAGAGCACATGGAGTTAATGTTACAGATTTTCAGTCTGCTACATTAAAAGCTACTTCTTTAGCAACATGTAAGGTGTTAAAGGATGCAGGATTAGAGCCTGTTCTTCAAATAACAGGAAGAGATAGAAATAGAATAGCAATTCAAGGGGAACTTTTATCAGCAGGGGTATTTGGAATCGAAAATGTACTAGCTCTTACAGGAGATTATACAATGACAGGAGATCATCCAGGAGCTAAACCAGTTTATGATTTAGACAGTGTAGGAATACTTAATGTAGCAAGCACTATAGCACAAGGAAAAGATATGGCAGGTAATGACTTAAATGGTACACCTGAATTTTATTTAGGAGCTTGTGTAACCCCAAGATATGATCCTTTAGAATTACAAATTTTAAAAATGGACAAGAAAATAAAAGCTGGTGCTAAATTTTTTCAGACACAAGCTGTATATGATATAGAGACTTTGAAAATGTTTAGAGAAAAAACTAAACATTTAGATGCTAAACTTATGGTGGGTATAATTCCATTAAAGTCAGCAGGTATGGCTAAATATATGAATAAAAATGTTCCGGGAATATTTGTTCCAGATGAATTAATTGAAAGAATGAAGGGTGCGGAAAACAAAGTTCAGGAAGGAATAAAAATATCTGGAGAGTTTATAAAGAAGGTAAAAGATGAAGGACTTTGTGATGGAGTTCATATAATGGCAATTGGTGCGGAGGAAAATGTGCCATTAATTTTAGATCAGGCAGGATTATAAAATCGAAGGGGCGATTATAAATGAAAATAGTTGTTATTGGTGGGGGACCAGGCGGATATGTAGCTGCACTTAAAGCTGCACTTTTAGGAGCAGATGTTACTGTAATTGAAAAGGGTAAAGTAGGCGGAACTTGTCTAAATGTAGGATGTATACCTACAAAAGCACTACTTGCTTGTTCAGACGTATTAAATACAGTAAAAGAAGCTAAAAAATTTGGTATTAATTTTGAAGCTGATGTAAAAGCTGATTTTGCAGCTATAATGGAAAGAAAAGAAAAGGTTGTTACTAACCTTGTAAAGGGAATTGAGTACTTATTTGAAAGCAAGGGAGTAAAACTTGTAAGGGGATCAGGAAGATTAGTAAGTAATAAAGAAGTTGAAGTTACAAAGGAAGATGGAACAAAGGAAAGTATATCAGCTGACAAGATAATTCTTTCCACAGGTTCTGTACCAGTAGTTCCAAGATTCCTTCCTTACGATGGAAAAAATGTAATGACTTCTGATGAAGTTTTAAATCTTAAAGAACAACCAAAATCAATGATTATTGTTGGTGGAGGTGTAATAGGTTGTGAAATAGGACAGTTCTTAAATAGACTTGGAACTGAAGTTAAAATAGTAGAAATGTTACCACAATTATTACCACTTGAAGATGAAGATACAGCAAAAATACTTCAAAGAAGCTTTAAGCAAGGTAAGTTAAAGTTCTTTGTAGGTGATGGTATTTCAACTGTAGAAGTTGGAGATAGTAATGTAGTTGCAACTCTACAAAGTGGCAAAAAAGTGGAAGCAGAAAAGATGCTTGTAGCTATTGGTAGAAGACCATATACTGATGGTCTTGGATTAGAAGAGCTAGGAATACAGACTGATAGGGGTAAGGTAATAGTTAATGAGTATTTAGAAACTAATATAGATGGAATTTATGCTATAGGTGATTTAACTATAAGTCCTGATTTAGCTCATGTAGCTTCAAGGCAGGGGATTGTAGCTGTAGAAAATGCTATATTAGACAAAAAGAAGAAAATGAGCTATAAAGCTGTACCGGGTTGTGTATTTACAGAACCAGAAGTTGCTTCTGTTGGTATGAAAGAAAAACAAGCTAAAGAAGCTGGAATTAATTATAAAGTAGGAAAGTTCGATTTCAGAGGATTAGGAAAAGCTCAAGCTATGGGTAAATTACAGGGATTTGTAAAAGTAATTACAGATGAAAAAGATGTAATTATTGGAGCAGCTATAATAGGAGAGCGTGCAGCAGATATGCTTGGTGAATTAACAGTAGCTTGTGAATTTGGCTTAACAGCAGAACAGGTAGGAGAGGTAATTCATCCACATCCAACTTTATGTGAAGGAATTATGGAAGCACTTCATGATGTTCATAAACAATCTGTTCATTCAGTAGAGTAAAGAATGGGGGGTAGCCCCTATACATGACAATAGAAGGAGGTTATACAATGGCATATAAAATAGCTGTAGCAGGAAAAGGTGGAACTGGTAAAACTACATTAACAGGATTATTAATAGATTATCTTGTAAAAAAGGGAGAAAGTCCAATATTAGCTGTAGATGCTGATGCAAATGCTAATTTAAATGAAGTTTTAGGTGAAGAAGTAGAAGAAACTATAGGGGATATAAAAGAAGATGTAAACCAAAAGTCACTTGAGGGAAATAAGTTTCCAGGCGGCATGTTAAAAGCTGATTACTTAAAATACAAATTAAATACATCCATAACTGAAGGTGATGGCTATGACATGATTGTAATGGGAAGATCTCAAGGGCCTGGATGCTATTGTTATGTAAATGGGGTGTTAAAGGCTCAAATAGATTCTTTAGCTGCAAACTATAAATATATAATTATAGATAATGAAGCTGGAATGGAGCATTTAAGTAGAAAGCTAGTTGAGAATATTGATACATTATTTTTAATCAGCGACTGTTCTAGAAGAGGTATTCAAGCTGTAGGAAGAATAAGAAGATTAGTCGATGAATTGAAATTAAAAGTAGGCCAAATTTTTCTTATAGTTAATAGAGCTCCAGAAGGTAAAATAAATGATGGAACCAGGGAGGAAATAGAAAAGCAAGACCTAAATTTAATAGGCGTTGTACCTATGGATTCTACCATTTATGAATATGATACAAATGGGAAACCTCTAGTAGATATGCCAGAGGAATCCCAATCTAAAAAAGCATTATATGATATTTTATCAAAAATCCAATTTAATAAATAATTTAAGGAGGCATTAAGTTATGTTCAAAAAGTCAGTACAGAAATTTTCAGGAAAGATTTGTGAAGTAGAAATTGGAACAGGTGAAAAAGCTATAAAATTAGGAGGAGAAAATGTTCTTCCTTTCTATTCTTTTGATGGAAATACAGGAAACGCTCCTAAATTAGGTATGGATATTACAGATGATGTAGAAGGCTGGCCAAAGACAGTATTAGAGCTTTATAAAGATGTATGTAATGATCCAGTTGCTTGGGCAAAGCATATTGAAGAAAAATATGCTCCTGATTTTATCTGTTTAAAATTAGATTCAGCAGATCCAAATGGAAAAGACAATTCAGTTGAAGAGTGTGCTAAAACAGCAAAGGCAGTGGTAGAAGCTATAAAAACTCCTCTTGTTGTAGCAGGCACAGGAAATCATGATAAAGATGCTAAGTTATTTGAAAAAATTGCTCAAGAATTAGATGGACACAATGTTCTTCTTTTATCAGCAGTAGAGGATAACTATAAAACTATAGCAGCAGCAGGTGCTATGGCTTATAATCATAAGATTGGTGCAGAATCATCTGTTGACATAAACCTTGCAAAACAAATAAACATATTAGTAAATCAATTAGGGGTTCCTAATGAAAAGATAGTTGATAACGTAGGCTGTTCAGCAGCAGGGTATGGATATGAATATGTTATTTCAACATTAGATAGAGTTAGACTTGCAGCTTTAGGACAAGATGATAAAACATTACAGGTTCCTATAATTACACCAGTTGCATTTGAAACTTGGAAAGTAAAAGAATCCATTGATGAAGAAACATGGGAGAACTTAGAAGAAAGAGGAATTTCTATGGAAGTTTCAACTGCCGCAGGTGTTTTAGCTTCAGGATCAAACGCAGTAATTTTACGTCATCCAAAATCATTAGAGACTATTAAAAAATTTGTAAATGAATTATTAGCTTAATGTAAATTTAAATTTTATACTGGGATTTAAATAAGGGAGGATTAAAAATGGCTTTAAAAGGATTAGATATATTTAAATTAACACCAAAAAAGAATTGTAAAGATTGTGGATTTCCAACTTGTTTGGCATTTTCAATGAAGGTTGCAGCAGGAGCTGTAGAAATAGGAAAATGTCCACATATGAGTTCTGAATCTTTGGAAAAATTATCAGAAGCTACAGCACCATTAATGAAAACTGTAACAATAGGTAAAGGTGATAGTGAGTATAAATTAGGCGGAGAAACTGTTATGTTCCGTCATGAGAAAACATTAGTAAATAGAAATAGATTTGCAGTTTTATTGAGTGACTCTATGGATGATGCTGAAATAGATACTAAAATTGCACATATGAAAGAAGTTGACTATGTAAGAATAGGCGAAGATATGAAGGTTGAATTTGCAGCATTAAAATATGCTGGAAATAAGGATAAGTATATCGCTTTAATTAACAAAGTAAAAGCAAGTGGCTTAAAGGTTGCTTATGCATTAATTTGTGAAGATGCTAGTGTTGCTAAAGAAGCTTTAGATTTAGTTAAAGATGAAAATCCATTAGTATATGGTGCTAATAAAGAGAACTATGCTGCTTTTGTTGAGTTAGTAAAAGCAGATAACCTAGCACTAGGAGTAAAAGCTGAAAGCTTAGAAGCATTATATGCTTTAGTTGAAGAAATACACAAACTAGGATATAAGAACTTAGTTCTTGATCCAGGTTCAGCTTCAATAAAAGAAGCTTTTGAAAATACAGTTCAAATAAGAAGAATAAATATTCAAGATCAAGACAGAGTATTTGGTTATCCTTCAATATTATTTGTAGATGAACTTTCAAAAGGTGATAAGTTCATGGAAGTAGCATTATCTACATTATTTACAATGAAATATGGTTCATTAATAGTTTTAAGTGATATGGATTATGTTAGAGCATTACCTCTATATGGAGTAAGACAAAACATATTCACAGATCCTCAGAAACCAATGAGAGTTGAACCAGGTATCTATGGATTTAATGGTGCAGATGAAAATTCACCAGTAATATGTACTGTTGATTTTGCATTAACTTACTTTATAGTAACTGGAGAAGTTGAAAGATCTAAGATGCCAGTTTGGATGCTAATTCCAGATGCAGGCGGATACTCAGTTCTTACTTCTTGGGCCGCTGGTAAATTTACTTCAACTGTTATTGCAGATTTTGTAAAGGAATCAGGAATAGAAAGCAAGACTAAGTGCAGAAAACTTATACTTCCAGGAAAAGTTGCTGTTTTAAAAGGCGATTTGGAAGAGAAATTACCAGGTTGGGATGTTACAGTTGGAACAACAGAAGCTATGTTTATTCCTAAGTTCTTAAAAGAGTTAAACATTAAATAATAAAAGTATTCGAGTTTGTAATTGAGAATCGAGTTTTATCTTGATTCTCAATTATAAATAATATAAAATTTTATTTTTTTAAAAATTAATGATATAAAACAGGGGGTCATTTGAAAATGGATAAATTTATGGTTATTGGTGAAAGAATACACTGCATATCTCCAGCTATCAGAAAGGCTATAGAAGAAAGAAACCCAGAACAAATTTTAAAAAGAGCAAAAGAACAATTAGACGCAGGTGCTAATTATTTGGATTTCAACATAGGACCAGCTGAAAAAGATGGAGAAGAAATAATGAAATGGGGAGTTCAATTACTTCAAAAAGAATTTGACAATGTTCCTCTTGCATTGGATACAACAAATAAGAAAGCAATAGAAGCTGGACTTAAAGTTTACAATAGAGAAAAAGGAAAACCAATTGTAAATTCAGCTGATGCTGCTGGTAGAATTGAAAATATAGATTTAGCTGCAGAATATGATGCTATGTGTATTGCATTATGTGCAAAAGAAGGTATAACTAAGGATAACGATGAAAGAATAGCTTATTGTACAGAAATGCTTGAAAGAGGAATGGGTCTTGGAATGGAGCCAACAGATTTATTATTTGATCCATTATTCCTAGTAATAAAAGGAATGCAAGATAAGCAAAAAGAAGTTTTAGAAGCTATTAAGCTTATAAGTGAAATGGGACTTAGAACTTGCTGTGGATTAAGTAATGTTTCAAATAGTGCACCAAAGAATATAAGACCAATAATGGATTCTACTTATGCAGCAATGGCTATACAATGCGGATTAACTTCAGCTATAATGAATCCATGTGACTTAAGATTAATGGAAACAATAAAAACATGTGACGTTGTAAACGGAGCTGTTTTATATGCTGATTCTTATTTAGAACTTTAATATTATATAAACTTTAATTTTATATAGGTTTTAATTTTATATAGATTTTAATTTGGGGAGGGGCAAAAAATGAATTTATATCAAACTGTATTCACTGGGTCAAAACAAGCATTAGAAGCTGCCGAGGGTTTAGTCAAAGAAGTTGTAGAAAAGAAGGGTAAAGACTGTAAGGTAGCATTTCCTGATACAGCATATTCATTACCAGTAATTTATGCTGCTACAGGTAAAAAAATTACAAATGTTGGAGAACTAGAAGCTGCTTTAGATGTAGTTAAAAGTTTAATAGTTGAAGAAGAAATGCTAGATAAATTATTGAATTCTGGTCTTGCTACAGCAGTGGCAGCAGAAATAATTGAAGCTTGTAAGTATGTACTTTCAGATTCACCATATTCTGCACCTTGTTCAGGATTTATATCAGACCCAATAATCAGATCGTTTGGAGTACCATTAGTTACTGGTGATGTTCCAGGTGTGGCAGTTGTACTTGGAGAATTCCCAGATGCTGAAACTGCAGCAAAAGTAATAAAAGATTACCAATCAAAAGGATTGCTTACTTGCTTAGTTGGTAAAGTAATAGATCAAGCTATAGAGGGTAAAGTTGAGATGGGTCTTGATCTAAGAGTTGTACCTCTTGGATATGATGTTACTTCAGTAATTCATATTGTAAGTTTTGCTATAAGAGCAGCTTTAATATTCGGAGCAGTTAAGCCTGGTGATTTAGGTGCAGTTCTTCAGTATTGTTCTGACAGAGTTCCTGCATTTGTAAATGCATTTGGTCCACTAAGTGAACTTGTAGTTTCAGCAGGAGCTGGTGCAATAGCACTTGGATTCCCTGTAATAACTGATCAGGTTGTACCAGAAGTTCCTACATTATTATTAACTCAAAAAGACTATGATAAAGTAGTTAAGACTTCTCTTGAAGCAAGAAAGATAAAGATAAAGATTACTGAAATTCCAATTCCAGTTGCATTTGCAGCAGCATTTGAAGGTGAGAGAATAAGAAAAGGTGATATGCATATCGAATTTGGTGCTGGAAAGACTGAAGCTTGGGAATTAGTAATGAGTGGAGACTCAAGTGAAGTTGAAGATCATAAGATAGAAGTAGTAGGACCAGACATCGATTCTTTAACAGAAGTTCCAGGAAGATTACCTATGGGAATGTTAGTTAAGGTATCTGGTGCTAACATGCAAAAAGATTTTGAACCAGTTCTAGAAAGAAGACTTCATTACTTCTTGAACTATATTGAAGGTGTAATGCATGTTGGACAAAGAAATATGACTCAATTAAGAATTGGTAAAGAAGCTTTTGATAAAGGATTTAGATTAAAACATTTTGGTGAAGTAATATATGCTAAAATGTTAGATGAATTTGGTTCAGTTGTTGATAAATGTGAAGTTGTATTAATTACAGATCCTGATAAAGTTCATGATTTAAAAGAGAAATATGCGATGCCAAGATTTATGGAAAGAGATGAAAGACTTGAATCATTAATAGATGAAAATGTTGATACTTTCTATTCATGTAATCTTTGTCAATCTTTCGCTCCAGCACATGTATGTATAGTAACTCCAGAAAGATTAGGACTTTGTGGTGCAGTTTCATGGCTTGATGCAAAAGCAACACTTGAATTAAATCCAACAGGACCATGTCAAGCAGTACCAAAAGATGGTTTAGTAGATGAAAATGCAGGTATCTGGGAAAAAGTAAATGAAACAGTTTCGAAAATATCTCAGGGTGCTGTAAATAATGTTACATTATATAGTATATTACAAGATCCTATGACATCTTGCGGATGTTTTGAATGTATAACTGGTATAATGCCAGAAGCTAATGGTGTTGTAATAGTAAATAGAGAACACGGAGCAACAACTCCTCTTGGAATGACATTTGGTGAACTTGCATCAATGACAGGTGGTGGAGTACAAACACCAGGATTCATGGGACATGGTAGATCATTTATTCCATCAAAGAAATTTATGAAAGCTGAAGGTGGAATAGGAAGAATAGTATGGATGCCAAAAGAATTAAAAGATTTTGTAGCAGAAAAATTAAATAAAACTGCTAAAGAATTATATGGTGTAGACAATTTTGCAGATATGATTTGTGATGAAACTATAGCTATAGAATCAGAAGAAGTATTAGCATTCTTAGAAGAAAAAGGTCATCCAGCATTAACTATGGATCCAATAATGTAGTAAAAGTTTAAACATTGCATTTATCCGATGGCTACCTACTGTACACTCCTCATTTTATTAGAGTGTGAGGTAACAGTGGCTATGCCCTGGATAATTCATCTAAACTTATCGGAAGACTAAACTTCTACTAAGTAAGATTCATTGATTAGGATGCCAGGATGTCATAATGTTGGCAACCTGGTATCCTAATTTCTAATTAGGATATAATAAAATTAGAAAAAAGAGGTGTAGTAAATGAATTTTCCAGAGAATTTATATTATAGTGATGAGCATACATGGGTTAAAGTAGATGGAGATACAGCGTTTATAGGAATAAGTGACTTTGCACAGAGTCAGCTTGGTGAAATATTATTTGTTGAAATGCCAGAGTTAGAAGATGAAATAACTCAAGGTAAGCCATTTGGAGTAGTTGAATCTTCAAAAAAAGCATCTGATTTAATAGCTCCTCTATCTGGTGAAGTATTAGAAGTAAATGAGAAATTAGATGATGAGCCAGAGTATATAAATGAAGATGCTTATGATGCATGGATAGCAAAAATTAAGATAAGTGATAAAGGTGAACTTGATAATTTATTAAGTGCTTCAAAATACGAGGCAGGCTTAAAGTAGGAAGAACTTCTCGGTTTTTTAGCCGAGAAAGTTTTTTTTAAGGAGGTGTTTGCAGAATATGGCAAAAATTAAATTTGTTCCATATAATAAAGAAATAGAAGTGCAACAAGGAGAAAATTTACTAGAAGCAGCTAGGAAAGCAGAAATATTTATAGATGCACCCTGTAATGGAAATAGTGTTTGTGGAAAATGCAAGGTTAAAATAGTTGAAGGAAACGTAAATGCAGAAAAAAATAGGCATATAAGTGATGATGAGTGGAATGAAGGCTACGTTTTAGCGTGTTCTTCAAGTGTTATTGGAGATATTACAGTAGAAATACCATCAAATGCTTCAGCTTCTATGCATAATATGAAAATAGAAGGTTTGTCAGGAGATAGAGAAAATAAGATATTTGAAAAGGCAAAAAGACAAATTTTAGATAGGGGTATGGAATTTAAAACTTATGTAAAAAAAGATTATATAGAGTTAGATCTTCCAACTTTAAATGATAATATATCGGATTTTGAGAGAATAAAGAGACATTTAAGAAATAAGTTAGGCTATAATCAAGTATTTTGCAGACTTCCTATGCTTAGAAAAATACCTCCAATTTTAAGAGAAGCTAATTTTAATATAACTATAACGCATATACCAAGAGGACAAGGTAAAACTACAATAATTAATATAGAAAAAGGAGATACAACAAATAAATTATATGGTGTATCTTTAGATATTGGAACTACATCTGTAGCTGCATGTTTAGTTGACTTATATGGAGGAAACCTTATAGCAAAAGCATCTTCTGGAAATGCGCAAATAAAGTATGGTGCAGATGTTATTAACAGAATAATTTATTCTACAAAAAAGAACGGACTGCATGATTTAAATTATGCAGTAATACAAGAAACCATAAATCCAATTTTAAGAAAAATGTGTAAGGATTCAGGTGTACATAGGGATGAAATAGTGTCCCTTATAATAGCCGGAAATACAACTATGTCTCATTTATTTTTAGGAGTTTATCCAGATTTTTTAAGAATGGAACCATACATACCGGCGTTTGTTAAACCTCCTTTTATAAAAGCTTCAGAATTAGGAGTAGAAGTCAATCCTGAAACTTTTGTATATTTAGCACCTTGTGTGGCAAGTTATGTTGGTGGAGATATAACGGCAGGAGTATTATCATCAGGAATGTGGGATGCTGATGAAAATGTGCTTTTTATTGATTTAGGAACAAATGGAGAGATTGTTTTTGGAAACAAGGAATTTTTAATGACTTGTGCTTGTTCTGCAGGACCTGCTTTTGAAGGTGGAGAAATTAGCTGTGGAATGAGAGCTTCAAACGGTGCTATAGAAAAGATTACTATAGATAGAAAGAGTTATGAACCTAAAATTACTGTAATAGGGAATGATAAACCTTCAGGAATTTGTGGATCTGGAATCATTGATTTAATATGTGAAATGATGCTTTCGGGAATAATAGATAGAAAAGGTAAAATAGTGAAAAATTTAAATACAAATAGAACTAGATTTGACGAACATGGCATTGGTGAATATGTACTTGTATTTAAAGAAGAATATAATTTGGAAAAGAATATAACAATCACAGAGGTTGATATAGATAATTTTATAAGAGCTAAAGCGGCTATTTATTCAGGTATTACTATGCTTTTAAATAATCTTGGAATGGATTTTTCAATGATAGATAAAATTTATATAGCAGGTGGAATAGGCAATAGCTTAGACATTGAAAATTCAGTGAAAATAGGTATGTTACCTGATATAGATAGATCTAAAATTGAATATATAGGAAATAGTTCATTAATGGGATGTTATTTAACTCTAATGAGTGAGGATGCTAGACATAAATTAGAAGAAATATCAAATAATATGACTTATGTAGAGTTGAGTGTGGAACCTGGGTATATGGATGAGTTTGTATCAGCATGTTTTTTGCCTCACACTGATATAGAAAAATTTCCTACAGTGAAAGCTTTAATTTCTAAGTAAGGCATCTTCAAAAAATAATAAGTCTATCTACTAGTATATTTTGTATCATGCGGTGTCAGCAGAACCCTTAGATAGAGTTCACTATCTGCGGAACCTGATTCCTTGCCTGACGCAAAATATCCTTGGCATTTGGACTTATTACTTTCTTTCAGATGCCTAAAGAAAACTTGATATATTTTATAAAAAGAGTATATTTAAATTAAGAAGGAGGTAATTAAAATGTGTGAATCAACAGCGTACTTAATTACACCAGAAGGTGAAAGAAAAATAATGGACTATGTGGTAGAAATAATTCCGCAAGCAAATGGTAAGTTATTTTTATCAGATATATTAGGAGAAGAAAAAATAATAGAAGGAATGTTAAAAGAAGTTAAACTATTGGATCATAAAATTATGATAGAAAAAGTTAACTAAAAAATTTCATATACAAGGGGAGGTGGGCAATTATGGATAATAACAATCACGAACATCAACATGAGCACATTCATGAGCATACACATGAACATGATGGATATGAACATACACATGAACACAGTCATGAACATACTCATAATGAAGTAGAAGGTCATGAACAAATTCATGAACATGAGCACACACATGATCATCATGTACATGATCATAATCATTCTCATGAAATATCAGCAGATGGTGAATTAAATTTAAATAAAGAAGAAAAAACTCTAAAAATTTTATTAGATCATTGGGTTGAACATAATAAATCTCATGAAGTCGGTTTCAAAGATTGGATTGAAAAATCAAGGATTATGGGGAAAGTGGAAACTGCAGAGTTTATACAAAAGGCAGTAGAAGCCATGGAAAAGGCAAATGAAATGCTTATAAAAGCTAAGGAAAATATGTAATTTATAAATAACTCACAATATATTGTTTTGTGAGTTATTTATTATACGAGGATGAAAGGGTGAAAGTACGTATGGATAATGCTGCTGTAGAAGAAAAGAGGAAAGATAAAATACCATATGATTATAATAAAAGTATACTAAAAAACTTTGATCCTAAAGAAATGGCTCAAAATAGTGGATGCAGCTACAATGAGGAAAATGGTGAGTTCATAGTAAAACTTATGGGTGAAAACTTAATTGTAAAGTATCCATGTGGGGATGTTTTAAAGGAGGATGGATCGGAAATAGAGAAATATCCACCCAAAACTCTAGTGTTAAGATATCTCATGAATGCAAAAGGTATAGAACCAACTAATAAAAATATAACATATAGGGATGTAGATGGTGGAAACGTTTATTATAATAATTTTTATGGAAGATGTATTTTAAGATTGTCTAAAACTTTTGGTAATAACATTGACAAGTTTAAAGATGTTTTTGATAAAATTGAGGCAGAAAAAGTAAATATGGGAGATGTAGCTTATAAGTTCCAATTTTTGAATAATATATATGTAACTTTTGCATTGTGGTCTGGAGATGAAGAGTTTAGTCCCTCATCACAAATATTATTTGATTCTAATGTGCCTTTTTATTTTACAGCAGAAGATTTAGCTGTAGTTGGAGATGTTTCAATAGGTACAATTACTAAATTAGCCTATTCTAAATAACTTATCATACAAAATCCATAAAATTAGATTTTCATGAAAAATTTTTAAGTTTATGATACTTGAATGTTAAAAATAAATATGTTAAAATATAAAAAAAGAGAAATTTAAAAGTTAATTATTAAGGCGGAGTTTAAGAGAGCCAAATTTTAAGATATATAAAAATATCTTAATTTTGAGCTCTCTTTTTTTATATTTTTGGAGGAGGTAAATTATAATGTTTGATGTAACAATTATAGGAACTGGTGTGATAGGGTGTTCAATAGCTAGGGAATTATCAAAATATAAGTTAAAAACTTGTGTGGTTGAAAAAAACTTAGATTTAGCAAATGGCACAAGTAAAGCAAATAGTGCAATAGTACATGCTGGATTTGATGCAAAGCCAGAAAGTTTAAAAGGAAAATTAAATGCAAAAGGAAATGCTATGTTTGATAAACTCTCAGAAGAGTTGGATTTCCCTTTTAGTAGAATAGGATCCTTAGTTTTATGTTTTGACAAAAAAGATATAGATGGATTATATGAATTAAAAGAAAAGGGAGAGAAAAACGGTGTTCCAAATCTTGAAATATTAGATGGAAAGAAAGTTAGAGAAATGGAGCCAAATTTATCAGAAGAAGTTGTGGGAGCATTATATGCACCAACTGGTGGAATTGTTTGTCCTTATGAAATGACAATAGCTTTAGCTGAAAACGCTTTTACAAATGGAGTAGAATTTAAGTTTGAAACTGAAGTAAAGGGAATAGAAAAAGGTGAAGAAAAATACATTCTTAGAACAAATAAGGGTGATATAGAAACAAAATTAGTTATAAATGCAGCTGGAGTATTTTCAGATGAAATAAATAATATGGTAAGCAAAGATAAAATTGAAATAATACCAAGAAAAGGTGAGTATTGCTTATTTGATAAAGCTGTTGGAAGTATGTTTTCAAGAACAATATTTCAGCTTCCAACTAAATTAGGTAAGGGAGTATTAGTTACGCCAACAGTTGATGGAAATCTACTTATAGGACCTAATGCAGAAGATATAGATGATAAGCAGGATTTAACTACAACAAGTGAAGGAATTGATGAAATAATAGCTAAAGCTTCTCTAAGTGTTAAACAAATACCGATGAGACAAGTTATTACATCATTTGCAGGTTTAAGAGCACGCTCAACAAAGAATGATTTTATAATTGGTGAGCCAGAGGATGCTAAAAACTTTGTAAATGTAGCAGGAATAGAATCACCAGGACTTTCAAGTGCACCTGCTATAGCTGAAATGGTTAGTGATATAGTAGTTTGCAAATTAAATCCAAATAAAAATGATGAATTTAATCCAATAAGAAAAGGAATACCTAAGTTTAGAGAAATGAATAATGATGAAAGAAGAGAGCTTATAGCTAAAGACTCTAGATATGGTAAAATAGTATGTAGATGTGAGACTGTTACTGAAGGAGAAATTATAAATTCTATAAAAAGACCACTCGGAGCAACAACACTTGATGGAGTTAAAAAAAGGACTAGAGCTGGTATGGGAAGATGTCAATCAGGCTTTTGTTCAACAAAAATAGTTGAGGTTTTATCTAAAGAGCTTGGAGTAAATAATATTGATATAACTAAGTTTGGTGGAAAATCTAATTTATTAGTAGGTAGAGATAAAGATAATATTAAATAGTAAGGAATTAATATATATTATAATATTTTGGAGGGTTATGAAATGCAAGAATATGATATAGTGGTAATTGGTGGTGGCCCAGCAGGACTTGCAGCTGCAGTTTCAGCTAAAGAGCAAGGAATAGATAACATTATAATATTAGAAAGAGATAATCAGTTAGGTGGAATATTAAATCAGTGTATTCATAATGGATTTGGACTTCATACTTTTAAAGAAGAATTGACAGGTCCAGAATATGCTCAAAGATTTATAGATAAAGTGTTAGATATGAAGATACCATATAAATTAAATACAATGGTACTTGATTTGAGCCAGGATAAGATTATTACAGCAGTTAATGAAGAAGATGGAATAATTGAAATCAAAGCTAAGTCTGTAATTTTAGCTATGGGATGTAGAGAAAGACCAAGAGGAGCTATAAATATACCTGGAAGCAGATCTGCTGGAATATATACTGCAGGTACAGCTCAAAAGTTTGTTAATGTAGAAGGTTATATGCCAGGAAAAGAAGTTGTTATATTGGGTTCAGGAGATATTGGACTTATAATGGCAAGAAGAATGACACTTGAAGGAGCAAAAGTTAAGGCAGTAGTTGAACTTATGCCATATTCAGGTGGATTAAAGAGAAATATAGTACAGTGTCTTGATGATTTTGGAATACCTTTAAAGTTGAGTTATACAGTAACTAATATAAAAGGTAAAGATAGAGTTGAAGGAGTTACTATTGCAGAAGTAGGCAAAGACAGAAAGCCAGTAAAGGGAACAGAAGAATATATTCCTTGTGATACATTACTTCTTTCAGTTGGATTACTTCCAGAAAATGAACTTTCAAGAAAAGCTAATGTTAATCTTTCAAATATAACTGGAGGTCCAGAGGTAGACGAAAGACTTGAAACAAATCAAGAAGGAATATTTGCTTGCGGAAATGTACTTCATGTTCATGACTTAGTTGATAATGTTACTATTGAAAGTATTAATGCAGGTAAGAATGCAGTTGATTATATAAAAGGAAAGAAATCAGACGGTAAAAAGATAGAAATTATAGCTACAGAAGGGGTTAGATATACAGTACCTAAGTATGTAAATCCTAAAAATGTAGAAGATCATATAGATGTTAGATTTAGAGTAGGCGATGTATTTAAGAATAGCTTTATAGCAGTATATTTTGATGATAAGAGAGAAATGCATATAAAGAAGAGAATTCTTACTCCAGGAGAAATGGAAACAGTGAAACTTACTAAAGCAATGTTTGAAAAGTATTCAAATTGCGAAAAAATTACTATTAAGGTAGAGAGGGAGTAGTAAAATGAATATAAGAGATTTGGTATGTATCGGATGTCCAATGGGGTGTCAACTTCAAGTTAAATTAGAAGGAGATAAAGTTATAGAAGTCTCTGGAAATACATGCAAAAAAGGTGCAGAATACGGAGAAAAAGAATGTACAAATCCAACAAGAATAGTAACTTCTTCTGTATATGTGAAAGATGGAAATGTTGATGTAGTTCCTGTTAAAACTGAAAGTGATATACCTAAAGGAAAAATATTTGATTGTGTAAAAGCATTAAAAGGAGTAGTAAAGGCCCCTATTAATATTGGAGATGTAGTAGTTACAAATATAGCAGATACAGGTGTTAATATTATAGCTACTAAAAAAGTATATAAAGCTAGTTAATATTTTGAGAACACACATAGTTTTGTGTAAATTTAAATTAATATGATTAAATAGAAATTACTACTGAAATACATTATACATTTCAGTAGTAATTTTTGTCTTTAGGGAATGCTAAATGATGAAATAGCATAACCTGTATTTGCTATTATAGTTTGCAAAACCTTCATTTTTGTTAAGATTTATACGAAAAATGCAAATAGATTTTAAATTTATACAAATCTACTTGTGGTTTCGATATTTTAAATAATTCTTTACTTTTTAGTTAGTAATTAAAAAGTTTTTTTGGAGTATTATTAATTGGGGTAGTACCTTTTAAGATATCCATTACTTCTCGTATATTTTTTCTATGGACAGCTTCTATATGCATTTTCTGGTTGTATTCAGGAGTTGAGGAATTGTTTTTTACCTCTTTATTAGATGTAATTGTATTTTGAGAGCTTTTCTGTTTTTCCATTTGTGTGACAGGAACTTTATTTATTAAAACTTTTTGGCCTTCTTCATCTACTATATATGTAGCATAATAGTTTCCTTCTCTTTCAGATATAGTCTGCTTGCTTTTCTTTGACTTTTCTGTATCTTTATCACTATTTTGATGTTTTGATGTTATAGGAGAAGTATAAGAGTTTTTACTTCCAGTTATGTTATTAGAAATCATGTTTTTCACCTCCCTATTTGTATTGATATTTGAGATGTATTATTTTTGTATGAGTTTATAATGACAAAGTACCACATAAAAGTATAAATGTAAATAAATATGGAATGAATATATTAAAAATTGGCATGAAAGTAATATTTGTGTATATGAGTTCTTTTCATATTGTTAAGGTTGTATTTATTTTTTTGTATATAAAATGGATTATGAATATAATTATTAAAAATTGAGAAGAAGTATGTTATTCTATTAATATGTTTTATATTATAAAATTAAAGAGGTAAACAAATTATGTTAAAAACTTATGCAAAGGTTATGGTAAAAGGTTCACCATTATCTAAATCCAATTTCAAATTATTTAACGTTAATGGAAGAGCTATTTTGCCTTATAATTCTGGAAAATATCACGATAGATATGCTCTTTATGAAGAAGAAATAGCTTACGAAGCTAGATGTCAAAACCCTGGAGTAGTCTTAAGTGAAGCCTTAATAGCTGTACTCAAAGTATATTACAAAAGTAAAAAAAGGCATCCAGATACTAATAACATCACTAAAAGTATATTTGATGGTATTGAAAAAAGTGGACTTATAGTTAACGATGCTCAGGTAAGGCGACTTATAATAGAAGAGTTTTATGATGAAATAAATCCTAGATTTGAACTAGAACTTTTTGGTGAAAGCACTTATTTCATGGATTATAGAATTTTAAAAAGGGAAACAATTGAAGAACCTATTCAGTATTCTCTTCCACCAAACAAATCAAAATCTCCCAAAATACATACTACTTACGCGCCTTCAAATGATTTGCCTCAAAATGATAAACTTCATTGTGAAATATGCGGTAAAAAAATAAAAAAAGAAAACTCTATTTCTGCAAACAAAGGTAAAACTATCATTTGCAAAGAATGTTTTTCTAAATTATTTTAAGCTAAAGGATCTTAACTTTAATCCTTTAGCTTTTCTTTTTGAAAAAACTGTCAATTATTTTTTCTGCCATTCTTTTTTGTATATTAGCTTTAACTATAAGCATAATGACAAGCATCATTGATTTACTTATATCATTATGTTCTCCACTACAGTCCTTTAAATTTATTTCTTTTTCAAAATCTGTTTTAAAATTTTCAATCTCCAACTTTTCTAATTGTAGAAATTCTTCATAAACATCTTTTAAATTTATTTTACTATCTTCTAATTTATTTATATTTTCAACTATAGGAGAAAACAACGCTTGTATATCATTTATTGATAAAATCTGTTTTAAATAATATGTAAGTATAATTAATACCATATGCTGTCTAGAATATTTTTTCTTTTTAGGAGGCATTAAAATGCCAGCTTTAGTATAGTTATTTATCATAGTTTTTGTAAGAGAAGTGTCTTCCTTGTTCCTTTTCAAATATGAAAACTTTTCATCAATAAAAGTAGTTACCTGATCCATATATAAATCTATATCTGGTATACCCGAAAATTCTAACTGATCAAATGAACAAACTTCTTCTAATAACTTTTTTAGGGATTCTTCATCTATATTCAATATTAGTATCCTCCTAATTCCATAACAATTTTTTCAGAGGACATTTGACAGAGGACAGAGGACAGTGAAGGTAAGTTTTCTTCCTTTCGTCATAAAACTAATTTATTTTAAATCTTATTTTGCTAAAGCAAAACAAACCTTAAATTTATATAAGTCAGCAATGTTTCGCTTTAGCGAAACGAGTCATTAAAAATTTAATTGAAGATTTTTCGTAGCGCAGTGAAGAAAAATCATCATCCACTGTCCTCTGTCAATTGTCCTCTGTCCTCTTTGATTCGAATACTAACATTATATCATAATCAGTAAATGTAATGCTGTGGAATTGGTATTCATTAATAGTTTTGCTTATCATTGATTATAATTTTTTAATAAAGTATAATTATTGTTAGTACCTAATAAAAGAAAGTAAGGAAAAACAAGAGAGGTAATATTATGGATAAAGATATAAAGATACTTGCTATAGAGAGTAGTTGTGATGAAACTTCGGCAGCGGTAGTAGTTAATGGTAGGAAAGTTTTGTCAAATATTATAGCATCTCAAATAGATATACATACTAAGTTCGGTGGTGTTGTACCAGAAGTAGCTTCAAGAAAACATGTAGAGGCAATAGCAGTAGTAGTTCAAGAAGCTTTAGATAAAGCTGGAGTAACGCTGGAGGATATAGATGCAGTTGGAGTTACATATGGGCCTGGACTTGTGGGAGCATTACTTGTGGGGCTTCAATATGCTAAAGCTTTGGCATATGCTATAGGGAAGCCGTTGATTGGTGTAAATCATATTGAAGGTCATATAAGTGCTAATTTTATACAATATGAAGATTTAAAACCTCCATTTGTATGTCTTGTTGTATCAGGAGGACATACTTTTATAGTTTATATGAAATATTATGGAGAATTTGAAGTTATGGGACAGACAAGAGATGATGCAGCAGGAGAGGCTTATGATAAAGTGGCTAGAGCCATAGGGCTTGGATACCCTGGAGGTCCTAAAATAGACAAGATAGCAAAAGAAGGAAATGAAGATGCTATAAAGTTTCCAAGAGCTAGATTTCAAGATGGTAAATCTTTAGATTTCTCGTTTAGTGGACTTAAATCAGCAGTGCTTAATTATTTAAATCAGATGGAAATGAAAAAACAGGATATAAATAGGGCTGATGTAGCTGCATCTTTTCAAAAGGCAGTAGTGAGTTTTTTAGTAGACAATGCAATGAAAGCTTGTAAATTAAAAGGTGTGAATAAAATTGCTGTAGCTGGGGGAGTTGCTGCTAATACTTGTCTTAGAGACACTTTAATTAAGGAAGGTAATGAAAAAAATATAGAGGTGTTGTTTCCAGAGTTTGTATTATGTACAGATAATGCAGCTATGATAGGAAGTGCTGCTTATTTCGAATATATCAAGGGGAATACAGCTCCATTAACTTTAAATGCAATACCTAATTTAAAACTTGGTGAAAGATAATATTAATATATAAGAATAATAGATTAAAAAGGAAGATTTGCTTGGGTTTGATTAACGCAAGCAAATCTTTTTATATATTTATAAATGCAAATTTATTTACATTAGTGTAGAATTATGCATTAAGCAACTATGATTATCACATCGTTAATTATTTTTCTTGGATAGAACAATATAAAGTATATATTAAACTATATACTGATTATCAATATGAAATTATTTAATTATATGTTTCGTATTAATATTGTAGTATTAAATTGCTGTATAATACACAATTAGTATACCACAAAACTTTTATGTGCTACATTATTTACAAAACAAAAGATATGCTATATAATTATATAACATATTGTAGTGCTTTTATATAAATACAAAACTACGTGAATACTTTTTATCAATAATGGGTAAAATAATTTGACATTTGAATTATAAAACAGGCATTTAATTCATATAAAGTTCATTGTTATAGATTTTTACTGTAGAATGCAAGTAAAAAAAAAATAAAATGCAATTGAAATAATTTTGATACTTATATATAATAGTACTATATTGTTAAAAATTTTAGGAAATTATTAATAAATTTACAAATGATATGATTTTTATTAAAAAGGGGCTGAATGATTTGGTTAAGAAATTTAAAAGAGTTCTTGTAGCAAATAGAGGTGAAATTGCAATAAGAATTTTCAGAGCATGTCAAGAACTTGGTATAAGAACAGTAGCTATATATTCTGATGAAGACAAGCGTTCTCTTTTTAGAACAAAAGCAGATGAAGCTTATTTAATTGGAAAAAATAAAGGACCTGTAGAAGCATATCTAAATATTGATGAAATAATAAGCCTTGCACTTAAAAAAGGTGTTGATGCTATACATCCTGGCTATGGATTTTTGTCTGAAAATGCTGAATTTGCAAGAAAATGTGAAGAAGCAGGAATAGAATTTATAGGACCAACAGCTGATATGATGGAGAAGCTTGGGGACAAAATTAAATCTAAAATAGCAGCTAAAAATGCAGGAGTAGCAACTATACCTGGAGTTCAAAAGCCTATTGAATCAGAAGAAGATGCTTTAGAGTTTGCAAAAGTATGTGGATACCCAGTTATGTTAAAGGCAGCTGCTGGCGGCGGCGGAAGAGGTATGAGAATCGTACTTAAGGAAGAAGAGCTTATAGAATCTTATAGAAGTGCTAAAAATGAAGCGAAAAAGGCTTTTGGTATAGATGATATATTTATTGAAAAATATCTTGAAAGTCCGAAACACATAGAAGTACAGGTACTTGGAGATAAACATGGAAATATAGTCCATTTATATGAAAGAGATTGTTCTATACAAAGAAGACATCAAAAAGTTATAGAATTTACTCCAGCAATAGCACTTTCAGAAGAAAAAAGAAATGCTATATGTGAGGATGCTCTAAAAATTGCAAAATCTGTAGGATATAGAAGTGCAGGAACATTAGAATTTTTGGTAAACAAAAACGGAGAGCATTATTTCATAGAAATGAATCCTAGAATACAGGTTGAGCATACTGTAACTGAAATGGTTACTGGAATAGACATTGTACAAAGTCAAATATTAGTAGCAGAAGGATATGAGCTTGGAAGTAAGGAATTAGGAATATGTTCTCAAGAAGACATAAAGCCAAGAGGATGTGCTATACAATGCAGAATAACTACAGAAGATCCTTCAAACAATTTTGCACCAGATACAGGAAAAATTGATGTATATAGAACAGGTTCAGGTTTTGGTATAAGACTTGATGGAGGAAATGGATTCACAGGTGCTGTTATAAGTCCTTACTATGACAGTCTTTTAGTTAAGACAACATCTTGGTCAAGAACTTTTCAAGATGCTATAAGAAAATCTATACGTTCGGTAAAAGAAACCACTATTTCAGGTGTTAAAACTAACATAGACTTTTTAATAAATGTGCTTAACCATGAAGAATTTGCAAAAGGTGCATGTGATACTAATTTTATAGCTAATAATCCAGAATTATTTGACATATCACCAAGAGCAGATGAAGAGTTAAGAATCTTAAAATTCATTGGAGACAAAGTTGTTAATGAAACTCACGGAAATAAAACTGATTTCGATGTACCAGTAGTTCCAAAAGTAAAGATAGAAGAAACTTTAAAAGGTACAAAGCAAATACTTGATGAACAAGGTGCTGAAGGTTTAGTTAAATGGATTAAGTCTCAGAATAAGTTGCTTTTAACAGATACTACTATGAGAGATGCTCATCAATCACTTATGGCTACAAGAATGAGAACAAAGGACATGGTAAAAATAGCAAAAGCAGAGTCCGTAATTGGAAAAGATTTATTCTCTATGGAAATGTGGGGTGGAGCTACTTTTGATGTTGCCTACAGATTTTTAAAAGAATCACCATGGGAAAGACTTGAACAGTTAAGAAAAAAAGTACCAAATGTATTATTCCAAATGCTTATTAGAGGAGCTAATGGAGTAGGTTATAAAAATTATCCTGATAATGTTATAAGAGAATTTATAAAGGAATCTGCTAAATCAGGAATAGATGTATTTAGAATATTTGATTCACTTAACTGGTTAAAAGGAATGGAAGTAGCTATTGATGAAACCTTAAATCAGGGAAAAGTTGCAGAAGCTTGTATGTGCTATACAGGGGATATTTTAGATACAGATAGAGATAAGTATACTTTAGAGTATTATGTAAATTTAGCAAAAGAAATAGAAAAAACAGGAGCACATATTCTTGGAATAAAAGATATGTCAGCACTTTTAAAACCATATGCAGCACTTAAACTTATAAGAGCATTAAAAAATGAGATATCAATACCTATACATCTTCACACTCATGATACTACAGGAAACGGTGTAGCAACAGTGCTTATGGCAGCTCATGCAGGAGTTGATATTGTAGATACTGCATTTAACAGTATGTCAGGACTTACAAGTCAGCCAGCATTAAACTCTGTAGTAGCAGCACTTAAAAATACTGAAAGAGATACAGGTATAGATGGTGATGGTCTTCAACAATTATCAGATTACTGGGCAGCTGTAAGACCAGTATACAAACAATTTGAGTCTGAATTAAAAACAGGAACAGCTGAGATATATAAATATGAAATACCAGGAGGACAATATTCTAATTTAAAACCTCAGGTAGAAAGCTTTGGATTAGGTCATAGATTTGATGAAATAAAAGAAATGTACAGAAAAGTAAACCACATGGTAGGAGATATAGTAAAGGTTACTCCTTCATCTAAAATGGTTGGCGATTTAGCTATATTTATGGTAAGAAATGATTTAACTCCTGACAACATTTTGGAAAAATCAAAAAATATGACTTTCCCAGATTCCTCAGTAGCATATTTTAAAGGAATGATGGGTCAGCCTATGGGTGGATTCGATAAGGAATTACAAAAATTAGTGCTAAAAGGTGAGAAGCCTATAGAATGCAGACCTGGAGAAATGCTTTCACCTGAAGACTTTGGCAAAATAAAAGAACATTTAAAAGAAAAGTTTAAGATGGAACCAACAAATAAAGAAATATTAAGTTATTCACTATATCCTGATGTATTTGAAAACTACTTAAAATATGTAAAAGAATATGGCGATTTAAGCCGTATGGGAAGTGATGTATTCTTCCACGGTTTACGCGAAGGTGAAACTTGTGAAGTTGAAATAGCAGAAGGAAAAACATTAATTGTTCAACTTCTTGAAATTGGGAAAATAGATTCAAAAGGATATAGAACTGTTGTGTTCGAAATCAATGGTAACAGAAGAGATGTTAAGATTAAAGATAAAGTTACTGCAAATAGAACAGAAGCTATAGGAGATACTACAACCATGGCAGATCCTGATAATGAAAAAGAAATAGGAGCAAGTATTCCAGGAAATATAATAAAAGTACTTGTAAAAGAAGGGGATGCAGTAAAAGAAGGGCAAAGCCTGCTTGTAATTGAAGCTATGAAAATGGAAACTAATATTGTAGCAGGAACTTCTGGAAGTGTTGAAAGTATATTTGTTAGCGAAGGCAAACAAGTTGAATCAGGACAATTATTAATTAAGTTAAAATAGTATCAATGAATCTTACTTAGTTCGAAGATTCTTTAACTAAGTTTATACAAAGTATTTAGGGGCATAGCTACTGTTAATATTCTGCTTTGATAGAAGTGGAAATGTTACAGTATATAGCCACCAGATAAAAAATAACTCTACCATAAACAGGTGGAGTTATTTTTTATATAATTTTAGAACAAAATAAGAAGTATATTATTATAATTAATATTTAATAATTATTTAGCAGAGTAATACACTAAAGAATTAATTTTTGATATAATTATTAAAATTTATAAAATAGACCTTTTTTAATTACATTTGTACTATTATGTAAGACAATTCGCTAAGCTTCAAAATATGTATAAGATAAGGAGATGTGAAAATTGTGGATTTAAAACAAATGATAGAAGATAACATGGATGAAGTAATAAAGTTGAGAAAAGAACTTAGTGAAAATGCAGAATTATCTTTTAAGGAATATAAAACTTGTAACATAGTAAAAGAATTTTTGGAAAACCTAAATATAGATACCAAGGCTCTATTTAACACAGGAGTAGTAGGAAACTTAAACGAAGGTGAGGAAGCCATTGGTATAAGAGCAGATATGGACGCCCTTCCTGTGAATGGAGTATCACATGTTTGTGGTCATGATTATCATATGGCTATAGTTTTAGGATGTGCTTTGATTTTGAAGAAGATGGGATATGAAAGATGTGTAAAGTTTATATTTCAGCCTGGAGAGGAAGAGACAGGTGGGGCACTCCCAATGATTCATGAGGGTGTACTTAAAAATCCAGAAGTTAAATATATAATAGGATTTCATGTATGGCCTAATGTGGAGGTTGGAAAGTTAGAAGTTACGTCAGGGCCTTCTATGGCTTCAGTAGATGATTTCTTTATAACTTTTCATGGGAAGGGTGGTCATGCGGCTATGCCTCACCTATGTAATAATCCTTTATACCCAGCATTAGATTTTATTCAAACTATGAATACTAAAATGCACTTAGAAAATAATCCATTAGATCCTTTTGTACTCACATTTTCTTCAATAAATGCAGGTAGTGCGCCTAATGTAATTGCTGATAATGTAAAAATATCAGGTACAGTAAGAACATTTAATAAAGATATTAGAGAAAATATAAAAACGCATATGAAAAGTTTATCTAAACATTGTGGAGATAAATATAACTGTAATGTCGATATAAAATATCATGACGGATATCCTCCATTGATAAATGATAAAGGTCTTACAGATAAGTTCATAAAGATTGCTAAAGATTCTTTAGGAGAAAATAATGTACTTCCATTAGAAAAGAGCTTTGCAGCAGAAGATTTTTCATATTTTGCAGAAAAGGTTCCTTCAGTACATTTTAGGTTAGGTATATGTAATGGAAAAGAGGGGAATAAACCATTACATGCCAGTAATTTTGATGCAGATGATAAAGCTTTATATTATGGTATATATTCTATAGTACAATTTATATTATCATTATAAATGTTATAAACGTTAAATTGTATTTTTTAAAGCTGATTGCACAATGTAATCGGCTTTTGATATATAATTATTAAATACATATAAATTGTATGATATAATAAGTTACATTAAATAGTGTAAAATTTAATTGTGTAGTTAAGGATGTGAAATGCAATGGAGAATCTAGGTTTAGTTCTTGAAGGTGGTGGAATGAGAGGGGTTTACACTGCTGGTATATTAGATTTCTTTATGGATAAAGATTTATATTTTTCATATGTTATAGGTGTTTCAATGGGAGCTTGTAATGCAGCTTCATATGTTTCTAAACAAAGGGGAAGAAATAAAATTATAGATATAAATTATGTTAATGATAAAAGGTATTTAAGTTATAGAAGGTTGTTATTAAAAAAAGAATTGTTTGGTATGGATTTTATATTTGAAGAAATTCCTAATAGTTTAGAAATTTTCGATTTTGATACCTTCTACAATGCTAAAGAAAGGTTTGTAATAGGTGTTACAGACTGCAATTCTGGAAAACCTTTATATTTTGAAAAAAATCAGTGTAAAGACAATGTATTAAAAGTTATAAGAGCGTCTAGCAGCCTGCCATTATTAAATTCTATAGTTAATTACGAAAATTTACAATTGCTAGATGGAGGAATATCAGATCCAATACCAATAAAAAAGTCTATAGAAGACGGTAATTCAAAAAATGTTATAATACTAACCAGGAATAGAGGGTACATAAAAAAGCCTTTTAAGTTAAAATTATTATTAAAATTTATATATCCCAAATATAAGGGATTAATAAATGCATTAATTAATCGTTATAAAATATATAATGAAACGATAAAATATATAGAGAAACTTGAAAAAGAGGGAAAAGTTTTTGTAATTAGACCTAAGGAAACTTTGGAAGTAAGAAGAGTAGAGAGGGATAAGAAAAAGCTAACTTGTTTATACGATCAGGGATATGAAGAGGGAAAAAGGTGTTATGATGAATTGCAAAATTGGATGTTTAAAATAAAGTAAGTTTGAAAGGAGAAAAGAAAACTATGAAATTAGATACAGATAAGGTTTATGAAGGGTTTAGATTAATAGAAAAGAAGGAGATTAACGAAATTAATTCTACTGGAATGTTATTTGAACATGAAAAAAGTGGAGCTAAATTATTTTACTTAAAAAATGAGGATGATAATAAGGTTTTTTCTATAAGTTTTAGAACTCCACCTAAAGATAGCACGGGGCTTCCACATATATTAGAACATTCGGTACTTTGTGGTTCAAGAAAGTTTCCTTTAAAGGAGCCTTTTGTAGAATTAGTAAAGGGGTCAATGAATACATTTTTAAATGCATTTACATTTCCTGATAAAACTATGTATCCTGTAGCCAGCAGAAATAATAAGGATTTTTTAAATTTAATGAATGTGTATTTGGATGCAGTTTTTTATCCTAATATATATAAATATCCTGAAATTATGATGCAGGAAGGATGGCATTATGAATTAGAAAATAAGGATTCAGAAATTTCATATAAAGGTGTTGTATATAATGAAATGAAGGGTGCTTTTTCGTCACCTGAATCTATACTTTTTCGTAAAATTTCTGAGTATTTGTTTCCAGATACACAGTATGGAAAGGAATCAGGAGGAGATCCAGATTTCATACCTAATTTAACACAAGAGCAGTTTTTAGATTTTCATAAGAAATATTATCATCCATCTAATAGTTATATTTATTTGTATGGTGATATAGATATTATTGAAAAGTTAAAGTTTTTAAATGAAGAATATCTTAAGGATTTTACTAGACAAAATGTAGATTCAGAGTTGCTTTATCAAAAACCCTTTGATAAAACTCGTGAAAATACTATAAAATATCCTATATCAAGCAATGAAAAAGAAGAAGATAAAACATTTTTAAGTATGAATTTTTCTGTTGGAAAAGCTACAGATCCTGAAATATATCTTGCTTTTGATATATTAGAACATTTGCTTTTAGAAACACCTTCTTCACCATTAAAAAAGGCATTAATTGATGCTAAAATAGGAAAAGATGTTTTTGGTACTTTTGAAGGTGGAATTCTTCAACCTATGTTTAGTATAATTGTTAAAAATTCTAATGAAAATGAAAAAGAGAAATTTATAAACATAGTTAAGGAAACTTTATGTAAGCTAGTAAAAGATGGTATAGATAAAAAACTTATAGAAGCATCTATAAACATAAAGGAATTTCAATTGAGAGAGGCAGATTATCAGGGATATCCTAAAGGACTTATATACAGTATGAAGGCTATGGATAGTTGGCTATATGATGAAAATCCTTGGATTCATTTGGCATATGAGGACACATTAAAAAAGATAAAATCTTCTTTAAGTAGTAGATATTTTGAGGATATTATAGAAAAATATATATTAAAAAATAATCATAGCTCCATTTTAATTGTAAAGCCAGCTAAAGGTCTTGAAGAGGAGAAGGAAGCTTCAATTAGGAAAAAATTAAATGAATATAAAGAAAGTCTTTCTGACAAAGAGATAGAAAACCTTATTAATAATACTAATGCATTAAAAAAGAGGCAGGTAACGCCGGATACTCCAGAAGATTTACAGAAGATACCTTTGCTTTCAATAAAAGATCTTGATTCACATGCTAAGAAAGTCAGTTTAATGGAAAAAGAAGAAAATGGGGTTAAGATATTATATCATCCTGAATTCACAAATGGTATAGCATATGTGAATATGTATTTTAGTACAGAGGGTATTAAGGAAGAAATGATACCGTATATATCGATATTAAGTACTGTAATAGGAAAAGTAAGCACTGAGAATTACCATTATGAAGATTTAGCAAAAGAAATTAATATTTATACTGGAGGCATAAGATATGCAGTAGAAACTTATTCGGAAAAGGGTGACTCTGAGAAATTTTATCCTAAATTTGTTGTAAAATCAAAAGTACTTGTAAATAACATATCAAAACTGCTAACTTTAATTGGAGAAATACTTGCGCATACTAAATATGATGATTATAAACGTATAAAAGAGATAATACAAGAAACTAAGTCACGACTAGAAATGGTGATATTTGAAAAGGGTCATGTTGTATCAGCCAGTCACTTATTTTCCTATTTTTCACCTATAGGTAAATATGATGATATGGTAAGTGGTTTGGCTTTTTATAAATTTATAGTGGATTTAGAGAAAAATTTTGATGAAAAAGCTAAAGAAATAAGTTATAATTTACATGAAGTTGCGAAGAATATTTTTAATAAAAATAATTTAATAGTTAATGTAACTACTGATGAGAAAGATTATGAAAGTTTTTCAAAGCAATTTTGTTTAGTTTACAATGAGCTTGGAGAGAATAGGACAGCAAAAGTTGAATATAATTTTGAATTTTCTCCTAAAAATGAAGGATTAATGACTTCTGGAAAAGTTCAATATGTAGCTAAGGCTTATAATTTTATTAAACTTGGATACTCTTATACAGGAGGTCTTTTAGTATTAAAGACTATAGCAAATTATGATTATTTGTGGAATAAAGTACGTGTACAGGGTGGAGCATATGGAAGCTTTGCTGCGTTTTATAAAAATGGTAATATGTTCTTTACTTCTTATAGAGATCCAAATTTAAAAGAGACTTTGGATACTTATGATGGAGCAGGAGCTTTTTTCAAGAATTTTAATGCAGATGATAGACAAATGACAAAGTATATAATAGGTACTATATCAGATTTAGATTTTCCGTTAACTCCTTCTATGAAGGGTGAACGTGCAGCTGAATATTATATTAAGCATATTAATTATGAAGACATACAAAAAGAAAGAGAAGAAGTATTAAATGTTACTATAGATGATATAAGAGGATTCGGAGATTTAATTTCTAGTGCAATGGAAAAGAATTATTTATGTGTAATGGGAAATGAAGAAAAAATAAAACAGAATGAATTACTGTTTAATGATTTAATAGATTTGTTTGAATAAGTGTTTAATACTAAAACTATCAATTTGGAAGGCTATTAGAAATACTAATAGCCTTTGCTATTAGTGAAAAAATCACACTAATTTCCATAAAACAATGAAAAAGTTTGGAAAATAGTGTGAAAGTAAAAATATACAGAATAATAAGACAGTAACAGACGTTGAGCTGAGGTGGAAAATGTAGTATATTGTATATGAAACCGATAACATATTGCTTATGTATTTAACTTGAACTTTGCAATTACTCAATGATAATTACAAAAGTTTATGATTATCCTATTAGAAATGAGGAGAAGTTAAAGTGGCAGTAACAATAAAGGACATTGCACAAAAATCAGGGGTTTCACTAACAACAGTGTCAAGAGTTTTAAATAGTTCAGGATATGTTAAAGAAGAAACTAGGAAAAAAGTTTTAAGTGCAATAAAAGAATTAAATTATACTCCTAGTGCAATAGCTAGGAGTTTATCTAAAAATAAGACTAATACTATAGGGGTTGTAATACCTGAAATAAATAATGAATTTTATGGAGAAATTATAAAAGGAATTAGTGAAGTTGCAGATGAATATAACTTAAATATGATACTATGCAATACTGATAATAATATAGAAAAGGAAGTAAAAGCATTAAAATTGCTTAAAGAACAAAGAATAGAAGGTATAATAATTACACCAACTTCTGTTGAGGATGATTTTAACAGCGAATATTTGATTACCATTGAACAATTAGGCATTCCTATAGTATTAGTAGATGGTCATGTAAAATATGCTGATTTCAGTGGAGCATTTGTGGACAATATTAAAGGAGCATATGATTCTACAGATGCTTTAATTAAAGCTGGTCACAGAAAAATTGGAATAATTACAGGACGAATGAATTCTGATGCAGCACAAAATAGACTTAAAGGATATAAGAAGGCGTTGGCGTTAAATGATATACCTTTTGATGAAAGATATGTGTTTAAAGGAGATTATAGTGAAAAATTAGCATACAAACTTACAAAAGAAATGTTATCAATGGAAAATAGACCAACAGCAGTGTTTGCTAGTAGTAATAGAATGACAATTGGATGTATAAAAGCAATTACTGAAGAAGGCTTAAAAGTACCGGATGATATGGCTTTAATTGGATTTGATAGAATTGATATATTAAATTCACTTGGAATGAATATTAGCTTTGTTGATGGACCTACAATAGAATTAGGTACTATAGCAATGAAAATTCTTATAGAAAATATACAAAATGAAGAATACTTTGATACAAAAAAAATTACTATTGCTCCTAAGTTAATTTTGAAAGGTTCGGAAAGATTTATAAAAAAATAAATTAAATAAAATATTATAGCTAGTAATTGAGAAAAATTTGTTATAATATTATTATTGGCCTTTTATGTGAAAGCGCTTACCTTATTTATTGTATAAGTTTAAAATTTATGTTTTTAATATATTAAATAAAATAATAAGTTTTTAAAGTAATTTTAAATAAAATTTAGGAGGTATGAAATGACGTTTGAAGAAAACATACAAAAAGCAGCAAAATATATACTAGAAAAAACAAAACATAAACCAGAAGTTGCACTTATTTTAGGATCAGGTCTTGGTGCATTAGCAGATGAAATAGAAAATGCAGAGTTTTATCCTTATAGTGAAATTCCTAATTTTCCTATATCTACTGTGCAAGGACATGCTGGTCGCTTAGTTATAGGAAATTTAAAGGGAAAGACAGTTGTAGCAATGCAAGGTAGATTTCATTATTATGAAGGATATGCTATGAAAGAAGTTACATTTCCAATTCGTGTTATGAAACTATTAGGAATTAAAACATTAATAGTTACTAATGCAGCTGGAGCTGTAAATAAAAATTATAAACCTGGAGATTTAATGCTTATAAGAGATCATATTAATTTATCAGGTAATAATCCTTTAATTGGGAAAAACTTAGAAAGCTTTGGAGTAAGATTTCCTGATATGTCAGATGCATATAATAAGGAACTAAGGGAAAAGGTAAAAAAAGTAGCAGAACAACTTAATGTATCACTTCAAGAAGGTGTGTATGCTTGCATGAGTGGTCCAACTTATGAAACTCCATCAGAAGTAAATATGGTACGAATATTAGGAGGGGATGCTGTTGGCATGTCTACAGTTCCTGAAGTAATAGTAGCTAATCATAGTGGAATGAAAGTTATAGGAGTTTCTTGTATTACAAATATGGCTGCAGGTATATTAGAACAGCCTCTTAATCATAAAGAAGTAATGGAAACTTCAGAAATAGCAAGAGAAAAGTTTGTAAGACTTATGAAAGGTATTGTAGAATCGATTTAAAAATGTAAATAAATTTACATAAAAAATAAAATATCTTTTATTTGAAGGGAGGGTACTGGTTACAATATTAGTTAGGGCAGTAACCAGAAAATTTAATGGAAAAGGTAATCGAAATGCTTGGAATAACCAAGGTTTTTCCAGGAACCATTGCAAATGATAATGTAAACTTTGAACTGCTGCAAGGAGAAACCCATGTTTTATTAGGAGAAAATGGAGCAGGAAAAACTACGCTTATGAATATACTTTATGGTTTATATCAACCAGAAAAGGGAGAAATACGTATCAAAGGAAAACAAGCAAAAATTAATACTCCTAATGATGCTATAGAGCTTGGAATAGGAATGGTGCATCAACATTTTATGTTAGTCAATAATTTTACCGTGGCTGAAAATATTGTACTTGGAATAGAACCGAAAAAAGGTTTAAGAATAGACATGGCTAAAGCTTGTAAGGATGTAAAAGAAATTGCTGATAGATATGGATTTAACATGGATCCTAAAGCTGTTATAGAAGATATATCTGTAGGACAGCAGCAAAAGGTAGAAATACTGAAAGCATTGTATAGAGGGGCAGAAGTCCTAATATTGGACGAACCTACAGCAGTACTTACTCCACAGGAAATAGAAGAATTAGGTGTTATTATAAATAACCTTAAGTCAGAAGGAAAGTCAGTTATATTGATAACTCATAAATTAAAAGAAGTTATGAAAATGAGTGACAGGGTAACCATAATAAGAAGAGGAAAAGTTACAGGAACAGTTAATACTAGTGAAACTAATATAGATAAATTGGCAGAACTTATGGTAGGTAGAAAAGTAAACTTAGTTGTTCAAAAGGAAGAAGCAAAAGTAGGAAAAGAAATTTTAAAGATAGAAGGTGTAGAGGCAAAAAATCATAGAGGATTAGTTGCAGTAAAAGATGTAACTTTAACAGTTAGATCGGGGGAAATACTTGGTATAGCTGGAGTAGATGGAAATGGTCAAACAGAACTTATAGAAGTTTTGACAGGACTTAGAAAGCCAGAAGCAGGAAAAATAACTTTAAATGGAACAGATATATATAATAAAACACCAAGAAAGATTGCAGATTGTGGTGTTGGACACATTCCAGAAGATAGACAAAAAAGAGGACTTATATTGAAATATTCTTTATTTGAAAATTCTATATTGGGTACTTATCATAAAAAGCCTTTTAGTAAGGGTATAGTTATGAATTATGGTGAAATACGTAAGTATTGCAAAAATCTTATAGAAGAATTTGACGTAAGAACTCCAAATGAAGATGTTACAGCAGCATCGCTTTCAGGAGGAAATCAGCAAAAGCTTATAGCAGCAAGGGAAATTGCTAAGGATCCAGAACTCTTAATTGCATCTCAACCAACAAGAGGTATAGATGTAGGTGCTATAGAATATATACACAAAAGATTAGTTCAGGAAAGAGATAAAGGAAAAGCTGTACTTTTAGTATCTCTTGAATTAGATGAAATATTAGCTTTGTCTGATAGAATAGCAGTTATGTATGATGGACATATAGTTGATATCTTAGATAGAAAAGATGCAGATGAGAAAAAGCTAGGAGTTCTTATGGCAGGAGGAACTTTAGATAGGGAAAAAGAGGTGACAAGCGTTGAATAGTAATAAATTAAAACAATCAGTGGTGAATGGGCTAAAAAGCCTAGCATTCCCTTTATTTTCAATAATGGTTTCGTTCTTTGTAGCAGTATTTTTTGTAATGTGGTCAAAAGGATATGGAATAGGAGATTATTTTACTGCGTTAACAGATTTAATTGGAACAATAATAAATGGAAGTTTTGGAGATACTGCTAAAACTTTAGAAACAATGGTATTTGTAACTCCACTTATATTTACAGGGGTAGCAAATGCAATTGCCTTTAAATGTGGATTGTTTAATATAGGTGTTGAAGGTCAGTTTACTATGGGACTTATATTTGCAGCTGTAGTAGGATTAATACCTGGTTTAAGCCCATGGATACATGTTCCACTAATAATAATTTCAGGTATTATAGGCGGAGGAATATGGGGATGTATACCAGGTTACTTAAGAGCTAAATTTGGAACTAGTGAAGTTATAAATACAATAATGATGAATTATATTGCTCTAAATGTAGTTAACCTTATAGTACTTAGATCACCTATTGGTGTAAAATCCAAGTCAGCAACACCAATAATACAGGAAAGTGCTCAACTTTTAAAGTTTACTGGTATAAGTAGAGCAAATATAGGACTTATATTTGCGCTTATATGTGCTATTTTTATATATTGGTTACTTTGGAAAACAACTATAGGATATGAAATAAGAGCTGTAGGTTTAAATCCTTTAGGTGCAGAGTACGGAGGAATAAATATAGCTAGAAATACAATGCTTGCAATGGGTTTATCTGGAGCTATAGCAGGTATTGGTGGAGCTTGTCACTTAGCAGGAGTTATGTATAATGCTACTGATATGATATCTAATATTGGATATGGATTTGATGGTATGGCAGTTGCTCTTTTGGCAAAAAGCAATCCTATAGGATGTATACCAGCAGCAATACTATTTGGTGCACTAAACAGTAGCTCAAGAATACTTCAATTAAATTCAATACCAAAGGAAATAGTTTATTTAATTCAATCAGTTGTAATCATATTTGTAGCTACAGATTATATAGTTAAGTACTTAGAGAATAGAAAAAGAAAAAGAGGTGTAATTGCAAATGGATAAAATAACGCTTATCATAATATTACTAGCATCTACTTTAAGAATGGCAACACCTTTGATATTTGCAGGCCTTGGAGGAGTATTTTCCGAAAAATCAGGGGTTGTAAATATAGGACTTGATGGTATGATGACAGTAGGGGCTTTCTTTGCAGTTTTTGGTTCTTATCTTACAGGGAGCCCTTTAATAGGAATTTTATTTGCAGCAATAGCAGGAGGACTTTTAGCTTTATTACATGCTTTTTTAAGTATAAGTTTAAAAGCAGATCAAATAATATCAGGTACTGCTATAAATTTGTTTGCAACAGCCTTTGCTAGTTTTTTAATATTTAAGATATTTAAAAAGGGCGGTCAAACAGATATAGTTACAGGACTTCCTTATGGAATACCAGCAGCTATAAAAGGCATTCCTATAATAGGACCATTAATAGGAGGGCTAAACTGGTTTGTAATAGTTGCTATAATACTTGTATTTGTAGTAAACTTTGTATTGTTTAAGACTCCTGTAGGACTCAGAATAAGAGCAGTGGGAGAACATCCAAGTGCTGCAGATACATTAGGTATAAATGTTTATAAGGTAAGATATGTTTGCGTAGTACTTTCAGGAATACTTGCAGGAATAGGAGGAGCTGCTTTATCTATAGGCATGACTCCAATTTACAAAGAAGGAATGGTAGCAGGACGTGGATTCATAGCGTTAGCAGCTATGATATTTGGTAACTGGAAGCCAAAGGGAACTATGTGGGCATGTTTACTATTCGCTTTTGGTAGTGCTTTAGAAATAAATGCTCAAAGTCTTTCATTGAATATACCAACAGAAATATATTCAATGATACCATATATATTAACTATGCTTGCTCTTGCAGGTTTTGTAGGGAAAACTACGGCACCAGCAGCAGATGGAGTACCATATGAAAAAGGACAAAGATAAACAGAGTTAAATAGTTAGATAAAAAATAATCCACATTGTGAATAATTAATTATTCACAATGTGGATTTATTTTTTTACTGAACTGTAGTTGTTTTAGATGATTTAATTTGTTTTAAGTCTCTAATCCATACTTTAGCACTTTCAAATAGTATAATTAATACAAGAATTATGAGTACAAAAGACATAGAAGTTAATAACACTTTACCTTTAGGTAGGTAATTAGTAAAGATATTTTCTACACAAGCAGTCAATGTTATTACAGTTATACATACCATTGGGATTGCTGTAATTAAAGCATATTTTGGTGTACCTTTCTTTATAATTATTGTAGTACCTATAGCGAAGGCTATGGCAGACAACAATTGATTAGCAATACCGAACAGAGGCCATATTGTATTTACATTACCTGTCAATAATAGATATCCCCAGCTAAATGATATTAAAGCACTAAAGAATATAAGATTAAACCATGAATCTTTATTTCCAAAAGGTTTATAGAATTTTGCACATAAGTCTTGAAGTAGATATCTTCCTATTCTTGTACCAGAGTCTATTGTAGTTAATATAAATAACGCTTCAAACATTATGCAGAAGTGATACCAGTAAGACATTAATCCTTCAAGTCCAGGTAGTTTATAGAATACGTAAGACATACCAACTGCTAATGATACGGATCCACCTGTTCTTCCAGCTAGGTTTTCACCAACCATTTGTGAAAGCATTGGAAGTTCCTTAGGAATCATATGAAGTTTAGCAAATACTGCTGGCGCTGAGTTTATAGCAAAATAATCAGCTGTTGGAAGGCAAGTTGCTGCAATTAATGCCATTAAAGCTATAAAGGATTCAAAAAGCATAGCACCAAAACCTATAGGAAGAATGTCTCGTTCGTTAGATATAAGTTTAGGTGTTGTACCTGTACTTATTAATGCATGGAATCCAGATAGAGCACCACAAGCTATTGTAATAAACAAGAATGGAAATACTTTACCTGAAACTACAGGACCGCCACCATGTACAAAATTAGTAACAGCTGGCATTTGAATAGTTGGTCTAACAAACATTATACCTAGTACCAAGAACCCAATAACACCAATCTTCATATATGTGCTTAAATAGTCTCTTGGAAGTAGTAAGAGCCATACAGGAAGTGCTGCTGCAAGGAAGCCATATAATGCAAGAATTACAGACATTTGTTTAACATTAAAGGTTAAGTATGGTGCTAGAGCAGTGTGTTGAATATATGGACCTGCAATAACTCCAACCATTATAAGAACCATACCAATAATTGTGCCTTCAAGAATTTTACCAGGTCTTAAGAATTTTAAATATAAACCAACTAGGAAGGCAACTGGAATAGTAAAACCAACGGTGAAAGTACCCCATGGACTATTATAAAGTGAGTTAACAACTGGTAATCCAAGTCCGGCCATGGCAATTATTAATATAAATAATACGGCTATAGAAGTAACAAATCCCATTCGACTCCCAAGATTTGTTCTAGCAATTTCGGCAATAGATTCCCCGTCATGTCTAACTGATGCAAATAGCAGTACCATATCATGTACTGCACCAGCAAGTGCGCCTCCAATTAAAATCCATAGTGTTCCAGGAAGATAACCAAATTGTGCAGCTAGAACAGGTCCAATAAGTGGTCCAGCTCCAGCAATTGCTGCAAAGTGGTGACCAAAAAGCACCAGCTTATTAGTAGGAACATAGTCATGTCCATCTTCATGAACTCTAGATGGAACTTCTCTAGTTTCATCTATGACTAATACTTTTGCAGCTATCCATGAGCCATAAAATCTGTAGGCTAAAATTAATACAAGTGCGCCAATAATAACAAGTACAATTGAATTCATAAAAAAACCCCCCTTAATTAATAATTATTATAGCTTGCAAACCTTTTGCTTAACGATAAAAGTTTACATTTAAATAATATTATATTATTTGAATTTTATGTATACATACATGGTTAAAAGGAAAAAAACGGGGGTATATGGTAAAAAACAAAGGGCGTTTGACAGAATAAAGATAGAATAATCTGAAAATTTAAAAATATATTTTTTAATATGTTTTTAAAGATTGAATTTATACCTTAATTTAAAGTAGTATAGTAATATAATTAAGTAAAAGGAGGTGAAAAAGTTGATATATATTCAGCTATTAGAACGTATGGCATTAATAGCTTTAGCGGCATATATATATAATCAATCTCATATATTTAAGAATTTAATTAAAGATGAATTAAAATTAATGGACAAAATTATTATGATTATATTTTTTAGTTCATTATCAATAATAGGAACATATACAGGAATAAGCTTGGAGCCTTATGCCATAGCAAATACTAGACCTATAGGGGCTATAGTAGCAGGGTATGTTGGAGGACCAGCTATAGGAATAATAGTAGGTACAGTAGCAGGAACACATAGGTATTTTATGGGTGGATTTACTGCTTTGGCTTGCGGAATTGCTACAATAGTAGAAGGAATTATAGGAGCCTTAGCAAGAAAATATTATAAAAATGATACTTTTAGTGTTAAAAGTGCTTTTATAGGAGCTGTTATAGCCGAGATGCTTCAGATGTTAATGCTTCTGATTTTTGCCAAACCATTTGCAGATTCAGTGAGGTTAGTGAAATTTATATCTTTACCTATGATAATAATAAATTCTGTAGGGGTAGTTATTTTTATAAACATAATACAAAATGCAAGGGATGAATATGATAGAATTGGGGCTATGCAGACACAAAAAGTACTGAAAATTGCGAAAAAAACAATGGCTTATATGAGAAAGGGCTTGAATGAAAATACTGCAGCAAGTATATCAAAAATTATATATGAAACAACAAATATTAAAGGTGTATTTATAGGTGATAAAAGAAATTTTCTAGCTTATTGTGGTAGAGGTGTTGATGAAAAACAACTAAAAGATAATTTGAAGGACTATTATAAATCACCAGATTATAGTTTGATTAAGTTTATAAGTAACAATAAAAGGGTATTTTTTGTATGTGCTCCATTTTTAATATCTAATACAAGCTTTGAGGGAGTTTTAGGATTAGAAGTTAGTTTAGGAAAAGCAGATGATAAGTATATTTGGGAATTTGCTAAGGAATTAAGTGAATTGCTTTCTACCCAAATAGAACTGTATAAAGTAAATAAACTGGCAGAAGAAGCATCTACTGCTGAATTTAGAGCTTTAAGATCACAAATACAGCCGCATTTTTTATTTAATGCTTTAAATACAATATCTTCTTTCTGTAGAACTAATCCTTTAAAAGCTAAAGAACTTATAATAGATTTATCTAATTATTTTAGACAGACACTTAAAAGAGAGGAAGATTTTGTTTCATTAAAAGATGAAATTGAATTCATACAATCTTATTTATCTATAGAAAAAGCGAGGTTTGGAGAAAGACTTAAAATTATTATAGATATACCAGAAGACTTAATGAATATTAAAATGCCAGTATTTATGCTTCAGCCTATAATAGAAAATTCTATTAAACACGGAATACTTCCAAGACCTAAAGGTGGCTGTGTTTTTGTTAAAGCTGATTGTTATGGAGAAGAAGTATTGTTTTTAATTGAGGATACAGGGATTGGTATGAACGGACAAAGGTTGAAACAAGTTGTAAATAAATGGCCTGGAATAGGTCTTAAAAATGTAAATGAAAGATTAAAGCTTTTATATGGTGAGGATCATGGATTAAAAATTATTACATCACTAGATGAAGGCACTAAAGTTGAATTTTTAATACCAAAGGAGGTAAAAACTATAGATGGATAAAATAAAGTGTATTATTTTAGAAGATGAAATTCCAGCAGCAGAAGAACTTAAATATATATTATCTCAATATGAGTTAATAGAAGTAGTAGGAGTTGGTTATGATGGTCAAAGTGGATTAGAGCTTATTATAACTAAGAAACCCGAAGCAGTTTTTATGGATATAAATATGCCTCTTCAAGATGGAATGGAACTTGCAAGAAAAGTTAGGAAGTTTAATGAGTCTATAGAAATAGTTTTTGTTACAGCATATGAAGAACATGCATTGCAGGCTTTTGAAGTGAATGCATTAGATTATATTTTAAAACCATTTGATGAAAAGAGGATAAATATTACAGTGAATAGACTGGTGAATAAATTTAAAAGCAAATTTATAGATGAAAAAAAGCTTCCAAACATTATAAATCAAATAATAAATAAAATTGATAAGGAAGAAAAAGTTGCAAAAAAGGTACCATGTGAAAAGAATGGCAAAATTATATTGGTAGATGTAAAAGATGTATATTATTGCTATATAAAGGAAGAAAAAACTTATGTAAAAGCTAAGGGTGGAACTTATTTAGTTAGTTTTACTCTCCAACAAATAGAAGGAAAAACTAATTTTTTTAGGGCTCATAGAAGTTATTTGGTAAATATGGATAACATTAAAGAATTATATTCATGGTTTAATGGTACATATAAATTGGTAATGAATGATGCTCATAACTCAGAAATACCTATAAGTCGTAATAATGTAAGAAAATTAAAAGAGATGTTAGGAATTTAAAATGAATAGAAAGTTTAATTTAATTGGTGATTATATGAAATTTAAAAACGTATCTATAAAAGTAAAATTGACTATGTTTTTTGCTTCACTTTCAGTTATTTTATTTGCAGCCGTAGGTTTATTATTTTTTGAAAGTAATAAGAATATTGTAATAAGTTCTAAGCAAAAAGAATTTAAAACCCTTTCACAAGAAACTGCAAATAAGATAGAAAGGTTTCTTTCTGAAAGATATGGAGATTTGGAAGTAATGAGCAATTCCTCTATATTAAACAGGAATGATATAAGCGAAGATGTTAAGTTTGAATACATAACAAGCGTTAGGAATGCATATAAAACCTATGAGTATATTTTGGTTACAGATAATTATGGAAATGTAAGAACTATTTCAGGGAGTTTAAATGCAGATGAGAACTACAAGAAATGGATAAATAATGTTAGTAATAATGGAGTTTTTGTATCAGATTTTATCTATGTTCCAAGAGAAAAATCACATTTTATATACTTTATAGCACCGATAAAAGACAAAACAGGTTCAGTTAATGGAAGAGTAGTAGAAAAGGTTCGTTTTGACGATATAAATGAAATAGTGAAAAATGTAAGTTTGGGGAAGTCAGGATATTCATATCTTAGTTCAAGTAATGGAAGTAACATATTATATAGTAGAAAAGGTAATCCTTCCATAAATTTAAATTTACAGGAAGGAAATATATATTATAATAAACATAATGGGCTTAATTTTGTATATACTTTTTATCCAATAAAAAAATATAAAACTCAAAAAGATACGTGGTATCTTGTAATAGAACAACCTGAGATGGACGCTTTTAAAGTTAGTTATAATTTAAGAAATTTCACTGTAATTGTAATTATAATTTCTATATTAATAATATTTGTTGTGGCACTTATAGCATCTGAAAAAATAACAAGACCATTTAAAATAATGAATTTAAGTTTAAAATCTATGGAACAAAGAGTTATAAAAATGTCTGACGAATTAGAGAAGAGTGTAATGAGAGCTAAAAGTTTAGAAGCTTTGGCAGCTATGTCTGCAGGTATGGCTCATGAAATAAGAAATCCATTGACGTCTATAAGTGGATATGCTCAGTATATTCAATTAGAGCTATCAGAAAATAATAAGCTTCAAGAGGATATATCTATAATAATTGATGAAGTAAATAGATTAAATAGAATTGTAGACAGATTTTTAAGTTTTGCTAGACCTAAAGAACTAAATTTAAAGCTGGAAAATATAAATGATATAGTTATGAATGTAAAAAAAGTATTAATTAATGAAACACAATATAATAATATAAAGTTATTTACTGATTTAAGTAAAGTG
>NZ_JABBNI010000065.1:157845-275055 GCF_012926525.1 Clostridium muellerianum
TGCTAGACCTAAAGAACTAAATTTAAAGCTGGAAAATATAAATGATATAGTTATGAATGTAAAAAAAGTATTAATTAATGAAACACAATATAATAATATAAAGTTATTTACTGATTTAAGTAAAGTGCCAGATACATTAATGGACAGAGATCAAATATATCAGGTGATACTTAATATAGCACTTAATGGTATTCAATCTATGCCAGATGGTGGAACTTTAATTATGAGCACAGGATACATAAAAATTTCAAAAATAATTTATGTTGACATAAAAGACACAGGAATTGGAATATCAGCTGAAGATTATGATAAAATATTTGAACCATTTTTTACTACTAAAGATAAAGGTGTTGGATTAGGACTTCCTATTTGCTTAAGGATAGTACAAAATCATAATGGATTTATTGAAGTTGGCAAGAATGAAAAAAGTGGTACAAAATTCACTATAAAAATTCCAATATGACATATGTAAGGTAGGGGATTTTATGCTAAAAACTAGTATATTAATAGTAGATGACGAACTAAACGTTACTAAATTGTTAGAAAAAGTTTTTATTAAAGAAGGATATAACACATATATAGCTTCCTCTGGCAAGGAAGCTTTAAGCATTATAGACAGCCATTGTATAGATATAATAATTACTGATATAAAGATGCCAGGAATGACTGGCATAGAGCTTTTAAGTGAAATAAAGTCAATAGATCCTTGTATAGAGGTAATATTAATTACAGCATTTGCTACCATGGAAACTGCCATAGAGGCATTAAAAATAGGAGCCAGAGATTACATAACAAAACCTTTTAGTTTAAAAGAGGTGCTTTTGTCTGTAAAAAAAATATCTAGAGGCAGTGCAAAATTACAACAATTAGAACCAATAGACAATTACTTTTTTAGTGAAAGCAAGATCATGGAAAATGTTCTCCAACTTATAAAACAGGTAGCAGATACTAAAGCTACAATAATGATATATGGAGAAACGGGGACAGGTAAAGGGCTAGCAGCACAGGCATTGCATAATTTAAGTGGTAGAAGAGATAAACCATTTATAAAAGTAAATTGTGCGGCTATACCAGAAACTTTATTAGAAAGCGAATTATTTGGGTATGAAAAGGGTGCATTTACAGGAGCTATTATAAATAAACCAGGAAGATTTGAATTAGCTCATGGAGGAACTATATTTTTAGATGAAATAGGAGATATTACACCTCTTATGCAGGTAAAATTACTAAAAGTAATGCAGGAAAGAGAATTTGAAAGGCTAGGTGGAACAAAAACCATAAAAATAGATGTTAGAATTATAGCTGCTACTAATAAGAACTTAGAAGAGTTAGTAAGAGAAGGAGTTTTTAGGCAAGATTTATATTATAGATTGAATGTAGTACCTATGAAAATACCATCACTTAGAGAAAGAAAAGAAGATATAAATTCCTTAGTAGATTACTTTTTGCTAAAATCTTCTAATATATCTGGCAAAGGCAAAAAAGAAATTACAAAAGAAGCTTTAATGCAGCTTATTAATCATAATTGGCCAGGAAATATAAGAGAATTAGAAAATGTAATTGAAAGATGTGTGGTAATAACTACCTCGAAAGTTATAGATGTAAAAGATCTTCCAGAATACATATGGAAATCACATGAATATGAAGACGATATACAAGGTAAATTAAATGATGCAGTAGATATAGCCGAAAAGAATATTATAATTAAAACTTTAGAAGAATGTGATGGCAATAAGACCAAAACATCTCAAATATTAGGTATAAGTAGAAGATCTTTACATAGGAAAATAAGCAAATATAATATAGAAGATTAGCAAAATGGGACATTTGTGTCACACAGTGACACAAATGTCCCATTTTTAATTTGCAAGAATGTATTAATATACAATGTAAAACATAAAAAAAAATTAATATAAGTGAAAACGGGATAAATACACACGGTAAACATTTTCATAAGGTGTGGCATGAAATTTGCTATAGATAACTGAGTAGCAATAATTAAATTAAAATATTTAAGGAGGAATTTTAAAAATGGCAAACATTAACACAGGGGATACAGCATTAGTGCTTATAAGTGCAGCATTAGTATGTTTAATGACTCCAGGGTTAGCATTTTTTTACGGAGGATTGGTAAGAAAGAAAAATGTTCTAACTATTATGATGCAAAACTTTATATCAATGGGAATAGTAACATTTATATGGGTATTTGGAGGATTTAGCCTGGCATTTTCAGGAGATATTGGAGGAATTATAGGAAATTTTAAGTACTTTGTATTAAATGGGGTTGGAATGGCACCTAATTCTAGCTATGGTCCAACTATACCGTTCCTTGCTTTCTTTGTTTATCAGGAAATGTTCGCAGTAATAACGCCTGCTCTTATTACAGGAGCTTTTGCAGATAGGATTAATTTTAAAAGTTATTTAAAAATATTAGCCTTATGGAGTATGTTTGTATATGTACCAGTAACTCATTGGATATGGGGAGGGGGATTCCTTGCAAAATTAGGTGTAATAGATTTTGCTGGAGGAATTGTTGTTCATGTAACAGCGGGTATAGCAGCATTGGTTTCTGTTATATATGTAGGCAAGAGAAAAATACTTTCAGAGGAAAGTACAGCACCTCATAATATAGCGTATGTGGCTTTAGGAACAGGATTACTATGGTTTGGATGGTTTGGGTTTAATGGTGGAAGTGCTCTGTCAGCAAATGGGATTGCAGCAATAGCATTTGCAAATACAGATATAGCTGGTTCGGTAGCTATGATAATGTGGCTTTTAATATCCTGGGCACATGAAAAGAAGCCAAGTATGATTGGGGCTTTAACTGGTGCAGTAGCAGGTCTCGCAACAATAACACCTTGTGCTGGATATATAGAGCCGTGGGCAGCAGTAATAGTAGGATTGCTTTCAGCAATTGTGTGTTATATGGCAGTGCAATTAAGAGAAAAATTTGATTTAGATGATGCGCTAGATGTTTGGGGAGTACATGGTGTAGGTGGAATCCTTGGTTCAATACTTGTAGGAGTATTTGCAAGTAAATCAGTAAATGGAATCAATGGACTGATATATGGTAATGCACATCAATTCTATGTACAACTAGCAGGAGTTGGTATAGTTGCAATTTATACTTGTGTGGTCACTTTTGCAATATTTAAGATAGTAGATATATTTGACACTGTAAGAGTTGATGAAGAAATAGAAATAAACGGTCTTGACAAAGGTATACTTGGTGAAGTAGCATATGATTTTGATTTAAAATAATTAGATAAAAGCTTCTTAGGTTATTTTGACTTAAGAAGCTTTTGTTGACATCAAATTGGGAAATATATAATATAGAGATATGTTGATATTGTTTACAAGGGGGATTTAGAATGTCAAATATTAATGTTAGTTTACAGGTACTTCCTGTTGTGAAAGAGAAAGATTTATATGGTGTTGTAGATAAAGTTATAGAATATATAGATTCTTGCGGAGTAAAATATGAAGTTGGTCCTATGGAAACTACCATGGAAGGGGAAATGGATGAGCTTTTAGAAATAGTTAAAAAAGCACAGGAAATATGTGTAGAAAATGGTGCTGAAAGAGTTATGTCTATAGTAAAAATAGATTACAAAAGTGAAGGGGTCACTATAGACGAAAAAGTACATAAGTACAGGAAATAAGTATGTAATTATAAGTGGATTTTTTAAATATTTAAGAAAGTCATTATTTTTTATGCACATAAGGCATATTCAAGAAAATAACAAGTCAGTATGTTAGTATATTTTGCGTCATACTGCGTCAACAGAACCCTTTGATAGAACAACTATCAGCGGAACCTGTTTCCTTGTCCATCGCAAAATATACTAACATCTTTGAGTTGCTATTTTCTTGAATATGCCTAATTTAAGTAATATAAATAAAAATACATTGAAAAAAGTAAAATTATAAGTTAAAATCATAATGAAATAATTTATATGGTGGTGAAACCATGGAAAAGATAATTCTAATTAATGATTCTAAGTTTGAAAGTATTATTATGAAGGATATGCTTTCTAATTTAAAATATGAAGTTATTATTACAAATGAATATGGAGCTTTAGCTAAAATAAAAAACGTTAATCCAGATATAGTTATATGTAATTTGATTATGAAGGATATAACAGGAGATAAGCTTATAAAGAATATAAAAGCTATAAATAAAAATATAATTTGTATATTGTCTTCTTCTAATGAAATAAAGCTAGAAGATTATCCTAAAAAGTATATTGATGAAATTATTCATATACCTGTAAAGAAAGAAGAACTAGTAGCTATTTTAAATAAGTTTTTACATGGGAACGACAATGAAAATTCAGAAAATCCAGATAACAGTAGTGATGGATTTGCTTTTTGTCCGTATTGTGGACAAAAGCTGGATAGGATTAATAATAATTTTTTGTTTTGTCCTTTTTGTGGAAAAAAGATAAAATGACGGAATAAAATCCGTCATTATTGTTATGTTAAATTTCCCCATTCTTCATACAAACTGTCCAATTGATTTTGAGAATCTATTAATTGTTTATTTATAGATTCGCTTTTATCAGCATCAGAGTAAATTTCTTCAAGGCAAAGTTGTTTTTGAAGTTGTTCGATCAGAGCTTCCATATCAGCAATTTCATTTTCAATATTTTTAATCTTTAACCCTTTTTCTTTTTGTATTTTTTCAAGTTCTCTTTTTTTCTTTTTTTCATGCTGTAGCTCGGTTTTGCTTTTACCTATGTTTTCCTCTTCTTCTTGAAATCTTAATGGATTTTTTTTCTTTTCAACATAGTAAGTGTAATTGCCTAAGAATTCTTTTGTTCCATCTTCCACCAATTCGTATATTTTGTTTATAACTTTATTTAAGAAATATCTATCATGGGATATAACAAGTACAGTACCATCATATCCTAATATGGCTTCTTCTAAGGCTTCACGAGAAACTATATCTAAATGGTTTGTAGGTTCATCCAGCAATAAAAAATTAGATTTAGAAAGCATTAATTTTAGTAAATTAACCCTGCATTTTTCTCCACCGCTTAAAGAACCTATTTTTTTAAACACATCATCTCCTGTAAAAAGGAAAGCGGCTAATGAATTTCTAATTTCAGTTGTAGTTAATTCAGGAAAGTCATCCCAAACTTCATCTATTATTGTCTTATCGTTATCGAGATTAGATTGCTCCTGGTCATAGTAACCAATAAAAACATTTTTGCCTAATAATGAAAAGCCCGAATCTGCTTTAATAGTATTCATTATTATTTTAAATAAAGTAGTTTTACCTCTTCCATTTTCACCAATAAGAGCTGTTTTTTCACCCTTTTTTATATCTAAGAATAGATTACTAAATAAAGACTTTTCTCCAAAGCTTTTGCTTAAGTTTTCTATGTGAAGAACATCATTACCACTTTTTATTTGGGTTTCAAATTCAACATGACCTAGTTGCTTTTCTTTATCTGGTGCCTTTATTCTTTCAATTTTATCTAATGACTTTTGCCTACTTTCGGCAGCTTTTATGCTTTTTTCTCTATTAAAAGATCTGTATTTTTCTATTATGCTTTCCTGTCTTTTAATTTCAGATTGTTGCAGATTATATGCTTTTAGTTGCACTTCATAATTTTTTTGTTTTAAATCTAAGAAAGTAGTATAGTTTCCATTATAAGAATTTATATGACCATTTATAAGTTCTATAGTTTTAGAAGTTATAGCATCTAAAAAATATCTATCATGGGAAATGACCACAATGGTACCTTTATAACCTTTTAAGTATTCTTCCAGCCATTCTATAGCATCTAAATCTAGATGATTTGTAGGTTCATCTAAAAGTAAAATTTCAGGATTAATTAGTAATAGTTTACAAAGAGCAACCCTAGTTTTTTGGCCTCCACTTAAAATATTTATCGGCTTATCAAAATCATTTTCCATAAAGCCGAGTCCTTTTAAAACTCTTGATACTTCTCCTTTGTAAGTGTATCCACCTCTATTGGTATATAGTTCAGAACATAGCGTATAATCTTTAATTATTTTGTTATGATATTCTTCTTTTTTAGGGTCATAAGGTTCATTCATTAAATTTTCTAATTTTTTTAATTTGTTTTCCAAAGCTAGTAAATCTTTGAAAACTGTAAACATTTCTTCTTGAATAGTATTGCTTGAATCTAAAGATAGATGTTGTGCCAAATAGCCTACAGTTTTATTTTTATCTATAAATAATTCTCCGGAATCTTGTTCTAATTGATTTGTTAGAATTTTAAAAAGTGTGGACTTTCCAGCTCCATTTGGCCCTATAAGTCCAACTTTTTCACTTTCATTTATATTAAAAGTTACATTTTCAAGTATAACATCTATTCCGTAACTTTTATGAATATCTTTACAACTTAAAACAACCATAATCTCACCTTCCTTAATCATTAATATTTTACTATGTTAAATGAATTTTTTGTAGTCTAATTTGAAAAATTGTTATATAACGAATTATTTATTAAAATTGTTAAAGTGAAACAACAAAATTATTCTATGGGTTAAATGCCTAAGTGGTGTTTAACGAACTTGCTCAGGTAATAGGTATTTTTCATAAGCAAAGTCTATCTAAATCTAAGAATTACCTGATAAAAGTTTATGAATTTAAAAATAAACTATTGACATATTATATAAATAAATAATACTATAAAAAGTAGGATTAAAAAATGAACTAAGATTTTAATTGCGTCATTGCATAAAGTTTAGATGCAATAATAAGCAGGAATACTAGAAAATATATAATAAGAGGTGCGGTATGGATAAGAAAAAAAATATATCAATGGCTGTTATAAAAAGATTACCTAAATACCATAGATATTTAGAGCAATTGATGAAAAATGACGTTGATAGAATATCATCAAAGGAGTTAAGTGAAAAGATAGGATTTACTGCTTCACAAATAAGACAGGATTTAAACTGTTTTGGAGATTTTGGTCAGCAGGGACATGGATACAATGTAATTGAATTGTATAACCAAATAAGTAACATACTTGGACTTACAAAACCATATAAAACTGTAGTAGTAGGTGCAGGGAATATAGGTCAGGCTATATCAAATTATACTAGATTCGAAAAGGTTGGTTTTAATTTAGAAGCTATATTTGATATAAATCCTAAATTAATTGGTATAAAAATACGTGATATAGAGATAAAGGATATAGATTATTTAGAAGATTATTTAAAAGAAAATCCCATAGAAATAGGAATTATATGTGTACCAGCTAATAGTGCACAAAAAGTATGTGATATTTTAGTCAAAAATGGAGTAAAGGGAATATGGAATTTTGCACCTGTAGATTTGGTTATACCAGATAATGTAAAAATGGAAAATGTGCATTTAAGTGACAGCCTATTAACATTAACTTGTCTTTTAAATGATACTGAGTAAATTAGCTTTATATTTAGAAAAAAGACAATGACTGAAGTTTTAGCTTCAATTATTGTCTTTTTTATAGTTTAATTATTAACAAAGTTTTATGTAAACGTCTTAAAAATAATTTTAATGGTGTATGTATAATTAATTTTCTACTTAATATTAATTTAGTGGTTGTACATATGAAGATATCAATGAATTTTACCCAATATAGTAAGTACATAAAAATTAGGTATATTTAATGCATTAGTTGCAATGTATAGTGTAAATTAATGTAATGTTAGTTATTTGGTGCACAATTGTGAAATTTATATACTTAATGTGATATAATGGTATATATGAATTTATATATTTAAGAAACATTTACTAATGGGGGGAATAAAATGTATAAAATTATTGACAAGAGGGAGTTAGCTCCCAATATATTTTTAATGGATATAGAGGCACCAAGAGTTGCAAAATCAGCTAAGCCAGGACAGTTTGTAATAGTAAAAATGGATGAAAAGGGTGAAAGAATACCTCTTACTATTTGTGACTATAATGCTGAAAAAGGAACTGTAACTATAGTATTCCAAACAATTGGTGGATCGACACAAAAAATGGCTGATTATAAAGTGGGACAAGCATTTAGAGATTTTGTAGGACCTTTAGGACAACCTACAGATTTAGTAAATGAAAGTATAGAAGAATTAAAGAAGAAAAATATAATATTTGTAGCTGGAGGAGTAGGCGCTGCACCAGTATATCCTCAAGTTAAATGGTTACATGAACATGGTGTTAATGCAGATGTAATAGTTGGATGTAAATCAAAAGAATATTTGTTATTAGAAGAAGAGATGAAAAAGGTTTCAGGAAATTTATATATAGCAACTGATAATGGAACTTATGGATATAAAGGATTCGTTACAGATTTGTTAACAGAACTTATTGAAAAAAAGGGAAAAAAATATGATCGTGTAGTAGCAATAGGTCCAATGATCATGATGAAATTTATATGTAAAGTTACAAAAGGGTTTGGTATTAAAACTATAGTAAGTTTAAATCCAATAATGGTAGATGGTACAGGTATGTGTGGGGCGTGTAGGGTTACTGTTGGTGGAGAAACTAAATTTGCTTGTGTAGATGGACCAGAATTTGATGGACACTTAGTTGATTTTGCAGAAGCCATGAGAAGACAAGGATTATATAAGACACAAGAAGGAAAGGCATTGATGGATGAGCAGGAAAAGAAAGAAGGACATGTATGTCATGTAGGATTGGATGGTGATAAATAATGGATAATGAGAGGATGAAAAAGGTACCAGTAAGGGAACAAGATCCAAAGCTTAGAGCTCATAATTTTGAGGAAGTCTGTTTAGGATACAATAAGGAAGAAGCAGTAAAGGAAGCTTCAAGATGTTTACATTGTAAAAAACCTATGTGTGTATCTAAGTGTCCAGTATCTATAGATATACCAGAGTTTATAGAACATATTAAGAATGAAGAATTTGAAGAAGCTGCTAAGGTTATAGCTAAATCCAGTGCACTTCCTGCAGTTTGTGGAAGAGTATGTCCTCAAGAAAGCCAGTGTGAGGGGAAATGTGTGCTTGGAATAAAAGGTGAAGCAGTATCTATAGGAAAACTTGAAAGGTTTGTAGCAGATTTTTCAAGAGAAAACAATGTAGATTTATCAGAAAAACAGCCTAGTAATGGTAAGAAGGTTGCAGTAATAGGAAGCGGTCCTTCAGGACTTACTTGCGCAGGAGATTTAGCTAAATTAGGTTATGATGTAACTATATTTGAAGCTTTGCATGAAGCTGGCGGAGTTTTAGTTTATGGAATTCCGGAATTCAGACTTCCAAAGGAGACTGTAGTTAAACATGAAGTAGAAAACGTTAAGAAATTAGGCGTTAAGATAGAAACTAATGTAATTATAGGAAGAACTGTAACTATAGATGAACTTGTAAATGAAGAAGGTTTTGATGCTGTATTCATAGGTTCAGGTGCAGGACTACCAAAATTCATGGGAATTCCAGGAGAAAATTTAAATGGAGTATTCTCAGCAAATGAATTCTTAACAAGAAATAACTTAATGAAAGCATTTAAGGAAGATTATGATACACCTATAAAGGCAGGAAAAAAGGTTGCTGTAGTAGGTGGAGGAAATGTTGCTATGGATGCTGCAAGAACAGCATTAAGATTAGGAGCAGAAGTACACATAGTTTACAGAAGATCAGAATCAGAACTTCCAGCTAGAGCAGAGGAAGTACATCATGCAAAAGAAGAAGGTATAATTTTTGATCTTCTTACAAATCCAGTAGAAATCATAGGAGATGAAAATGGCTGGGTTAAAGGAATGAAATGTGTGAAGATGGAACTTGGAGAGCCAGATGCATCAGGAAGAAGAAGACCAGTAGAAATTGCAGGTTCAGAGTTTGTAATGGAAGTAGATACTGTAATAATGTCTCTTGGAACATCACCAAATCCATTAATATCTTCAACTACTAAAGGATTAGAAATTAACAAGAGAAAATGTATAGTAGCACAAGAAGAAACTGGTTTAACTTCAAGGGAAGGAGTATATGCTGGTGGAGATGCCGTAACAGGAGCTGCAACAGTTATACTTGCTATGGGAGCTGGAAAGAAAGCTGCTAATGCTATTCATCAATATTTAAGTGAGTAAACAATTTAACATAAATAAAACAATAAGTTTAAGTAGTAGAAATTGAGTGAATGTACTCAATTTCTACTATTTTTATCTGTAAGTTTTTTTATATGAATTTTAAAATTTTCAAGAAATTAAAAACGAGATGTATATTTTTAAAGTTATTTTATATATTTATACTGTGGCTATTTAGATATAAATGTCTATTATGAAGTATAGGTGGAATGCATAAAATTCTAGAAAAAAAGAATCATAATTACGCAGTGTAAAAGTAGTAAAAAATAAAATAATTTATAAAAAGGCTGCATTAATTTTTATTGATGCAGCTTTTCTAGATGTAGTATAATTTATTATTTAAAAAAGCCAGATTGTAAGTTATAATTAAGGAAAAAAAGAGGTGCTGAAAAATGTTAAAAAATACGGCTAGAAAATATTATTCAGAAAAGTACAATTTGAATTGTGCAGAAACTATAATATATGCTGCTAATGAAGAATACCATATGAAGCTTGATAAAAAAACATTAAAAACTATGGCTGCCTTTGGTGGTGGTATGGGAATTGAAAGTATATGCGGTGTTATAACTGGTTCGCTAGCTGTACTTGGAATACTTTTTACTAAAAAAAGTGCTCATGAAAGTGATAAAATAAAAGAGTTATCACAGGAATTTTTTCAAAAATTTGAGGATAAACTAGGTACTAATGAATGTGAAAGTTTGAAAGAAAGATATAGAAATGATGAAATTAGGTGCAGCATTATGGTTGATACAGCAGCGGATATACTGGAGCAAATTGTAAAAAGAGAAAAAAGAGAAATGAGAAAAAAGAAGTAGAGCAACATTTTTAAGAGGACAGAGGACAATTGACAGAGGACAGTGAAGGAGGATTTTTCTCCGTTACACTACCCAAAATCTTTAATTAAGTTTTCAATTACTTGTTTCACTAAAGTGAAACATTGCTGATTTATATAAGGCTAAAGTTTCTTTTGCATTAGCAAATAAGCTTTAAATTAGTTTTGTGACGTAAGGAAAAAAACTTACCTTCATTGTCCTCTGTTCTCTGTCAATTGTCCTCTAAAAATATTGATAGATTGAATAGGGGTGTAGAAATGGATTTTAGTTCTATAAAGTGTTTTGAAAATGGGGTAATAGTAAAAGATGTTAAAAATTTTGAGCTTACTCATATATTTGATTGTGGACAGTGTTTCAGGTGGCATAAACAAGAAAATGGTAACTATATAGGGGTAGTTTATGGAAGGGTAATAGAAATAGAAAAGAAAGAAAATGATGTTATAATTTACAATACTAATGAAGAAGACTTTAAGAAAATATGGATAGATTATTTTGATTTAAATAGAGACTATTCTAAAATAAAAGATGTATTAAGTAAAGATCCCATTTTAAGTACTTCAGTAAATTTTGGATATGGTATAAGATTATTAAAACAAGATCCTTTTGAAATAATAGTATCTTTTATAATATCTGCAAACAATAGAATACCTATGATAAAAAGAGAAATTGAAAATATAAGTTCTAATTGGGGAGAAAGATTAGAATACAAAGGTAATACGTATTATAGTTTTCCAACTATAGAAAAGTTAAGTTCTGTTTCAGTAGAAGAATTAGAAAACTGTGGTGTTGGATTTAGAGCAAAATATATTAAAAACACAGTTAATAATATTTATATTAAGGGTGATGTAAAAAATCAAGAGTATAATGAAGAATATGATATTAACTGGATAAAAAGTCAAGAAGCAGAAAAGTGTCATAAAGAACTTCAAAATTTTATGGGAATAGGTCCTAAAGTAGCAGATTGTATAATGCTTTTTTCTATGGAAAAGTATTCTGCTTTTCCTGTAGATGTATGGGTAAAAAGAGCAATGCAGTATTTTTATTTAGCACCAGATGTTTCTCTTAAAAAAATAAGAGATTTTGGGGTGTCTAAATTTAATGATTTAGCTGGATTTGCGCAGCAATATTTATTTTATTATGCTAGGGAAAATGGAATTAAATTTGATGGAGATTAGTTAGTAAGGTTATTTCCTTAATTGTTAATTTTATAACGTAAATCCATATATTTCACAAGGATCCATGTAAATAATTTATAGATAATTTTATTTTAAAACCTGTTACATTAAATAAAGAAATCTGTTATAATAATTAAAGACCATGAATACATAGTTTTGACATCTGTAGCAGTTTAAAAAGTATGCGATTTGATTATGTATTCATTTTAATAAATTTAACAATCTGATTAATATAAATAAAATGTAAGTAATATAAGATCTAGTATATTTAGAAGGAGAGAAAGCGAAAATGATAACTTTTGAAACCCAATTAAAAAAACTTAAGCATTTAGTATTAAAAGAAGTAGCGGTTATGACAAAAGAAAACAGACTTACAAAAAGAGAATTAGAAAAAGTTCCTATGAAAGTAATACAGGGTGATAAAGCACAATATAGATGTTGCGTATATAAAGAAAGAGCAGTAGTTTTTGAAAGAGCTCAATTAGCTGCAGGTTTTTTACCTAATGGCGATACTATAAACAATTTATCTATACCTGAAGATGATAAACAGATAATGTATGTATTACCAGCAGCTTGTGATAAATGCCCTATAGATAAATATACAGTTACAGATGCATGTAGAGGGTGTATTCAACACAAGTGTATGGAAGTATGCCCAGCAGGTGCCATAAGTAGGGTAGCAGGAAGTGCATATATAAATCAAGAACTTTGTAAAGAATGTGGAATGTGTAAGAAGTCATGTCCATATGGTGCTATAGCTGAGGTTATGAGACCATGCAAAAGAGTGTGTCCTACAGGTGCGTTAGAAATTAACTCAGAAAATAAAATGGCAATGATCGAAAAAGAAGAATGTATAAATTGTGGAGCCTGTATGGCAGCATGTCCTTTTGGTGCAATATCAGATAAAAGTTATATTACAGATGTAACTAAGTCATTGATTGATAATAAAAAGATTTATGCAGTGGTAGCTCCAGCTATAAGTGGACAGTTTGGACCTAAGGTAACAGTAGGACAAATTAAAAATGCTTTTAAGAAAATAGGATTTGAAGATATGATAGAAGCAGCATGTGGAGCAGATGCTGTAACTGTACATGAAGCCAATGAATTTGTTGAAAGAATGGGACAAGGAGATAAATATATGACAAATTCATGCTGTTCAGGATTTATGAATTATATCGAAACAAAGTTCCCAGATCAAGTTGAAAGAATTTCTGGTACAGTTTCACCTATGGTTGCTACAGCAAGAATGATAAAAAGTCTTGAAAAAGATGCTCTAGTAGTATTTGTAGGGCCATGTACAGCGAAGAAGACAGAAGTTCAAAGAGAAAGTATAAAAGATGCAGTGGATTATGTTATGACTTTTGAAGAAATAGCTGCTTTAATGGGGGCTTTTGAGATAGATCCTGAAAATTGTGAGGATACCATAGTAGAAGATGCTTCATGCTTTGGAAGAGGTTTTGCGCAGGGTGGTGGACTTACATCAGCAATACAGAATTATGTAAATGACAGGGGAATTGAGCAGGAGTTTAAACCTGTAAAAGCTAGTGGTGCAGATGAAATAAAAAGAACAATGACTATGGCAAAAGTAGGCAAGCTTCAAGGAAACTTTATAGAAGGAATGATGTGTGAAGGTGGATGCATAGGTGGCCCAGCGGCTATGGTTTCAATTATGAAATCTAAAATTCAACTTTCAAAATTTAGTGGACAATCTTCTAAGAAATCAGTACTTTCAAATGAAGAATTGAGAAAGTTTAAAAATATAAGTTTAGAAAGATAATTTAATACTCATAGAAAAAGCAGATTTAAACTTTAGTTGTGTTTAAATCTGCTTTTTTAATTGATTTACTTTTTTTAGATCAATTGATAATATATAATAAGTGTTTATTTAATTGATATAGAGAACTGAGGTGAAAATATGTTTAGAAACTTCCGTAAAAATGTTTTTGGTAAAATAAAAAAATATAAATCATATGTTATTTTAATGATAATATTTATGCTTTTAATTTATTCAGCGTATGAATATTACAATAAGTATTTTTATATGTTTAAAGATCCGGATAAAATAAAACATATAATAATGTCATATGGTAAGTATAGTATTTTAGCATTTTTTATTCTTCAGATTATTCAAGTTGTAGCATTTTTTATTCCTGGAGAAATTGTTCAAATTGCAGGTGGATACATATATGGGACCTTAGGTGGAAGTATTATATCCTTACTAGGAATAACTACTGGAAGTATGATTGTATTTGGTATTTCACATTCCTTAGGCAAGCCTTTAATAGACAAAGTAGTGTCCAATAAAGATGCAAATTTTTTTAAAAGAATTTTAAATTTAGGACATATAAATTTTATGGTTTTTTTATTATATCTAATACCAGGTATACCTAAGGATGTATTAGCGTATATATGTGGTGTTTCAAATGTGACATTTAAGAATTTCATTATATATTCTACATTAGGAAGAGTTCCAGGAATATTTATATCTGCATATTTTGGTGCTAAAATTGATTCTGGTAATAAAGCAGTATTAATTTTTATAGCTGTTATAATGACAATGTTATTTTCAATAGGAGTATTTAAAGGAGAAGCTTTAGTAAAAAAAATTATTAAGCATAGCTCCTCAAAGAATAAATAGGAAAAGTTAAGTTACTTTCTATTTTTAACATTTCTTACATAAATCAATTTTAATATTAAACTTCCTACTATTATAATTGAAATTATTAAAACAGCGCAGTGGAAAAAATATTCTTCAGGTAAAATATTGATTACAGGATCTTTTTCGGGATCAAATAGCCAATAATTATTTTTAAAAATTGCTTCGTGAAACAAATTAAAGCTTTTATTAAAGTTTATACAGCAAGGTATAATAGTAAGTGCGCATACAGATAAAAGTAAATTTGAAGCCAAGTTTAAAATAGAAAAACATTTATACTTATATATGTATAGAATACCTACAGCGCTTATTATAGTTGAAATAAGTAGTATTGAATTTAACCTTCTAAATATATTTTTAACTTCTAAGAAATGAACTTTGCCTTCTTCAGAAGATTTAAGTGTTGGTATATTAAAGGCTGCATTACTTGAGCTATCTACGTAGTTTATTAAGTAGTCATAAGTGGAGCGTATTTCTTTATTGCTTAAAGATGTATAGTTTTCTATATTTAAATGTTTTATATCAAAGTAATAGATGTATTTGAAATTCACAGCAACTTTTATAGAGAACAGCAATAGGAAAACAGATATGGAAAAAGAAAATATTATTTTAAAATATGTATTAAGTTTCATAATAAAAATCCTCCTTTAGGGTTTTTATTTAATTTCTAAGTAATTAGGTATCTTCAAAAAAATAATAAGTCCATCTACTAGTCTATTTTGAGTCATGCGGCGTCGGCAGAACCCTTAGATAGTTCAACTATCTGCGGAACCTGCCTCCTTGCCTGACACAAAATATCCTTCGCATCTGGACTTATTATTTTCTTTCAGATGCCTTTTAAAGAAATTTAATTATCAATTTATAATATGGATGAATATTCTTAGTACTTTTTTGTGTTTTTTTGAAAGTAAGCAATAATTATTGTTTTCTATTTGAATATGATCCTGTAATATTCATAATATAATAATGTATTTTTTAGAGAATTTTGTCCAAATGTTGGAATTACTTGATATTGTGTATTATAACCTCATAAATGGTAAATAACAATGATATACAATTAATTTATTTAAAATTATTTTGAATAATTAGTATATTGATGAAATCTTTAGTAAAAGGCAGAAATACGTATCTATATTGTGATTGTTTCGCTATTCTACAGTAAATAATTTAATAACTATGAAATTCAAATTTGAAAATATAAACATTATTCATTATTATAATAATTGTGTTAGCACTCAAATGAAGTGAGTACTAACAAATAAGCTAATAATTATTTTAAATAAATTAAATTAATTTAAGGAGGGGTTTAAATGAATATTAGACCACTTGGAGACAGAGTTGTTATTAAAAGAGTAGAGGCAGAAGAAACCACAAAGAGTGGAATAGTTTTACCAGGAGCAGCAAAGGAAAAGCCACAGGAAGCTGAAATTGTGTCAGTAGGACCTGGTGGATTAGTGAATGGAAAAGAAGTTAAAATGGAAGTTAAAGTTGGAGAAAGAATTTTATTTTCCAAATATGCAGGAAACGAAATTAAAATTGATGGTGTTGAGTACACTATTTTAAAACAAGATGACATATTAGCAGTAATAGAATAATTATATAGGAGGTTTTAATATGGCAAAAAGTATTTTATTTAGCGAAGACGCAAGAAGATCAATGCAGGCAGGGGTAGATAAGCTTGCTAATACTGTAAAAGTTACACTTGGACCAAAAGGAAGAAATGTTATATTAGATAAAAAATTCGGATCACCACTTATAACTAACGATGGTGTTACTATAGCAAAAGAAATAGAATTAGAAGATGCATATGAAAATATGGGAGCACAATTAGTTAAAGAAGTTGCTACAAAGACAAATGATGTAGCAGGAGATGGAACAACTACAGCAACATTGCTTGCACAAGCAATTATAAGAGAAGGATTAAAAAATGTTACAGCTGGAACTAACCCAATACTTATAAGACAGGGTATAAAAATGGCTGTTGATAAGGCTGTTGAAGAAATAAAGAAAAGTTCAAAAACAGTTAATGGAAAAGAAGATATAGCTAGAGTTGCTGCAATATCAGCTGCTGATGAAGAAATAGGTAAGCTTATAGCTGATGCTATGGAAAAGGTAGGCAACGAAGGTGTTATAACTGTTGAAGAATCAAAAACTATGGGAACTGAATTAGACGTTGTTGAAGGTATGCAGTTTGATAGAGGATATGTAAGCCCATACATGGTTACAGATACAGAAAAAATGGAAGCTAACATAGATGATGCATATATATTAATTACAGATAAGAAAATATCAAATATTCAAGATATATTACCAGTGCTTGAGCAAATAGTTCAGCAGGGTAAAAAATTATTAATCCTAGGTGAAGATGTAGAAGGAGAAGCATTAGCAACTTTAGTTGTTAATAAGCTAAGAGGAACATTTACTTGTGTAGCTGTTAAAGCTCCAGGTTTTGGTGACAGAAGAAAGGAAATGCTTCAAGATATAGCTATACTTACTGGTGGAGAAGTAATATCTGAAGAATTAGGAAGAGAATTAAAAGATACTACAGTAGAAATGCTTGGAAGAGCTGAATCAGTTAAAATCACTAAAGAAAATACTACAATAGTAAATGGAAAAGGTGATAAGACTGCTATTCACGATAGAGTATCTCAAATAAAGAAACAAATAGAAGAAACAACATCAGATTTTGATAGAGAAAAATTACAGGAAAGACTTGCAAAACTTGCTGGTGGAGTAGCTGTAATCAAAGTTGGTGCTGCAACTGAAACAGAATTAAAGGAAAGAAAATTAAGAATAGAAGATGCATTAGCAGCAACAAAAGCAGCTGTTGAAGAAGGAATCGTTGCTGGTGGTGGAACAGCATACATTAATGCAATTCCAGAAGTAGCAAAACTTACTTCAGATGTTTATGATATAAAAGTAGGTATTGATATAATAACAAAAGCTCTTGAAGAGCCAGTAAGACAAATAGCTACAAATGCTGGAGTTGAAGGTTCAGTAATAATTGAAAAAGTTAAAGCTAATGAAGCTGGAGTAGGATATGATGCTTTACATGATACTTATGTAAACATGTTAAAAGTAGGTATAGTTGATCCAACTAAGGTTACAAGATCAGCACTTCAAAATGCTGCATCAGTAGCTTCTACTTTCTTAACTACAGAGGCTGCAGTAGCTGATATTCCAGAAAAGAATAGTACACCAATGCCAGGTGGAGCACCAGGAATGGGAATGGATGGAATGTATTAATATAAATACAAAAATAATCGCTGTGAGAAATCATAGCGATTATTTTATTTTCCATAAGTTTTTTTCATCAACGTTACATAAAGAGTGTATAATTTTATCTGCTGCATCATTGTAGTTATCTTCTAAGGCGAATAGTAACTTTTTCATCTCTTCCCTTGTAGTCTTTTTATCTTCAGGGCAAAGACTTTGTATTACAGGTAAGTTTAATTCTTTAACTAGCTTTTGTATTAAAGGTTCTCTTATATATATTATTGGTCTTATTATGTTTATTTTATTATTTTCATGATATATATTAGGATGAAAGGCTCCTAACTTGCCTACTTTTAACACATTCATAAAAAGGGTTTCTATAACATCATCTGTATTATGACCCAGTGCAATTTTATTTATATTATTAGCTTTGGCAACTCTTACTAAAGCACCCTTTCTTAATTTAGAGCATAAAGAGCAGGGATTTTTTTCTTTTCTTTCTTCAAAAATAACTTCAGCAATATTAGTTTTTTCTATGATTATTGGTATTTTATTTTCTTTACAAAAGGTTACTAAAGGAGACATATCCATTCCAAGTCCCATATCTATATTAATTCCTATAAGTTCAAAATCTTTTATAGCAGTTTGCTGTATTAGTTTGAGACAGAAAAGCAAAAATATACTGTCTTTACCTCCAGAAAGTCCCACAGCTACCCTGTCTCCAGATTTAATCATACTAAACTCTTCTAGTGCTTTTCTTACTTTTTTTAAGAACATTCTGTTATATTTTCTTTCAAAGATTATCATGTGTTGGTATAACTCCTTTGTATTAGATTATGTTATTACTATATATAATAAAATAATTCTAGCATAGTTTGAAAACTTTTACTAATAGGTATTAATTATATTATATAAAATAGAGGCATATTAACATAGTATTTGGATATAATTTTAGACTGGAACAATAAAAAGGAAGTAAAGCAAATATGAATTATTCAGGGTTGTGTAAATCATAAGAACTCCTAAATTATTGAAGATTAAGAGTCTTAGTATCTCTGATTTCTGAAAGAAGTGAAGTGTTATGATAAGCAGACATTGGATAGAATTAAAGAATTTTTAGGTAAAAGAGAGGATAAAAATGAATTGTTTTATAGGTTTATTTATGTTTATATTAGGGATTTTAATAGGTAGTTTTTTAAATGTTTGCATATATAGAATACCTAGAGGTGAATCTATTGTTTTTCCACCTTCTCATTGCACTAATTGTAGAAAAGACATAAAGTATTGTGATTTAATTCCAATTTTAAGTTATATTTTTTTAAAAGGTAAGTGTAGAGACTGTGGAGAAAAAATACCTATACATTATATTGTTGTAGAAGCCTTAACAGGAGTGCTATTTTTGTTAGTGTATTTAAAGTATGGAACTCATTTATATACTGTAAAGTATATTACATTCATATCATTGTTAATCGTTATAGCATGTATTGATCTATATACAACATATATATATACTAGTACTATAATAACGGCAGATATTTTTGCTATTATATTTTTAATATGTGAAGGTAATCCAAGCGTGATGAATTACATATGTGGTGGAGCAATAGGAGGAGGAGTAATTTCATTAATAATCATAATTACCAAAAGTATGGGGTGGGGAGATGCTGAAATTTGTTTTTTTAGTGGGTTATTTCTAGGAATAAAATTTACTATAGTTATGTTATTTCTTTCATTTCTATTCGGATCTATTATAAGTTTAATACTAATGCTTCTAAAAAAGAAGTCTAGAAAGGATTACATTCCATTTGGACCATTCATTGCTATTGCATCAATTTTTACAGTTTTCCTTGGAAATAAAATATTATTTTTATATTTTACTTTATGAATTTTGTAGAATTTTAATATGAAAACGTATATATATAGTTTTAAATAGTATAGTTTTGAAATAAAGTAATTGACAAAGGTATAAAAATTGAATAAAATAATGTAAATAGTTTAAATAATATAAATGAATAAGTTGCAACCTTCATTAACATATGAAATAAAAGTTTCATTCGACTCATATATCCCCTGAATATGGCAGGGAGTATCTACCGGAAGCCGTAAATTTCCGACTATGGGTGAGGTTATTGTGTATAAACATATTAATTTCACTCTTTGGTGATTTAATGTGTTTTTTTTTACAAAAAATCTAAAAATATTTAATGATATGTTTATTAATTATTGTTTATAATAAAAAAGGGAGTTGATTTAAAATGGGAAGAATTTTAAAACAAGCATATACTTTTGATGATGTACTTTTAGTTCCAAATAAATCAGAGGTATTGCCAAGAGAGGTTTCTTTAGCTACTAATTTAACTAAAAAAATAAAACTAAATATACCACTTATGAGTGCTGGAATGGATACTGTAACTAACTCTAAAATGGCTATAGCTATGGCAAGAGAAGGCGGAATAGGTATTATACATAAAAACATGAGCATAGAAGAACAGGCTATTGAAGTGGATAGAGTCAAAAGACAGGAGAATGGTGTAATAACTGATCCATTTTCTCTTTCACCAGATAACAATATAAATGATGCATTAGCTCTTATGAGCAAATATAGAATATCAGGTGTTCCAATTACTGTAGGTGGAAAGCTTGTAGGAATAATAACAAATAGGGATATTGTATTTGAAACAGATTATTCTAGAAAAATAAGTGAAGTAATGACGAAAGAAAAGCTAATAACTGCTCCAGAAGATACTACTATAGAAGAAGCAAAGGAATTACTAAAAAATCATAGAATAGAAAAACTTCCGTTAGTAGATAAGGACAATAATTTAAGAGGACTTATAACTATAAAAGATATTGAGAAAGTTAAGAAATTCCCTAATAGTGCAAAGGATCAAAGAGGAAGACTTTTATGTGGAGCATCCGTAGGAGTTACATCTGATATGTTAGAACGTGTTGCAGCTTTAGTTAAAGTTGGAGTAGACGTTGTAAATTTAGATACAGCTCACGGACATTCTAAAGGAGTTATGGATGCTGTTAAACTAATAAAGGAAAACTATCCTGAACTTCAAGTTATTGCAGGAAATGTTGCAACAGCAGAAGCAACAAGAGATCTTATTCTTGCAGGAGCAGATTGTGTGAAAGTTGGTATAGGACCTGGTTCTATATGTACTACAAGAGTTGTAGCTGGTGTTGGAGTACCTCAGCTTACTGCAGTAATGGATTGTGCAGAGGAAGCAAAGAAATATGGAATTCCGGTTATTGCAGACGGCGGTATAAAATATTCAGGAGATGTAGTAAAAGCATTAGCAGCTGGAGCAAAAGTTGCTATGATGGGATCAATGCTTGCTGGATGTGATGAAGCACCAGGAGAAACTGAAATATATCAAGGAAGAAGCTATAAAGTATATAGAGGAATGGGATCATTAGCTGCTATGGCTTGTGGAAGTAAAGATAGATATTTCCAAGAAGGAAATAAGAAATTAGTTCCAGAAGGTGTTGAAGGAAGAGTTCCTTATAAGGGATATGTAGCAGATACTATATTCCAACTTGTAGGTGGAATTCGTTCAGGAATGGGATACTTGGGATCTAAAACTTTAGTAGAATTAGATGAAAGTGCTACATTTGTAGTACAGACATCAGCAGGACTTAGAGAAAGTCATCCACATGATATATCAATAACTAAAGAAGCGCCAAATTATAGTGTTAATCAATAAGATTTAATAGTTTAGAATTAAAGTTAAGAAATATATAAATACTTTCTTAACTTTAATTAAAATATTTGGAGGTAATTATGCAAAGAGAATTAGTCCTTGTAGTTGACTTTGGTGGTCAGTATAATCAAACAATAGCTAGAAGAGTAAGAGAAAATAATGTTTATTGTGAGATAATTCCTTATACATATACAATAGACAAAATAAAAGAAAAAAATCCTAAGGGAATAATTTTTACAGGTGGACCTAATAGTGTTTACGGTGAAGGTGCTCCAAGAATAGATAAAGAAATATTCAACTTAGGAGTTCCTGTACTTGGAATATGTTATGGAGAACAGCTTATAGCATATACATTAGGTGGAAAAGTTGAAAGCCCAGATGTAAGGGAATATGGAAAAGCAAATGTAAAACTAAATAGTAAATCTGCATTATTTGATGGAATGGATGAAGAACAAAGTTGTTGGATGAGCCATACAGATTATGTATCTCATGCTCCAGAAGGATTTAATGTAATAGGTACTACAAGCCAATGTCCTGTAGCAGCTATGGAAAACACTGAGAAGAAAATATATGGAGTTCAATTTCACCCAGAAGTAGAGCATACTCCTTTTGGTAAAAAGATGTTTTCAAATTTCCTATTTAAAGTTTGTAATTTAAAGGGAGATTGGTCAATGAGTTCTTTTGCGGAAGAGCAAATTAAAGCTATAAAAGAGAAAGTTGGAGACAAGAAGGTTATATGTGCTTTATCTGGTGGAGTAGATTCATCTGTTGCAGCTGTGCTTGTACATAAAGCTATTGGAAAACAACTTACATGTATATTTGTAGATCATGGTCTTCTTAGAAAAGATGAAGGTGATCAGGTTGAAACAATATTTAAAAAGCAATTTGACATGAATTTAATAAGAGTAAATGCTAAGGATAGATTTTTAGGAAAACTTAAAGGTGTAAGTGACCCCGAAAGAAAGAGAAAGATTATAGGCGAAGAGTTTATAAGAGTATTTGAAGAAGAAGCAAATAAGCTTGGAGAAATAAGTTTCCTTGTTCAAGGAACTATATATCCAGATGTAGTTGAAAGCGGAACTAATACTTCAGCTACAATAAAGAGTCATCACAATGTTGGTGGACTTCCAGAAGATATGCAATTTAAACTAATAGAGCCTTTAAGAGAACTATTTAAGGACGAAGTAAGAGCTGTTGGAGAAGAACTTGGAATTCCTCATAAATTAGTTTGGAGACAGCCTTTCCCAGGACCTGGACTTGCAATAAGGGTTCTTGGAGAAATAACAGAAGAAAAATTAGAAATAACAAGAGAAGCAGATGCTATTTTCAGAGAAGAAATAGCTAATGCTAAACTTGATGAAAGTATATGGCAGTACTTTGCATGTTTACCTAATATACGTTCAGTAGGAGTTATGGGAGATGAGAGAACTTATTGCCATACAATAGCTTTAAGAGCAGTAACATCTTCTGATGCAATGACTTCAGAATGGGCTAGAATACCTTATGAAGTTTTAGATATAGTTTCAAGAAGAATTGTTAATGAAGTTCATGGAGTAAACAGAATTGTTTATGACGTAACTTCAAAACCACCTGCTACTATTGAGTGGGAATAATGGTGATATGCTTAGACCCTAGATATATCAATAAAACAAGTTAATTAAAAGTGTTTATGAAATATGCTATTAAGGTAGCAATTCATAGGCACTTTTTTGATGTTTTTCAATAAAAAATAAGGGTGGTCATGAAATTGAAAAAAGGTATATCGAAAGGACAACAATTATTCAAAAATGGAAATCAAATTGTTAAAAAAACATATAAAGAAGCATTTGAGGAATATATTGCTATTGCTAAACTTAAAGGATTAGCTGAGGATACTATAAACACTTATCGTCATCATAATAAATATTTTTGTGAATTTTTAGGAAAGAACAAAACTTGTAGTGGCTTAGATGCTAAAATGGTGGAATCATACGTACTTTATTTACAAAGCAAAGGTATAAAAGGTACAACAATAAATAGTTATTTGCAAAATATATCTCCAATATTAAAGTACTGTGTAAAAAAGGGATACATTTCACAAGATTTTAACATTCCGTATGTCAAAGTACAAGAAGAACTTAAAGAGATTCTTACAGAAGAAGAACTTGATATATTATTACAGCCTCCTAAAAATAAAGATTTTGTAAGTGTTAGAGTATACACTTGTATTTGGCTATTAGCTAGTACAGGATTAAGGGCAAGTGAACTAAGAAATTTAAAGGTTAATAATATAAATATGATAGATAGAGTAATAACATGTAATTACACTAAAAATAAGCGTGCAAGATATTTGCCAATAAGTAGTTCTTTATATAAAGTTTTGGAAGATTACTTAAATTTGAGAAAAGGTACAGGAGAAGAATATTTATTTCCTACTGTATATGGAGATATATTAAGTCGAACTTCTTTACAAAAAGGAATTGTTAAGTATTGTCGAGAAAGAGGTATTGAAAAAACTGGAATTCACATATATAGGCATACTTTTATTACTCGTTCGGTTGAAAAAAATGTATCTCTACTTATATTAAAAAATATTACAGGTCACTCAAGTTTTAAACAATTAAATCATTATTATAATGCAAGAATGTCTAGCATGGTTGAAGTTATAGATAGTATTGCTCCAAAATTAAATAAAAAAGAAAGCAATTTTAAAAAAGGGGGTAGACGATAATGTTGAACCTCCCAAAAGAAGTATATGAAAAAATGAATGAACTATGTGATAATCCAGCACAAATTATTTTTCAAAAACATGAAACTACTTCTGAATCTTTAGAAATGTATATAGTTATAGTTAAGATACCAAGTGTTGATATACCTAGATTTAGAATTTACAAGGGATTGCAATATAGCAACAGTATAACTGTAGAATACTTTACTTTAGAAGAAGATATGTATTTAGCTATGACATCAAGGGAGGTGGCATCTAATGAGTAGTAATAAGTTTATAGAAGCCAACTCAAAAGGTAGCACATATATAGAAAATGCTTATCTTTATGATACTCGTTTAACTTCTACCGAAAAGACTGTGTATGCTGTTCTATGTAGTGCTTGTTACGCTGAGAAATATGAAACCACTGTTGGACAGTTAACTATTGCCAAAGCCATAAATAAGAGCCTTAGAACGGTGCAGAGGGCAATAAAAACATTAAAAAAATTTTTATATATCCAATGTAAAAGACGAGGTTCAATATCAAATATCACAGTTATAGTTGCAAAGCAGATGAGAAATGCTGGCAAAAAAGTAGTTGAAACTGTAAAGAAAGTTAGAGAAAAAATAAATTCTAAAAAGGGTAATGCTTATCCTTCAGCTAAAAAAGAGAGCTTATTCAACAATTTTGAAATGAGACCTTATAATTTTCAAAATTTAGAAGATATGCTTTTAGGATATAAAGAATATAACTCAGAAGAGTTATTAGAATAAATTTGACTTAAAAGTAAAAGAACCTAATGGATAGCGACCATTAAGTTCTCACAAGCACATTAAGATTAAATATGCTTAACACTAATATTATTATAACTTATTTTTAAAGATTTATAAATACACTAATCAAAAAAATCTTAAAAATTAAGGTATATTTCTCATACTTTTTTTTAACTTTAAAAACAAGGTTTATTTGTCATATCCAAAATTAATTACAACTCGTCAAAAGCTATTTGTATTAAGTAATTTATGCTGTACCTTAAATTTAAAGGATAGATTATTTAGTAGAAATAGCTTATTTTTTTCGAATTTTATAAGTTATTATAATTTATCCACAATATTCACAGAATATTTGTTTGCAATTTTATTAATACGACATTACTGATATTTTTTATAAGACTTATATAATTTATAAGTTACGTCAGTGGTTATATACAAAGAAATACAAGTAAAGAATTAATCATACTTAATATAAACCTGTAATGATTTATTTATTTTATATAATCCTGTATAATTTTAGTTAACATTATAATAGTTTCATTTAAAAGGATAAATTAAGAAGAAAAAATATAGACAGGTGATTATAATGAATGAAAATAATACTACAATAGATAAAGTATGTACTAATTGTATATATATTAAAGTTAATTCTAAAAGCAAATATAAAAATCCTGATTTACATTGTACAAGACGTGGAAATTGTAAACTAACTTGTAAGGAAGAAGCAAAATGGTGTGATTTATATAAAGCTGAAAAGATGTGAGGTTTTTAATTTATTATGATATATATTACAGGGGATACGCATATCCCAAATGATATAAAAAAATTAGATGAATGTAATTTTAAAGAACAGGTGGAACTCTCTAAAAATGATTCTATAATAATCACAGGTGATTTTGGAGGGGTATGGAGTAATTCTAAGGAAGAGTTATATTGGAGAAAGTGGTTACAGGATAAAAGCTTCACAACCTTGTTTGTGGATGGCAACCATGAAAATTTTGACTTGCTTAATAAATATGAAGTTAAAGAATGGAACGGTGGTAAAGTACACTTTATCAATGATAGTATAATTCATCTAATGCGAGGGCAAGTATTTAATATTGAAGGTAAAAAGTTCTTTACATTTGGTGGAGCTGAAAGCATTGATAAATACAATAGAGTAGAAGGAAAGTCATGGTGGAAGGAAGAGCTTCCCTGTAAAGAAGAGTATGAAGAAGCATTAGACAATTTATATAAGAATAATTGGGAAGTTGATTATGTCATTACTCATACTGCATCCACAGAATTAATGGAACAAATATGTTGGGTTAAAGAAAATAATCCACTTAATAGTTTCTTTAGTATGTTGCAAAGAGATTTAAAATATAAACATTGGTATTTTGGACATTTTCATGATGATATAGAGATAGATGAGAAACATACATTACTTTTTGAAAAAATAATGAACATATGAAAGGGGTATTATAATGGAAAATATGGATATTAAAAGTATAAAACAAAATTTTGTAGAATTATTGGCACAACTTTTAGAAAATAAAATAGATAGAAATACAGCAGCAAAGTTAATGAGAAAGCAAATTTCGCTTGGTTCTATTTTAGAATTACAAGATAAATTACTAACATATTCTCATTTTGCACTTAATGTATTAGATTATGAATACTGTACTACAACAGATTCTGAGTTGCTTTATTTGCTAGAATGCTTAGAAGGAAAACGTGAATATAGTGATGAAGCAAGATGGGAATTTATATTAAACAGCAAAGAGCCTATTACTAAATTAACACCAACTATAAAAGGTCAAAAGTTGAATTTGGAAGATTATGACAGGTATACGCCGGAAAAATTCGAATACTATAATGGTTACGTATTTGGCGATAAGATAACAACATGTAAACTAATTTCTTTATTAATGGTAAATGTTGGAATAGAAGCAGTAATTAAACTAGCACCTAAAGCAATGTGGGAGGAAGCATTAAAGAATTATAAATAATTAAAACTGAGGTATTTACAATGAAGTGGGAAGAAGTAAGAAAATTATATCCTAACCAATTTGTGAAGTTTCAAATAATCGAATCACATATCATTGATGATAAAAAATATGTTGATGAATTGGCTTTTATAAAAGCTATGACAGATGGAGAAGAAGCAATGAAAGAATTTAGGAATTGCAAGGAAGAACAATTTGTTTATAGCACAAAAAATGAACAATTAGTAATTCAATTGGTTAAGAGGTATTCATGGTGAAAAATTTTAGTTTTTTAAAAGATCCAAAAGCAATAAATGTTTTGGAAATTACTGAAAAAAAGTTAATAAATCTATTAGATAATAAATTACAAGATATTATATTATATGGCTCTTATGCAAGAAATGATTACACTAATGAATCTGATATAGATATTTTAGTTTTAGCTAATGATGAACAGCAAAATTTGAAATTATATGAAGATATGGTAACAGATACTATGGTTGACATATCATTAGAATATGATGTTGTATTGTCTATATATTTACAAAGTGTTCAAGAATATAAGAGAAAATTAGAAATACTTCCTTTTTTACAAAATATAGAAAGGGAAGGTGTCAAAATATATGCAAAAGAAAACAGTTAATTTATATTTAGATGACCTGAGGGATTGTCCTGAAGATTTTGTAATTGCTAGAACCGTAGAAGAAGCAATATATTACTTAGAAAACTATGATATAAATATTCTCTCTTTGGATCATGACCTTGGCGAAGATGAGAATGGAAATTTACTTCCAACAGGATATGATCTGGTAAAGTATATGTGTGAGAATGGGTTAAGAGCTAGTAAAGTGTATATTCACACTGATAACCCACCTGGAAGGATAAACATGTATGAAACTTTACTAGGGGCAAGGAGAAGAGGATTCATAGATTCTGATATTTATAACTGTCCATTTGTTAAAAATAAGTATTCTGAAGAATAGTAATATAGACTTGTATATTGATTAATTTTAATATATGTGGTCTATTTTTTATTGGCAAAATGTATTAAAGAATTAGAAAGAAACTGGTGCTTTAAAAGCTACTGTAGGATATAAACAATAATAATATAAATTAACTAAAAAACATTATATCAGAAAATGAAAATAGAAAAGAATTTACTTATACTGAAAGAATGCAATGGGCTAGTCAATTAGAAGAAATTCAAAAAGTTAAAGCTAAAGAAAGAAGTCAAGCTAATTTAATTCAAAACTCCGATGTGGAAACATTACCACCTCGGGAACAAGGTAAAACTAGAGATATAGTAGCAAAAGAATCAGGTTTTGGTTCAGGTAAGCAATATGATAAAGCTAAATACATATATGAAAATGGTTCTGAAGAATTGATAAAACAATTAGATGAAAAACAATTAAGTATAGATGTTTGTATTAATAATTATTTGGATTATAATTAAAATGTAAGCATTTCTTGTAAATAGGTATGTTATAGGAGAGGTGGGCTATTATGAAAATCAACAAAAATTTAAATCTAATTACTGACATATTTTATATCATAACAATGGTTTTATGGTCAACTACTGTAGATTTTAGACATTTAAAGATTATACAAATAGCAATATTAGCCATAACAGCAGCATGGGCTATAGTTAAGGTAAAGACATATCTAATAGTAAGAAAACTATAGTAAACGCAGAGGTAAATCAATTATAAAAATTACTTTGAATGAATAGGTAAAGTGTGCCTATTCTTTTTTATTTATATAAAGAAATATAGTTTAAAATAATAATAATATAAATTAACTAAAAAACAGCAACTAAAAAAGTACAAGAAGGTTTGTTATGGGAAGAGTTAGAAAGAAAAAAAGCAAGTGAAAGACAAGCAATTTCTGGTTCTAAAAATTTAGGTCTAGTTATGGACACAGTTCCACAACTAGAAAAAGGTTCAACTAGAGATATTATAGCGAATAAGATAAAATTAGGAGCAGGGCGTACGTATACAAGAGCAAAAATTGCAGCATTAAAGAATAATATAAAATTTATAAAAATATTTGACTTATAAGAAATAATAATATAAAAATGGTGACATATTTTACGCTTTTAAAAGCGAAAACTTAAATTTTATGATAGTTGATCAAACCGACCACCTTTCTTTTAAACTAAATATTACTATATATAATGCCTTCCTTTAAAGAAAACCTAATATATATAGGTATATTAGATATATTTAATAATATTATTATTTTATTTAAGAATGAAATAATATAAAACTATCTTAATTAAATATAATTATCCATTACGGACAACCGTTGATATTAGAGGTTTTCCCCTTTGAAGTGGTAAACTCTTTTCCCTTCTGTAGGATGTAATATTTTTATCTACTTGTAAAAAAAGGGGTCACCTTTAAAGGGGACGTTGAAAACACTAAGGTTGTAAACTTAACAAAAACAAGAAGAAATAATAATATAAAATATTGATAAAATGTTAATTAAACAATAAAAATAATATAAAATTATTATAAAAAATGGTTTTATTTTAATATATTGACAAAATACAATATGTGTAATAAAATAAATACAGATATTTGTCGAAATAAACCTAAAAAAGCAATTATTTAAAATATTACTAAAGATGGAGGTACAAAAAATGGGATGGAAAGTAGTTGATATTAGAAATAGAAGAAGAAGAGGTGAAGCTTTTGCGACTATAGCTAATAATAGAGTATCTTTAAATACTGATGCTTGTAAGTTAATAGATATTGAAGAATACAGATATATTCAAATTGTAAAGAATGATGATTCAAAAAATTTAAAGTCTATAGGACTAAAATTTATTAAGGAAAGTAATGAAACGAGTTTTTCTTTTCTCATACGAAAATCTAAGAACGATCATGTCAATGGAGCTGACATAAATTCACGTCCATTAATAGTAGAATTATTTGGACAAAGAGGTATACCTAGAACCAGTAAGTATAGTGTAAGTTTAGATAAAAATGATAAAAGTATAATTGTTATAGATTTAAATAAGGAAATGTAAGATAAAATGAAATGAAGATAAAGAATGGAGAATGTATAAATGGAAAATGACTTTGAACTTGAGTTTTTTCAAACAAGTCCAAACGAATTAGATTTAATAGTATTTAATGATTTTATTAAAATTATAAAAGAAGAAACAAAAGGAAAAGATACTGATACATGTAAAATTACATATGATTATACATATTTATTTGATGATTTTTCTATGGAAAAAATATTAAAAAGTATTTACGATTTACGTTTTTGTATGTTTAATATAGAGAATGATGATGATATCATAATTGGAAACATTATTTCTACTATAAAATTTTGCATTATTGTTGCGGAAGATAATAAAAAGATATATAAAGTTTTGATTAATGCAGTTAATATAAAACATTTAAAAGAAAATTTCTTTATTAATAAAAGTAATTAAGTATTAATAAAAAGGCAGTAGGATCATTAACTAATCCTCTGCCTTTTCTTCATTATCTGTATCTTTAACATTCTCTAAAAGTTCTCCAACAGTTATATCTAATTCATTGCATATCTTAGTTAAATTTTCAAATGTAATTGAAATAGTATCTCCAGCACCAAGTTTTTTAATTGCATTATAAGCTATACCAGTATTTTTAGCTAATTTATATTTACTAACTTTTTTATCTTCTAATATTTTATTTAAATTACATTTAATCATTTAATCATTACCTCTTTCATTAATTATATCTATACAAGTATTATACCTTTAAATACAATATGTGTCAATACTATATATAGTTATTTTTACTACATATTTAAAATTATTCAAGAATTTAATTATTAATCTTGACTTATTATATCTCCGGATATATAATAAGATTATAGAAAACAAACACAATTAAAACAAAATTTTCTAATAATGTAATTTATAGCCTTAGCGTTTGGGTTAACCCAAATGCTCAAAGGGTGGCTACCTTAATAATTAAATATTTGGAGGATGGGAATATGAAAGAAGTAACAATAGTATTAAAAAAAGAACAAGAGGAGGTTATAAAAAATTATCCATTTAAAACAGAAAGTTTTGATGAAAATAATAAGGTTGATATAACAATAGCTATTCACAGAATATTAAATGATTATAATAATTTAGTAGATATTGCAGAAAAAGAATTAGTAAGTGTATTCAATAACGATGAAATGAATCAATTATGTAACGCATCTGAAAATATTGTATATACAGGTGAAATACCAGCTAAAAAATTTTTATATGATAGTGTAGTAGACAGTGAGATTGTATCAGCAGATGTTATAGATAAAATAACAAAATTGAGTAATACCCAAGCATATGTTGTTTTAAGAAAGATAGCTAATTTTTGGGAATAATAATTTATTTAAATAAAAAAGCACCTAACACATCCAATAAGATAAATGTTAAGTACTACCTCGCAAGTAATATTATAACATAATTTTTGTGGAAATCAAATAGGGGGAGGTAAAATTTATGTGTTTGGCACTAGAACACACAACAAAAGAGTATATTCCAAAATATGTTAACAACATAATACAAAATAATTTAAATGAAAAGAATCGATTGAATCATATTATAAAAGAATGCGATTTAAAAACAATTGATCTGTTGCATGAGATAGAACTAAATAATATTAAGGGAATGTATCATGCATGGTTAATTATAATAGAATTAAAGAAGGTTCGAGAAATTAGAAGAAAAGCCAAGGATGTCCTTGAAGTTTGGAGAGTGGCTGATAATTTTAAAAAAGCTCCTGAAAAAATGCAATATAAAAATGTAATGAATGTTATAAGAAAAAGAATTTATGAATTGAAACACAGATATTATTATCCAAAAGCTAAAGGAAAAATATAATTAAATTTGAGGAGGAATATATTATGAATAAAAAAGTTCAAAAATTATATAATTTCGGATTAACAAATGGGATGTATGGCTTGGCTTTAAAAAGTGAAATTGATGAAATGGTACAAGACTTAAATACTACAGTTTATAAGCAAAGTTTAGCGACATTTGAGGATGTACAAGATTATATGTGTTTGATGGGTGATGTTTCGGTAGGAGTGTACCAAACAAGTGATGGGGTTATAGAAGTTTGTGGTGAAGATGAAGGATGGGAGATTGTATTAATAAGCAATTTGAAATTAGTTTCGTAAACGCAAATAAACTACTTGACTTAAATTCCAAATAGTAGTAATATAAGATTATGACGTATTTATTACTGCTTAATACAGAGGACAAATCGCACTTGTTCTCTGTACAACAAATTTATATTAATTTTATATCATTCAATATTGTAACCAACAATTTAAAACTTAATCACAACCACGAAGGGAGGAAGAAGTAAATTCTTGTTTATGTACTAAATTATATCACAAAAATTAAAAATGTCAATAGTCTTATTTAAATTTAAATGATTGGGGTCACTCTCTGTGACCTTAAATGAAAGGTGGAATTATTTATATGGAAAATAAAAATGTAAAAGAAATGGAAGCTAAATTGGAGGAATTAAGAGTAGAACTTAAAAGTATTAAAGAAGAAATTGGACAAGGTAAAACTAATGAATTAGTAGATAAATGTATTGCTAAAAGTAAAGAATTTAGAGATATATGCATTTCAATACAAATTGGAAAAGGTGAGTTAGGAAAAGATGAAATACCATTGTAAGAATTTAGGACTCACCTTGTGGTCATTGGGCCATAAGCTGAAAAAGGTAAAACTAGAGATTAATCACTGAAAATATGAAGGGAGATAGGGAAGTATGGCAAAGAAAAAAACTAATGAAGCTAAAAATTTTAAAAAAGGGTATGAAAGTGTTTTTGATGAAATTGATTTTTTATTCAAAAATATCGGGAAGGAGGTAATAGAAATGGAAACTAAAAAAATATTTAAACGAGCAATAGCACTAGAGTTAATAGCTAGTAAGAAACATAACTTTCTCTATACAGAACCTAATAGAAATAAAACTGGATTTTCAGTATTTATTTTTGAAAAAACTCCAGAATTATTAACAGATTTAACTAAGCTTACTCAACATAATTAAATTTATATCAAAATATCAAATAAAAATCGAAAGGTGGAATTATTTATATGGAAAATAAAAATGTGATGATTTTAAATGTACAAGCAAAAGATGTTATAAATGGGGGATATATAGTAGATAAAACTTCTAAGAAAGACATAGATGAATTATATAAAGCTAAAAAGAGGGTGTTTCGTAAGTATCGTGGCAGCATGGATTATAGTCTACTAACAATATATCTACAGAAAAATCATAAAAAATTTGTTAAATATAATAAGAATAAAAATAGGTTATATAGCAATAACATAATTACCGTCAATTTTGATTACAGTTACGAAAGTGAAGATTTGCAGGAGACTAAGACTAAAATATCTGAATTGTATAAAGAGTTAAGAGGTATTAAGAAGAATAAGACTAATACTCCTATTATACAAACTAAAAAAGATGAAATAGCAAATCTTAAAGAACATAAAAAAAGTAGTGAATTATCTACGCAAGAGTTAAGGCAAAAATTATACAAAGATGGTTTTACATTAAATGTTAATGATAAAGAGATTACTTATGTAAGATTATACAGATCCTCTGGAAGTGCCAGAGATGGGAAAATCAACTTTGTAAATAAAGACTATTATAAAGACATAATTACATATGCTATGGCTGGACTAGAGTATAAAGATAAGAATGATTTAGATTTACCGTCAATAGAAGCCTATATTTCCTTAATTGCTAGTTCGATAACCGATACATTTCAAATGTCACCTAAAAATGTTTTGTTTATCGATGATATTACATCAACTTTTACAGATACGGTTATGGGTACAGAATTAACAAATATTATAAAAAATGAAAATGGAAAAATAGTAAAAGGTGATTTAAAAACTGATATTTTAGAAACAAAAATTACTAATAAAATAACAGATGGAGAAGCTCTATTAGATAAATCTATATTTTTAGATACAGGATTAGAAGATAAAGCAGTAATGCAAATAAGAAACAGACATTATAAGGGAACAGGTATAAATACAGATATACAAGCATTTTTCAAAGAACATGGTATTACAGATATAAGCCAATTAAAAGGTAAAACATTAGCAAAAAAAATTGAAGATATTAAATTAATAACAACAAAATCTTCTATTAAATATCTTAAATTTAATAAAACCTTTGAAGATTGGTGCAAAATTGCTGATGATACTTGGGGTATATGTAAAACAGATAAAGGACAACACCATAATTTTAATGAAATGGCATCTACACATTATCAATTATTAAACACACTTGGAATGTCTTATAAAGAGATGGAACAATTTTTAAAACCAACTATTGAATATATTAAATTATTAAAAAATGATGTAACTGTATTTAAACTACACTTAGGCCTATTAGTAGATGGAACTCTTAAGGAAATTCTTATAAATTCTGATGAAAATTTTGATACTACAGAATTAGATGATTTTAAATCAGATAGTGAATTTATACTAAATATGTTAAAGATAAACGAAGATTTTATAAATACTCCTATTTGCAAGAAATTTAGAGAAGAAATTATAACTAACTATAAAAAGAATGTTAAAAAAGGACATGTATTAATAAATGGTACTTATGCAACTGTAATTTCTAATCCATATGAATACTTATTAGCTTCAGTTGGTAAATACAAAAATGTTAGCGAAACATTACAACCTCAACAATGCTACTGCAAAAAATATACTGAAGGTGAGGATATATTGGCTGTAAGAAGTCCTCAACCAACTATGAGCAATGTAACAGTTATGGAAAACACATATTGCAAAGAATTTGATACATATTTTAACTTTACAGATAATGTAATAGTTATTAGTTCAATTGGCTGGAACATAATGGAACAACTAAGCTCTTTAGATTTTGACGGGGATGCTTGTTTAATAACTAATTCTAAATTACTAACACAAAAATGCAAACAACTAGAAGAAGATAAAATAACAGTAAATGGAAAGTTAGTTAAAAGATTTTTAGTATCTACGGATTTCACAACAAAATCTTCTATAGATAGAAGTTATACTCCAGAAAATTTGTGTGATACAGATATAAAATGTGCAGAAGGCAAAATTGGAGAATGTATAAATTTAGTTCAAATGTTAAATTCAGTTTATTGGGATAGAAAATATAAGGGAGAAAAAGAAATAAAAAAAGGAATATTAACAAAAGAAGATTTAGAAGAGGGATTATTAGAACTCTATAAAGATATATCCAACCTTAATGTGTTAAGTTGTATAATAATAGATTCTGCTAAGAAAGAAAGTCCTATTACTGCTAAAACCGAGATGGATAAAATTCGTCAAAAAGGTTATTTAGGTAGAGAAGAAACTAAGATATATAACAAAGAAACTAAAGAATGGGAAGAAAAAGAAGTAGGAATAAGACCTTATTTTTTCAAATTTTTAAATGGTGGAAAAAAATATAAATTTAATAAATATGATACTGGTATGGATTATTTAGTAAAAATAATGAATAAAGGTAATGATAGAAAAGCTGAAAATGACAAAACAATTCCTCTTAAAAATATACTTGTTAAACAAAAAATAAATAAAGCTAATAGGAAGAAAATACAACGATTTATTAATCTAGTAGAAAAAGAACGTGAAAAGATAAAAGCAGTATTTACTAAAAGCGAAGAAAATGCTCAAAAATCTGATGAAGAAAAATATAAAAAATATAAGGAAATTAAGGATGAATATAAGCAGAAAATAGAAGAAGGAATAGAACTAACTAGTATAACAGTTTATGCAATAATTAAACGACTAGATAAAGCAACTGCAATATTAGAAGATAATAGAAAAATCCTTAATCAAAAACTAAAAGATACAAAAAAATCTGGTGTGAGTAAAGAAGAAATAAAAGATTCTATAGAATTACTTAAGAACAAATTTGTTATAGATAATGAAGAATATATAACATATAAAAGAATAGGAAGATTAATACTAAGGCATCTACATAATATAGATTCTGTTCAATTTCTAAGTTGCTTTATAGTTAAGCCTAATGCAACTACTACTATATACAGGTCTAAAGATGGAGATATAGAAATTTATGGAGTCAAGTATAAAAAGTTATAGCACATATTAAGGTTTGACAGGTAATTTAATTACCTGTCATCCTTAACTAACTAATATAAGAAAGGATGATAATTAATGAAAAGATATATATACAACCCATTTCAAGCTTATTTTTATATACAAAATGGAGTATTACCAATAAAACCTCCTGAAGTAAATCCTAGTACAGACCGAATATTTTATACTTTTACTGATGAAGAAACGAAAGAAGTATATCAATTATGGTGTAACAGGAAACATTAATATGTTTAGTAAATTATACATAACTATGTTACGTCTAATAGACGTAAGAAAGACAGTATACCTGCTTAGTAAAATGTACGTAAGAAAGACACATATTATGACTATATTACGTCTATTTTACTAAGCACCTAAACTATGTTACGTCTATTTTCCGTAATAATGGAGTGCATAAAAAGAAAATAGGATAAAGAGAAAATAATATATAAAAAGAGAATAATGGTGCGGAACTTTCGTTCCTTACCATACAACACACATACATATATTTTTTGGATAGATTGGTTAGAACAATAATTAAATTTTTTTAAGTTGAAAGGATGATAAGTATGAGTATAAATGTAAAAGAAATGAATGATAAGAAAATATATTTAAAAGTAGATAATAGTTGGTATATTAATAATAAAATAACCAATGAAGGTTTAACAGTATATTGTTTATTGCAAAAGACCTTTAATGTAGCACGAAATATAGGTACAAGTAGTATTAATCTTATAAGAGAATATCTTATGGTAAATAAAAAAAATGATAAAATTATTCTTAAAATAAGAGAAGGTATAACAAATCTATTAGATAATAAAATTCTATATAATTGGACAGGATTGCATGATGAAGAAATAAAATTAGAAGATTTAAAAAATGATACTTTCTTTACATATAGCTTAGATGTACCCGAAACATATTTTAAAGTAAATGATTATAATTTAGATAAAATATTTAAGTATTTAGCAGATACTAAAAGTAATATCAGTAAATTTGATATAACAAGATATTTTATTGCTATATGCAGAGTTCTTAATAGTCAAGCTGATTTTGGTTGGTTAACTCAAACATCTGCAAAAGCCATTATAGTTAAAAGTGAAACAATACAAAGATATAATAAAATATTACAAGATAAACTTAAAATAGTACAATACAATAATAGCTTTGTTACAGAAGAAAAACATTATTGTACTACATTTTTTGGGTGGTATGGAGATGATGTTAATTTTAATAGTCAATTGAAAAATGAAGTAAATAGTCAAGGATTAATCCAAATAACTAAAGAACAAAAAGCTAAGAGTAATAATAGAAGAAGTATAACTCAAAAGATTAATATAACACAAAAGAAACTAGATTTAGATAACTTAGATACAAACCAATTAGCAGAATTACAGGAGCAAATTAAAAAATTACAAGAACAAAAATCTAATGATAATAATAAGATAGTCACAGAAAGTGATGATTCCAGTACAGTTACAGAAACAAAGAAAACACAAGAACAGATTGACAAGGAATATGAGCAGCAAGAGGAAAAATTTGATACTGAAGAAGATATTGATATTGAGGAACATAATAATACTTGGGAAGATGAAGTTTTGAAAGAAGATCCATTATCACAATATCTTAATGAGCAAGATAAACAAAAAAGAAAAGCATTTGATAGTATGTTTACAAAGGATTATACTGTTAATCCATTCTAATATATTTTCCACTTTAACGAATGCAATGGGCTAGTCAATTAGAAGAAATTCAAAAAGTCAAAGCTAAAGAAAGACAAGCATTAGTAGGTTCTCAAAATTTAGGTCTAGATGTGGAAACATTACCACCTTTAGAACAAGGTAAAACTAGAGATATAGTTGCAAAAGAATCTAAATCGTTTCGAAACGAAAAACATGGGGTCGTGAAATACGAGGTGTCGTTATCTGCGACACGTTAAAGAATACATATAAAACAGGTCGGTTCAAACGGGGTGTTTAAATTACCCTGTTTTTTATTTATGCACAAAATTGCACGACTTTTTTATAAGAGGTTTTTAAAACCATGTAATATCAATGCTTAAGCAAATAGCATTTTCACTTATTATGGAGAGGGATGTTTTGAAGTATTTATTTCTCTAATCTGAATAGATTTAAAACTAAGTTATGAGTAATAATATCTAATACTTATAAGACAGAGAAAATAGTGGGTGGATGAGAAGTAACCCACATTATTATTTTTTTTATTAAAACTTTATAAAAAAAGCCTATGTTCTCATAAAATATCCTTATCGTCAAGTATATTCTATCACTGGCTTAATTATATGTCAATAGTTTTTTTAAAATATTTAAAATAAAAATATGAAAGGTGTGTTTTTAATGGAAAACTTAGAAAGTAAATTGGAAAAGCTTAATGAGTACATAATTGAAAGTTTAGGTATGGAATTGATGGACAATAGGATTACAACCGTAAAAGATGAAGTAGAAGCCTGGGAAAAAGCTATTACAAGTGATGAATTCAAGAATAATGACCATACTGGAGATTTAGAAATAATTGAAGAACTAAAAAAATTCATTGAATATGATTGTTTATATAGCATTAATTCTGAATATGGTGGTACATGGGGTCAGGGTTTTATTATAGTGAACAAGGATATAAAGTATGTTGAATTTGTTAGGACAATTTAGGATTTGAAAAAAACAAAAGAACGCCGATGCATCCAAACAAAAGCGTTCTTAGTTCCATAGAGGAAGGAGACTTGGAAGAGTCTCCAACCTTTAAATCTATTATAACACTTCCATAATTAAATATGAAGAAGAATTTATATATTGTAATGGGACTCCACATCCCAATATTTTTGAGTATATAGAGGGCATTAACTTAATTGTTAGTGCCTTTTATTATGTTCAAAAATATGTGGAATCTGATTAGAGTATATAAGAGATTATTACTCAAAAATATAAAAGTGGAGGTGTTGCATATGGCAACAAGTATTAATGTATTAACAAAAATAAGTGAGAGAGGATTAAAGATTAAATCTACAAAACTGGTAGATATTATTAATCAGTTTAGAGAATTAGAAGATGGAAAAGCAAAACTAAGACACAATGATTTCATGGCTAAAATTAAAAAAGAAGTAAAAACATTGAAAGAATTAGGTTTAGAAGGTGAGCGAAATTTTTCGCAGGCCTATTATTCTGATGAACAAGGAAAAAAACAACCTTGTTTTGAACTAACTAGAGATGGTATGCTTCAAATGCTTAATAGTGAGTCTACTTTAGTAAGATATAAGACTATTGAATACATAAATAAGTTGGAAGATGAAAATAAACAATTTAATTCTGACAATAAAGAATTATATAACATTGCCACAAGTGATGAAGATTTAGAGAAAAGACAATACGAAGCTGATAGAATTAAATATGCTATTAATAATATTGAAAAAATATTATTGGAGTGTGATTATACTAATATAGTTCAAGTTGTAGATAAAATTGTTGAGGTACATAGAAATTTATATGTAAAAGATAGATATGTGCCACATCAAAATACTGTAAAGTATGGTTATAGAGGTGATGATTTATATATTAATCATATTAAAGGAATTATTGTAAGTAAGCTAGATAAAATAAGACCAATTATGACACTGAAGGATTGTAATATAAATGCAATAATTGGTGATAAAGCTAGAGTGCTGGAAAGTGAAATAGAAACTTCTAAAAACATATCTACTGGCAAAGAAATTAATCAATTAAAACGTACATATTCAAAACAGGCGATTTAAAGTTGCCTGTTTTTCACTTGCTAGAAATAACTCAACGGTATGTAAAATTAAATTATGAAAGGTGATTGATGATATGAAAAAGTTAACTAAAAAATTGAGAGATGAATTAAAGGTAAACTTAAAATTAATAGAGGATACTATTAATGATCGCGAAGAGTGGGAATGGGAAAACGGATGCTATGCATATAAATTAAGCTTAGTTAAAAATAATATAAAATTTGTAGTTCATGATGATTGCAATGAAGTGTTTTATAGCTTTTATGTTGGAATAGAGTATATAGAAAATATCAATATTAAAACTATTTTGAAGATTATTATTAACTATTTGTATGAGACAGAAATTAACTACAGGAGTAATTATATTAGAAGGACTGCAAATACATATAAGACTAAAGCAAAAAGTATTACATTATGGCTGGATAGGGGAAACACCGACAGAGTTAATAAAATAAATAGTGAAATTGCAGAAAGATATAAGCAAGATTTAATTTATAAGAGAGAAGTAGAAGAATATAAAGAAGTTGTTAGGGATTTATATAACTGCTTAAATGAACTTGTTAAAGGTTGGAAGGTAAAAGATATAAGTACATATTGCAAAGAGAAATTTGAAAAATTTAATGTTAATGATGTTGAACTCTTTACAGAAGAAAATAAGATTATTATTGATTATGCTGGTAATTTCAAAAGTTATAAAGCTGATGCTGATGTTGATAGTTTTAGTAGAAATGATGAAGTATTTAGAGAGTTATTTTTTAAAATAAAAATGATACAAAAATTAGAAGAAGCTGTGTGTTAACATTCAGCTTTTTTATAATAAAAAAATTTTAGGAGGAATTTATAAATGGAAGAAAATAAAAAAATAAATGATTTAAAAAGTCAATTAGCTATAGTAAAGTCAGATCGAGACATAAAAGGTCAAATAGCTCTTGCAGTTATTGCTACGTGCATTAAGATAACCCATCTTGGAAAAGATAACACGTTAGAAGATGCTAAAGACATAATACACAAAGATTTTAAAGAATTAACAAAATCTTTATGTATAGCTAATCATCCTATGGAAGAGATTGTTAAAGGCTTAGTCTAATTAAATTAATTAATGAAAGGTGGAATTTTAATAATGAAAATGAAGGTAGTAGGAATATACGGAGTAGAAGATGTGTCAACAGGTAACATATATGTGGGACAAAGTAAGGATATTGCGAAGAGATGGAGTAATCATGCAGCGTTCTTGAAAAATAACAAACATATATATAAAGAATTACAAAATGCTTATAACTTAGATTGCAAAAGAATTAAATATACAATTTTAGAAGAATGTAATAAAAATGAAATAAAAGAAAGAGAAGATTTTTGGATTAAATACGTTGATAAAATCGATGGTTGGACATTAATTAATAAACAAAAGCATGGTGGAGCAAGCAAAACTGTAAAAGATACAAGTAAAATGAAAACAGCACAAACTGGAGAAAACAATGGACATGCTGTAAAATTAAATGCTAAAAAGGTAAAAGAAATTAAAATGTATCAAAAGAATAATACATATAAAGATGAAGAATTAGCTGAATTGTACAGTGTCTCTCTTACACATATAAGAAATATTAGGTATGGAGAAAGATGGGCAAGTGTTCAAATATAAAAAATAAGACTACTAATAAAAGTAGCCAACAAACTGTACACCAATACAGTTCAATTTATTACGGTAGTTAGATTATATACATAAAAAAGATAGAAATCAAGGAATATTTTCATGGAGGTGTTCATTTCTTTGATTTCTTATATCTAATTTAAATTTAAGAAAGGTGTTGTGAATAAATGATCTTAATGGAAAGCTTGAATAAGGCAGGATATATTTATTATGAAACAGGGTATTTACCAAGCATAGTAGATAAAAATGGTAGATATATGTTTGCACATAAAGACAAAGAAGAAATACAGAAAATAATAAAAAATTATAATGATTGTGTTGCTGGAAATAAGAAGATATATGTAAATTTGCCCATATATAATAAATGTATATTTGAACTCAAAAACCTTGTTAAGTCTTATAAGGTTAAAAAGGCTCAAGATATAATTTTTAATGATAGAGAGTTTAAATTTATATGGAAGAAAAGAGAAGAATGTCTAAATAGAGTAGATGAAATTTGTGACAATATATTAGAAAAATTGGAAAAATAGAAGGAATTCGGATATAAGTGAAGAATGGTAATATTATGAAGGGAGATGTTGTCTATGGGAGATTTAAAAGAAATTAAAGAACTATTTAAACAAGGGTATAAAATTATGGAAGTTGAAAAAGATATTTACGCTGTTCCAGGCAAAAACGGTGGAGTTGTCACTTTAAAAAAAGAAAATGAAGAGAAAAAAATTCAAATAAAAGGTAAAGATATAGATATAATTTTTGATAAATTTATGAAAGAATAAAAATAAGAATAGGATGATTGAATTATGAGTTTTGATGAAAAGGTTCAGGAAATAGTTAAATTAATATCTTCAAAAACCAAAATGGATTATGAAGAAGGATTAAATTTCAATAATAATAAACATTGTAAGTTGATAATTTTAGATGAAAATAAGATAATTATTAAATCTTTTGAATTTTTTGGAGAAGATGTTAGTAAAGCATTTAAATTTTATCATGACTACTTATCAAGAAGTATATAAAATTAATTTAGAGTATCTGAAAAGGTACTCTTTTTATTTTGCTATAAATTTGGAGGTTGATTAATGAAGGGATTTCTAAAAATTAAGGTTAATAATCAAATTCAAAATATATTTTTTGAAGCTGATGGAATGCAGTTAACCAGCGAATATATAGAATTTTACAATACAACATTTACTGAAACTATAGGAAACAAAAGTATTACAAAATATTTTATAAGTGGTAAAAAGTTTAAGCAGCATTCTTTTAGCCTAGAAAATGTAATAGAGCTTAAAGGATATTAAATGCCAATTTACAGAAAGTGTACAGAGTGTGGAAAGAAAGTATTAGAAGGTACTCTATGCCAATGTGAACAAGATAAGAAAAGAAAGAGTTATTTAGATTATAAACGTAGAAGAATGAAGGATAAGGAAGAGAAGGAAAGACAGAAGTTTTATAGTAGTAATAGTTGGTTGAGGTGTAGAGATAGTGTAATTGCACATCAATTAGGATTAGATTTAGTGGAATGGTCTAAGGGTAACATTGTACAAGCTGAAACATACCATCATTGTATTCCAATTAAAGAGGATTGGAATAAGAGAGTAGATAGTAATAATATTATTGGACTGACTCAAGAGAATCATATTAGAGTTCATAAGATGATGGATAAGAGTAATAAGGATAAGGAAAATATACAGAAAGCTTTAAGTGATTTGATTAGAAAGTTTGAGGATGAGTATTATTAAATAATTGATAATTGTTATTGATTAGAGAATATTTTTTATTAAACTTTTTTATTTTTTATTATGGGGGGAGGGGTGTGAAAATTTTTGATAAAGTTAAAAAGTCCATGGTCGCCTCTCAGTCACATATATTTCCCAAAATGAAAATTTTATTATGTGATAATCATTATCGATAAGAAAGGTAGGTGATATTTTATGTGTGCTAGACCTTGTAAAAGTGTAGCAACTATGAGTAAACATTTTACTAAAGAAGAATTACAAACAAGACAAGAGCAAGAGAAAAGGCTTAAGGGTTTAGCCGATAATATTAAACCTCCTGCATATTTAAGTAAAACACAAAAGAAAATATTTAAGTATATAGTACAAGAATTAAAAGTTAGTGGTATTCTATGCAATTTGGATATTTATGTTTTAACTACATGTAGTATAGCTATTGATAGATTACAGGATATAGAAACATTAATAAATAAGGACATTAATAATTTATATAACAAAGATTTGATGGCATCTAAAGATAAATATACTAAAGATTTATTTAGGTGTACTTCAGAATTATCCTTATCTCCACAATCTCGTGCGAAATTAGGAAATTTAAATTTACAAGTTAAGAAAGACGAAGAAGATCCTGTTAAAAAAGCGTTGCGTGGTGATACTGAATGATACTTTTAGATAAAGCTTTAAAATACTGTAAAGATGTAGAAAATGACATTGAAATTACTACAGATGAGGTAAAACAACAATGTAAAATATTCTTAGAAGATTATAATATAAACCAGTATAAAAATGAATTTGAATTTTGTTTTAGTGAAAGTAAATTGAAAATCATAAATAATTTATTAAAATTATTTAACTATGCAACAGGATTTGTAGCAGGTAAAAATATATTAGAAGGTTTGGCAGGATTCCAAGCCTTATTTTTATGTGCAATTTTTGGGTGGAGATATAAAAATGATTTAGATAAATTTAGGTATAGAGACGTAGTCTTATTTATTCCTAGGAAAAATGCTAAAACTTTTATAACTGCAATAGTGTTTATATTATTAATGTTAACAGAGCAGAACTTTAGTGAATTTTATTCTATATGTATAGATAGAGATTTAGCTAAAGAACTTAGAAAAGCTATGGCACAAATTATTGGAGCAAGTCCATCGATTGCCAAACATTTTTTGGTTTCTGAAAGTGAAATAGGAATAATTAAATGTAAATTAACTAATAGTTATTATTATCCAAGGACAAGTAAAGCAAATAAGAATAATTCAATTCGACCTACATGTGTGTGCTGTGATGAAGTTGGAGCGTTTACGGATAATGACAATATACAAGCAATGAGAAAAGGTCAACTTAGTGTAAAAAACCCTTTAATGGTAAAAACAACTACTGCATATGCTGAAAGTGATTCAGTAATGCTAGAGGAATTAGAATATGATAGAGCTGTTTTAAATGGTACTGTGACTAATCCAAGATTATTCTGCTTAATATATTATGCAAACAGGGAAGAAGCATGGGAAGATAAAGCTATTTATAGAGCAAATCCTTTAAGAGTACTAGAAAATTACAAAGAAATTAAAGATGATAGAGAAACTGCAAAAATAAAGACAAAAGAGCAGGAAGAGTTTTTAACAAAAAATCTTAATATATTTATAGATAGTGATGAGTTGGATAAGTATATAGATATAGCATATTGGAAGAAATGTAGAATAAATAATATAGATTTTTCGGGTAAAAATGTAGTTGTTGGAGTAGACTTGTCTCTTACAACAGATTTGACTGCAATTTCAATACTTTATAAAGAAAATAATATAATTTACTGCATGTCACATGGATTTTTGCCTGAAGGTTCTTTAAAAAAACGTAGGGAAAATATAGATTACAGAGATTATGCAAGAAAAGGTTATTGTGATTTACATAAAGGAATGACTGTAAATTATACACTTATAGAACAATATATAAGAAACATAGAAAGTAAATATAATTGTAAAATTGAAACTATAGTAACCGACCCCGCATATGCTCGAGAAATGATGGATAGATTGGAAAATGATTATGATATTGTAAAACTAAAACAGACATATACTAATTTAAGTGCAGCAACTAAAGAGTTTAGAAAGAAAATTTATGATAAAGAAGTTAAGTATTTAAAAAATGAACTTTTAGATTGGAATATGAACAATGCTATAACTAAGCATGGAACTAGTGATGATGAAATGCTACAAAAAGAAGATAAAAACAAGCAGAGAATTGATATGGCAGCAGTATTAGTATTTGGATACACAGAATTAGTTGGTGAAGATTGCAGCTATAATGCACTAGAAGAATTGGATAAAATGAACTGGTAAAGAGGTGATAAAAGATTGAAAGAAAAAATTAATAGATTACTTAAAAATACTATTTTTAATGACTTGTTTGTGATGGAAATAGCCTTTTTTATTGGTATTTTTATCATTATTTTTACTAATTTTTGTATAAATATATACTTTGGATTATATTTTTTAGGTTTAATTTTAATAGCTTACAGTATATTTTTATTCAAATTTAGAACAGAAAAGAGGTGAAAATAAGTGATATTTAATAAGATACAAGAAAAAAGAGAAGTAAGTGTTAATGATTGGAAAACAGTATATTCTTTTGAGAATGGTTATGAAATAACTCCATTTGAAATGGAAATGAAAGAAAGTACATATTTTAGTTGTATAAATGATATATCTCAGGATATTGCTAAATGTACCTTACAAGTTAAGAGAGAAACTCAAAAAGGTGAAGTATTAGCAAAAGATCATTATTTGTATGATAAGTTGCGTCTAAGACCTAACCCTTATATGAGTGCTATAGATTGTTATAAATCTTTTGTAGCACTAGCTAAACATAATGGATATGCTGGATTACTTATAAATAGAAAAGGTAGTAAAATTGAGGGATTATATCCTGTAAAAATAACAAATTGTGTAATTGATGATGCTGGATTAATAAAAAGTGTTATGAATAATAAGATTTTATGGGATTATGAAAGTGTTAATTGTGAAACAGGTAGTTGTTTTGATAAGGATATAATAGTTCTAAGAGATTTTACTATGGATGGAATAAAAGGTAAGGCAAATAAAAATATATTAAATGAAAGTTTAGATACATCTTTAAAGAGTCAGAATTATTTAAATACCTTATTTAGTAATGGATTAACTAATAAAATAGTAGTGCAATTAACTTCGGATATTAAGGAAGAAAAAGAAATAAAAAAGATACAAGATAAATTTAGTAGGATTTATAGTAGTAATGGAAAAGTTTTTACCGTCCCAGCAGGATATTTTGCAAGTTCATTAAATTTATCTTTAGCTGATGCCCAATACGAACAATTACGTAGATTGTCTAAGGAAGAAATAGCTATGTCTTTTAGAGTACCATTAACGAAACTAGGATTTGTAAAAGAAAATGCTAGATCAGAAGAACAGGACAATTTAAAGTATTTAGGTGAATGTTTACTAGTAATTTTCGAACAGATAGAACAAGAAATGGACTATAAATTACTTACAGAAAAGGAAAGAAGACAGGGATATAAAGTAAGATTTAATGTGAATGTATTGTTAAGAACAGATAGTAAAACACAGGCTGATGTAATAAATTCTTATGTAAGTAATGGCGTTTACGATTTAGATTATGCTAAAGATATTTTAGGTGTACCAAAATTAGGAGGAGAGCCTATAATTACTTTACCTTCAGGACAAGTTTTATTGAAAGATTTGTTAGCTGGAAAAGTTAGTTATTTAAAAGATAATAAATCTACTAGTAGGGGAGGTGATGGAGAAGATGAAGAAACAGAAGGAAATTAGAAGTATAGATAAGTTTGAAATAAGAGAAGTAAAAGATAATTCTAATACTATTGAATTAGAAGGATATATTGCTAAGTTTGATACTTATACCGAACTTTGGGAGGGATTCTTTGAAAAAATAGATAGAGATGCTTTTAATGATACTATTTCAAATGGACATAATGTATTTTTAGTTTACCATCATGATATGAGTAAAGTGCTTTCTTCTACAAGAAATAACACATTAGTATTATCTACAGATGATATAGGTTTGAAATTCAAAGCTACTATCAATAAAAATCTAACATACGCTAACGATGTTTATGAACTTGTAAAGAGTGGCGAATGTAGAGGTTGCAGTTTTGGTTTTTATGTATTGGAAGATGATATACAATACAATAATGAAAAAGATGAAATCAAGAGAACACTTTTAAAAATTGAACTTCTAGAGGGTACTATAACACCTATTCCTGCATATGAAAACACAGAAGTATATGCTAGATGTAAAGATATAATAGCAAATGAAAGACAAAAATTGCAACAAGCTAAAGAACTTGAACAATTAAAAACAGATTTAGAATTGATAAAAATTGAGAATGAATTACTTTTTAAGTAGTTCTTTTTTTATACCTAAAATTTAATTAAAAAAATGAAAGTGAGGAAATGTAAATGAAAATAGAAGAATTAAGACAAGAAATAGCAACAAAAACTGAGGAATTAGGAAAGAAAATTGAATCTAGAGATGTTGAAGGAGCTAAAACATTAAAAGAAGAAATAAGACAAGCTAAAGAATTATTAAAACTTGCAGAAGAGCAGGAGGTAGAAGAAAAAAGAGAATTGGACAAACAAAAAAATGCAGAAAAGAGAGGTAATAAGAATATGGAAAAAGTAAGTGAATTTAGAAGTGTGGTTAAACATGTAATGGGAAAAGAAAAATTAACAGAAGAAGAAAGAGCAATGATAAAAACTAGCGACCATAGTGCAGTAATACCGAAACAATTTATAAATGATATAATTGAGTTAGAAAAAGGTTATGGTTCTTTAGAAGGATTATGTGATGTAATTCCAGTAACAAAAAATGATGGAACAATTCCGGTTATAGATTTAGAACAAGGCGAAGATTTAAAGGAAGTAGTAGAAGGGGATGCAATAACAGATGGTACTCTTGTAACAACAGATATTCCTTTTAAATGTTCTAAGGTTGGATTATTACAAAAAATCACAAGTGAAACAATAGATGATGCTGAAGTTGAAATAGAAAATTTAGTAAGAAAGAATTTTGTAATAAAAACAGTAGCAAATAAAAATGCTAGAATTATGAAGGTTTTAAATGATAATGCAACAGTAATTCCAGGTACTTCTTATGAAGATGTACATAAAGAAATAGATAAGTCTTTACCATCTGTAAAAAATGGATTAATTAATATAACAAATGTAACAACATACGCAGAATTAAAAAATATGAAAGATAAGCAAGGTCGAAATTTAGATTTAATAACTGTTATAGGTGGACAAGAATATTTTGGTGGAAAGCCTTTATATGTTGTAGAAGATACTTCTTTAGCACCTACAACAAAGGATAAGAAGTTTGTAGTTTTAATTGCAAATGCTAAAGAAGCAGTAAAATTCCCAAAAAGAAACGAAATAACAGTTGCGAAAAGTCAAGAGGCTGGATTTACAACAGATTCTGTATATTTAAGAATATTAGGTAGATTCGGAGTAGTAAAAGGTGTTACTAGAAGTATTAAAAAAATAGAATTTTAATAATTGGGTGGTGTAATGCTACCCTTTTTTATTATTAAAAAAGTAGGTGATAACGTGACTTTAGAAGAGATAAAAGATTATTTAAGAATAGCTGATAATTATGAAGATAATTTTATTAATGAATTAGTAGAAACATCTAAAATTTACATAGATTCTATGGTAGGAGAAGCTTATAAAGCAGATGATAAAGCAGTAAAATTATCTGCTTTACTACAGAAAAAACTTATAATTGATATGTATGAAAATAGGAGTACTGAGATACCACAAAATACTAAACAAGATAGAATAGTTACAAGCATTTTGGAGAAGTTAAGTAATTATACTGAGGTGGTCTAAATGGCAGATTTTAAAATTAACATAGGAGATTTAAGAAATAGAATAACTATACAAAAATTTGCTACAGTTCAAAACGACAATGGATTTGATGTAGAGGAATGGCAAGACTATAAGACTATTTGGGCAAATATGAATAATCTTTATGGTAAAGAATTTTATGCAGCCAAAGCAGTACAATCTGAAAATACAGTAGAGTTTGTAGTTAGATACAGTAAAGATTTAATATGTTTAGATAGTAAAAATTATAGGATTAAAGTTATAAAAAATAAAGAAGCTGAAAAGGAAGAAGATAAATATAGATTCTTTAATACAACATTTATAGATAATATACAATATAAAAACAAATGGCTTAAAATAAAAACTATAGAAACAACATAAACACTTCTTTTTGTTTCCATTATGTAATATAATAGAATATATGATAAATTTTGCAAGGGAGTGCTTTATATGAATAAAAGATTAACAATATTCTTATTGCCATTAATTGCAATTTGGATGTTCTTTTTAGCCAAAATAGGTATGAATGGATTTACTGTGTTTTTGGGTATAGTATTTAGTATTATTTATGTATGTATTGCAGCAGGTATAGTAGATGGAGTTACAAAAGCTAAAGGTGAAATGTATTTGGCAAATAAATATGACGAAGAGAAGAATAAAAGTAATTAAGGTGGTATTATACCATCTTTTTTGTTGAGGTGATTTATGAATGGTATAGCAATAGAAGGATTAGAAGAATTGGAAATGCTAGTACAGAACATGACAATAGACGAAAGTGATGAAAAAAGGGCAGTAAAAAAAGCTATTGATATTGTAGCAGATGAAATTGAAAAAAATACACCTGAAGGTAAAACAAGAAAACTTAAAAGATTAAAGAAAAGTGTTAAAAAAGAAGGATTTGCTACAGTAGGAACTATTAAATTAGGAGCTTTTTACGATATATTCCAAGAATTTGGTACAAGTCAGCAAAAACATCATCTTGGATTCTTTGAAAGAAGTGTAAAAAGTAGTGAAAATGAAGCAATAGATGTACTTGCAAAAGAATTATTAGAAAAGGCAAAGTAGGTGATGATATGTGAATATAAAAAAGTATTTAAAGGATACCTTGAGTAATAAAGAGATTATAGACTTATTACCCAATAGTAAAATATTTTTTCTTCATGCTAATAATCCAAATAAAAAATTGTATTTGGAATATGAGATTGTAAATGAATTTGGTACAGAGTTTAGCGAAGGAAATGAAGAGTATACAGAATATACAGTACAAATAGATATATTTAGTACCGGAGATTATACGCAGTTAGAAAATATAGTTAAAAAACATATGATAAATAGTGGCTTTAGTAGGGATATGGCAGCAGATTTATATGAAGAAGAAACAGGTCTTAATCACAAAGCTATGAGATTTAACATAAGTTTGAGAGCAGATTAATGAAAGTTAATCTATTTTTATGCAAAAAATTAAAAATAATATTAAGAAAGAAGGATGATTTTTTATGGGACAACAAATAGTACCAGTAATTTCTTTAGAGAAGTTATATATAGCAAAAATTTTACAGGACGATAACACAGGGGTTAAATTTGATACACCAAAATACTTAGCTGGAGTAAAAGAAATTTCTGTAAAACCTAAAGTTGCAGTTGACGAATTTTATGCAGAAGGAATGTTGTGGTTAAGTGATACTACACTTGCAAACATAGATGTAGAAGTAAATATTACAGATTTAACCGACGAAGATGAAGCGTTTTTATTAGGTCACAAATTAGCTGAGGGTGGAGGAATAATATATGGTGCAAACGATGTAGCACCAGATGTTGCAATTCTCTTTAAAGCTAGAAAAGGGAATGGAAAAGCAAGATATGTAATTCTCTATAATGGTAAGTTTTCTATAAGTGATGAGGATTATAAAGGAAAAGAGGGTAAATCTAATTTCCAAGCTAAAAAGTTAAAAGCAGGTTTTGCACCATTACATAACAATGAAAAGTGGAAATATAAAATTGACGAAGATAGTACAGATGCACCTGTTGATATAGATACTAAATTCTTTACTAGTGTAATTGTTCCAAAAGAAAAAGTACTGAAAACAGAACAACATGCTTAATTTGGGTAGGATTAATTTCCTATCCTTTTTAAAATAAAAAATTTTAAGAAAGAAGGTATATATATATGTTAGATAAAATTGAAAAAATGAAAATAGGTGACAAAGAGTATTCTTTTAAAATGACTAATAAAACAGTGCTAAAAATAGACGAAAAGTATGGAAATTATGGAACTGTTTTAGCTGGAATTATGGAAGCAAAACAATTTTATACAAATGCTTTAAAAATATTAAGTTGTAGTTGTATAGAGAAAGAATGGGAATTTGATGAATTAGTAGAAGAAATGACAGGAGAACAATTACAAAGTACATCTAATTTTGTGGTTCAACTCTATTTTAATTATATAGGTGTTGAAAAGAAGAAAACGGATAAAGAAGATAAAAATAAAATTGAAAAAAACTAGATGACCAGTCAAAAAATCCGTATGAGATTGATTTTGACTGGCTTTTTTATATAGCAAAAGTACATTTAAATTATTCCAAAACAGAATTTTTGGAAAGTAGTTTTAGAGAAATAGTAGATATGTGGAAAGCACATGTTAAATTTAATGGTTGGGAAGTAAAGAATGATGACGAAGGAAATAACACCAATCAAGGTGATACATATAAACATGTAAATATAGAGGATATTTCATTTTTATAAGAGAGGAGGTAGACTAAGTGGCAGGAGATACAGAAAAAAGAGTAACTGCAAAATTTATACTTGATTCTAGTGGATTTAATGATGGTCTTAAAGGTGTAAATGCAGGTCTTAAAAATGCACAAAGTGAATTAAAATTAGCTAGTAGTGGTATACAGGCATTTGGTAAGGATTCTGAAAAACTTAAAGGTGTACAAGAAGCATTATCTAAACAAGTAGAATTACATGCTAAAAAAGTAGATATATATAAACAATCTATAGAAAAAGCAACTAATAAATTACAGGATAATATTAAGGAAAGAGATAAATTAAAAGCTAGTTTAGATAATGCTAATAATGCTTACGAAAAAGCTATTAAAGAGTATGGTAAAGAATCTGAAGAAGCACAGAAAGCAAAAGAATCTGTAAATAAATTAACAGAAGAGTATAAGAAAAAAGAAAAAGCTGTAGAAAGTAATGCTAAACAAATAAATACATATACCACAAATATGAATAAAGCTAACGCAGAGTTAAACAAAACTAAAGGTGAGCTTAATAAAGTAACCAGTGAATTATCTACTCAAAATAATAAATGGATAAGTGCTAGTAAAGGTATAAAAGAACATTCAGAACATCTTAAAAATGTAGGTACAAGTGCTAGTAATGCAGGAGATAAAATTTTAAGAATGACAGCACCACTTGCAGCAGTTGGTATTGCAGCAGTAAAAACAGGAATGGATTTTGAATCCCAAATGTCTAGAGTTCAGGCGATAAGTGGAGCTACAGGCGAAGAATTTAAGCAATTAGAAGATGCAGCATTAGATTTGGGAGCAAAGACAACTTTTAGTGCAAGTCAAGTTGGCGAAGCTCAAGAAAATATGGCTAGTGCTGGTTTTAAAGTTAATGAAATTTTAGCAGCTACACCTGGAGTTTTAGATTTAGCAGCAAGTTCAGGTGAAAGTTTAGCAAGTTCGTCTTCAATTGCGGCAAGTGCAATAAGAGGTTTTGGATTAGATGCAAGCCAAGCTGGTCATGTTGCAGATGTATTGGCAAAATCTGCTGCTGATACTAATGCAAATGTACAAACTATGGGAGAAGCATTTAAATATGTAGCTCCAATTGCAAGAGGTACAGGACTTTCTATAGAAGAAGTTACAGCAGCAGTAGGAGAAATGGCAGATGCAGGAATTGATGGTAGTACAGCAGGTACAACACTTCGAGGGGCTATAAGTAGATTAGCAAATCCATCAAAAGAAGCAGCAACAGCTATGGAACGATTAGGGTTTAATGCCTTTGACAGCAATGAAAAAATGAAAAGTCTTGCAACGATTTCTGATGAATTAAATGAAAAAATGAAAGGCTTAACAGATCAACAAAGACAAGAAGCAATAGCTACAATATTTGGTCAAGAAGCCATGAGTGGTATGTTGGTGTTAGCACAAAATGGTGGTACAAAATTAAATGCCTTAACAGAGGGGTTAAAGAAGAGTGATGGTGCGGCTAAACAAATGGCTACAACTATGCAAAATAATACTAAAGCAAGTATTGAACAGATGATGGGCAGTTTAGAAACAGCAGCTATAAAACTAGAAAAGACACTTGCGCCAACTATAAAAAAAGTAGCTGATACAGTTGGAAATTTAGCAGACAAATTTTCTCAGTTAAGTCCTAAAACACAAGAAACTATTTTAAAAGCAGTTGGCTTAACAGTTGCTTTAGGTGGAATTTTAAAAATAAGTGGAAGTGTTATAGGAAGCATAGGATCTATAGCAGGAGGAGTTGGAAAACTTGCAAGTATAATAGGTAAGACTAAAGTAGCAACACAAGGGGTAGGTGTAGCTACTGGAGTAGCAAGTAAAGGAATTGGAGCATTAGGAATTGCTAGTAAATTAGGTGCTTTAGCATTAAATCCTTGGGTTTTAGGAATAGGAGCAGCAGGTGTGGGACTATATGCTTTGTATAAGCATACACAACAAGAAGCAGTTCCAGCAGTAGATTTATTTGCAAATAAAGTTAATACTACTAGTGCAAGTGTAAAAACATGTCATGGTGCAATGACAACGCAAATTGAAACAGATACTATTAAAATTAGTGAGTCTACAAAAAAAGCAGTTGGTGCTTATATTAAAATGGATGATAATGCTAAAAAAGCGTTAACAGATTTATACGTAAACGGAACTAAGATAACAGCTGATACATCTAAAAGTTTGATAGATACATATAACAGTATGGGTCAACAAATAAAGGATGGAATGGATAAACATTATCAGGAAGATTATAGTATTATGGATGATTTCTTTAAGAAAAGTAGTACTCTAACTGAAGATGAAGAAAAGAAAGCATTGTCTAGCTTACAGAAAAACAATGAAGATAAGAAAAAGGAAGTAGATAATTATACAAAGAAAATACAAGATATATTGAAGAAAGCTAGTAATGAAAAACGTGCTTTAACCAAGGATGAACAGGAAAAAATAAATGAAATACAAGAAAAGATGAGAACTAATGCAGTAAAAACATTAAGCAGTCAGGAAGTTGAAAGTAAAGTTATTTTAGAAAGACTTAAGGAATATGGAACTAGAATTACTGCGGAACAAGCTTCTAACATAATACAAAATGCAAATAAACAGCGTGATGGTGCAGTAAAAGCAGCCAATGAACAGTACGATAAAACTGTAAAAGAGATTATAAAAATGAGAGATGAAAGCCATTCTATAACTAAGGATCAGGCTGATAAATTAATAAAAGAAGCACAAAGGCAGAAGACTGATTCTATAAAACATGCAGGAGAACTAAGAGATGGTGTAGTAAATAAAGTAAAAAGCATGAATAAGGATGTAGAAGAAAATGTTGATACGTCTAGTGGAAGAATATTAACTAAATGGGATAAGTTAAAAAGTTGGTGGGATAACTGGCATCCAATGAAAAAGATATTTGAGTTTGAATTTAATCAAGCAAAAGGTGGAGGATTAGATCCAGGTAAAATTTGGACTGGTACTAATTATTGGAAGGGTGGAGTAGCAGCTCTACATGATCGTCCAGGAACACAAACAAGTTACGAATTATATGACTTACCTCGTGGTACTAGAGTATACAATCATGACGCCAGTGCAGATTTAGTAGAAAAAACAGCAGAAAATGTTGCAACTAAAGTAGCTAACAGTGTTCTAAGTAGTTCTAATGGTGGTAAAAATGGTATAAATGTAACACAAAATATTTATACTCCAGTTGGTAGTCCATCTGAAATAGCACGACAAACAAAGAATAATCTTAGAGAATTAGCATTAAGTTGGTAGAAATGAGGTGGTTCATATGGCAAGAAAAGATTTTAAATTAATATATGAGAATGGAAAAGGACAAAGTATAGAATTTTCTATATGGAGTTCTTTTTTTCTTGAAGACTTTGATGGATTAGATGGATTAAAAAATAATATTTATACTAACAAAGGTATGCTTCAGGATGGAGAAACCTTTGTTAGCAGTAATTTAGATATGAGAAATATAGTTATACAAGGTACGATTCACGATAATGTACAATATAACAAACCTAGAATGATAAGTGCATTAAATCCAAAATTGAAAGGCAAATTAACTGTTATTGATGGAGAAGTTACAAAATATATTAGGTGTTATATAGAAAAATCACCTACTTTAAGTAATGATAATAAGCCTAAATTTGTATTAAGTTTAATTTGTCCTAACCCATTTTTCTATGACAAAGAAGTTAAAACGGATGTTGCTTTATGGCGAGGTGATTTTGAATTCCCTTTAGAAATATTGGAGACTGGAATTTTATTAGGACATAGAGAACCTAGTTTAATTGTTAATGTAATAAATGAATCTGATTTAAAATGTCCATTAAAAATTGAATTCAAAGCACTTGGAACATTAAAAAATCCTTCTCTCTTTAATGTAAATACAAGAGAATATTTTAAAATAAATAAAGAAATGAAAGCAGGAGAAAAAATTGTAACTACTACTGGTATTGGAGATAAAAAAGTTATTGAAGAATACAATGGAATAGTTAATAATGCATTTAATTATATGGATATCAATAGTACGTTTTTACAACTAGATACAGGGGATAATTTATTTAGATATGATGCAGAAAAAAATGTAGATAATCTAGAAGTTAGCATTTATTATTATCCACAGTATCTTGGAGTTTAGGAGTGTGATGTCTATTGGAATTATATATATTTGATAGAGAATTAAATTTTAAAGGAATTTTAGAAAGTTATTCTAATTTAAGATGGGTTAGAAAGTATCATAAAGCAGGAGAATTTGAGTTGCATTGTGCATTAACTCCAGAAATTTTAGAATTACTAAAAAGAGAGAATATATTATGGAAAAAAGCTGATGATGAAGCTGGATTTATAGAATATAGAAATCTTAAACAAGATAAAAATGGACAAGAAATTTTAGTTGTTAAGGGTAGATTTTTAACTAAATATTTAGATAGACGTATTATATGGGGTAGTGAATTATTGCAAACTACAGTAGAAAATGCTATGCGAACATTAGTGAATAATAATTGTATTAATCCAATAGATAAAAATAGGATAATTCCTAACTTAATTATAGAAGAAAATAAAGGTTATATACAAAATATAAATTATCATATTAGTTATAAAAATTTATTAGAGGAATTAGAAAGTATAAGTAACGTAAGTAATTTAGGTTATAAAATTAAGTTTAATGTTAATGATAAAAAATTAGTATTTGATGTTTATGAGGGTAAGGATTTAACTGTAAACCAAGCAATAAATCCTATATGCATTTTTAGCAAAGAGTTTGAAAATATTTTAGAACAAGAATATACAGACAGTATTAATAACTATAGAAATGTAAGTTTAGTTGCAGGAGCAGGTGAGGGAAAAGAAAGAATATTTACCACTATAGGACAAGCGAATGGGCTTGATAGATTTGAATTGTTTACAGATGCGAGAGATTTACAAGATAAAAAAACGGTTGGGGAACAGGAAAACCAGCATGAAGAAGATATACCCATTCAGGAATATATGAAAATGTTAGAGCAAAGAGGGATAGAAAAACTTGCAGAATGTAAGGAAATAACAACATTTGATAGTAAAGTGAATGTAAATTCTAGTTTAAAATATAAGGATGATTTTAATTTAGGAGATGTTGTTACATGTATGTCTAAAAAATGGGGATTAATGATAGATGCTAGAATAACAGAAATAGAAGAAGTATATGATGAAAAAGGATTAAGTATTAATATTACTTTTGGTAATACTGTACCTACTGTATTAGATAAGATTAAAAGTTTAGCGAAACAGCAAATTGGTGGATCAATAGTTACTAGCATTACAAATGTGAATGTAAATAATATTGACGGTGGAAGTTTTGTATAGAAAGGATGTGAGGATATCTTGGAGAAATCAAGTTTTTTTAATAGTGTAAATGGTGATAGAAAGTATAAAGCAAGTGATTTTGCAGAATTTTTTAACTCTTTAGTAACTAATGGTGTTTTTCCTAACTCAAATACAAATTTACAAGTAGTTACAAATAGCAACAATATGACAGTAACCGTTAAACCAGGTAAGGCTTGGATTAACGGTTATGTTTATATTAACACGGATGATTTAATCCTTAACATAGATGTAGCTGATGGTGTTTTAAATAGAATAGATAGAGTAGTTTTGAAATTAGATTTTCTTAATAGGCAAATAAAAGCTGAAGTTAAGAAAGGCAATTTTGAAAGTACTCCTATAGCTCCAATATTGCAACGTGATTTAGACGCATATGAATTATGTATTGCAGATATTTATGTGAATAAAGGTGTAATAAGTATAGTACAGGCTAATATAACAGACTTAAGAATGAATACTAGTTTGTGTGGTTGGGTAAATTCACTTATACAAGCTGATACCACTGCAATATTTAATCAGTATTTGGATTGGTATAATACTAAAACAAGACAATATGATACAGACTTTACAACTTGGAGTAATGCAGAAAAAACTAATTTTGAAGCGACAAAGGAACAATTAGAGAAAGATTTTATTATATGGTTTAAATCTGTAAAAAATACTTTAAGTGGTGATGTTGCTGGAAATCTATTAAATATAATAACTGCTGTTCCTAGAATTTATAGGGGTACTACAGATCCCATTGAACCAAGAAATGTTGATTTTTGGTTTAAGGAAATATAGAAGAAGGTGAGATGATTGTCCCAAATAATTAAAATTAAAAGAGGATTAAAGAAAGACTTAACAATATTACAAGAAGGGGAAATGGGATTTTGCACTGACAAAAAGGAATTTTATATTGGTAATGGTACTGAAAATACTCTTATAAACAAAGATGTAAATATTAAAGTCGAGAATTCTATAATATCCAATGATAACCCTAATAATGTTATAGAACTTGTTGCAGGAAACAATATTAATATAACACCAGATGAAACTAATAATAAGATAACTATTTCTTTAAAAAATAATGTTGAAACAAAAGAAGAATCTCAAGCAAAAGCTAATACAGCTGAAAGTAATGCAAAAATATATGCTGATAATAAAGTTGCAAGTATAGTTAATTCAGCACCGACTACATTAGATACATTACAAGAACTTGCTAAAGCATTAGGTGATGATCCAAACTTTGCAACCACAATAACTAATATGGTAGCTTCAAAGGAAACTCCACAAGGAGCACAACAAAAAGCTAATATAGCTGAAGGCAACGCAAAAGCATATGCGGATAGTATTAAGCCTACAACATTACCTGCTAATGGTGGTAATGCAAACACATTAGACGGAAAACATGTGAATGATTTTGCTCCTAGTGGATATGGTTTAGGAACAATGGCAACAAATATCTCTAGTATGGATTTAAATAATTATAAAATAACTGGTTTTTTTAGAGGAAGTAATGTAATTAATGCTCCAAACACAGGATGGTTTTGGTTTATTATAATTGGACATGATACTGGTTGGACTAATCAAATAGCTATATCATATGGGGCAAATAATATTGGGAATATAATGTATTCTAGGATATACCAAAATGCTAGTAGTTGGACGGGTTGGAATAGAATTGCTAAAACAACAGATATTCCAACGAAGTTAAGTCAATTTGCAAATGACATAGGAGCTGGTAGTGGAGTTAAAATTACAACATCTGTAAATAGTCCAAGTGCAATAAATGCAGGTGATTTTTGGTACAAAATAATTTAAGGAAGGTGATACGATGTCAGATAAAAATATTCAGATGGCACAAAGGAATGAAAATAATACCGCATGGGATAATTTATATCCAAAGACTAAAGCAGTAAATGTAGATGTAAATCCCATAGATGGTATAGCTGGAAGTGATGTACAAACAATATTAAACAACCTTTTTCAATATGCCAGTAATGGTAAAACAGCAGTTGCTAATGCAGTAACTGCTAAAGGTGTTTCCGCAAGCCCTTCGGATACATTTTCAGTATTGGCTACTAAAGTAGGGCAAATTAATACAGGTAAAAAATCGGCTAGTGGCTCTATTGGATTTAGTAGCTATTTTAGTTCACAAGACGTTACTGGGTTACAATTTGTACCAAGTATTATATTATTAAGATATTCATATGCATATAGTGGTGCTTCACATATAGGACATAGTGTAAGTTTATATATGTTTGATGGATGGTATACTATGACAGATTCTTGGAGGCAAGATATAACGGTAAATAAACAACCAACCTCGAATTGTTTTACAGCAAATTATAAATACACAGCAGATGGCGGGTATAATGGCGTTACTGGTAGTAGTTTTGATTGGATAGCAATAGAATAGGAGGTTTTTTCAATGCAAATAGGTATGAGATTAATTTTTGATAAGCAAACAGGAAAAATTTTAAATGGTGTATTAGGAGAAATGCAAGGTGATCTGCAAGAAGGATTAAGACCAGCTGAAATAGATTTTATAGATCTTCCTTATGGTTATAATGATAATAATTTTAAAGAAGCTCTTGAATATCATGTGGATATAACAAAAAACAAAAGCACTGCATCTATAAAGGATTTAATAATTATAGACAAGTATATAGAACACACAGAAACAGAAGAAGAAAAATTAAAAAGAGAAAAAGCAGAATTAGAAAATCAATTATTATTAAAAGAAAATAAAGATTTAGGAGGTATTTTATAATGGTAAATCAAATAATTGTAAAAATAATAGCAGAAAGAATAATTAATAAAGGATTAAATCCTTTAAGAAATAGAGTATTTTTATTAGAAGATGTAACTAATGTAGATTATAAAAAGGCTGTAGAAGATTATATTATAATTAATAGTGGAGCTGTAACACAATAGAAAAAATATGAGTTTATATTATAAAAATTCAATGTAATAAAACAATATTAATGGCAATAAGGAATGACTAGAAATAGTCTTTTTTTTATTGCCTATTTTTAGTGGAGAGAAGGTGTATATGAATATGAATAATGAAACAGTAGAATTAAAAATTAATGAACACAACACAACGTTAAAAGAGCATGATAAAAGACTTGATAGAGTTGAACAGGATGGAAGAGAGTTTAGAACAGAAATTAAAAACCTATGTGAAAACATTAAAAATTTAACAGGTGCAATTAAATGGCTAATAGGACTTGGAGCAAGTACTTTGCTTGGGTTCTTTTTTTATGCCATTCAATCACATATTTTTGAGTAGGAGATGATTATATTGAAAGGAATAGATGTTAGTAATAATGATGAAAATATAGACTTTAATCAAGTAAAAAATGCAGGATATGAGATAGTATATTTAAAAAGCACAGAAGGACTTACTTATAATGATAATAAAATGAGAGAATTTTACGAAGGGTGTAAAGCAAATCAATTAAAGATAGGTTTCTATCATTTTCTTAGAAAAAATGATCCAACACAAGAAGCAATACATTTTCTAAATGCAATATCAGGATTAACATATGATTGTATTCCAATGCTAGATGTTGAAGGGAATGATAAATGTGACTTAACAGATGGTTCTGCTACATGGAGAACTCAACAATTTTCAGATTATTGTAAATCTCAAGGTGTACAAATTGGATTATATACATATACAAGTTTTTTAAAAGAATCTATGGGTGGAAATACACTGGAGTTACCTTTATGGATTGCAGAATATGGTGTTGATAGTCCAAACATTTCTCAAGATTACATAGGGTTTCAATTTACAGAGGAAGGAAGAGTTCCAGGTATCGGAACTAACTGTGATATAGATAATTTTGACGAAAGAATATTTGTAAATGGAGGTAAAAAGAAAGTGGAAAGTATAGTAATTTATAATTATGGAGCAGATATGCATAGTGCGGAGATATTAGCAGATTATTTAAATTGTCCTACTATATCTAATGGAAGAAGTTTTGATTATAGTTGTGTTAAAAATGTTTATGCTGTAGGTGGAAAAGCAGATCAATACACTAGTTATCTTACTAAGTTAATTGCCGGTGATGATAGATATTCTACAGATCAAGCTGTATTAGATTTTATAAAAAATGGAGGTAAGTAATATATGACTAATGAATTAGTAAAATCAATTATAAGTGATGGAGCTTACATAATAATTACAGGTTTGTTTGGCATAATAAGTTTTCAATTTAAAAAATTTATTGCAGAACATAATGATTATATTCAAAAAGAAAAGGAATTAGTTAAAACACAAATAGGTGCAGAACAATACTATAAAAATAAAGATAAAGCTATAGATTTAATATTAAGGATAGAAGAAGAAGCCAAAGCTTATAATTGGGATAGTGAAGTGAAACATTCTAATGCTGTAAAATTGATTTCTGAGAAAACAGGATTAAGTTCAGAGGATATTTATGATATTATAAAAAGTACCGTAACTAAAATAAAAACTGGACAGGTGGTAAAATAATTATAATTTTTGTTAAGGTACAATTAATTTTGCACCTGTTTTTTCATTTTTTATTGACTATTTAATGGAAAATATTTTATAATAGTCATAGAAGAATATCATAAATGCTTTTTATGATATGTCATAGGGATATGCAAAGTGGTTTTGAAATAAGTATAAAAGTATTTCAAAGAGCAATAGCTTTAAGAGCAGTAACATCTTCTGATGCAATGACTTCTGAATGGGCTAGAATACCTTATGAAGTTTTAGATATAGTTTCAAGAAGAATTGTTAATGAAGTTCATGGAGTAAACAGAATTGTTTATGACGTAACTTCAAAACCACCTGCTACTATTGAGTGGGAATAAGAACTAAAAACCTTGAATACATTGAAAATACAATGTATTCAAGGTTTATTTTTTATTCTGCGTACTAAAATCGTACTAACTGTATTTAGCCTCTTATCAGCTTTTGAAGTTGAGTTGCTACTTCTGTTTGCTTGTGTGGGTAGAGGTGCGAGTACGTCTCGAGGGTTGTCTCCACCCTTTCGTGGCCTAACCTTTCAGCAATTAGCAATGGAGAAAATCCCATCTCTATCAACAGAGATGCGTGCGAGTGGCGTAGGTCGTGTACTCTAATCTTTTTTAGGCCACTTTTCTGTGAACCTCGCTTCATTTCTATGGTGAGTAATGATTTAGTGACTGGAAAAAGCCTGTCTGTCGGCTGAATACCATATAGTTTATTCATGTACTCTCTTAATGAGTCGGATAAAGACTCAGGTAAGGCAATGATGCGCTTGCTTTTCGGTGTCTTTGGTTGAAGAATGAGGTCTTCACGGTTATATCTAGCGTAATTCTTATTGACTGAAAGCGTGTTGGCCTCGAAATCAAAATCACTTGGGGTTAGAGCCAGTAGCTCGCCCGAACGGATACCTGTCCAGAACAGAGTTTCAAGCATTAGCTTTGACATTGGTTTCTCATCAAATGCCCTAATAAAGAGCTTGAACTCAGCAACAGTGTAAAAACTCATAGCTTCTGCGTTTTTCTTGCCCATTGAGCCACAAAGTCTCGCAGGATTGGAACCCAATTTGTAATATTTCGTAGCAAAATTGAATATAGCAGAGAGTTGATTGTGTATGGTTTTGAGATAAGTCCCAGCATAATCCTGTTTTATTAACTCATTTTGCCACTTCATCACTGTAGCTACTTCAACAGTGCTTATTGTCATGTCCTTGAAATAGGGGAGTATCTTTAGCTCAATCAGAACCTTTTTGTTCGCAAGCGTTGTAGGTTTAAGTCTACTCTCACAGTATTCAAGGTAATGCTCATAGAGACTCGAAAACAACATATCGCTTTTGCTTCCAACTTTATCAAGAAAATCTCTCTCAAATTCATTTGCTTCTCTTTTTGTTAAAAATCCTTCTTTTTTCTTCTGTTTACGTTCGCCTTTCCAATCTTTGTAATAAAACTTGGATGTCCAAGTTGTTTTTCCTAATGCAGTTATCTGCTTAAATGCTGCCATTATTTTACCCTCGCTTTACATCATTACTTTGCTTTCAAAGTACTTTTTGCTGATTTTACCCGGTATCACAATATATTCTTTGCTAAGTAGCTCATTGTTTAGCTTTTTGATTATCCTATAAGCGGAAGTCTCAGATATACCAAGAATTTTACTGACATCCTTAGCAGTATAAAACATTATATTTATATTATTCATATTAATTATTCTCCTTTCAATTTTAAATGAAATGATGTAATTAAAGTTCCTTAAGTATAGCGCATCGGTTCCGCTTCTAAAAGGCTGGTTTAGACTTAATTTGTAGCTTACTAAGCACATCCTCTTTACTTCTAAGCACTTCCCTAGCATCCTGTATAGCTTTGCTGGATGCTATACATCTTACATCAGTTGCACAAACAGCACGCCATTCTCCGGTCTGTATCATACTCATAAACTTACACCTCCTTTTAATTAAATTTATTTTTTTGAAAACTGCATTTGTAACTGTACTATAGCTGTTTTCACTCACAATCTACATAGCAAGTACCATAGGGTAGTTGCTGAACCAACGCAAAATAACAATGGTCTGGACTAAAATAGTTGCCTTTACGTGTTGCTAACACAAGCTGTTTTGTTCTGCTATCAAACTCTCCTTTCGTATAACACCTTCCTGACATCATATTTTCCCAGTACTTACGCATTTTTTTACACTCAGATGAACTCATATTCATATCACTCCTTTCTTGTTCATTTATGGTCTGTTTTATGATAGGCACACATTCTGCAAATCTGAATTCTTACTGCCAAGAAAAAAGCATCTAACCGGCCAAGGTAGCATAGCTTATCGGCCAAGAATAAAAGATAGGGACAAAACGTTGAAGGTGTGCTATAATAGCAACACATAAATAGGAGATGATTGTATGAACAAGCCAAAACACCAGCTTACAAGGAAAGAACGCCGTTCACAAATAGAAAATTGCATAAAAGAAGACCCTTCGCTTTCTAGTAGAGGCATAGCTCGGATTTGTGGAGGTTCACACGTAACTGTACTAAAAATCAAGGAAGAAATGAAAAACACCGGTCTTATTGACCAGATGAACACAAGCGAAGAGACATGGAGAAAGCATCCGTATTTGAAAAAAAATCCACGTATTCTTGAAAATTTAAGCGAGCATGGCAAACGTGCTATTAAAGCCGATGGAGTACTTGATATGATGGAAGCGAAGAAATTGAAGAGCCCTGTGTATGCACAAAGACTGATATTTAAGGAAGCGAAGGCTGCTCGTAATAATCTGTATGTGGAGCTTGGTGAAGATGCCTGTACATTATTTGTAGCTGATATTAAGCAAGGACTCCCGCAAGTGAATGACAATAGTGTTGATTTATTGCTCACAGATGCACCGTATGACCGTGGGAGCGTACCTCTTTTTGTAGATTTAGGGCGAGTTGCAAATCGCGTTTTACGCAAAGGTGGAGTATTACTATGTATGGTAGGTCAAAGCTATTTACCTGACCAAATTTCACAATTAAGCAAACATTTGAAATATCATTGGACGCTTGCTTGTATTACACCTCACGGTTCACCATTCTTATATAAGAAACGTTTAACAACAGGTTGGAAACCAATTCTAATGTTTGTAAAGTCAGAATATACAGGAGATATGGCGTATGACATTGTACGAGCACCTATAGAAATATCAGAAAAAGAGGTGCCTCCACATACACAGCCCATAGAAGTAGTTGAAAAGCTCTCGGAAAATCCAGAAAACATGGTGGATGACCTTGTGTATGCCCCTGCTGATAAAGCCGAGAAAGAACTACTTAGGCACGCACAACCATTACAAGTGTTTGAGACGCTAATCGAGCGTTTCAGTCGGCCTGGAGATTGCGTACTTGATGTTTTTTGCGGATCAGGGACGACAGCTGTAGCTGCTTTAAAGAAGAAACGCAAGGTGATTGCCTGTGACAAGGATGAAAATCGGGTAGAAATGACCCGTAAGAGGATTGAAAAAGAAGTCGGTATAGACGTGAAATCAATATGACTGATTCAAATCGAAGTGTCTCACATTTTGTGTTTCTTGAGTTTTTATTAGTTAATAGTATAGACATAATGACATCTGAAGACTCAGGTGTTTATTCAGCATACTGGTAGAAAAAGTAAAAATTCTAATAGACATTCTAATTAATATAATGTATAATGAGATATACATAAAAAATCTTTGCAGCATTGCTCATAGATATTGAGTGGTGTATGATGCATCAGGATGGATATGTGTTTAATATTATGAATTTTTGCAAGGTGTTAATATATATTGTAGCCGTGCATTTTTCTATATTTGACATTAACTCTTCTGATGAATCAGAAGAGTTTTTTTATGCAAATTTTATCCAAATAGGAGGGAAATAGCATGGTACAAAACAGTATTGAAGAAATTAAGGCTGCAGTTGTAGTAGTACTAGGAAAGGGTAATCCGATTGTTTCCACAGGGACTACAGAGAGTGGTAAGTCAACAATGATGGCAGCCTTGGCGAAGAATTCGGGAGTACAGGAGCTTCTTAGTATTCGTGAGGCAGATGGGAAAGGAAGTACATCAGAGGTTGAGATTATCGCAACAGATTATGAAGGTATTCCAGAAGATAAACTTGTAGTCATGGCTAAACTTGGTCGTAAAACAATAGCTGATTGCAATGATGACAACGAATTTATTGGTAATATTCTTTATTCCGCAGCAAAGGATTATAATAAAAATCGAAATATTGACTTTTACAGAAATAAGATTATCAAGACGTTTCAGAATGGCTTAAATCACCCAGCTAATGAGTCTCTTGCTTATAAAATCAAAGAAATGTCAGATAGTGATTTTGACGCCATAGCTGAGATTCTAAATAGGTTTGCAATTGATGATGTTATGACTGTCTATAATGAGATGGTGGCTAAAAAAACAAATAAAGGTCAGAATGGTGTAAAGATTTTCATTGAACTTTTGTCAAGTAAACAAATGTTTACAAGTCTTATTGAAGAGTTTTGGAAAATTATCGTTGATTTGGTAAATCGTGATGTTACAGCACTTAAGGATGATATTTCTAAGAATGGTGCTGATGTTGAGGTAGATTCAGAAGGGAATAGTCATATTATTATTGTCTTAGGTGAAGAAGACAAGGATAGCAGCATTACAGAAACACTCTTAAAGAGTGAAGATGGTTCTAAGGAATACCTCTTGTCTGATATTTCTTTAATATTTAGAGGTGATGACTACATTTTCAATGTAGAAGATAGTGACCTTTTAATTGTATCAGAGCATGATGGACAGCCGATTAGATGTTTACGCCTGATTGACACACAAGGTTTATTCCATTCTACAGGTGTTACGGCTAAAGAAGAATCTGAGAGAATTATCGATATGCTTTCAGAATACCATAGTAACAAGCTGATTTTGGTTATTAACTCATACATTACTGATACCGTAAAGGACGGATACGAAGCTATCCGAACGATGCTTCAGGATGCTAACAGGGATGTCGAGATATATATCATTTATACTCATTGGGACGAATACCTAAAGACATATAGTCAGCAGAGAAGTGACACTGGAAAATTCAGTAGAGGTAGAGGAAGTGTTGATTGGAAGCAGAAGTTAGAGTATGCCATTACTGACCAGGATGTTTTGATAAGTAGTTTAAAGAGTAGCCTTAGCTCCAATAACTCAAAGAAGAAGCCACGTTTAATTAGCATTAATCGTGCGGCTATTCTGACTGACCCTGAAAACAAAATGGAAGATGAATTGGAAAGTAAAGGGTTTGTTTATCCGGAGGCTATGAAGCATCTTCTTGAAGATGTTCTGTGTGAACAGGCTAAGTTTGGACCAAGACCGAGGGTAATCGAAGGTATTGAGAAATGCATTACTGTGGACTTGACTAATGTCTCAAAACAAGATATAAGTAGCTTATATAACAACTTGGTTGTAGAGTGCAAAGGTCTTAAACTGTATGCATCAACTGTGAGAGCCAGCACTAGAAAGTGGCGCAACTCTGGAACAGTGCATAAGTCATATGTAGTAGCAAACGAGTATGGCTTCAATAACATTGAAACAAAGTTTGTGCAGGAAATTCGTAATTATGCGATGACCTTTAGAAACAGATTACAGATTGATGCCGCCAGCTTCGTGCCTGATGTTTTAGAAAGAACTAAGTTCTGTGATGATTTTGTTCAGTATTTGATAACTAATCAGAACTTAGGACGTGAGGTTGCAGAATTGATTGGTGACGAGGCATATAAGAATGGTTTTGGGAAGAACAAAGGATTCTCTTATCAGTATGATAGATTCAAGGACATGCTTGAATATACACAGGATAAATATTTTAATGCTCCCAATATTAGTCCTACAGCAGAATTTGTTGCTTGTCTCAACCAGTCAATAGAGAACTGTGTTAAGGATTTTGTAGATGCAAACTGTATTGTAATTTATTAGTTTATACTTTTAAGTATAGGGTCAGAACCAGCATTTTGTGTAAACTGGAAAATAGCATAAGATAGAGCAGCATTTAATTGAGGCGGGAAACCGGCATACGGATTCCCGCCTTTACTGAATACTAGCTGGAACTACCGAGGGTATTTCAAGGACGGCTGTGTGTCCCTTCATTTAAGTCATAATATTGATTTCAAGTCCATTTTAGTTCCATGCTTCAACGAGTGTTTTGCTATCGGATTTAACATATTTAGAAATCCACGAGGGGAACCAGTTTTATCCCAAAGTGCACGAACTTCCTTTTCTTCATACAAAACACCAGCATCATTCAAGCACTTTAAAGTATACTTCATCAACTGATTAGCATCGAATTTTCCACAATCTATCGGGAAAACGCGAGTCATCAATTGTGCATCTCCTATTACTGCCTGTGTTGAGAGAAGTAGAATGTTCCCACCCTGCCCATGTAGTCTGGTTCGGACTGCATTCATTTCTGTTGCTTGTTTTAGCAAATTAACGGCTACTTCAGTTAAATCGTGTGATTCATCAATAATAAGAAGTGTTCTTGCACATGAAGCCGTTGCAGTCATATAAATATCCAATGCTTTTTTTAACGACGCAACACCAGTTTGTCTGATTTGCGAACCATTCAAGTATAATATTTTACAATTATCTCGCTCAAGGCCAAAGCTCTGTTGCCAATCATCATACATTATAAATTCATTCATCTGTGAAATTATACGAGCAACAGTTGTCTTGCCGCAACCCGCTGGTCCGTGTAATAACACGGCTGCGGGCATCTCGTCGAGGTCCTCAACCCAATCAATCAGCATTGATTTGAATGGGTCAATAAGCAACAAATCCTCCAACCTTGAAGGTTCTGGAAACAAGGTATTAACGCGAACGGGTGGTATTCTGTAAACATCTTCACTGTAGTCGATGATATCCAATTCTAAAATACTATGTTTTAATGACATTATTTTTACCTACCTTTCAATCGATTTTAATAGTGTATCTCTATTCAATGCGTGTTCACTGCCCATATAGTCGCAATTTGCGAACAACCATTGTGCTGCAGTCTTGCGTTCCTCTACTGAGAAGCCATTCATTTTTAAGCAATATAATGAAGCAAGTATTGCTGGATAGCGCTGTTGACCTTCTTCCCACGCACACACTGCACCATTTGCAATTGCAATCATTAGATTATGTCGTTTTACTTTGTCTGCAGGCGGTTGTCGCCTCCCTTCGAATATGTCCTTTGTCTTGCTGTCAGCTAGAGTATTTAATAGCTTCTTTATAGTTGATGTTTTATAGTCTATTCTGTCACTGAAACACTCTATACGCTTACCTGTAATGGTGATTGAGTGATTGCTTTGTGCAACATTAAACAGTTCAATATTGAAACCATCAATTTGAGCTGTACCAACCTTTTTAGGGATGTCTGCAGCCTTTGCAAGTGTTATACAGTGAATACCAAAGCCACCAGCTGAAAGCTCAGTATAGCAATCAAGTGTCTCAAGCCATTTAAAAAGTTTTGGTGAAATCCATTTGCCTGGGAGAAGTTCTTTCCAGGCCTTACCTTGCGACTCTGTTTTCAGGCACTTGTCAATGTCAACTGCCCATACATGGCCATGCGGAAGCATAACTGTCGGGAACGCTCCATCCCAAAGCTGCCATGATGCTGGGTCATTTACTCGGTAAATTGGGCGGTTTGCATCGTCGGCCAGTGGTGAAAACTTGGGGTAGTGGGCTAAAAACTCTTTAAATGTGCCTTTATAGTTTGTCCTGTCAAATGTAATTCCCGACAGTTTCATCTCTGCAAGTTCTATGTAATAATCTAAATCCAAGCGAGCAATAATTGCTTTGTGTTCTTTAGGTGATAGCTCATTCAAATTGTAATGGAACAATTCTGCACCTGAAGCGGCGTTTGGAATTGAGGTTATAGCCTTAGCCGTATTTCTTGTGAATCTACTTCCTCCTTCTATAACACGAGCAAAACGCAGAATGCGTTCCCTGATTTCTTTACCATCCCTAAACACTTGGTTAGTTGATTTACATACGAACATAAACTCACGAGCATCTTCGCAGCTACATATAGTGTCTTCGATAGGTATACCTTTTGCCAAATACGCAACAATCGCTTGCTTGATAATCCTGCCGTCATACTTCTGCAACTTAACCTTGCCTCTTGAAAATGGTCCAGCAATACCTGATGTTTTTATACCTTTGTTGGTTATTTCACCTCCCTCGGTCTTGCATAGAATATAATTATTGACGTCAAATTGGTGCATTTCAGAAAACGCTTTTGCGTCTTTCCAGTCAACTTGTGGCCTCCCGTTAATTTCAAGCTGCAAACCTGTAATTCGCTGCCATTCTGTATGAAGTTCTATAACCTTGTCCCAATCTGATTTATTAGGAACTGTGAAGAATATACCGTCAGTATTTGTATTAAGTATGTAAACATAAGGTTCAAGCATTTCAACCAGCTTTAGAAGTGCAAGCTGCCCTGTAATACAGACACTACGCATCATCTTAGGGTCGTATAATTGTCCTCCACGATTGCCCATTGCTCCAAAAACCGAAACGAGAATAATTTTATAAGCATCAGCAGCCTGTGGATTTTTTGTCTTCATTTCTATTCGATTTAAAGTCATCATCTTTAATTTTTCTGGGTACTTCATTCGGCGCGACATTAACCCGTACTCAGTCATAATGCTTGGGTACATTGAGGACACATCAGAGTCCCAAACATCACTTGCTTTAATGTATCGCTCAAAAGCACCATGTTGTCCGCCAAGACCGAAAGTTATAATACAGCCATTATCAAGAGTTACATCTTTCTTGCGTTTGCGTATTTCTGCCTTTATTTCTTCATAGTTTCCACTATTGAGAGTTACAAATTCTTTTATCTCGGCGACTTGTTCTGCAAACCATTTGTAAACTTCTTTGAAGTCTTTTTTCTGAGGTTTAAAACGCTTTGCAAGCCCGATTAGAAGTTCCTTTTGTTCCCATTCATCGTTTGAATAGTCTTTGTCATCAAAACCTAAAATGATGGCGGATTTGGAATTGCTGGACTTCTTAAGATAGTCTTGCCAACGTTTCCCATCGATATCAGAGCACATTTTAGCCAATGTGATTTCAGCTTCAACGGAAGACTTACGAGTTGGAAATATAATACTCTCAGTTGCTTCAACATCATATTTGCAGTATTCAATAATCCTTGCTTTTTCGTCTTCAGATAATTCTTCCTTATCAAATGGTACGTCACATTCGAATACTCGTTCACCTGTGATTGCCTCAATATATTTAAGTGCAACTGATTCACCGCCAGCCTCACGAACTGGCATAAGTTCAGCAACTCCGAAGTCAACCCAAGAGTCACAAGCATCACTAAGAACTTTCCAACCCGGAATGCGGTCATTGATGATTTTACAGGTTGCATCGTAAATTTTATAAGTTGAGCAGCCTTCCGTCATCATTTTAAGCAGAGGGGCATCAAATTCTTTAATATTGTACCCCATAATGAAGTCATGATTGCTTAAAAATCTCTTGAGTTTGATGTTATCCAAGCGCATATCTGACCTAAAGACATGCACACCATCGGCGTTAGATAAAACAACACACCACCAGTTAGGGAATACTTCAATATCGACAATTCCGACTTTATAGTCTGGAAAGGCCTTTGTGTAGTCAAGTGCCGGTTTCGGCAGTCTGTCGCTTATCATAGAGAGAGGCAACAGACAGCCAGTTAAAAAGTCATGTACTTGGTAGTATTTATAGAGTTGTATAATGTCAGAAGGAAGATTGTTTGGGTCAATGTATACGGGTGAACCGTCTACAACTAAGTCTCCTGTTTTATAGAGTTTACTCATCTTTTTTATCTCCTTTCCAAATATAGCATTTATCACCTTTGATAGCCTTTACTTCGAAGTCAGGCAGTAGGTTACGCAGGCGCTTACCGAAACCTTTTATAGCAAGTGGCTTACCACCAGAACCAACAAAAGATACATACTCGGCATAAACGTCAGCCACAGGCTTTCTATCAAGTTTCGCTGGGTCATTTATAAAACCATTCTCATCAAGGTAAAAGAACACACTATCGAGGTCTGCATAATAAGCTTTGAGTTCATCTCTGATTTCGGGTATATGTATGTCAATTACAGAACCCCTCTTGTTAAATTCCTTTGTAAGAAGCGACAGACAATAAGATGCAAGCTGCTCAATTTCTTCCTTTTCATACTCACAGTCAATTGCACCTGGGTCACACATAAAGACACCAGTATCGTAGTCATCTTCAGTACAGTCGATAGAAAACTTAGCATCCATAGGTAAGACAACGATACGTCTAAGTACGCCATTTGCTCCTGCCGCCGACCCAATGCGAGGTATAACATTTCCGTTATATATGCAGGTGAGCCAATTCGGAACATAATATTGGTCTTGTCCTTTTGGAGCAATACGCAAATGTTCATCTGTAACCAAACTGTTGAAATCACCCTGATTTCGGATGGAATCCTCGTTTAAGTCATCGCACACATTTATGAGTTTGAACGCAAGATTTGTTTTTCCGTGTTCTTTGGCAAATATATCTTTAAGCTGTTCTTTTGCTATATAGTTTTTTCCAACAAGGTGTGGAGCCAGTCCCGTAATTGTGGACTTACCATTGCTTGCACCCTCTCCTTTGAGAATTAAGCATACCTGAGCACCAAGCCATGTCGACATACCTATGCCAAGAAAACAACAGAATACATCAATGAGCTGTTTTCTTCTCAAAAAGACTTTTTCAAGCAATTCGGCTGGTTTACCCGTAAGCTGTCCGTTAGGAACATAGTTAAGTTCTATCCTATAAGGGATAAGTCGGTCTTGCACTTTTGCTTCCTTGCCTGGATATGGGTGCAGAACCCCGGTTTTGATGTCATATATGCCGTTGGCCATCGGTACTCTCGTTCGCCATTCGTTATATTCACTACTAATTTTAGGAGCTGAAGCTTTCAGCAAGGCTTTCACTTCGGCCATGCAAGAATATGCACCGGCACCTGTTAAAAATGTTTCAAGTGTTATGGGCATACCGTTATCTGGACTCGTACATGCCGCAACTGCCATATTGTTTTCAACGAATCGAATTTCCTCCGAAGGGGTATCTGTACGATTGAGAGCCGACCTTGGAGTAACCTCTATCACGATTTCAGTGTTTGCAAGGATTTGAGCGGCAAGCCATTCAGCACGGTTCATATCAAGTTCGTCGGTAGCAGACTTAGTAGTTCGGTCAGTTTCGAGAGCAGCCAGATAATCTTTTAAAGCATCAAGATTAGTAATAATACCACCTTGAGTAATAGCAATAGTGTTTTTAAACTCAGTCTTCAAATGAGTGATGAGGTTTTCATAACCGTCTTCGTCAAGCATTCGGCGCAATTTTCCACGGTTTGAATCACCGGTGCTAGTCAAATCACCATTTTTCTTTGTAGTGATTTTCTGCAAAGATTGATTTTGGGCACCTCCAAAGTGCTTTATATAAAAGGCTTTTTCAGCCTCAATTAGTTTAAGTTTGTCCACTTTATTTCCTCCTTTGGTTTGTATATGCAACCATTTCTAATTTTTTTGTAACCATTTTTAATACTGTTAGTTGCACCTCTTTTGCCAGCAATATCGAGGAAAACTGTGAATTGCAACTATACCGAGAGATATTTTCATAACCATTTGTGATAACGCTATATAATTTTTTTCTTTTATTAATAAAGAAGTAAAACCAAATAGTATTATGGTTATTGATTTGCTGAAACCCTTGTATCGCAAGAGTTTTGACAAGAACCATAATTTTTATAATGGTTAAATTATGGTTCTGTAAGGTGGTAAAATGGTTATTTCGTACTAATATCATATCTTTACCTCCTTACAATGCGTGCAAGCCTTCGAATGCACGATGTCAAACCCAATAGAATTAGCTATTGCAATTACTTTCGCCCTATCATTCGGGTGTTTCAATCGAAGGTGAGTGATGCGCCAATAACTCTTAAGCCCAATTTTTTCTTGATGGCAATACTGCTGCTGGGTAATCTTAGGTTGAGGAGCATTGTAATGTCTGAGTATACCCTCAATTTGAGTCGTCGATAATCCAATGTGACGACCTTCGCCAACGATGGGTCGCATACCGCAGTACGGACATCTGCCGTTAGTGAGCAAATTTTCCTGGTTAATAGTCATATAGAAACCTCCTGTCGTTTAAGTTTTATACTCCATATTGAGCAAGGCACAGGATTGATTTGAAAAATTATTTCTGACAACACATTAACCAACTATTAACTACTTATCGGCCGTCATAAAAAGCCGAAAAACAGCCATATTACGGTTGTCTTTCAGTATTTTGAAATATTTGAAGCATTTTTCAACTTGTGAAAAAGCGGTTTATCTGACCGTTTGAACACATAAAAAATCCCTAACATAAAAAATAGGTAGGGAATTTTTTATAATTTAACTGTATGATAGCACTCTAATGCTATAATTTGCATTGTAGTCTCAGAATCGATATTAGCTTTACATCCAAGAATGGTTCGGAACCTAAACATTTTTTAGTATTGTGAGTCATGAAGTTGAAGGATAACTAAGTAATTAAAATAAGTGAGAATGAAAAAGTAAACAGATACATTTAAAGATGAGGTGTTGTGCCAGAAGGAAGACTTTTTAGATGTTTTAGGCAAGAATATTGAAATGGTTATTAATAAATAAGATAGCAACTCTGTAGCTGATATAAATAAAAAAATTAGAAGATTTACAAATGTAATTGCTAAGACTCGCTAATTCCAAAGAAGATTATAATGATATTTATAGATTGCTAGAAGAAAAGCATAATGCTTTAGCTGAAGCGGCAGAAAAGAAAACTACAAGCCAAAGAATTCTTGATATGACAGCTTTTCTAAAGGAGCAACCAATGCTTATTAATGATTGTGATGAGCAACTGATAAGGAGATTGATTGGAAAAATTATGGTGTATGAGGATAAGATTACGGTAGAATTTAAGTCTGGGGTGGAAGTTAAGGTGGAGATGTAAATAAAGTTAGAAAAGAGGAGCACCTTTTGGGTTTATATAGGCTTATAGGTCGATTTTTACTATTTATAAAAAAATTTCATACTAAGTATAACAACGTCATATTTTGACGTTGTAGCATGGTATAATGAGAATGTAGCAAGAAAGTAATAGAGTTTAAGGGTGATTTGATGGACAAGATAACAAGGTTGCTTTTGTTATACTCAAAGCTGATACAAGGAGAAAAAGTCAATAAACTTAGCTTTTGTATGGAGACAGATAGTTTGCCTAGAACATTTGATAGGGATATAGAGGATGTGCGATTATACTTAAGTGAGCTGTTCTGTAATGAAGAGTTAATTTATGATAGGCAGGAAAATCTTTATTACTTTGCAGGTCCACAAAGAAAAGCACTGGAAACTATGGAGTATATGTTTATTGAAAGAGTGTTATTAGATACTGGTGCACTTCGGGCTGATGAAATGGATGGATTGCTCACACATTTGGCAGGGAATGCTGAAAATGTAGGTAAAATGGTATTACATGAAAAAGAATGTATAAAGAAGTATGATGAACCTCTTCATAAAAAAGCAATCCTTAAGATGCATGGTGACTTGGTAACCATCATATCCAATAAATCTGTTATCAAAATAAACTATATAAAAATGGGTGGAGAGGTAGTTGAAAGAGAAGTAATTCCATGTGCAATAAAATATGACTTGGGGTATTTGTATTTAATAGCATTTTTGCAGACAAGCAATAAGCAATATCCAGCATATTTTCGACTAGACAGAATTTATTCGTTCTCTGTTGTTCGAAGTCAAAGAATGGATGAGAGGCAACGTGCAGCTGAGTATATGGAGACTTATTCAAAAGGGATTACTCAAATGTATGGGGGTGAATTTATAGAGGTTCTTATTTCGTGTAAAAAAGAGTTTTACTCATACATACATGATAAATTTAGAAATGCCAATATTGTAGAGATTAAAGCTGATACAGTAAGTGTAACGCTAAATGTATTTGAGGATGGATTTATAAAATGGATAATGAGTCAACCGATAGAGTTAGTACAAATAATAAAGCCACAGGAAGTAAAAAAGAAGATTATAAATGAAGCAAAAAAAATTGTTACAATATATGCGGAGGTGCATGAATAATGTCGAAGAAAATTAAATTTCCTTTAGAGATGGATAACGGAGTAATGGTTAGAACTTTAGAAGAATTAAGAGAAAATTTTAATCTAGAAAAAGTGGTAAACTACTTTATCAGTGGAAAATTAATAACATGGCTAAATGACAGATATTATGAAAGTGAAGCAATACAAGTTGGAGAGTTAAATAGCTCAAGCTTAGACTTTAAAAAAAAGATTTGTGAAATATTTGATATTGAATATATTGAGGAAAACGATATTGATATAGAAAACATTGAAAAAAGGAATAGTAAAATTACTAAACTTAAACAGTTTACTGAAAATGAAGATATTATAAGAAATGTTAATGTAGTAGCATTTAATCAAGAGGAATTATCAGACTTGTTAGATGAAAATGCTAAAACAATATATCTCTGTGATGAGAAATTCTATCTTCCTTTAAGTAAAAATGATATTAAATATATAGGTATATCAAATCCCGTTTTGGTTATAAATAGTAAAATTGATATTGATTTAGATGAGAAAAACATTATAATAGAGGATTGTATTCTAAAAAGTGATAGCCCTATTTCTTTAAAAGTTTCAAATTCAAAAGGCATTATTTATGAAGGCGAAATTAAACCACAATATTTAAAAGACCTTGATTGGAAGGTGTATATAAAAGAACGACTGTTTTATGTGGATGAATCAATTGAGATGATGAAAGAACTTACCTGTAAGCAAGATAGTAAAGGAAAATGGTATAAAAACATAAATAGTTTATATAGAAGTAGAATAGATGGAAGCGAGGAGCAATTATTAGTTGCCGATGATACTCCAGTAGTAGATTTTTGTGTAGTTGATGATATTGTATTCTTTACCACAGGTTATAACACTGTTCTGAGTAATTTAAGAATATATAGGATTAATTTGGATGGAAGCAATAGAATAGATATGAATATAGAATGTGCAAGTTATAGTGGTGGATTATTTAAATCTAATGATGAGGACAAAGGCGTATTGTGTAACAAGAATTATTTTTTATGGATAGAAAAAGGAAAATATAACTCGAGCTTATACAAAGCAAAACATGATGGTACACAAAAAGAAAAGATTTTAAACCTAGATTATTTAACATTTAATAATGCCAAAATAACTGATAAATATTTATTTTATTTTCATGGTAAAAATGATACTTTATATAGATTAGACTTGGATACAAGTTCCAGTATACAAATTGATACAAATATTAGAAAGTTAGATACAGATGGTGAAAATTTATATTACTTAAAATGGGAGAGCACTGGGTGGGGTGAGTATAGAAATAATTCTCAAAATTGTTTTTACAAAACAGATTTAGATGGAAAAAATAAAGTGTTATTAGAGCATCATTATCCATTTAGTGCTGTAGTTCGTATGAATTATTCAAAGGGGGTATTGTATTATTATACTCGAAAAAAAATGGGAGGTTTATTTATTGATAGTAATTCTCCAGAAATTGAAAATAAAATAATACTTAGTGAGTTTAAATAAAATATTTTGAATTTCTTTACAAATAGAAAGGTGTTGGGATTATTATGAATTATAGTTTAAAAGATAAATTGGCCCGTTATATAGATGCTGGATTTCCTATCATATATTTGAATACATTTGAAGAAGATAAAGTTGATTTAATTATTAAAGAGGTAAGTTGTGGAAAAGAAATTTATGAATGGAATGAGACAAATGGCTACATAGATTTCGAAACAAAGACACCAATGATAGAGGACTGTACTCTAGAGATGATGCTTGACCAGTTGAAGCCTCAAGAAATGTTGGATAGAAAAATAATTCTACTTAAGGATGTTAATGCCTATTTAGATAACCCTAAGATTGTTTCAAAAATTAAGGGTGTAGCCAGAATGATTAACCAAGGTGTGGATACTACAATAGTAATTATTTCTAATATATTGGTCGTTCCTAAAGAGTTAGAAAAATTTATTACCATTCTTGAAATGGATTATCTGAGTAGCGATGAAATTAAACAGATAATTCTAGACTTTATCCAAGAAAATGGTCTTGATGCAGTTAAAGATAGTCTTGTTGATGAATTTGCTGTTGCATTTAAAGGGTTAACTGAATTTGAAATTTATAATCTTTTGGCACTATCATACGCTGATGATGGGGAATTGACAAGGCGGGATTTAAGACTTATTTTTGACCAAAAGCAGCAGATGATAAAAAAAGCTGGGATTTTGGAAATGATTCCACTTAAAGAAACCATAGACGATATCGGTGGTCTAGAAAATCTAAAAGGATGGTTTATTCGCAAAGCAAAGGTTTATAAAAACATGAATAAGGCAAAACAGTATGGTGTGGATATGCCAAAAGGTGTATTGATTGCAGGAGTGCCTGGATGTGGGAAATCATTAAATGCCAAGGCTGCAGCTAATTTGTTTGAAGTACCGCTTCTGCGATTAGATATGGGAAGATTGATGGGAAAGTATGTAGGTGAATCTGAGGGTAATCTTAGAAATGCAATTGCTCTTGCTGAGGCAATATCGCCATGTGTTTTGTGGATAGATGAATTGGAGAAAGCCTTTGCTGGAATTGGAGGAGATGGTGGCGGAGCAGAAGTCACAACTCGATTGTTTGGTAATTTCCTTACATGGATGCAAGAAAAAGACAGTCCAACATTTGTAGTAGCCACAGCAAATGACATTACAAAGTTACCACCTGAACTTCTACGAAAAGGTCGTTTTGATGAAATCTTTTATGTAGGCTTACCAAGTGAATCCGAAAGAGAAAAAATTTTTCAAATACATATTAATAAACGTAGACCCCAAGACTTGAAGAGTATAAGAATATCTGAACTTGTTGTAAAAACAAAAGGGTTCAGTGGAGCTGAGATTGAAGGTGTTATTAAAGATGCAGTGGAGACAGCATTTGCAGATGATAAGAAATGTGTACAAACGCAAGATGTAATTAATGCTATAAATAATACGCATTCACTTTCAGAAATTATGAAGGATGCGCTTGAAAAGATGTCTAAGGAATATGAAAATAGAAAATTCAAGAATGCTTCTAAGTGAGGTGGGAAGAATGGAAGAAAAGAAAAATTTAAAAGAAGTCACCAGTACGGAATATATATCTGAAAGAGAGGCTAAAACTGTAAAGGAGATTTTTAAAAAGTATCTTAAAGCTTATAAAGAAAAAGATGCATCAGTGACGGATAAAGAATGGTTAGAGCAATTATTTAAGACTGAATTGTCAGAAGTAACTGATGAAGAAGCAAAGCAAGACGCTGAAGAGATTGTAGAATCTATAAAAGTGTTTGATAGCAATTTGCAATCTGTAAATGAGGCTGCAGCACGAGGGACATCTAAAGAAAGTTGGCTTGTAGATAAAATGCAAGAAGTATCAGTAGGTATGGCTGTAAATGAATATGGTCAAGTACTACAATCAATAGATGATATTTTGTATCATAAAAACATGGAGTTGGCATATGCGTTGCAACGTTCAACAGATGGATATATAAAGATGAGTCCAAATTTGGACGGAAATATTGCTGAAAATATGATTGCAAAAACTACAGAATTAAGTGGTTTCCTTCAAGGTAAAAATATTAAAGTTGAAGTAAGGGATGTTTTTACAAGCAATTCTGTAGATGTAAGAGCTATTAATCTTGATACTGGAAAATATCAAAATTATCAACTTAAATTTGGTAACGATGCAAAGGCAACAATAGATTTAATTGAGCGTGGCAATTATAACAATCAACAAATAATTGTTCCTTCAGAACAATTAGAGGAAGTGCAAGCTCATTTTAAAGCAAAAGGTTCTTCGAAAACAATATCAGACCATATTGATGCTTGGGGGGCAAAAGGAAAGAAGTTCACGAAGGATGACATGAAAGAACTTCAGTTAGCTGCACAAGAAGATGGAATTATGCCAAGTATGGATTATAGTCATTATCAAACTAAAGATTTGGCAATGTCTATCGGAAAAAATGTGGGTGCAATGGCATTACAAGCTGCAGCAGTAACAACAGGACTTAATATTGCTAATAAGATATTCAATGGTGAAAAAATTGATGCTGATGAAATGGTTGAAATTGCAATTAAAACAGGAGCAGATACCTCTATTAAAGTTGTTTCGGCTGGAACACTTCAAGTTGCTATTCGAAAGGGTATAATTTCATTTATACCAAAAGCAACTCCTGCTGGTGTAATTGCCAATATAGCTTGTGTAGGAATTGAAAATGTAAAGATATTAGCAAAAATCACATCCGGAGAATTATCTATGACAAAAGGGCTCGACCAAATGGGAAGAGTTACAACATCAATGATTGGTGGATTATGTGGAATGGCTAAAGGCGCTACACTTGGAGCATCATTAACTGCATGGATGCCTGTAATTGGAGCACCCTTAGCAGTTGTGACAGGATTTTTAGGAGGCATGGTTGGTTATTTTGGTGGTTCTAAATTTGGAGATGTCATTTATAGTGCCGGAAAAAAAGTTGCAGGTGGAGCCAAGAGTGTAGCAAAGGCTGCTGTGAATGGATTGAAATCTGCTGGTCGTGCGATTGCTAGTGGAATTAAGTCAGCGGGACGTGCAGTAGCAAGTTTTCTCGGGTTTTAAGATAAATTTTATGTCACCTTAAAACAGAGTGATATCTGTTTTAAGATATAAAAATAATTAAATTCGGGAAAGATATTTAATTATTACACTAAGAAAGTATGAAATTTGACGATGGTGGTGATATGTTTGGAGAGTAAAGAAGAAATAAATTCAATTTTTAATAATTATAAAGTGTGTATAGATGACACATTTTCTTGTGATAATGAGCTGAAATGGGTATTGAATAATATTAAAGAACATCAATCATTCGAGAAACCGGATGCGTATTTGGTTAATAATGACAATATATATGCAATTGAGCATTTCCAAATTTCACAATATAGACAATATAAAGGGAGCGATACTGCAAGAATTGCAAAAGGGTCAAAAGAAAACCGTGATAAAATGAAGAATGATAGGGATTTTGACTTAAAACCAAGTATTGAAAACTTGATTGCTGCTTTAACCAAAAACCTTAAGTCTCATGCTAGTAGTTTCGAATCATATAAATCAAACATTTTGAGCATTGCAAACAGTCAAAATAAACACTATAGATTGATAATTCTTATAGAGGACTCTACAGAATCAGCTTATATAGTTAGAAGTAAAGATACGAAAGCTGTTAATCCTCTCTTACTGAAGCAGATTGTTGAATGTATTTTAGAATTTAAAAATAACGTGTGGGCAGTACTATATTCATATGGAAATGAAGTTGATAAGGTGTTGACTGGATGTACAGTTGAAGAATTAGAGGAAAATGCAAAGAATCGATGTTTTGATGCAATTGACTATGTACCTTTTGAAACAGATAGAGAATTGCATATTTCAAAGGATAGCCATAAAGAAGACAGTAATACAGTCACTATTAGATTGTTTGACCGATTATAGATTGTAAGAAATTTAATGGAAAGGAAAAATCTTTTATTCTCAAAAAAATGTTCTTGGTTCTCCTTAAACACTTTGATTAAGCCAACAAAACAAACAGTAAATAGATAATAAAAGGCAACACAGCCCTTGGTGTTTTTTACTGGGGGCTGTGTTACTATTCACTTTTATCTTGTTTCTGTAAAAACTTACGCATATTTATCATTTTTTCAAAGAAGTCAACATCACTAATTCTAGGCTTTGGCTCTTCCTCAAAACCCGCATAGGCTTCAGGTGGTAAAGGCTCCTTGTATAGAGCATGCCTATCGTGGGGTTTTCGATTGAGCAGTCTATAAATCTCACTTGCTGGTATACGCATATGACCGCCATACGTGATTACCACAGTTAGAACGCCTTTGTGATACCACTCCCGCAGAGTTTCCGTGGTGATACAGAGCATGGCTGCTGCTTGTTGTGGCCTTAATAACTTTTCTTGCAAATCTTGTGCTTCTTGTAAACATTGTAATTCTTGCTGTTCTTGCTTTACTTGTAATTCTTTCATTTACATCACCTCCATATGGCTGATACGGAGCAAAAGAGTTTGAAATTTCTCTTAATAATTGTTTTCATTACACATCTTTGTGTCTATTCGGAAAACACGTTCAATGTCTTTTTCCTGTTGTAAACGCATATAAGCTACCAGCCTATATGTGTGCTCGCTTATACCCATCAGTTTGCAATAATCCCGTATAGTACGCTTCGGTTGCTCTGTCCTACTGTGCTTCAATATGGCTGCTATCTGCTCGTCTGTTAGACTGATGTGTCTGCCGTCAGCTTTGTGATATCGACGCCCACAGGTAGGGCATCTCTCTCCGTTTAACATTTAACTTCACCCCTTGTTGTTGTTTATTTATAAACTTAATATTAGACAGGCTCCCCAGTACACTTGATTTCGCTAACTAATAAATTAGCAGTAGCCCGAGTGTGAGCTACTACTTTTGGATATGTGATTTAGATTTAGAATTGCCGTTTGTATTTCGGGTGTGTCGATAGGCTATACCCATATGATAGAGACTAAAACCGTATCAATAGGGTAGTATATTTAATTATGATATGTATCATAATACGCAAATACCCTATTGGCATAGTTTAACTCTTATGATAGTATGTGAGAGTAGGGATTTATATTGCAGGCACTAATTTTAAGGAGGCGTTAGTTATGAAGGTTGGTTATGTACGTGTATCCTGTGGAGAAACCCAGAACACAGCCAGACAGGACACTCTTATGGCTGAGCTACAAGTAGATAAGATTTACACCGATAAAATGTCAGGTAAAGATGCGTCAAATCGCCCGCAATTACAGTCTATGCTTGACTTCGTGCGTGAGGGCGATGTTGTTGTTTCGGAAAGTATATCGAGAATTGCTCGTAGTACCCGTGATTTTCTAAGCATCATGGATAAACTCAACCAGAAAGGTGTTACTTATATAAGTAGAAAAGAGTCTATTGATACCTCCACACCGCAAGGAGTCTTTATGATGACCGTGTTCGCCGCCCTTTCAGAGCTGGAGAGGCAGACTACTCGTCAGAGAGCCTTAGAAGGTATAGCTGAGGCTAAAAAACGTGGTGTATATAAAGGAAGAAAACCCATTGCAATAGATGCTGGTAAATTTAAAAGTGTATATACAGACTGGAAAGCCGGTAAAATAACAGCTGTAGAGGCGTACAAAAAGCTAGGGATATCTGCTTCGTCGTGGTATCGTAGAGTAAAAGATTATGGAAATCGAGGTGCTACCTTATGATGCTTTGCCTTACCTGTGGCTTACAACGTCCTAATTCCTATAAGAACAACACCTGCCCAAGGTGTAAATCACACCTAAAATACATTGAAGCTGCAGCTAAAGGTACAGCTGTTAAACTTCATAAGGCAGGTCTAAGCGTAAGTTATGCCACAGCTGAGGTGTACAGCTATAATAGCTATGCTGTGCATACAGTAAATATTAGTATCGGCCTAGCAAAACCATATCAAGTTGAGGTATTGCGTAGACTACCAGAAGGATATGAGTATGTTTTCCCTGAAGCACATATTATAGAATATTTAAGTCACATCCCGATAGAGCATCTCCTATCTCCTTTACTCACCTATTGTGTACTACGGTATGAGGCTCAGTACCTTGATAATGCTGAGGCAAAGGCTGTACTAAAACAGAAACTAATAGAATTAGATGATTGGGTAGACGAGGCTGTTGAGGACGGCTGGCTTGCCATATGCAACCTTGGTGGCCTACTGTGAAGTTTAAAAGGTAGCCCTAAACCTTATACTAAATCAGGGGAGGTATAGTGTATGTACTGTGTAGAAATAGGAGAACTTAAATGGTGTTACGAAACAGCACTTGAAGCGTGGAACAATAAGCATTTACAGGTGCGATTATCGTGCTCTACAATTCACCTAAATAATGGTGCTATTACAGGTGTTAAAATTTATAATGAATTTGTACAGCACCTTGACGATGATGCTGTGTTGCAGTATCACACTTTGCATGTATATAAAGTAGTTGTACAGCATTTGTATCACGTGCGTATTGCATTAATATTAAATATAAACTACCGACTTGTACCAACAGGCACCTAGTCTGCGACAGTTATAAGCTAACCAGTCACAGAGCCGTCTCGCCTGTGTGCTGTTATCTACAAATATATTGATATTTATAAGCTTAAGGAGGTATAAGTTATGTATGTAATTGAGAGAGGGGCTTCTGCGTGGTTGTGTACCACAGTCATAGAGTCATTTGAAGTTCAAGTTGTACAAATTAGGTTACGAGGTGCTATGAAAGATTTTACAAAGTTTCAGCAAAGCATTGATAACTTTGAACGCATAAATGCTGGTGTAATTAGCGTCTACAAGTGCAGTAAAGCTAGAAAGTGTGAGGATTGTACGAAGTACACAGAATGTAATATACTGCGGACGGTGCAAGAAACCGCGCAAGCTCACGCTGAATGGGTCGAGAGTAATCATGGATACACATTTTAGTAAACCCAAATAAAAACTACAAGGAGGAATTTTTTATAGATAATAATATTATTATTAAATTTCTGGGCTATTGTCCTGACGGCACATTAAAAATGGCTCTCAAAAAATCGTAAAAAGCATGGGATTTTAGAAGACTTCTATAATAAAGTAAATCAAGCTACGGATAGTGGATGTAGCTGTTGTAAGCAAGAAACAACCTTTGTGTACGCAGTACAACCAGTTGGTCTACCGATAAAACCTACCGTGCTATCCCTCTGTGACTAGTGTATAAGTCAGTTACCTGAGGTGCTAACAATCATAAACCTAGATAGTAAAGGTGCTCCTCCTTTACTGATTGATAGACAATATGAAAGCGAGGTGTGACTTATGGACTTGTACTGCTTAAAATGCAGGAAGTATGATTACCGCAATCGCCATAAATGCGATATATTAAGCTTAGTACCTGTAACAAGACAATGTCGGACACTAGCTGACAAGCTCTTTGAGCTAGGTGTAGAACCACTCAGTGTGGCTCATTTTACACAACCAGTGGTCGGCTCAGAATATAAATATATTATAAGTATACATATAGAGCTACGGCATAGCTATCCAGTAGACATTTTAGGTGACTTACCAATAAAATGGAGGTGGTTTACAGAAACTATAAGCGAAGACCACACACCACTGTCAATACCAGTATTAACATACTACGAAACATATTGTTATGACGGTGTCAAGAGTGTTGATGATAGAGTAAAACAAGTTATAGATGGATTTGTTGATTATCTAGACACTTTTCGTGACCCACAGGCCACAAAAAGTATACTTATGTTAATGTATGATTAAGACAAGAATACCACAGGGGGCGAGTAAAACCTCCTGTGGTATTCTAGCTACTTAGTCATCCTCGCCCTCGGAGCAACCAAAGTCATCAGGAACAAAGTCAATGTCTGCATAGTGCTTAAAGATAATTGCGTCTGGTATGTCATTAGGACAATCATATTCGTCTACGTGGTCGTCTTCATCACCGTCACCATAATAATAGTTGGACTTCAACTCTGCTAATTGGTCTTGGTTTAATTCTGTAACTCTCATAAAAATAATACCTCCATGATAAACTAAATTGTTTAGTATCATGATAACTTATTTTTAATTATAATTGTACTTAAATTTACAGCAGGCACTATAAATTTGGATAATAGCCTTGTACTGAAGACATATATATAGGTAGAAACTCTAATAACCCTTAGTTGAAGTATCTATCAAGTAATCCCTTAAATGCTCTTTCATATCAACTAAAGACACTCAGATAAAACATTCTGAGTGTCTTGTTACATATTAAAATAACGTGTTCCCATACCCTAGTTCAACAACTACGGAAACTGCCACCCATTTCTTTATGAACTTATTCTTTTCATTTTTACCTACTTGCTCAAAAACTATACGGTCTACAAAGTGTTGAAAACACAGGATTTCTATAAATCCTTTCGGTGTAGTCCTACCACACATTCCACGTATGTTGATATGATGGTCATACTGGCGATTGGCGACTTGTGCACTATGCGAGTAGGTCAAAGGTTAAGGGTACTTATGAACAGCCAAATCCAAATAGAAGCGTACTAAAAGCGTACTAAAATCCATTGAAGTCATAGAAAATCGAATAAAATATATGAAATTACGGAAATGAAACGCAGTAAAATCAACGATTGGAGCAACTGGAAAACATACTAGAACAGAGTGGGAATAGGATTGAAGACAGATATATCAACGGTTTAACAAAATAGAAATAAAAATATATATAAAAAAAGTGTTTATGATATTTCTTAAATTAATGGAATATCGTAAGCACTTTTTTATGTTTTTTGTGCTTAAAAAGAGGGTGTTTTAGAAGTGAAGCGTGGAGAAGTCGTAGGGAGTCGACAATTTGGAAAAAAACTTAGTAAGGAAAGAAAAAAGTATAGTGAAGTTTATAAACAATTTGTTCAACAATTAAAAATTAAGGGTAGAGCCGAACAAACAATTAGAAGTTATCATTATCACAATAAATACTTTATGGAGTTTCTAGGAGGAGACATTTATTGTGATGAAATAACAGAGAGTACCTTAGAGGATTACATTCTTTATATCAAAGAGAAGAAAGGAATTACAAACGGTATAACAATTAATAGTTATCTAAGAAACATAAGTCCAATTGTTAAGTTTTGTATGAAGAAAGGCTATATTTTAGAAGAATTTTTAATTCCAGAAGTAAAAGAACAAGAAGTAATAAAAGAAATTTACACAGGTGAAGAATTACATGATCTACTAGAAAAACCTAAAGAGCGTGATTTCGTTGAATTGAGAACATGGGCTATTATATGGACATTTGCATCTACAGGAATAAGAGCGAGGGAATTAAGAGAGTTATTGATAAAGAATGTTGATTTATGCAATAGAACAATTAATGTAAACAAAACTAAGAATAAAAAAGCAAGGATTTTACCAATATCACATTCCTTTGGCGAAGTATTGGAAGAATATTTGCAACTTAGGAGCGGGGAAGGAGAAGATTATCTATTTTGTAGTGTTTATAATACTCAATTAGCAATGTCTTCTTTACAAAAATGCATAAAAAAATATTGCAATACAAGAGGAATAGAGAAAACTTCATTACATCTATTTCGTCATACATTTATCACTAATGCAGTCAATCAGAACGTTAGTCCTTTGATTTTGCAGCGTATTACAGGGCATAGCACAATGAAGGAATTGAATAGGTACTATAATGCTAGAACAACCGATTTAGCAAGTGTAATTGATGAGATAGCACCTAAAAGTGATAAGAAAGAAAGTTATTTTAAAAAGAGGGGGAATAAGTAATGGATCACTTAATTGATAATTTTGATGTATATATTGAGGATTCTTTTAATGATTTTTATAAAGAATGGACTTCTAAGAAATATAAAAAATTTTCAGAGTGTCCTAGTTACGGTGAATTAAAAACATTATTAGATAGTGTAAATCCATTAAGAAAGTATATAGGATGGGAAAGTTTATCTATTAAGCAAATGTTGGATTGGAGGGAATAGATACTATATGAATACGTGGCTTGTTCTTATCTGTATAGTACACATAAGAGCGTTAAGAGGGTTACACGTTAGGTGGAGGGAATTCTCCCTCCTGTGAGTGGTATGAAAATAAAAACGTGAAGTAATAGGAAATCGCTGCAACCATTGATATAACCACGATACAAGGTTTTATTAAAAAATAAGGTTTTTAGTATATGTTGCTTAAAGCCACTTATATCAACACTTTGAAGTACTTTTACTCAATTCCTATTAGGGAAGAAACATCTAAATATAAAAATAAAATCTAAATCGTCATAAAATAGAAAATTGATATAACTGTTGATATACCTAGGTTTGTAAGCATTTTTGTAGTAAAAATACTGGCTAAAGTGAAGTTATTTATCAGTATGAGTAAGGAGACATAATAATCATAAAAAATAGAAAATAACCACTAAACCTAAAACCTCTACAGAGGTTGGTGATACTAGCGTTGCAAGGTATTTTTATAAAATCGTGCCAATCTCTATAGTGTAAGAGAATAACATTCAAAAAAGAATAAAGCCACCTACTGTAATAGATGGCTTGTAAAACTGAATATTGATTAATAATTCTTGTTAAAACCTAATTTAACAAAAATTTATACCTAACACATATAAATTTTATCAAAAAAATTAGGAATTATCAAGGTTTGTTTCCTATACCCTTTTTTAAGGATAGAGGTTAGTGTTTAAGCATACAAGCACTATAAATTTTGTATAAGTTTAGTGGGGCTGATGCATAAAATCCACTGGGACAAGTATTATTTCTGCTATTATATTGATTGCCCCTCAATCGGGTGTACTTGACCGATAAATAAATTAAGTAGGAAGGTAAACTGGTACATAAGGTACGGGATTATGTTGACTATTAGGGCAGTTTTTAATAGGATGAAGCATAATACAATAGCAGTATGAACTAAGCGTGTGATTAACGCAACAACTCAAAAAGCATATTTTTCCCCTTTTTCTAGGGGAAACTATATCCTCCACAATCTAAAAAGCATACTTAGTTTAAATCAAAAGTCAAGTAGTAAATAAAAAAATAGTATAGTTTTAATAACCCTCAAACACTGATTCTATGGTCAAAAAAGTGGCTATATTTTAAAGTTAGGGCGTGAGTAGTACAATTTTTATCATTAGAGTGGAAATAAAGCATTTAAAACGAAGATAGATGGAATAGGAGCGGGGTGTGGAAAATTTACCACAGGGTATGGACTGGATGTCCATAGGTGATATTTATTTTGAAACTCATATATTAGTGTGGACAAATAGAGTTTATTTATCAGTATGAGTAAAGAGTAAGAAAAAGATAATTGTCCGATTTTATAATATTTTTTTAAAGACTGCAAACCGTTGAAAACACTAGGTTTAGAATACATAGCCTAAAAAATCATAGTTTTCCTTATATGAGAGGAATAATATAAGATCCAATAAAAAGTCACGAATTAAGCATTTTTATAAAATTATCATATAATGCTAACCTATGTATATCAATGATTTTAGGTGTATTGGCATTTTAAAAAGTTCTACCGCCTATGGATAGAAATAAAATAGAAAAATGATAAATGATTAGTTGGGTTGGAATCGCTACATCAATTGATATAACTAGTTTTAGAGTGTATTTTTTATAAAAAAGTATTATTCCTATAATGTAATAGAAAAACAATACAAAACTTATTTTTTAAACACAATGTAAACCGTTGGTATGACTAATGTTATGCTAGTTTATATAAAATGCTACAATAGGAATAGAATACCTATTTGATTGATAATACGACTTATGGGGCGATTCTTACATAAATAAAGTCCATCAATCGTAGTCATACCAATGACTATAGCGATTTTACGATTATGGTTTAATAGGAGAGCGTACTTATATAAAAAATCAAATTTTGCTTTTTCCATGACTAAAATTTTGAGAAGCCTTGATACTACTGGTTTAAAGAGGTGTCTATCTCCCTTGTATATGGAGATATGCAAAAACATCTTGAAATTTTCATTATTTATTTTTTGAACATGGCTTAAATGTAGTAGTATCAATGAATAGCAGGCTTTACTATCTTAGGAACTATGGAGAGTGATAAACAGAAAGTATAAAAAAATAATAAAAAAATATAAACTTTTATGATTAAATGATAAAACAGAAAAAATCCTAAACTCGTTGATATTACTAACTTAGAGGCACTTTTTAAAACTCAACTACACGTTCATATTATGTAATACAGAAAACAAAAAATATAATAAAAAACGTAAAAATTCTCGCAAATAGAAAATCCCCATGAACATTGATATATCAAGGTTTATAAGGAATTGGTTGTTATTTTCCTTTTTATGAATAGCAAAATAATATGAAAGAAAATACTGAGTAATAAAATTTGTTAGCATTTAAAACTTATTTATCAGTATGAGTAAGAACAAGTGAAAAATAGAAAAAGATAATAATGTTCCGATTTAATTAATCTCCACAATCGTTGATATAAGTACATTTACAGGTTTATTGATATTTTCGGTATAATGAATAGTAATAATCAAAATGAGTTACTCAAAAATGGGTAATTGATTTAGGTTATTATATAACCGATTGTAAATCTGTTAGCATATTATGTAGTAGTAATATGTATTAGTTTTATATCTTAACATTATGTGGAAGTTTTATACGTTTTGTAGCAGGTTCAACTCCTGTCACCTCCAAAATTGTATAAACGTATAAGGTATTGCTAATTTGCAATGCCTTTTTATTTTGATATTAATTACATCGTTAATATATATGGAAATTTTTGTTTAATTTCATGATTTTCTTCTTTAGAGTGGCTCTTGTAGTCACTCTTTTTTTAAAGCAACTTTTGTTGGTGTAATTAAATGTAAAATTATAAGGGGAGAGAAATGTATGAAGGAGATTTAAGAGAAAGATTAAAAAATTATGTGGATACTACAGGAGTCAAATATACTTATATTTGCAAAAAGATTGATATTCATAAAAGTACAATGTCTCATTTCATTATAAGAGATAGGGCATTAAGTCAAAAAACTTTAGACAAGATATATAACTACTTATTTGAAAATAATGCGTTATAGGAATGGCTTAAAATGGTCACTAAAAGTGTCAAATTTTAAAGAGAAACACATTAGTAATACAATTAATCATTTGCGTAAAATAAACGCTTCTATGAGCGTCTTATTTACATATATAAAAATATTAAATTTATTAAGGGTTTTATAATGGAAACTTAGTAACCGACAAGTTGTCGGTGGCTAAAGGGATTGCTATAAAAAACTTAGAAAGGTGGAATGTAACAATGGAAAATTTAAACAAAGAAAATCAAGAAACTACAGAGGTGAAAGACGTAAATACCGAAGTCAAAAATGACGATGCTGATTATACTCTTAAAACAAAAGAAGAAGGTATGACACAGGAGGAATGGCTTAAAAAATTACAAAGTGAAACAGATAAAGTTAGGACAGAATATTCCAAGCAAATAAAGGAATTAAAAAATCAAATAGAAGAATTGACTCCAAAAACAAAATCTCCTGAAGAGGTTGAAATGGAAAAAAGGATTAAGGCTTTAGAAGATAAAGAAAAAGAGGTACAAGCAAAAGAAAAATTATTAAATGTAACTAATAAACTACAGGAACAGGGTTTACCTTCACAACTAGCAAAATATTTATCAGGTGTTGAAGATGTGGAAACTGAAATTAATAGTTTAAAAGAAATATTTAATAATGGAAAACTTGATAACTCTTATAAACCTAATAATCATAAAATAACTAAGGATGTAATAACTAAAGAACAATTCACAAAAATGTCCTATATGGAAAGGATGAACTTGTTTCAAAGCAATGAAGAATTATATAACAAATTATCTAAGTAATTAAGGATTCTGTAAAAATGCAGAGTCCTTTTTTAATACATAAAAATAAAAAAAATATTTAAATTCGAGGAGGAATTTTTTATGGCAAATTTAATAGTACCACAAATTTATGCTGGAATGGTAAGAGAAAAATTTTTAGGAAAGGTAAAAATCGCTAATTTAGCAACTGCACTAGGAGATTTAAAAAACACTAATGTCGGTGATACAGTTACATTCCCAAAGTGGAAGACAATAGGAGATTGTACAGAAGTTGTTAAAGGAACTCAATCTGCTATAGATAGTTTAGATCAAGATTCTAGTCAAGCAAAAATCAAGATGGTAGATAAAATTGTTAGAGTGTTCGACATTGACGATATGACAGCGTTAGGAAATTCTATTGATGAAGCAAGTAAGCAACAAGCAATAGTTTTCGCAAGAAAATTAGATACAGATTTAATAACAGAAGCATTAACTTCTCCATTAAAGTCTGCCGTAGCAGGTGCAAAGGCTATAACTGCAAATGAAATCAATAGTGGCCTGTTACTATTTGGAGATGAACAGGATACTGAAGAAATGAGTGGTATAGTAGTTAACTCATTAGTAGCATCTTCTTTTTATAATATGGCTGAATTTGTAACAACTAGAACAGATACAATGCAAGGTAATGGAATTGTTAGAAATGGTTGTATAGGCTATTTTCGAGGTATACCAGTGTTCATGAGTGATCATGGCACATTTGATACTAAAACAAGTGAATGTATTTCTTTAATTATAAAGAAAGATGCACTTGCTTTTATGGAAAAGAGGGCAATTGATATAGCAGAAGAAAGAGAAGAAAAACTTCACTGTAGTGATATAGTAGGAGACTACATATATGCTACGAAATTAATTAATGATGCTGGTGTAGTTGTTTTAAGAAAGACGATAGCCTAATTTAATTTTTAGGAGGGGTGGAATTTCCATCTCTCCTATTTTTTAATGTCAAAAGTTAATCTAAAAAAAGTTTAAAAGAAAGGAATGATATTAATGTTAAGTCCAGAAAAACTAAAATTTTTGAGATTGCTTCATTCAATTAGTCAAACAGAATTAGGCAAAGAAATGGATGGTATATCAAAAAATTATATATCAATGGTAGAAAATAGAAAAACAAAATATACAGATGAATGGGAACAAAAATATATAAAAGCAGTTTATACAATTGCAGCAAGAAAAAAAAATGAAAAAAATATTGAACAAGTTGAAGAAATGGCCCAGGAAATTAAAACTAAAAAATCTAAGTAAAGGTAGGTGAAAAGTATGGATTATTTAATAACATTAGTAGCGGTATTCTTTATTATATTTTCAGTAAATATGTATATTAAATGTAATAAAATAGAAAAACAAGTAAGAAAATTAGAAGAAAAATTAAATTAAAAAGGTAGGTGAAAACATGATGAAGTATAGTAATACGCTCCCACTTTAGTCCATAAAAAATGAGATTATAGTGGGAGTTTTAAATTTGTTTAGAAAAAAGAATAAAAAGTAAAAAAGACGTTAGACCACATTTGTTCAAAAAAAGGAGAGGATATGGACAATAATTGCTAAAAATTTAAGATAAGGAGATAAAATAATGTATAACTTTATTAAAAAATAAAAAGTGAAATATTAAAAAATCGTATGAACTTATTCAATTTTAGACACAAAAAAGTGTGAGATGTAGCAAATTACTACTTCTCATATTATGATGAAAAACGAAATCAAACAAAAGTTTCCAAGTTGGTGTAATGATACAAATACAAAATACAATTTAATGTTAAGTGATGACCTAGATTCATTATTTAGTTGTGCAATTTTAAACAAACTATTTGGCTATGAAATAAAATGGTTTTATGATTTTAATAACATGTATATTTCAGATGATAATGATAATAAAACAAAATCATTTGCAGTAGATGCTGACATGGTAAAATACCGTTGCTGGGGAAATCATGTAACTTTAAATAACCCTAAAGCAGCCAATATAAATACAATAATGGGAATAGGTCAAAGTAATTATACAGAAAAATTTTGTGGATCAACCCTACTTACAATATTAAGTTATTACTCAGCAGATTTATCAGAATTATCAGAAGAACAAAAAATGATATTGCTTACAATAGATTCAACTTATTTAGGCTATTGGTTTAAGGATGGATTTTATTGTAAAAAATATTTAAAAATGATGGAATTGGACTGCTTATTGGATGTATTAGAAAGACATTCAAAAGAAGAATTTAAGGAATTAGACATAAAATACAATCTAAATAAAGGTAAAATATGGGTAGATATATTAGATAATACTCTACATAGTGATATTCAATTGGACAAACTAAGAGAACTGTTTCCTAGTTTGTCTTTTATTTTACCTAAAAATGAATTTAGTACATATAAAAGTTTTGAAATAGTACAATCTGCATATCTAAAACACAACCGTGAAGAAGTTTTCAGTTGTGCAAGAGTATACAGAAATGCACTAAGATATTCAATTTAAAACGAAAGCAAGTTATATCAATAGGGGTACGTAAAATACGTATACCCTTTTATTAAAAATATTGGTCATGGATAAAATGTCCATAGGAAAGGATGATTATGATGAAAAGATATATATATAATTTACAACAAGCATATTTTTACATACAAAATGGAGTATTACCTTTAGATCCTCCAGCAATAAATCACAATACAAATAAAGTATATTTTACGTTTAATAATGAAAAAACAAAAGAAGTATATAAGTTGTGGTGTGATAGAAAACATTAGTATAAATTCTATGCAAAAAATGAAGGGTAGTATTTTTAGTATACTAGACTTTCATGCAAAAAACTGCTAATTAGTATTTTTTATAAACACAGTAATATTAACGGTTAAGTAGCATTTTTGAAAAAGTACGTGCAAAAAACTGTATACGTAGTATGGTTATTTTTAAAACTCATGCAAAATCCTGTATGCGTAGTATAGGTATTAGTATAAATTCCATGCAAAAAAGTGCAAAAATCCGTACCTATAGTATCTAATAGAAAAACATACCTCTAACCATTGATATGACTATGATTAGATGATTTATACTAAAAATAGTACGTGCAAAATCCTGTATATGTAGTATGGTTTTTGAGGATACTTTCATGCAAAAAAGTGTAAATATCCGTACCTAATTATATATGTTAAATAAGACTAGAATAGATATATATTAAATAACTTACGAGACACATTACGCTATCGCTTCATGTGACTCGTGTTACACTACACTTTTTTTACTTCTCATTATTAGAATCAATCATTATATAAAAATAAAAAATAAATTTATGTTGAAAGGAAATGATTATTATGAATGAAAAAATAGTATTTAATTATAAGTCAAATTGGTATGAGAATACGGTTATATCTAAAATTGGTATAGAAGGTTTATGGGTATACTTCAATATAAGAAAATTTAAGTTACAATATTGTAAAGATATATGTGTATTTAGTTTAGATTTATTACACAAAGAAATTCAGAGTTACTATAAAGAAAATAATAGAAAGTATAGTACAAGCAATATAAGAGATATAATATTTCAATTGAAAAAATATAAGATAATTAATTTTGATAGAAAATATAGCATGAAAAACACAATAGATTTGTGTTATTGTGAATTATTAGATTTACCTAATTTGGATAATAAATATAAGCCTTTATCAGACAATGATTATTATATTACAGTTGATACAGATACAATAAATGGTATTTTTGATAAAGGTCTAAATGAAAAACACATAGCAGTATATTATTGTTTGAAGAAATACATAAATGTTCAAGGAACTCCTACAGGTCAAATTAATCTTAGTTATGAAAAAATGAGTGAATGGTTAGGGATTAATAAAGAAACTGCTAATATATATGCAATTGAACTAGAAAAAAACAAGATAATTGCTAATGAATATACTAAGAGTAAAGCAGGACACAAGTGTAATAGTTTTATTATTAGTAACAATAAAAATTTAGGACAAGATAGTACAATTAGTGAAATAGCAGAGAAGAATAATATTAAAAGATTAAAGAAGAAATTACAAAATAATAAAATTAAAGTAACTGTAAAAGCATTTGATAATATGGAAGAATATATTGAATTAATGACAGAAACAGAGAAAGACCACATTAAAGAATTAAATGAAAAAAATATTGTTTATGCAATTGAATATTTTTATTTTGAATTACTAGATGCTTTAAAAGAAAGAAAAAATAATAAGGATAATTTCATTACAGATGTTAGAAAAAGACAAATAGAAGTTTCTCAAGAGGAAAATTTGCCAGAACCGAATAATTCAGATGTGCCAAAAACTGAAGATATTAAGGTAGTGCCAAATTCAGTACCACCATCTCCAAGTGTATTTTGTGCAGATGATGAAGTGAATTCTATATTAAATGATGAAGATATATGGGGAGAAGATGATCCTTTAGAAGATAATAATGAAAAATCTCCATTCCATAATTATGATAGACCTGCAAGTGAAGTTTTTTAATATACTCATAGTATATAGTGTAAGTACATTATGCAGCCATAGTAGTATATTAGTACATTTAGTACAGGATAAATTGGCTGTTTTTAAGGAAAAGTTTTTCCAACTAAGGAATTATAATTTTAGGAGATGATAAGTTTGAATAATAAAATAAAAGAAATAATGAACGAAATTGAAGATAATTTAAGGGACTTGGATTTGCAAATAGATAAACAATTTAATAAAATAAATGAAAAGTTAGATAATATTATAGAAAAACTATAGTTTGGGTAGCAATATTTCAACGTCCCCTTTAAAGGGGAGCGTTTACAGATTTGTGAATGGTGGTCGGTTCAAACGACTTCGAATAAGGTGGATAGTATCGACAACACATTGGCGAAAAATTTCTCCGTTGTGAAGAAATAGTTTACGCTTTTGAAAGCGTAAATGGGCTAGTCAATTAGAAGAGATCCAAAAAGTTAAGGCTAAAGAAAGACAAGGAGAGAGAAATGACATCATGGAAAATTTTCCACAATGTCAGAAGGGTACAACTAGAGATATAGTTGCAAAAGAATCTAAATCGTTTCGAAACGAAAAACATGGGGTCGTGAAATACGAGGTGTCGTTATCTGCGACACGTTAAAGAATACATATAAAACAGGTCGGTTCAAACGGGGTGTTTAAATTACCCTGTTTTTTATTTTTTTGAAAGGAGAATTTATATGATGATAGAATTAAAAAAGTTTTTTAAATCAAATGGTAAGAAAAAAGAGTACTTTGTTAAATGGTATATTGATTCAGATAAATCTAAAGAATCTTATGATAAAAATTGCAAGAAAAATTCAGAGGTAGAATATGATACTGCTATGAACAATTGGCTCTTAGAAGAAGAAACACAAGAAGCAATTAAGGAATATTTAAAGGCAAAAAGAAAATTAAAAATGCTTGAAATGTATGATGCTATGTATAATAAAGCAATTGCAGGAGATGTTAAGTCGGCTGAATGGGTGGAGAAATTCTTTAAATCAGATTTCTTTGAAGATGGTGTAGATGAAGTAAATGATTATTTAGAGGGTATAAATATTCCTGCTTTAAAGGGGGAATAGGTGTATGGCTTTAAGTAAAGAAAATGCTAAAAAATTAAAATGGCTATGGCAAGATGAAAATAAAATTGATTGGATACAAAGTTTTATTAAAATAGTTGATAAGGAAGGAAAAACTGTACCTTTTATACTTACAGATGAACAAAAACAATTTGTAGAAGGACTTGAAGCGGAAAATATAGTAAATAAGAGTAGGCAATTAGGTTTATCAAGTGTATCAATTGCATTAGCAATAAGGCAATGTATTGTATATCCTAATTCATGTTGTTTATTGGTATCACATGACCAAAAGAGTTGTAATGCTGTCTTTGATAAATTGAAGCAGCAATTTAATTCATTGCCTAAATGGCTTAAACCCGAAACAGTTGCAAATAATAGACAAGAAATTAAAATGGTAAATGGCAGTAAAATTACTTGTGTTTGTGCAGGTAATAAAGAGTTGTCACGTGGTGACACCCTTCAATTTGTGCATCTTAGTGAGTTTGCGTTTTGGAAAAATCCTGAGAAACACCTTAATAGCATTACCCAAGCAATAGGTACTGGTGCAACGCTCATAATTGAAAGTACGGCTAATGGAGTAAACTTATTCCATGATTTATATTTTGGTGCTAAAAATAAAGAAAACTCATTTAAATGTTACTTCTTTAATTGGATCAATGGAGGTACTTTATTTAAGAAAAAATATAAAGAAGCGGTACAGAGGTATAAAGCAATTCATGGTAAAGATTTAAGTGAAAATGATTTAGATGATGAAGAATTGGAGTTACACAAATTAGGTGCATCTATGGAACAACTAATATGGAGAAGAATGATTATAAGTAAAACTTCTCTTGAACAATTCCATCAAGAATATCCAAGTACAGATATTGAAGCGTTCTTAATATCGGGTTCAAGCGTATTTGATAGTAAACGTGTTAATGAAGCATTAAGTGCTTTAAAAATAAATAAAACTAAATACATAGATAAGAAAAATATAACTGATTTACCAAGTTTATTAAAGCAACATTATGGTAAGTCTTTTTTTATGTACAAAATCCCCAAAGCAGGGGAAAAGTATTATATTGGTGCTGATTTATCAGAAGGATTAGGACAAGATTATAGTGTAATAGAGGTGTTAGACAAAAATGGCTTACAGGTAGCAGAATTTTATAATAATAAAATTAAACCGTACCAAATGGCTGAAATAATAAATTCTATAGGCTTATATTACAATAAAGCACTGGTCTGCATAGAGAAGGCTAGTGGTGGCCACAGTGTTATTGAAAGATTAAGGCACGAATTTAAATATATGAATATGGTCAAATACAAATCATATGATGAATTTAATAGACCTAAATATGAAGTTGGATTTGATACCAATACTAAGACTAAGTCATTGATAATTAATGATTTTATAGAGTTGTTTGAAAAAAGATTAATGGTTATTAATAGTGAAAGATTATTGCAAGAGATGCAAGTTTTCGTGGCTGAAAATGGAAAAATGGGTGCTATAAGTGGAAGTCATGATGATAGTGTAATGGCTATGGCTCTTGCTATAGTTGCTATGAAACAAAAATATCATTATAAATGGTAAGTGATTTTATGTTTTTTGGTGAGTAAGATTATCTGACTGACCATTCACATATTGATTAATTAGAAGAAAAAGAGTTTACCACTTCGAAGAGTTAAAACAAAAGAACGCCGATGCATCCAAACAAAAGCGTTCTTAGTTCCATAGAGGAAGGGGACTTGGAAGAGTCTCCAACCTTTAAATCTATTATAACACTTCCATAAAAAAATATGAAGAAAAATTAAGATTATCACTCTTCATAATTGAGGAATGAACACTGACCACCATTTTGTTTTTAGTACTTTGAGCGATGGGTTTAAACTCAACGGCATCCTAAATCGGTAATAACGATTTAGGATTTCCCACTCATGGGAAAAATCAAATTTTGCATTATGTAAAACTATAAAAATGAAAGGAATGATAATATGGATATAAATGAATATATAGAAAAAGTTTATAATAACTCTACTGAATGGTTTGCTGATGAAGTAAAGAAAGCAACACATCTTAATAGAATTGCTGATGTTTTAGAAAACAAAGATTATTTAGCAGGTAGGCACAAAGTATTAAAGAGAGAAGATATAAAATATAAGGAACAGGAATATATAACAAGGAAAATAGTTATTCAAGAAGCCAAAACAATATTAAATTTTCATAGTACATATCTGCTAGGAAAACCTATTAGTTTAGTTGGTACAGAGAATATGGTTAAGGAATGTGAAAAAATATATAGGCGTGGAGAATATAACGATATTGATTATAGAATTTTAGATAAGATGAGTAAATATGGTGATGCTTATGAGTATGTGTATATTGATAATGGAACAATTAAAAGTAAAATAATTGATAGTGCTGACGGGTATCCAGTTTATAGTGAAGATGGACAATATGTGGCTTTCGTTGAATATTGGATTATAAATGCAATAAGTTATTATAATGTTTATTATATGGATCATGTTGAGGAATGGAATAATGAAGGTGGAGAATTAAATTTAGTAAATGAATATAAGAATATTACTGGATTGCCTATACACTATCATAGTTTATCAGATGAAGATGATAATTTTGGGATAAGTGTATTAAAGGATATTCGACCACTTTTGGACGAAATAGAAGATCTATTAAGTAAAATGGGAGATGGTATTTACACTCTTTCACTAAATCCTATATTGACAACTATTGGACAACAACTTGAAGGAACTATTAGTGCTGATGCAGTAGGGTATAGTGTTGCATTAGAAGCAGGTAGTGATATGAAATATGTAACTGCTACTATGGATTATTCTACTATTAAATTATACTTAGATACATTAGCACAAAAATTAAACTTAGTAGCACATATGCCCTCTATAGTTGGTGGTAATACTAATGTTGCAAATGTTAGTGAGGTATCATTAAAACTTTTATATCAATTAGCAGACGTTATGGCTATGCTTAATGAAAAATGTATTAGAAAAGGTATAAGGAAAAGATTTGAAATATTTAAGAAGATATTAGAATTAAAAGGAATCAAGTTTGCTGAAGATGATTATATTGATGTAGAATTCAATTATAGTAGACCTGTAAACGCAGCAGAATTATTAGATAATATAAGTAAACAATTTGCTATGGGTGCTATTAGTAAAAGAAGTATTATTGAGAAAAGTCCTTTAACATCTAATGTTGATATGGAAATGAATAGATTAAAAAAGGAAGACAGTAGTAATAATAGTACGAATGAGATCATCACTAATGATAAGAAACAGGTCACAGAGAGTGACCTAAATCAAGATAATCACAAATAGTGACCATTAGGTTATAGAGTTATACTAGGATACCTTAATTTAGGGTGTCACTTTAGGTGATAGCCGATTAAAACGACTATTGTTTTGCTATCTTTTGACAAAATCTTGTCAGAAGTTAAGAACAGGGATAGAATTTAGGTCGCATTTAAAGTGTGAGCCAGTTTAATTGGTGTCCTTTTGTGAGACAGCAGAAGTGGGTTAAATAGTAATATAAGGGTGTACTAAATGGTACATAGTTATAGGCTTAGAATGGTTGGTATTAGTAGGTTTGACATGTGTGTCAAGGGTGGGGAGTATGACTACCTAACCTATAATAATTTTATAATAGTAGCAGGGTGTTAATTAAAGTTAAGTGATATAGTCTGGATTAAATCAAAAAAATCCGCCATGTTATGGTATGACTAAATATAGCGATTCCTTTAAAGGAAACCCAATATAGAGTATACATGGGTACAAAATTGTTCTGGTGTATTTTGAATTTTTAATAATTTAACGTTTTACTGTGGTAAAGTGAAAAAATAAAATGTCACTTAGTGACACAATGTCATTCAGTAGCCAAATCCAATCTTGGATTATGGAAATAAAGCGATTCCAATTTTGGAACATGACCTAAGCGTTTGAAATGTAACGCTCCCTTTTAAACTAGGTGCGTGAATATTGACGTTCCTTTTTAAAATATAATAGTATCTTCATATTGAGGATAGCAAAATTGTTAGGTCTTGGGAATATTTCCTACGACCTAATGTCGTTACTAAAATAGGTACGACCTGATACACATAATTTGCGTATCAGAAAGTGTACTATATGATACGGAATAAATATTACCATTTATCAACGTTTATTATAGTATCAAAACATTATTAAAAAACTTTTGAAACGTATCAAAAATGTATTGACTATTTGATACAGTATGATATAATTAAAGTATCAAAAGTAATGAGGGGGGTTTTGATACTATGAGTAAAACAGTTGCTTATGTAAGGGTATCCAGTAAAGATCAGAATTTAGACAGACAACTTTATGAGATTAAGAAGTTAGGTATTGAAGATAAATATATATATACTGATAAGCAGAGTGGTAAGGACTTTGACAGAATAGGTTATCAATACATGAAAAAGGGACTTGAAAAAGGAGATTTACTTGTAATAAAATCACTTGATAGGTTTGGTAGGAATTATGAAGATATAATGAAAGAATGGAATGATATTACTAAGAATATAGGTGCTGATATTAAAGTATTAGATATGGAGTTATTAGATACAACTAAGCACAAAGATATATTAGGTACATTTATTAGCGATTTAGTGCTTCAGGTATTATCGTTTGTGGCACATACTGAAAGAGAGAATATAAAGCAACGTCAAAAAGAAGGAATTGCATCTGCACATAATAAGGGTGTAAAGTTTGGTAGACCTACAATAGATATAGATGATGGTTTCATAAATGCCTATAATAAATGGAAAGCAGGAGATATTAAAGCAGTTGAAGCAATGGAACTGGCAGGAATGACGAAAGCAACATTCTATCGTAAAGTTAAAGAATATGAAAATAAATAAGGCTTCGTCATGTTTGACGAGATGGTACTTGAAATTTCAAGCAGGGTATTCAAAGTTTGAGTATCCTTTTATTTTGCTTAAAAGTAGCGGATTAAGTAGAAAAATATATATTAATTACCCCTTTTTTTCTATGGCTGAGGTAGTTAATCAATTTTTTACCCACAGAAAAAAATACATATAATTTTATATATAACTGTATATAATACTATTAAATTTATATACAGATTGGAGATTGATATTGTGGGAATAGAATCATTGCATAAAAAGATAGAGTATTATTTAATAGAAAATCAAAAAGAATATTTTCCATTTTCGATAATAGGGAATGAAGTTATATGTAATATTATTAGAAAAAACAGGTGGAATATTAGTTTATTAAAATTAGATTTATTAGGTGCAGACGAAAATTATTTTTATATTATAGAGATAAAAACAAGAGAACTAACTATGGCTCATATTGAAAAATATGAAAAGACATATAATAATTTTAATTGTTTGGATAAAGAAATTAAGATTATATTTGTAGTTCCATCAATAAACAAGAAAGCCAAAGAATATATTGAAAATTTAGATAGATATAAAGTAATTTATATAAGTGAATTAGAAAAATTGAATAATTATACTATAAATAATGAATTACAAAAAATTCCTAGTTCCTATGCTTTAGATGAATATAGAATATCATTTTTACTCAGTACTTTTTTTGATAAATTTAATTCATATATATGGGACTTTAAATTTGGCAATGCAAGATGTGGAGAAAGTTTTTCATCAATAACATACAAATTTAAAAATGATTATAGAGTTAATTTATATATTGGCAAAGATAATATTTGTTTAGTAGATACCATATTTAATGCATTAGGAGATAAATCCCATTATCCTTGGATAATAACTGGACAATTTAATTATGAAGTAGCACAAATGATTTATATGAGGAAGTTAATGGAGAAAATCAAAAGAATTCCAAGCAAAAGAATAAGTTTTGATGAGTTTGAAAATATATGTGATATTGCTACAAATGATACATATAAAGAATTGGAAGATGATAACAATTTTAAAAAATATAAAAATTTATACAAAACAATTACACAAACATTTACTAAACATTATAAGTATGAGTTGAGATAGATATTAAAAGGGTAGTCAAAATGGCTATGCCTTTTTTTAGTTTATTTCATAAATTTATATTAGTCCTTAACGGACTTAAAACTAAGTCGGTCAAACCGACCGATTTAAAATCTGTTACTTTCCCCATACGTGTGGAACTACTCCCCACGTTCGCCACAACTGGCGATTTTTTAATTTAAGGAGATGATAGGAGGTGTAATCATATGGAAGGTGAATTATTAAAAATGGCTTGTGGACAAGGATTAGGATATGCTTTATTTGTATTCCTACTAATATATACACTAAAAACTACAGGTACAAGAGAGAATAGATTAAATACTACTATAGAAAAAAATCAAGAAATTATTGCAAGTTTAACTAAAAATACAGATAAAATAGATAAGATTGAAAAAGATGTTGAAGACATAAAAGAATTAATAAGATAGTACATAAATAATCCTTTTTTTCTATATTTTATGATAATATTATAGTAAAAAGGGGGATAAGTATATGACAATATATAAAGGGAGTTGATAGCATGACGGTACTTGAACGTTTTAAATTAGAATTAAGTAATAAAGGATATTATACAAATGAAGAGTATTCAGTATTTTTACAAGAAAATGGGTTGTCCGTTGAGGACAATTACGATAAAAAAATTATGCAGCGTAATTTATTGCTTTCAGTAGTAGATGTATTAGAAACATTGGCTAATGATGTTGACCTTATGAGAAAAATAGATGCTACTGATATTCAATCTACTTCAGAAGCAATTAAATGGATCAGACAAAGGATAAGTGATGTTAAACAAAAAATATCTACCATTCCAGAATCAACAGAAGATGAGGAATATTCTAATATACATTTACTATTTACTAGAAACAGGAGGTAATATAAAATGAAAAAAATTATTGAATTGGAAACTCTTTATTATAATTATGAAGATGAAGGATTAAGAAATATAATTAATTATTTAGAAGATGGTTTTAATAGATTTTCTAATAACATTATGACACGTCAATGTATTCAATCAAGACCAATTTATGTTGATATAATTATGGATAATGAAACACATAATAATGTACAATTAGCGTTTGTTGACCAAAAATGGTATCCAATAACTAAAATGTGGGTTAGAACAAGTTCAAATCAAGTAAATGTAAAAGAAAAAGTTGAAATAGATACAGAAAAATATATAGATACTATATATGATATAGAAAATTTAGTAGAATATATTAAAAAAGAAAAATATACACAATATATTCCTATTCGTTAGTTACTAGAAGTTAAGAGGTAAACTGTTTACCTCAACAATATATGCTTCAAATCCAGAGGTGTTTTTATTAGCACTTCTGGATTTTGTGTTTTAGAGTTATTTTAACTAACACCAAAATGGGATTAACGTAGAGGTAAATCCGATACCGTTTCAAACGTGAGCCAATTTAAAAGGGGGACGAAATTTAATCCCGCCTGAAAGGAGTTGATATATTGAATAACATAATTGAAAATATGTATAAAGATAATAAAAGAAGATTTGGTCAAACTGTAAAAGTAACCAGAGCCGACTTCTCGACATTTGATACTATTGTAATTATTAAAGAATATGATAATGGTAATAATTCTTTAGATGATAAAAGAATACTTGCAGATGTTCAAGACAATATTAGGCAAGGAGATATTATACAATATGGAAATAATACATATATAATTTTATTGCAAGAGGAAACTGTAAATAATATATATTGTAAATATGTCGCAAGAAGGTGCGACAATATAATAAAAATGTATATAGGTAATAAATTAGCAGAAATACCTTGTGTAATAGAAACAGGAACACAAAATACCACAACGAACCAGTACATGACATTACCAAATGGTAATATAAAAGTTACTATTCAAGATAATTCTATAACTAAAATGATAAGTAATGATAGAAGATTTTTAATAATGGGTTTGCCTTGGAAGGTTGTAGGATTTACTAGCGAAAACAAGGGAGTAAGATATGTTTACGCTGAGAAAACAGAATTTGATAATGCTTATGATGATAAAGAAAATGAGATTGCTGATTATTGGAAGTATAATATTAAGCATAATTATAGTATGACTATTGCTGAAGAGAGTATTGAAATAGAAGAAGGAAAGAGTAAACAATTGGTTGTGTCCATAACGGACACAGTAGATAATAATACCACTACTTTAGCAAATCCTACTATTATATATACATCTTCAAATACAAATATAGTTACAATAAATAACACAGGAGTTTTAAATGCAGTTGCAGCAGGGGACACTTCAATTAAAGTACAATTTGAAGGTATAGAGAAGATTATTAATATAAAAGTAGTGAAGCCTTTACCAATAGTTGTAACATATCAATTTAAAACTATAACATTGGATGGTGTAGCATTAACTACTGATATAACAATGGATAAAGGTACTTCTAAGCAAGTAGTTGTAAAAGAGATAACTAAAACAACTACCCAAGGAACTAATGTAACTACCGAAACTATAACTAATCCAGTTGTGGCTTATAGTAGTAATAATAGTAATGTAACTGTAGATAGCACAGGTAAAATTCAAGCGGTTGCAGCAGGAAGTTCTATTATTACAATTGGCTATGAGAATATTAAGAAGGATATAAATGTTATTATAAATGATGTAGTACAGTTAACAGTAACAGGGAAAACGAGTGTGGCTCTAGGTAGAAGTACAACATATACATCAAATATGCCTGTTATTTGGAGTGTTGAAGATGTAAACAACTCAACGAAAATTACCACTTGGGTTACAATAACATCGCAAAATGACACATCTTGCACTATTAAGGTTACGGATAAGTGGATCTTTGAAGATAGTAAAAGCAAATATTTTAATATTACAGCAGTAAGTAAAGATAATCCAAACATAAACGCAACTAGTAAAATTAAGATAAGTGCATATTAAAATTATCATAAAATATATTGATTAATTAATTCTTGAAATGGTATACTATAATTGTTAATTTAAGAAATATGTTTAAAGTATATTTTTATTGATATTTAAAATTATTGATATATAAATATCTTCTTAAAACTAGATTAGATATAGTTTCAAGAAGAATTGTTAATGAAGTTCATGGAGTAAACAGAATTGTTTACGACGTAACTTCAAAACCACCTGCTACTATTGAGTGGAAATAAAAGTAAGAATTTAAAACCTACTAATATCAACGAAATTTGATAAATATGAGTACCTATAATGTTTTTCTAAAATAAGAAACATTATAGGTACTATTTTTATTTTTTTGTATTAAATTTTTAAGGTAGATATGAAAAGTAATACTCCTTAATTCATTTATGCACCTCTAAAAAATTAAATAAGCATGAATGTACTAATTCTATTTGGTATAATTGTACTTAAATAGAACTAAGGATATTATAAGTCTTTTGATGTAAACATATGGAGGAGTTAAATGGAGAAAATTTTGATTGTGGAAGATGATGAAGACATTCGAGATATATTAAAAATATATTTAAAAGCTGAATCCTTCGAAATATGGGAAGCTGAAAATGGCAAACGAGCTTTTGAAATTCTTGAAGATAAAGAGCCGGATTTAGTTATTTTGGACTTAATGCTGCCGGATATAAATGGGTTAAACATTTGCAAAAGTATACGCACCAAATATAAGTATCCTATAATAATGATCACTGCAAAGACAGCAGATCAAGATAAAATAGTAGGTCTTACTTATGGTGCAGATGATTATATCACTAAACCTTTTAATCCCCTGGAAGTTATGGCAAGGGTTAAAGCTCAGCTTAGACGATACAAGGAATATGGAGAAGACACGAAGGAAGATAGCACTATATATTATAAAGGTTTAATCTTAGATAAGAAAAGTAGACATGTTAATCTAAATGGCAGAGAGTTAAAACTAACACCTACAGAATTTAAACTTCTTGAAACATTATTATTAAATAAAGGACAGGTCCTAAGTGGAGAAAAGTTGCTTCACTTATTATGGGAAAATGAGTATTATTCAAAATCTACAAATACAGTAACAGTTCATATTCGAAACTTAAGAGAAAAAATGGAGGACTCTTTTGAACATCCTCAATATATTAAAACTGTTTGGGGGGTGGGATATATAATTGAAGAATAGAAAATGGAAATGGAATTATTATATTTTAGCTTTTTTCATATTTATAATTTTAATGTTTGTTATTGATTTAAAATTTGAAGGGTTAGTAGCAGAATATTTTCAAAATCAAATATTATTTGACAGTGAAAAAGTATTGTTTTTAGGAGTGGATCGTTCCAGAGGTATTTTCTATTGGCCGCGGCTTAAAGATATATTAACATTTATAGCTATTTTTGGTTTTCTTATTTTAGAAATTGTTGTTTATTTTACATCAAAATATTCAAAGAATAAAGAACGGAAAATGACAATAGATGAGATAGAACAACGTATATCCTTATTAACAAAGGCAGAAGTTCCACAAAAAGTTCAGGAGTTAAAAATCATTGATTCAGAAATAAGTAATCTTATGCATGAGAATGACCTTGTAAAGCAGGAAATCTCACTAGAGATGAGCAAAAAAAATGACCTTGTAACTTATTTAGCACATGACTTAAAGACTCCCCTTACAAGCATTATTGGGTATCTCACAATTTTAGATGAATCTGAAATACCGGAGGACGTGCGTAGGGACTATATTAAAAAAATTTTGCAAAAAGCCTATAGATTGGAAGATTTAACGAATCAGTTTTTTGATATTACCAGATTTAATCTTCAGGAAATTCCTTTGAATAAAAGTTTATTAGATGCAGATTTTCTCCTAGAACAGTTGACAGAGGAACTTTATCCTCTACTTAGGGACAAAAACTTAAAATTTGATGTAAATCTTCCTTCTAATATGAAGCTTTACGTTGATGGATCACTATTTGCCAGGGTACTTAACAACTTATTAAAGAATGCTATAGCATATAGCCATAAGGATTCTATCATAAAAATAAATGGAAAAGTTGGAAAATACAGTACACAGTTATTTGTAGAAAATGATGGTGATGTAATAAGTGAGCAGGAATTAAAACTTATATTTGAAAAGTTTTATAGAAGAGATCAGTCAAGAAGTCAATCAGCTGGAGCAGGACTGGGGCTTGCTATTGCAAGAGAAATTATAGAAAGACATCAGGGATCAATAGAGGCAGAAAGTAAGAATGGACATACTATATTTACTATTACTCTACCTAATGCATAATAAATATGATAAATTTTTATATATATTTTTCTTAATAAAATCTTTATAATTGCTAAATAATTTATGAATAAACCTTTCTTTTATCTTAGTTATACTTAGGATAAAAGAAAGGTTTTTTATTATATAACCTTCTTAGAGATGAACTAAGAGGTTATTTCATAATGCATATTTATCAAGTAATTCTTAGAATCAGGTGGAGTTTGCTTATGAGGAATACCTCTCTACATCTGAGTCTTAGAAGAACTTATCCAGGGACGTAGCTGCTCTTTACTCCCACTTGGAGAAAAGCAGATATCCCAAATCTTTGATTTGGTGATAGTCGCTTTCACAGAGTGTGTGGGAGTATTAGAGCAGGTAGTCATCGGATAAATTTTGAGGAGGAAGAAGCATGAAGTTAACAATCTACAATCTTTCTAAGGAATTTAAAGATTTAAAAGCTGCCTGTAATATAAATCTTGAATTTACTCCAGGGATTTGGGGACTTTTGGGACCAAATGGTGCAGGAAAAACTACATTAATGAGAATGTTGGTTGGGAATATAAAGCCAACTAGTGGAAGAATAATGCTTAATGATGTAAATATTAATGAACTTAAGTCTACATATCTAGATAAAATAGGATATTTGCCTCAGCAATTTGGATATGATAAAAATCAGTCAGTGGAAGATTTTCTTCATTATATTGGAGTTTTAAAAGGTATTAATAAAGAGTTAAGAAATGAGAGAATCAGTGAGTTATTAAATCAATTTAATTTATTGGAAGTTAGAAAGAAGAAGGTGGATAGGCTTTCAGGAGGTATGAAGCGTAGAGTTGGAATATGTCAAGCTATGTTAAATAATCCTGATATTTTAATAGTAGATGAACCTACTGCCGGTTTAGATATTGAAGAGAGAAGAAGGTTCCGTCAATACTTAACTGCAATAAGTAAAGAAAAAATTGTTATTTTGTCTACGCATATTGTTTCAGACATTGAATTTATTGCTAATTATCTTGTGCTTATGGAAAAAGGTAAAGTAATTGCAGAAGGAGAGAGTCATTCTTTAATTGAAACACTTGATGGCAATGTATTTGAAACAGTTGTTTTAGAAAGTGATATGGCAGAGTTAGAAAAAGAATATAGGATTATGAATTTCCGAAATGAAGATAGGGGACAGGTTGCAATTCGTTATGTTGCGGATGTTCCTTTGCCAAATAGTAAATTAGTTTCACCTTCTCTTAATGATTTTTATCTTTCAAAAGTGAAGGAGGTATAAAAATGGAGGTGTTTTTTCAAGAGTTAAAAAGACAGCTTAACTTTAAAAGACTGCTGACATATGTTTTAATTTCAATTATGCTGGCAGGATTATGGGCGTGGTTTATTGTAGGGGGAGCCACTGAAGATTTTATGCAGACAGGATGTTACAAGGGCTATAAAGGTAAATCAGCAATAGAAGCAGCAGCTAAAGACAGAAACGTTACTGCTGGAGAAATGACTGAAGATAAATTTCAAAGGGGCTGTGATGCGTTACTTCACTCATTAAAGGGTGACAAGGATAGTGATATTGTGATGAGTAAAGATTTACTGAAACATGCTGTTTATGCTGATATTTTGGTTATGCAGGAGCTAAGACTTAGGAATATGAGAGGAGAATCTACAAAGGATCTTTTGCATATTCAAAAGGATGCGGGAAAGCACTTTTATGAAAATGAAGACTTATATTATCGCAATTATATAGATAAAAATGCACATAACCAAAGAGAAAAGGACTTAGCTCTGTCAACCTGGCATAAGGCGAAAAAACCTTATATTTATTACAGTGGGTTTAAACAATGGGATGAAGGAATTGGACACATGATGATTTTTTCATTTGTGCTTATGGTTATGGTAGGGATTTTTGCAGGCTCCATTATAGCGAAGGATAAAGAAAATGGAATGGATGAAATTATAAAAGCTACAACAAAGGGTAGAAAAAGTCTTACAGCAGCAAAGATTGTTATACCTTGGATTATGGCATCTATTATCTATCTTTGCGGAGTAGGTGTTTATGTTATACTTCTTAATCAGTCATTACCTCATGATGCTTTAAATACATCAATACAGGTTTCAGGCAAAAGTTTTTTCCCCTACAATGAAGGAGAATTACTTAAAAAGTTATTTATTTTCGGAGCAGTAGGAATTTTAACCATAGCAAGCTTTGCTACATGGATTTCATCTATAGTTAAAAAATCATCAAGAGCCATTGAGTTTTGTATATTAACAATATTGGGAGCTTTTCTTTTTGGTATATTTATCAATATAAATTCTCCTGTTATTAATGTAATTAAGATGTTATTACCAGGAGAAGTAGTATTTTCATATTTAGAATTTGTAGAATTGGTAAAATTCCCTATGACAACAATTTTGGGAAAAGTTTTTTGGATGCCGTCAATTTTACTTATGGTGAGCGGAATTACATTCTTAATTAGTACAGTATTCACAGCATTAAACTATAGAAGGAGGTAAAGAGGTGATATATCAAGAATTAAAGCGCCGACTTTTTACAAGGTATGTACTTTTCTCAATAATAGGAATGTTTCTTTTAACCGCTGGATTAAGTATAGCACTGATAGGAGGAGAAAAGAATCTACATGAAGTGATGAAAGAAGAGGGTATATATTCAGGTGAAATGACTGAAGATAAATTATGGTTGGGGCTTAAAAATGTGAGAGATCAAAAATCAGAGGAAATAAAATATCAACCAATTATAACTTTTATACAGGGTTTAGTGGAGGTTTACCCTGGAGTGCTTTTCTCTGAAAAAAGAATTCAAGATTACCCTGATGCCTATGCCAAGAATTTTTATGGATGCTGGAGAAAAAAGTCAATTGCACTTATAGAAAAAATACCTCAAAAGGATCAGAAAAAGGCATTTAAAGAATTGAACAAGGTAAAAACACCTTTTGTTAAGTATTCTGGATGTTATCTTTGGAATTTAGGAATTGATAATCTTAAGTTTCCTTATCTAATAATTATATTCATGGTTGCATTTTTTGCAGCAGCCACCTATTCTGACAGTATGGAAGACGGTAGTATGGAAATTATTTATGCAACAAAATTAGGAAAAAAGATGATGTTTCTTCGTCTTTTGCCAATTATGATATATGGTCTATTGTTAACATTGGTAGCAACACTTAGTACAGTGTTAATTCTAGGTTCGGTTACAGGATTTCAAACTTTGGAGAGTAGTTTGAAAGTATTTGCATTATTTTCTATAGGGAACTTTACATTAGGAGATGGAATACTTTTGATGTTTGTAAGTGAACTTTTAGGAGTGCTGGCTTTAACGACTGTTATGGGATGGATATCATATAAAACAGCAAATACAAGTTTGGCTACAGTAATGGGAATTGCAATAAATGTTTTTTACATCATTATGGCTTTATTCATAAAGGTGCCATGGGAATTCTCTCAACTTATATTAAATGCATTTCCAATGGCATCATCACAGGTGATACGTGAAGTGTCTGGATTTTGTTTTGATATGTCAATTTGGCGACCATACGCAGTTATGGTGAATATGGTTGTGGTATTCATTGGATTTGGTATGTTACTCAATTATGCAATTTGCAAAAAGAAAATATAATTAAATAATTTTCTAAAATTGTATACTATTTGGAGATATTAACCAATATGCCTAAGTTGAGAATTTTAGAATTGAATGAAGTAAAGCTTAAAGATAATGATGATTTTGAGAAAATTTTAAATTTAAAACAATTATCAACTTAGTGAGTGGAGAGTAAAGAAAGCAAACAATTGTTCTAAGTAAACATTTACAAAAAATTTAAAAAAAGTAAACAGCTAATACAAAACTAGAGCATAAAATAATAAGTGCCCTAAGTTATTAAACTTAGTGAAACAAAAGCTGACTTTTTATCAGGCATTAGTGATTTCACTAATGCCTGATTCTATTAAAAAAGTAATTAGTTATTTGGGATATTTTAAAAATATAGTATATATAATGAAAAAATGCTAGGGAATCATTATTCTTATTTAAAAACCCTTATTTTATATCATAAGTTCATTAGTTGCAACAAAATAATACAAAAATAGGGTTATTTTTTAAACTAAGAACATAAAACCATATTACTTAAATAATTTATATGATATAATAATAAAAAATATTAATTGATTTTTATACTAATTTAAAGTAAATAAGCTTATTATATTGGAGGAATTATTATGATAAAAATTAATAATGGTACTGATGTGGATTTGGATTTATTAGAAATAAAGGATGTTATTGACATTAGTTTGCTTCAAAAATTTCAGGATAATTTTGCAGAAAGTATGAACATTGCTAGTGTAACGGTAGACGTTAATGGAAATGAAGTAACTAAGCCAAGTTCTTATACAGATTTTTGTGCAAATTATACACATTCAACTAAAATAGGTGATGACAGATGTGCTGAGTCACATAGAAGAGGCGGCGAAGAAGCTGCAAAAACAGGAAGACCTTATATATACACTTGCCATGCAGGACTAATTGATTTTGCTGCACCTATAGTAGTAGATGGTAAACAAATTGGAACAATTTTAGGTGGACAAGTATTAACTTCTAGTCCAAATGAATCAAAGTTTAGACAAACTGCAAAAGAAATAGGAGTTAATGAAAACGGATTTGTTGAGGCAGCAAATAAAGTAAAAGTTACCAGTGAAAAAGGTGTAAGAGCAGCCGCAGAGGTTTTATATATTATTGCTAATGCATTATCAAAAATAGGATATGAAGAATTAAAAATTAAAGGTATGTCTCAGGTACTTTCTGATAATTTTAATCAAATATCAGCAACTATGGAAGAATTATCAGCATCTTCAGTTAATGTTACAAATAATCAACATACTTTAAGTGAAGAAATAGTTAATGTAAAAAAAATATCTATGGAAATTAATTCAATACTTGATTCAATAAAAAGTATAGCTGATCAAACAAAAATGCTTGGATTAAATGCATCTATAGAGGCAGCAAGAGCAGGAGAAGCAGGAAGAGGTTTTGGTGTAGTTGCAAAAGAAATAGGAAACTTATCACAGAATTCTAAACAAACAGCTTTAAAGATATCTGAGCTTACATCAAAGATACAGCAGTCAGTAGATAAAACTATAGAATCTTCTAATTCTACATTAGAAACTACAGAACAGCAATCATCCGCAATTCAAGAAGTTACAGCAAACTTACAGGAAGTTACACAACTTACAGATAAGTTAAATACAATGGCAAATGCTAAAAAATAAAAATAGATGGTTAGTGTAAATTAATTTTTGATTTGCACTAACCATTTCTTGTTTAAATTTTTATTATGGATGAATAATATTACTATAAGTTTTATAAGTAAATGTTTACAAATGCATGTTTATGAAAAATTTGTATTTGCAAACTTGATTTATGCAAATAAATAGAATAGAATTTCAGTAGAATAAGTTAATAAAAATTTGGAGGTAAAAGCATGTCAAAAAATTTAACATTAGATTTAAGTAAAGCAGTACCTTATTTAGAGGAGCATGAAATACAAGGTTTACAACCTTTTGTAAATGAAGCTCATAAAATGCTCCATGAAGGAACTGGTGCTGGTAATGATTTTTTAGGATGGATGGATTTACCCGTAAATTATGATAAGGAAGAGTTTGCAAGGATAAAAAAGGCAGCAGAAAAAATAAAAAAAGATTCAGACGCTCTTATAGTTATAGGAATTGGTGGATCATATTTAGGAGCCAGGGCTTCAATAGAAATGCTGTCACATACTTTTAGCGGGAGCATATCAAAAGATAAAAGAAAAAGCCCTGCTATATTTTATGTAGGAAATAACATAAGTTCAACTTATATGGCAGATTTATTAGAAGCTGTAGAAGGTATGGATCTATCTGTTAATGTTATATCAAAGTCAGGAACAACTACAGAACCAGCCATAGCTTTTAGAATATTTAAAGATTTAATGGAAAAGAAATATGGTAAAGATCAGGCTAAACAAAGAATATTTGCTACTACAGATAAAGCAAAGGGAGCATTGAAAACTTTAGCTGATGCAGAGGGTTATGAAACTTTTGTAATTCCAGATAATGTAGGTGGAAGATTTTCTGTTTTAACTCCAGTAGGATTACTTCCAATAGCTGTGGCAGGAATAAATATAGATGAGATTATGCATGGCGCTGCTGATGCAAGAGAACAGTACAGCTCACCAGATTTAAATAAAAATGCAGCATATAAATATGCAGCTGCAAGAAATGCTTTATATAGAAAAGGTAAAACTACAGAGATGTTAGTTAATTTTGAACCTTGTTTACATTATTTTGGTGAATGGTGGAAGCAATTATTTGGAGAAAGTGAAGGGAAAGATAACAAAGGAATGTTTCCTGCAGCAGCAGATTTTTCTACAGACTTACATTCTATGGGGCAATATATTCAGGAAGGCCTAAGGGTTTTAGCTGAAACATTTATAAATGTTGAAAAATCAAGGAAAAGCGTAATTATAGAAGAGAATAAAGATAATTTAGATGGATTAAATTTTTTAGCAGGAAAATCTATGGATTTTGTAAATCAACAAGCTTTTAGAGGAACTATTTTAGCCCACAGCGATGGAAATGTTCCAGCTATGGTTGTAAATGTTCCAGAATTGACAGAATATTATTTTGGACAAATGGTATATTTCTTTGAAAAAGCTTGTGCTATTAGTGGATACTTATTGGCTGTAAATCCATTTAATCAACCAGGTGTTGAGGCATATAAGAAAAACATGTTTGCTCTTCTTGGAAAACCAGGATATGAAGACATGAAGGCTAAATTAGAACAAAGACTTTAGTTTTGTAAAATAAGCATATTGCGAAGCAAAGCTTCGCAATATTTTTAAATTGTTAATTGAAAAGGGAGTATTTTATGAGAATAATAGTAGACGCAGATGCATGTCCAGGTAAACACATGATTGAAAAAGCAGCAAAAGAAAACAATATAGATGTTATTATGTATTGCGATATAACACATGTAATAACTAGTGATTATAGTGTTGTGAAATATGTAGATAAGGGATTTCAAAGTGTAGATGTAGCTTTAACAAATGCTGCAAAGAAAAATGATATCATAATTACCCAGGATTATGGGGTAGCAGCCATGGCTCTTGGCAAAAAGGCATATGCTATAAGTCCTAAGGGGTATATTTATGATGATAATAATATAGATAAACTTTTATTTGAAAGACATATATCAGCTAAAGTAAGACGTGGTGGAGGAAAAACTTCAAGTCCTAAGAAAAGGACAAAAGAAGATGATGAAAGACTTTATCAAAATTTGACTAAATTAATAAAGCAAAAGGACTAGCTTTATTTTAGTCGTTTTCATATTTAAGTATAAGTCCTTCAAAAAAATTCATTAGGAGATATTTTTCCTCTTACCTGCTGCTTACCACTTATACATTCAGATCATTATTTTTAGTACTTTTAATTTTATCAGCAAACAACTTATATCCTGCATATAAAAGTAATATCATAGGCAATCCAAAAATTATAGCTAATCTTTCTGTAGGATCAATTACCATAGCAATTACAATTATAATATATGTTACAACTGCAAATATTGGAGTGAATGGGTAAAATGGAGTTTTATATTTTAAATCTTCAACCTTATTTCCGGCTGCTATATAACGCTTTCTGAAACGCATCTGGCATATGCAGTCAATAGCATAAACAAATATATCTATACTAGCAAGAAGTGATATTAAGAAAAGATAAACGGTGTCAGCTGCTATAAAACTGGATATTATTGCAAATCCGGCAAACATTATTGAAATAATAAGTGAATATATAGGAACTTTTTTATTATTTGTTTTTGCTAATATTTTAGGTGCTTGTCCGTGTTTTGAAAGAGACCACAGCGTTCTTATACTGGCATATAAAAAACCATTAGCGGAAGATAATGCTGATGTAACTACTATTATATTAACTAAAAGTGTGGCTGAGTTTATACCAGCACTTCTAAACATATATGCAAAGGGACTTCCTGCAAGATTAGCCTGTCTCCAAGGAAGTACGCAGCCAATTAATATAACACATACTACATAACACAACGTAATACTAATTAAAAATCCTCTTATTGCTTTTGGCATTTCAACTCCAGGATTTTTGGTTTCTCCTGCAGCAGTTGCAATAAGATCTGAACCACCAAAAGCAAATATAGCAGATAACATTGATACTAAGATTGCCTTTAGGCCATTAGGAAATGCACCACCATCATTAACAAAGTTACTGAATCCAATGGCTTTTCCCCCTATAATACCTGTCATAATTCCAATACCAGTAATTACAAACAATATTACAGCAATAACTTTAATGCTGGCAAACCAAAATTCTACTTCTCCATAATTCTTAGATGGAAGTATGTTAAGTAAAACTAATAGTATAGTAAAAGCAACTGTCCAAACTAAAGAATTTACATTAGGGAATATGTTTTTCATTATAATTGATGAAGCAACTACCTGAGCTGTAACGGTAACTGCGCAGCTTATCCATTTCATCCATCCTGTTGTAAATCCCATTGCATCATTTATTAGTTCAGTTGCATATGCTTGAACATTACCAGCTACAGGCATTGCTACTGTAAGCTCACCAAGGCAAGACATCATAAGACACATAATTAAAGACCCGATTAAATATGCAACTACAGCACCACCTGGACCTGCATTATGTATAACATATCCAGAAGCCAAAAATATGCCAGTACCAATAGTTGAGCCAATAGTATACATTTGAATGTGTCTGTTTGAAAAATTACGTTCAAGACCCTTGGATTTATCAAGAACTTTTTTTACTTCATTTTGTTCTGTCCCCATTTTATTACCTCCAAATTAATATTGTTAGTGTAAAATTTTTTTACACTATTTTTATAAATTTTCTTTATATATCAAGGGTTACAGAGTTTTTTAAATAAAAAAAACAATGACCCCCTATTTCATGTTATAATTGAATCTCTCACCAAACAAAAATATACATGAAAGGATGTCATTGTTATGGATTCAATTATAACTTATTTAGTTTTGTATAATCAATATCTTTT
>NZ_JABBNI010000066.1 GCF_012926525.1 Clostridium muellerianum
ACTTAAAGATCAATTAGAAGTTCTTAGAGGTAAATTATATGAAAAGTTATAAAGTTACATTGATTACATATAAACAATGTACAAATTAAATGAATTCAATTCGTGTAGCCTAGGCTACACGAGATATCCAGAGGAGCTATATTTATGGATACAGAAAAAGCTATTGAGATTGTTGAGTCATTAGGTGTAATAGAAGTAAAATATAAAGGAAGCCCTGTTTGGATAGAAATTATTAATGAACAAAGTAATACAGCAAAGGTTAAAGATATAAATACATCTAAAGAATTTAGTGTAGATATTACAGATTTAGAAAAAAGTTGATTTGCCGAAATGTTAAAATTTTAAAGAAAGCTGACAATTATATGTTAATAAAAAATATGTATAATTTATAAGAGAAGTCTTTGAATGACTTCTCTTATAAATTATACATTCCAAACACTGTAAATATATGTAGTTGATTATAGATAGAATAATAATATTTTAAATTTTCATTTTGTTGAATCTAGAGAGTATAATTTTTTTATCCAAAGAGGACACATTTCTGAATTAATTATATCTACAATTTTATAGATAATTTCGGCTAATAGTATGCCAGAAACCAAGTCTAGAATTACATGTTGTTTAATAAATTGAGTTGACAATATTATTGATAAACCTACTAACCACACAGAAGCCTTAATTAATAAACTTTTTTCATCACTTTTCATAATACCTTTAATCATAAGGTAGCTTGTTAAAACATGTATACTTGGGAAACAATTAAAAGGGTTGTCCTGATTATATATAAAAACTACAAGGCTTGTAAGAAGATCATTTCCATGCAGTTGAGGTCTTGGGGTAGCAGTTTGAAATATAAAATACACAAGATAGCTTATAAGCATACCTAAAAATAAGCTAACTATGGTTTTATAATAAACTTTTCTATAATAAAAGCACAGATATATTAAGGTAAATGCTATAAAAGGATAATATAATAAGTAAGGTATAATAAATATTTTTAAAAAAGGTATAGAATTATCTAAAGGGGTTACAAGATAGTGAACTCCTCTTAAAGAATTATTGAGGACCCCATAGAGGATAGTTTCTATTGGGATTAATAACATTAAAGTTAAAGGAATTAAATTTTTTTTCAATAAATTCATTTTATTATCACGCCTTTCTAAGTTAAAAAAGGAGTTTTATCTATAGTTTACTTAAAGGTCGATATATACTCCTAAATAAGTTTAGTTAAATTGAACAAAACTATAACTAAAATTATACATGAAATATATTAATTATTTATAACAAAAATCATTAAAAATTTCTTAAGTTTTAAGATTTTTTAGAATAAAACAGTTAATGTATTAGTATTCATATAATAAAAACTTTACTCAGTAGTACAAATTATTAGATTTATACCATCTATAACACTCCTTATAATTACTCATACGCCATTGAATATTTTTTATATTCAGATGTAACATGTATTCATCATAAAAAAATACCACATAAGGCTAAGAATCACTTGATATTTTTAACAATTACTACTGAGTAATATTATACTTTATTTACCTACTTAGTCAATAACAACTTTTATGATACTAAATATATATTAGTTATTAAAGATTAGCATTTGTAAGTATAAAGATTTATTTTTTTAAATTTATTAGTAATATTTCTTTGAAATTTTTTTTAATTTTTTTGTTATTATAATAAAGAAACTTATGAGTTGATACAATACCACTCATAATATGACCTGTAATAGTTTTTATATTCACAAATTCTCCTATATTACAATTACTTAAACAGCTTCCGCGTATATAAACCTTAATATTTGGATAGTTATCACTATAACTTATTTCTTCAATTTCTACTAAACTACCTCTTTTTATCATAGTGTACCTCCCTGTATTTTTGTAATTAATAAATTATATGCAATAATTTTCAAAATATTTTGTGTTTTAACTATAAAAAACAGTAATGCTACTTTAGTTATTAAGTAACATTACTGTTTTTCATAATATAGTTTATCCATCGCTACAATGCTTTGAAGAAAGTTATTCTTATAAGTAAACTCCATCTGAATTTAAGAATCACTTGATAAACTAAGTCTAAGCTTATTTTTAATTTAAAATTATTTGTATATAGGATATTTAGCACACAAATCATTTACCTGTTTCTTTATTTCGTTTAAATCACTGTCTCTATTTTCTATTACATAATTTATGAAGTAAGCTATTTTCTTCATTTCTTCTTCTTTGAAACCTCTTGTAGTTACAGCTGGAGTTCCTAATCTTAATCCACTAGTTACAAAAGGACTTAATTTTTCAAAAGGTATAGTATTTTTGTTAACTGTAATTCCTGCATCATCTAAGAGTTTTTCAGCATCTTTTCCAGTTATATTTTTATTCGTTAAATCTATTAGTATTAAATGGTTATCAGTTCCACCAGTAACTAATCTAAATCCATACTTAATAAGTTCATCACCAAGAACTTTACAATTTTTTAGTACTTGATCTATATATGTTTTATATTCATCTTTAAGAGCTTCTCCAAAGCATACAGCCTTACCAGCTATTACATGCATTAAAGGTCCACTTTGTACTCCAGGAAAAACTGTTTTATCTATAGCTTTTGCATATTTCTCTTTACAAAGTATAGCTCCTCCTCTTGGTCCTCTTAAAGTTTTATGTGTAGTAGTAGTTACAAAGTCTGCATATGGTACTGGTGACATATGTTTTCCTGCAGCTATTATACCTGCAATATGAGCCATATCAACCATCATATAAGCACCTACTTCATCGCATATATCTTTTATTTTTTTAAAATCTATTTCTCTTGGGTATGCGCTAGCGCCAGATACTATCATTTTAGGTTTATGTTTTAATGCTAAGTTTTTAAGCTCATTATAGTCTATTGTTTCAGTTTCTTGATTTACTCCATAAGATATAAAATTATAAAGTTTACCTGAAAAACTCGCCTTACTACCATGGGTTAAATGTCCCCCATGAGTCAAATCCATACCAAGCACTGTATCACCTGGTTCTAGTACACTCATATAAACAGCCATATTAGCTTGAGAACCCGAATGCGGCTGAACATTAGCATATTCAGCATTGAATAATTTTTTCATTCTTTCTCTTGCTAAATCCTCTACTATATCAACTACATGACATCCACCATAATATCTTTTTCCAGGTAATCCTTCTGCGTATTTATTAGTTAAAAATGATCCCATGGCTTCCATTACAGATTTACTAGTAAAATTTTCTGAAGCTATAAGTTCTATACCATTTTCTTGCCTTTCTTCTTCTTTTTGAATAACATCGAAAACTGCCTTATCCGTTTTTTCTAATTCTTTAAAATTCATTTGTTTGCCCCCTTCTAGTAATAAAATACAATTTTTAATAGTATTTATTGAAAATTAGATAATAAATGACCCCATATCTTAAAAATTCCATAAATATATTATTAAAATTATAAGTTTAATTTTAAATTTTTACAATAAGCTATTTCGTTAAGTTTTTGTAAATATTTATACAAGTTGTTAATTTCCTATGATTGTTTCTGTGATATAATAATCCTATAAAAATTTGTAATTAACTAATTTGTCATTAATATCAAGGAGATATATCATATGGATGTTAATAGGATTATAAATGTGGCAACCTATGCTGGTAAAATAATGTTGGAAAATGGAGCAGAAATTTATAGAGTAGAAGAAACTATAGTAAGAATATGCAGTGCTTACGGTATATATGGAGTGGATACATTCGTAACTATTACTGTTATAATGGCTTCTGCTGAGCAAAAGTATCAACAAACTATATCAGTTGTAAAAAGAATAAAAAAAAGGACTTTAAATATAGAAAAAATATCTAGAGTCAATGATATATCACGTAACATAAGAAATAAAGGATATACATTAGAGTTTGTAGAAGATAAATTAAAAAATATAGATTCTATGAAACCTTATAGTAATAAAGTAAATGTAGTATTTTCTGGTATGGTTGCAGCATTTTTTACTTTAGTTTATGGAGGGAATATAAGAGATTTTTCAATAGCTTTTATAATAGGTTGTTTAATTAGAATAATATCTATAGAATTTAGTTCATTAGAAACTAATGAGTTTTTTATAAATATTTTGTGTGGAGCTTTAACTGCAGTAACAGCTTTAAGCATGGTGCACTTTGGTATTGCTACTAACTCAGATAAGATAATAATAGGATCTATTATGCTTTTGGTTCCTGGACTTGCAATAACTAATGCTATTAGAGATACTATAGCTGGTGATTTAATATCAGGTATTTCACGGGGAATAGAAGCATTTTTAATTGCTGTAGCTATAGCTGCTGGTACAGGAGTTGTTCTTAAACTGTGGTTTAATTATTTTGGAGGAGTGTAGATATGTTATTAAATACTTTATATACTTTAATAGCTACATTTTGTTTTGGTATTTTATCTAATATAAGAGGTAAAAAGCTAATTTTTGCATCTATAGGAGGGGGATTAAGTTGGTTAGTTTACTTAACAGCATCTTCTTACATGCATCTTTCTAATATTTTTTCTTTTTTTGCAGCTTCAGTATTATCTGCATTATATTGTGAGATAATGGCTAGAGTTATTAAAACACCTGTTACTACTTTTATTATAGGTGCAATTATACCGCTAGTGCCTGGAGCAGGTATGTATAATACTATGCTTCAATCTGTTCAAGGAAATATGAATGACTCTTTAATGTTAGGACTTGAAACTCTTTATATTGCAGGAACTATAGCTGTAGGAGTATTTTTTGTATCTTCTATAGCAAAAATATTTGTGCTAATTAACAAAAATAAATTTTTCAAAACTGAAAAATTTAATAAAACTAGTAACTAAAAATAGTTACTAGCAATTATTTTAGAAACATAATTAGGATTGAAATTATTTCACTTTCAATTTAGATGTTTAAGTTTAAAAATTTAATATGAACTTTTCTATGATTTCACCAATTCCTCCATTGTTGTTATCCTTGTTTGTTATATAATTTGCACAATGTTTTAAACAGTCTCTTCCATTAGACATAGATATGCCCATACCAGCAGCATTTATCATACTTATATCATTTTCATCATTTCCTACAGCAATGCACTGATCTATAGGTATTTCATAATGTTTAGCTAAAAGTTCTAATGCGTTACCTTTAGAAGTTCCATTGCACAGAACTTCTATATTATTTATTTCTGATTTTGTAGTTTCAATTCCATTTAAATTATTTACTTTATCTCTTAAATAATTTAAATAGTCTAAATCGTTATCCATTACTACTATTTTATCTATATTTGAATTGCTTTTTAGTATATAATCTTTAGCATCTTTTATAAGTCGTATTTCCATTCTATACTTTTTGTCAACTTTTCTATTAAAATCATAAAAATTTTTTCCAGTGAAATTAAACTGTTCACTGCAGAAAACGTCACCATCATAAAAATGAAAATATGTATCTTTTTCTTTGCGAAGAATATCTATAATCTTTATAAGGTTATTTTTAGAAATAGGGTTTGAGTAAATTATGGTTTTATTATGATCAAGTACTATAGCTCCATTAGCACAAATCATAGGTTGATTTTTACCTATGGATTCTTGATAAAATTTTAAACTAGCAGGAACCCTTCCAGAAGCTATTACAAATTTAACACCGAGGGAAATAGCTTTGTTTATCATAGTTAGATTATAATTTGATATGTTTTTGTTGTCATCTAATAAAGTTCCATCCATGTCTGACGCTATTATTTTATATTTCATATTTAAATTTTTGCCTCCTATAATTAATCTAATAAAACCAATTATGTTAGTAATAAATGTTCTGTTTTTAACATAATTTAGTTTTAGAGGTGATAATATTGAAAAAAGTATGGTTTTGCCTGAGTATGTCATTTATTATAGCCATTTTATTTATGGGATGCAATCTTAATTTGAGTAATATTATATATAGTAAAAACAAGCCCAATAATTTTTACTATACAAATATATTAGCAAAAAATTTAACATTAGAAGCTTCATACAAATGTATAATTTTAGATACAAATTTGTCCAAAGAAAAAGAAGTTCAAAATGATAACAAATTTGTAGTTAAAAATATGCTTAAATCATTAAATAAGAACAATTTTATACAAAAGCCTAAGGATTTGCCTGATAAGCCTGCATATAAAATGTTTTTTACCTTTAATAAAGATAAATTAGTAGTTAATGTTTATAACGAGAAATTTATTTCTATTTATCCTTGGGATGGCGATTATAGTATGGATTACATAGATATGAGTGGAGTACCTTTATCACTTAATTTATATTCTTTATGTAAATTTATGTTTAAATAGGTACAAGCCTACTGTATTTTTATAAAGCATTATGTCATACTTTTTGCAGTTTAAAAATAATGCGGCACAACTAAGATATTGAAGTGCGGTAGTAGTTTGTATTTTAACTTTTACTACGTGATATATAATAAGTGTTTCATAACTGCTAAATGTTTTTAATTATTCTAAGCTCAAAATTCATGAAAACCTAAGAACTTTGCCAAACTCGGTTCCCTCAAACAAGGCTAAAGTTCTAAGGCTTAACTTCTCGCTAAGACTAATAAGAAAACAATTTAGCTAATGTGAGTAAACGCTTATCCTATATCCCTACATAAAAGTTAAAATCAAAACTAGTAACTTCAGTTGTATATATTAATATTGATAATTTTATAATTTAGCTCTTAAAAATTCAGGCGAAAGCCTTCAGGATAGAAAGATAACTCAAAAAATATTCATTTTAGTATAATAGGGATAATAGTATATATATAGACTGAAGTAAGAAGAAACGTTAAGCTGTATGAAGACTGATATATGTTGTGCAGGAACATTCGAGCAAATTTTAGAAGTTCTTATGCTTGAGATATTGAAAAATGCCGTAATTTTTGCCAGGACGGCAAAAGCTCCGAAAGTGACAGGAGGTCACATTTGAGGAGGTAGGCATTTTTTTATATCTCAGGCATTAGAACTTCTTAAATGAAGCGAGTGTTCCTGCACAACATATATCAGCCGGAATACAGCTTAACGTTTCTTCGGTTACTTGCATCGCATTATGCTTTTATTAAGCAAAAATTGTATGTGCGAAAGTTGAGTTATATTATATTTCCATCTGTAGAAATTGTAACTTCCCTATAAGGTACTATAGTTTGGCTTTCAAGCATTGCCCCTTTCACAGCACTTACAATACCTCCACAGCATGGGACTTCCATTCTTACTACAATTATGCTTTTAATATTATTATTTTTTATAATTTCCGCTAACTTTTCTTTATAGTATTCATTATCATCAAGCTTTGGACATCCTATTACTGTTATGTGGTTTTTAATAAAATCATTATGAAAGTTTGCATAAGCATAAGCAGTACAATCGGCAGCAATTAAGAGATTTGCATTTTTAAAATATTGTGCATTAGGATTAACCAATTTTAGTTGAACAGGCCACTGAGATAATTGAGATTGTACAGTTGACTGCGAGTTATCCTCTTTTATCTTAACAATATTATTAGCAATATTTAGAGTTTTTCTTTCAATTTTTTTAGCCATAGTTCCTGGACATCCGCAAGGAAGTGATTTTGATGTGGATTTTTCCTTTGTTTTTTCTGCCATTCTCTTTTTTACAGCTTCTTCATCATATTCTTTACTTTCTCTTTCAATGATTTCTATTGCATCTGTTGGACAATGAGGAAGGCAATCTCCAAGTCCATCGCAATACTCATCGCTTACTAATTTAGCTTTACCATTTATAAGTTCAATAGCACCTTCATGACAGCCTTCAATGCATAATCCGCAACCATTGCATTTTTTTTCATCTATACTAACTATTTTTCTTTTCATTATTTTTTCCTCCTAAAACGTGTTTCCTTGATTTTATGATTTCATTATATTAGAGTTGAATAAAACATTCTGTAACTTATGTTACGAAAATAAAAAAAGGTTATCCCAAAAGTAAAAATTTGTGATAACCTGCAAGTTTTAATATCCTAAATCTTTTCCAACTATTATAACCTTTATTCTTCCTTTTTGGCCTTGTCTTCTTATTAGTACATAGTCATTACATATTCTTTCATTGCTATTACAATCCACACAATATCCCACTTTAGCACAAGGTGTATTTCTATTCAGTCTTTTTGCATTAGCTGGAGCTGAACAATTTTTATTACGTTTTATGGCTTCATCTAAATTGCTTACAATTTTATTTACACCGACAATTACTATTACTTTATCTGGTCCATAAATCATAGCAGCAACTCTATTACCATTGCCATCTACATTATATAATTCGCCTTGTTCAGTAACAGCATTACTGCTTGCAAAGTATACATCTGCCATAAAGGTTTTTCTAAAAATATTTTTTATATCATCAGGTGTTAAATTGTTTTCATATCTATCAAGAAAATTAAAGTTACCACATCTTAGAAAATCAATAATATTTGTTTCAAAAAGAGTCATAGATCCCCCTACGGATACAGTATCTCCTTCTTTAACGAATTCCTTTATTTTATCTAACAGAGCATTTTCGTCTTTTACAAAACAGGCTTCCATATTATTTTTTTCGAGAGCTTGTATAGTTCTTTTAACTTTTTCATCCAACACCCATTGAGCATTATTATCCATTATGTACACCTCCAAAATTTATTCTAGATTTAAATATAGTATATAAAATTTATATTTGTTTTTCAATGTTAAGAAGAACAAGTTGAAGAAGGTCAGATAAGATGTATGAAGTGCAAAGAATTAAATACTAAATGCAGCAAAGTTACTGAGAAAGAGATAATAATAAAAAACTAAAGGGATACTAACCTAAAATATCCCTTTGACAATGGAGTTCATTAATTACATTTTTTGAACATTTGAAGCTTGAAGTCCTTTTGGTGTTTTAACTACATCATATTGAACTTGCTGTCCCTCATTTAAATCCTTTCTTTTTCCGTCCTCTTTTATAGCAGAATAATGTACAAATACATCCGATCCATCTTCTCCTGATATAAAACCAAATCCTTTTTCATCATTAAACCATTTTACTGTACCTGTTAACATTGTTAAAACCTCCAAAAATTTAATAAAATTATTATTTTTTTATTATGTGCACTATTTAATTTATAATACATCATTAATAATTAACTTTTTAGGTATTGATTTTTTTTTTATAACTTGTTACAATAACGTTATATTATTTTAACGATTTAGCATACTAAATTGATAACGCGATAAAATAAGGAAGTGAAACATATGATAAGTTGGAAAAGATATATTCCAGAAGGAACAAAAGATACGTTATTTGAGGAATGTTCAAGGAAAGTAGCAATAGAAAGTATACTTAGAAAAACTTATATACACAGCGGATTTTTAGAAGTTAAGTCTCCCACTTTAGAATTTTATGATGTTTTTAGCGGGGAAGATCATACGCTTCCACAGGAAAAAATGTATAAGCTTTTTGATAATCACGGAAGAATATTAGTGCTTAGACCGGATATGACAACTCCTATAGCAAGAATAGCAGCTACAAAATTAAAAGAAGTAACTCATCCACTAAGGTTATGCTATACATCAGATGTTTATAGGGTAAACGAAAGCTTAAATGGTAAGAATAGTGAAATTACTCAGTCGGGTATTGAGATTATTGGAGTTAAAAGTTTAAAGGCTGATGCGGAAGCTATAATCACAGGTATAACAGCATTAATAAATTGTGGAGTAGAGGATTTTAAAATAGAGCTTGGTCATGCCGAATTTTTTAAGGCTATTATAGAAGATGTATTAATAAACGATGAGGAAAAAGAAAAACTTAGAGTATATATAGAAAATAAAAATTTTACAGCGTTATGTGAGTTTTTAGATAGAAATAAAAATAGTATGGATGAAAATACATTAAAAATTTTAAAAGAATTACCAAAGTTGTTTGGAAATATGGATATATTAGATGTAGCTTGTACTTATATAGACAACCAGAAGGCGTTAGAAGCCATAAATAATATAAAAGTGGTATATGAAATAATAAAAGATGCAGGGCTTGGCGGTTATGTATCTGTAGATTTAGGAATGGTGCATTACTTGAATTATTACACAGGAATAATTTTTAGAGGATATGCAGAAGGGGTTGGAGGAAACATACTCAGTGGAGGAAGATATGATAATTTAATAAAACAATTTGGTCAGCAGCAGGAAGCTACTGGTTTTGCGGTAAATGTAGATAGCATTATAAGGGCTTTAGAAAATAGTGGACAAATTACTGAAAATACATTAAGAAGGATTCTAATTTACTATAAAAATGAAAATTTTAAAAAAGCTTATGATGCAGCGTTGAAACTTAGAGAAAGTGGTGCTGTTGTAGAATTAAGTTTATTTGACTTTGAAAATGATGCTGAGAAATATGCAAGAGAAAAGGAAATGGAATTTATTAAAATATAGAATTTAGAATAGAGCATAGAAATGGAGCGTTTTGACATGGAAAATAGAAAAACAATTAAAATAGCTTTAACCAAGGGCAGAATTGAAAAATATGCTGTAGATATATTCCATAAGTCAGGTATAGATTGTAGTGAGCTGATGAATAAAGGTAGAAAGTTAATATTTCATAATGAGAAATTTAATATAGATTTTGTTTTAGTAAAGGCTCCAGATGTTTTAACTTATGTGGAACATGGAGTAGTTGACATGGGTATAGTTGGAAAGGATACTTTACTAGAGCAAAATAGGAGTTTTTATGAAGTATTGGATTTGAAATTTGGAAAGTGTAGGTTTGCAGTTGCAGGACCTAAAAATTCAGATTTTTATGAAGGTTATAATAGAAAAAAAATAGCTACAAAATATCCTAATGTAGCTAGAAATTATTTTAGAAAAATAGGTCAGGATGTAGAAATTATAAAAATAGAAGGTTCCGTGGAGTTAGCTCCAATACTAGGGTTAGCAGATGCTATAGTTGATATTGTGGAAACGGGAAATACATTAAAGGAAAATGGATTAGTTGTATATGATGATATATGCAGTATTAGTGCAAGATTGGTAGTAAATATAGCTAGTATGAAAATGAAGAAGAATGAAATAGAAGAAATAGTAGATTTGGTTCAAACTGAAATGAAACTAGGAGAATTAGTATTGGAATAATAAATATCATTTTATATGTTTTTAAATCATGGCAGTGGAGGTAATAAACATGAGTATTATAAATACTATATATGGAAATACAGAAGAAGGGAAGGAATTTTTAAAAGGCTTACAAAATAGAGAAGAAGCAGTGCATGAAGAAATAACCCAAAAGGTTCAAGTTATTCTTAAAGATATAAAAGAAAATGGAGATAAAGCATTAATTTCTTATACTAATAAGTTTGATAGTAAAAATGTAAATGTAAAAAATATTTTGGTGACTAAAGAAGAAATAGAAAAAGCTTATGAAAGTGTAGAAAAAGAATTTATAGATGCCATAAATTTAGCAGTGGAGAATATAAAATTTTTTCATGAAAAACAAAAAAGAAATTCTTGGATGATTACAAAGGATAAGGAGGTTGTATTGGGACAACAAGTAAGACCATTGGAAAAAGTTGGGGTATATGTACCAGGAGGAACTGCAGCTTATCCATCATCAGTACTTATGAATACAATTCCAGCAAAAGTAGCAGGGGTTCGTAATATAACTATGGTGACTCCTCCTTTAAAAGATGGAAGTATAAATCCTAATATTTTAGTTGCAGCAGATATAGCTGGAGTAGATAAAATTTATAAAATAGGTGGAGCACAGGCTATAGCTGCAATGGCTTTTGGTACAGAAACAGTAGAAAGAGTTGATAAAATAGTGGGACCTGGAAACATATATGTAGCTATGGCTAAAAAAAGTGTTTATGGAAATGTAGATATAGATATGATAGCAGGACCTAGTGAAATATTAGTTATAGCAGACGAAAGTGCTAATGCAAAATATATAGCAGCAGATTTAATGTCTCAAGCTGAGCATGATAAGTTAGCCTCCTCCATATTAATAACAACTTCAAAGGAGCTGGCAAAAAAAGTTAAAGAACAATTAAAAATACAGGTAGAAAAATTAAGTCGTAAAGATATAGTATTATATTCTCTTAAAAATTATGGTGCTATTATACTAACAGATAATATGGAGCAAGCTATCGAAATATCAAATAATATAGCGCCAGAACATTTAGAACTATGTATAAAAGATCCATTTCTAACTTTAGGAGATATAAAAAATGCGGGATCTATATTTCTTGGACATTTTTCACCAGAACCTTTAGGTGATTATATAGCTGGACCTAATCACGTACTTCCAACCAGCGGAACTGCAAGATTTTTTTCACCTCTTTCCGTAGACGATTTTGTAAAAAAGAGCAGTTTCATACGTTATTCAAAAGAAGCTTTATTAGATGTTGGAGATAAAATTGTAAAGTTAGCTGAAACTGAGGGACTTACGGCTCATGCAAATTCAATAAAGGTAAGAATGGAAGATTAACATAATACAAAATATTAAGTTGAAGGTTAGTAACCTAAAAAGTTAAGAGTTATGGAAGGTGATAGTATGAGAGAAGCACATATAGATAGAAAAACTTCAGAAACAGATATTAGTATAGAGATAAATTTAGATGGAAGTGGAAAATATGATATAGATACGGGCATAGGATTTTTTGATCATATGTTATGTCTTATGTCAAAGCATGGATTAATGGATGTTAAGATAAAAGCAAAAGGAGATCTTTATGTAGATCCCCATCATACTATTGAAGATGTAGGTATAACTCTTGGAAAATGCATAGAAAAGGCTTTAGAAGACAAGAGTGGTATAAAAAGATATGGAACAGTATTTCTTCCCATGGATGAGGCATTAGCTATGGTTTCTATGGATATAAGCGGAAGACCTTATATAGTGTTTGATGCTGAATTTAGCTCAGATAAGGTGGGAGAAATGGATACGGAATTAGTAGAAGAATTTTTTAGAGCAGTGGCTTTTAATGCAGGCATAACTCTTCATGAAAAAATATTTTATGGGAAAAATAGCCATCATATGATAGAAGCTTTATTTAAAGCTTTTGGAAAGGCATTAAAAGAAGCAGTTACAAGGGATGAAAGAATAAAAGGAGTTATGTCCACAAAAGGCAGCTTATAGTGAAAGAGGTGTGAATATATTGATTTCAATTATAGATTATGGAATGGGAAATTTAAGAAGTGTTCAAAAAGCTTTGGAATATATAGGAGAGAAAGCTTTAGTAACTTCAAATACAGAGGAGATACTAAATAGTAATGGTATTATTCTTCCAGGAGTAGGTGCTTTTCCAGATGCTATGGAAAATTTGAAAAAAAAATCATTAGATAAAGCTTTAAAAGAAGCTGTAGATAAAGGAATACCTACTCTTGGCATATGTCTTGGAATGCAGCTTTTATTTTCAAAAGGCGAAGAAGTAAGAGAATGCGATGGTTTAGGTTTTTTTAAAGGAACCATAAAAAAGATGTATGGAAATATAAAAATACCTCATATGGGATGGAATAGTCTTAAAATAGAAAAAACATGTGAGCTTCTAAGAGGAATAGATGAGGAATGTTATGTGTATTTTGTTCATTCGTTTTATGCAGAAATAGAAAATAAAGACGTATTAAATGTTACTAGTAAGTATGGAATAGATGTACCAGCAGTTGTAAGCCAAGGCAATTTGTTTGGAACACAGTTTCATCCTGAAAAAAGTGGAGATGTAGGCATAAAAATTCTTAAAAATTTTGCTAGTTTAACTTAGAAAGAGGTGTTTTTAGTGATAATACTTCCAGCTATAGATTTAAAGGATGGAAAATGTGTAAGATTATATCAAGGAAAAATGGATTCTTCTGAAATAGTAGCTAAAGATGTTTTGGAAACAGCATTAGAATTTAAAACATGCAATGCAGAATATATTCACATGGTGGATTTAGATGGAGCAGTTAAAGGTTCTATGAAGAATATAAATAAGATTTTAGATGTAGTAGATAAGGTTAAATTGCCTATAGAAGTTGGCGGTGGAATAAGAAATATGGAAAAAATAGATTATCTTTTAACCAGAGGAATAAGCAGAATTATATTGGGTACAGCAGCTTTAAATAATCCTAATCTAGTAATTGAGGCAGTTAAAAAGTATGGAGAAAAAATAGCAGTAGGAATAGATGCAAAAGATGAAAAAGTAGCTGTAGATGGTTGGGTGAATGTAAGTAGTGTAGATTACATAGATTTTGCAAAAGAGATGGAAAGAATAGGCGTTAAAACTATTATCTTTACTGATATAAGTAAGGATGGAACACTTCAAGGACCTAATTTAGAACAATTAGAAAAAATACAAAACAGTGTAAGTTGCAATATAATAGCCTCCGGTGGAATTAAGAGTATAGAGGATTTAAAAGTCATAAATCAAATGGGGATTTATGGAGCAATTACAGGTAAGGCTATATATTCTGGAAACATAGATCTAGAAGAAGCTATAAAGGTTTGTAAATAGATTAATTCTTAACCTGTCAAGTTGTAAATTGCAATATGCTTATATTAAGTTTAAATTTTGAATTTGGGAAAGTTTGTAGAAAATAATAATAGTGAAGGAAGATTTAAGTTATGAGTAAGTATTGGAGTGAGATTACAAAAAGTATAGAACCTTATGTGTGTGGTGAGCAGCCTAAGGACAAGAAATATATTAAATTGAATACAAATGAAAGTCCATATCCACCATCACCTAAAGTATTAGAAGCAATAAAAAATGCAGCTAATGGTGATTTGAGATTATATCCAGATCCTGATTGTGATGAACTTAGAAGTACTATTGCTGAGTATTATAATTTGAATAAAGATGAAATTTTTATAGGTAATGGTTCTGATGAAGTTTTAGCTTTTTCATTTTTAACATTTTTTAATACTAATGAAACTATTGTTTTCCCAGATATTAGCTATAGTTTTTATCCAGTTTATGCTGGTTTATATAATTTAAAATATAGACTTGCAAAATTACAAGAAGATTTTTCAATACCAATTAGCGAGTTTATAGGAAAAAATGGAGGAGTGGTTATTCCAAATCCTAATGCACCTACAGGCAGGTATCTTGATGTAGATTCTATAAAAAAGATTTTAAATTGTAATTCTAATAAGGTAGTTATAATTGATGAAGCGTATATAGATTTTGGTGGAGATTCAGTGGTAGAGCTTATAAAAGATTATGATAATCTTTTAGTAATACAAACACTTTCTAAATCAAGATCACTGGCGGGAATTCGTGTAGGTTTTGCTATGGGAAATAAAGAACTTATACAGGGATTAAATAGAGTGAAAAATTCTTTTAATTCCTATACCATAGATAGAGTTGCAGCGTCAGCGGCGATGGCAGCAATAAAAGATGAAGATTATTTTAAACAATGTGTAGAAAAAATAATAAAAACGAGAGAAAGAATTGTAAAAAAACTAAATTCTCTAGGATTTAATGTAATACCTTCTGAAGCCAATTTTATTTTTATAACACATAAGAATTATGCTGCTAATGATTTATTTATTAAGTTAAGAGAAAAAAGTGTGTTAGTAAGATATTTCAATAAGGAAAAAATAAATAATTATTTGAGAGTAAGTATAGGATCAGATGAGGAAATGGATTTTTTTATTGAAAAATTCCAGGAAATTATAGATGAAGTTTAATGTTTATGAAAAGAGGTGAGAATTTTGCTTACAAAAAGAATAGTACCATGCCTAGATGTAAAAATGGGCAGAGTAGTAAAAGGGGTTAACTTTGTAAATTTAAAAGATGTAGGAGATCCTGTAGATATAGCAGAAGCCTACAATAAGGAAGGCGCAGATGAAATTGTATTTCTTGATATAACTGCTACCCATGAAGGAAGAAAAACTATGATAGATGTAGTTAGAAAAACAGCGGAAAAAGTATTTATTCCCCTTACAGTTGGCGGCGGTATAAAAGATCTAGAAGATTTTAAAAATATTTTAAGGGCTGGTGCTGATAAAGTATCTGTGAACTCAGCAGCAATAAGAAATCCAGAGCTTATAAAAGATGCTTCAGATAAATTTGGAAGTCAATGTGTAGTAGTAGCCATAGATGCTAGAATGAGAGAAGATAAAAGCGGTTGGAATGTAGTTATAAATGGAGGAAGAATAGACACAGGGTTAGATGCTATAGAATGGGCTAAAAAGACGGAAGGGCTTGGAGCTGGAGAAATACTTTTAACAAGTATGAATACCGATGGAACAAAGTCTGGATACGATATAAAGCTTACAAAAGCTATAACAGAATCAGTAAATATTCCTGTAATAGCATCAGGAGGTTGTGGTACTTTAGAACATTTTTACGAAATCTTTGCAAATTCAGGAGCAGATGCAGCATTAGCAGCTTCACTTTTTCACTATAGAGAATTAAGTATAAAGGAAGTTAAAAAGTATTTAAAGGAAAAAAACATAGAAATAAGAGATTAGATTATAAGATACTCAACTTTCGCACATATTGCGAAGCAACTTTTTCAGAGGACAATGAAGTTGAGTTTTCTTCCTTACATTGGAAAACTAGTTTATCCTCTAAAAAAATATTAAGTATCTAGAAAAATAAATAGCTAAAGATTTATTATAGCAAAGAGGTAACAGTATGGAAAATTTGGATAAGGTAAATTTAAAAAAAATAAGTTTTAACAATGGTTTAGTTCCTGCAATAGTTCAAGACTTTGAAAACAATGAAGTTCTTATGCTTGCTTATATGAATGAAGAATCTTTGAGAAAAACTATTGAAACAGGAACAACCTGGTTTTGGAGTAGATCTAGAAATGAATTTTGGAATAAAGGAGCAACATCAGGGCATTATCAATATGTAAAAGCTATTTATGTGGATTGTGATGAGGATACTCTTCTTATAAAAGTAAATCAAATAGGACCTGCTTGTCATACAGGAAAGAGAACCTGTTTTTATAGAAATGTTTCAATTTAAAAGTATAATTTATTAAGGAGGAATTGAAATGGAATCAAAAAACATAATAGAACAACTTTATGAAATTATAGAAGCTAGAAGAGACAACCCAATAGAAAGATCTTACACAAGTTATCTTTTTAAAGAAGGAATAGATAAAATCCTAAAAAAAATAGGAGAAGAAGCATCAGAAGTTATTATAGGAGCTAAAAATAATAGTAAAGAGGAAACAGTTTATGAAATAAGTGATTTGATTTATCACATTGTTGTTTTAATGGCAGCACAGGGTATAAAAATAGAAGATATAACAGAAGAACTTGAAAAGAGAAGACAAAAAATATGCAATAAAAAACCAGAAAGAAAAGAAGTAGAAAGTATACATTAAGAATTAAAGTTAGTGACCTAAGATATAAAATGTCTTAGGTCATTAAGTATGTGAAAAACAATATTAAATAAGCATACCTTATATTACAAAAATATGGTACTATGTAATTGTAATGCATTTTATGTAATGTGGGGGGGAATTATAAATGGAAAAGAGTTCTGAAAAAAATGAAATAATATCAGAATTAGTAGAGTTGGCTGCCAAACCAGTAGTAACAGCTAAAAATTATTGGCACGAAAGTATTTATAACACATTAAAGCAAAAAAAAGAAAATGTTAATAGTGAAAAAGAATATTCAATTTATCTACAATCAAGACTTATTTATTTTAGAAGTCTTTGGAATAATGAACTTGATATAATATATGCATGGGGAAAACAAGCAAAAATTCCTGGACCAGAAGAAATTAATAATGTTATTAATTATATAGAAGAACAATCTGAAACTTGTATAGAGAATGGCAAAATAATATTTAAAAATGGAAAAAATTTAGATAAAAATGATTTAGCATTCGTAGAAAGATATACTTCAATTTCTGAATTGACGCAAAGAATTTCTGCTTTAGAGGAAGATTATTTGTATTTTAAAATTAGGGATTACATAACTTTAAATGTATATCAATTCATATCTCATAATGAAGAAGTGGCAAAAGACTTATTAAAGGATAATACAAAAGAAACTGTTCAAAAAATTGCTGATTTAGTTTCAAATTTTGGAGATGTATGTATGTACATAGATTTGGAGGATAAATAATGTTTGATACTCATATACACACGAAATTTTCTTCCGATTCAAAGATGAAAATAGAAGATGCTATAAAATGTGCAAAGAATAAAAATATATCAATGATAATAACTGAACACATGGATTTAAAGTTTCCTAAAGACGGAATGTTTTGTTTTGATGTGGCAGAGTATTTTAAAGAGTACTATAAATATAGGGCAGATGATCTTTTACTTGGTGTTGAAATTGGAATGAAAGAAGATTGTGTAGAGGAAAGTGGGAAGGTTATAAAGAATAATCCTTTTGATTATATAATAGGATCTGTGCATTTAGTGAATAATTTAGATATTTATTATGAAGAATATTATAAAGGAAAAAGTAAAAAGGAAGCTTATGAAAAATATTTTATATCTATGTTAGAAGCTATAAAGAACTATGATTTTATAGATAGTATGGGTCATATAGATTATATTTCAAGGTATGCTAAATATGAAGATAAAGAAATATATTATGAGGAATATTCGGATATTATAGATGAAATATTGAAAGTTTTGATAAGAACAGATAAATGTATTGAACTTAACACTAGAAGACTTAATAATGAAAATGCAGTTAAAAATATAATACCTATATACAAAAGGTTTAAAGAGTTAGGTGGAAATAATATAACAATAGGATCAGATGCTCATAATATAGAGGCTATTGGAAGTAATTTCAATGTGGCAAAGGATATTGCGGAGCTGTGTAAGTTAAGAATAGTATATTTTAAAAATAGAAAACGAAAATACGACAAATATTAAATAAATACATTACTATATGGAGGAATGTAATATGGACTTTACAAATGATTTAGACAGAGCTATGGAATGCTTACATAAAGGTGGAGCATTTTTAACTTGTAAAAGTGAGGATAAGTTAAATACTATGACTATAAGTTGGGGAAGTATTGGTTTCATGTGGAAGAAACCAGTATTCACAGTAATGATTAGAGAATCAAGGTATACTCGTGAACTTATAGAAAAGTCAGGGGAATTTACTGTAACAATTCCATTAAATGATGCTATGAAAGAAGCTTTAGCTATTTGTGGTTCAAAGTCAGGAAGAGATATAGATAAGTTTAAGCAGTGTAATTTGCAAACTGAAGAAGGCAAGAGTGTCTTTACTCCGACTATAAAATGTGTTGGAATGCAGTATGAATGCAAAGTGTTATATAAAAACTGTATAAACCCAGACTTAATGGATAAGAATACAGATAAGGAAATTTATAATGGAGAAAATTATCATACTATATACTATGGAGAAATTCTAAAGTGTTATAAAAGTGAATAGTAATTAGAGAAAATATCAAGAGCTAAAAAGTTCTTGATATTTTATTTAATTATCATTTATTTTTTTAAACTTGTTAAAAATAAGTAATAATATTATTATTTATTTAGGAGTGATGTTATGGGGATTATAAGTAAAATATCTAAAATAAGCAATATTGTGGTAAGTTCAACTAAAGAGAAAGTTAAGTGTAAATATCTAGAAAGAAATATTAAAAGTTTAAATAATAGAATTAAAGATACAGATGACAAAAAAGCAGCTCATTTAATAATAGAAAAAGAAAATATGCAGAAAAAAATAGAAGAAGAGAAAATAAATGAAAGTGAAAGAAGAAAAAAGATTACTGTAGAGTTGAAAAAACAAGTTGAAGTTTCAAATAGAGAAAGAAAAGAAGAAGTTAAACATTTAAATACTGTTCAAAAGGTAAAAAAAGAATTTGAAGAACTTCCTATAGCTACTGCAGTAGATGATTTAGTTTCAGGAATATCTGATATTGAAAAGGCACAAGAATTAGTGAAAAAGAGTCCAGAGAATATTTATGTTTGGCTCAACCTAGCAGAAACTATAAAATTTCATAAAAAAGCTTTTTTGATTATAAATGGAATAAAAGCACCTTGGGATATGATTGGAAGTACTATTGACCTTACTATGGAATTTGTAGGAGGAGCAATAGAAGATAATGTAGATAAAAATAAATGGACTTATGAAAGGGCAATTAATCAAGCTATAAAACTAGGGGCCACAAGAAAACAGATAAGAGAGTTTGCAGAAAATTATAAAAAAAATATAGTTATTTCAGGTGTGAAAGGCACATCACATATGATTTTGAAACAAGGGAAGAAGCTTACTAAAACTAGTGAGAGAATAATAGATTTTGCAGCGGATAAATTTATATTAAAAAACAATAAGAAATAGAGGAGAGACACATATATGAATCCTTTAGCCAATAAAATAAGACCTAAAAATTTAGATGAAGTAATAGGGCAGAAGCATTTACTAGGAGAAGGAAAAATACTTCAGGATATGATAAGTTCAGGTCATCTAATGAACATGATTTTTTATGGACCTCCAGGTACAGGAAAAACTACTGTAGCTAATATAATAGCTTCTGCTACAGGAAAAAAGTTTTATAAATTAAATGCTACTACAGATTCTTTAAAAGATATAAAGGATATTATAAAAGACCTAAATACTATAATGGGATACAATGGTGTAATTCTCTATATAGATGAAATTCATCATTTTACAAAAAGAATTCAACAGAGTTTGCTAGAATTTATTGAAAATGGACAAATAACGTTAATAGGTAGTACTACAGAAAATCCATATTTTTATATATTTAAAGCTATTTTAAGTAGATCCATAGTGCTGGAATTTAAAAAACTTACTAAGGAAGATATAGTAGAAGGTATAAAAAGAGCATTAGAACTTGTTAAAGATGATTTCCCAGGAAAATCTATAAGTTATGATGAATCGGCATTGGATTATATGGGAGAACTATGTGAAGGAGATATGAGAAGAGCTTTAAATATATTGGAGTTAATAGTATATTCAAGTTCTATAAAAGAAGATAAAATATGTATTTCTTTAGATTCTATAGAAAGGTTTTCACAAAAGAAAATATTAAATTATGATAGAGATGGAGATAGTCATTATGATATTTTAAGTGCATTTCAAAAGTCTATAAGAGGCAGTGATGCAAATGCGGCAATATTGTATCTAGGAATGCTTATAAAAGCAGGAGATTTAACATCAATATGTAGGAGACTTTTAGTTATTGCTTCGGAAGACATAGGGCTTGCTTATCCACAAGCTATATCTATAGTGAAATCTTGTACTGATGCAGCATTACAATTAGGGTTTCCAGAAGGAAGAATACCGCTTGCTGAAGCGGTTATACTTTTGGCAACAGCGCCTAAATCTAATTCTGCTATTTTAGCTATTGACGCAGCGCTTAAAGATTTGGATACGTTAGATGTTGGAGAAATACCTTTATATCTTAAAGATGGCCATTATGAAGGGGCAAAAGCTTTGGGAAGAATGCAAGATTATAAATATCCTCATAATTATAAAAATAGTTATGTAAAGCAGCAGTACCTTCCTGATAAGGTAAAAACAAAACAATATTATAACTTTGGAAACAATAAAATGGAGCAAATAAGTAAAGCATATTGGGATAAAATAAAGTAAAGTTTATTGTTGACAAGTTCACTCTGATTTGATATTATTAAACCATAGTAAAATACTCAACATTAAAGGAAGTGGTTAAGTGAAGCTATCAACTAAGGGACAATATGGAGTAAAAGCTATGGTTGATCTGGCTATTCACTATGGTGAAGGACCATCATCCATAAAAAATATAGCAGAAAGACAAAATATTTCGGAATACTATTTAGAGCAATTATTTTCACCTCTTAGAAAAGCTAATTTGATAAAAAGCATAAGAGGAGCTCAAGGCGGTTACGTACTTGAAAGAGAGCCAAAGGATATAACTGTGTTTGAAATAATGGAAGTGTTAGAAGGACCAGTAGAAATATCTAAATGCATAGATGAAAATAATGACAATTCTTGCGGTAACATGGATTGTTGTGCTACTAGACTTTTATGGTCAAGAATAAAAGAAAGTATAGATGGAGTTATGAAATCTACTACTCTTGAAGATATGGTAGAAGATTATAAAAAAATGAAAAGTACTAAGATGAAAGGGGATAATATTAATGAATAAAAATGTTTATATGGATTATTCAGCTACTACTTATACAAAGCCAGAGGTATTAAAGGAGATGCTTCCATATTTCACAGAATACTTCGGAAATCCATCATCATTATATTCAATGTCAGATGCTCCTAGAAAAGCTATAGATAAAGCAAGAGAAAGAGTAGCAAAGGCACTAAATGCTTCTAAAGATGAAATATTCTTTACTGCAGGAGGTTCTGAAAGTGACAACTGGATATTAAAAGGTATAGCTTTCGCAAATAAAAATAAAGGAAACCATATAATAACTACAAAGATAGAACATCATGCTATATTACATACATGCAAATTTTTAGAGAAGAATGGTTTTGATGTAACTTATTTACCAGTAGATGAGTATGGACTTATAAGCATAGAAGATTTGAAGAAAGCAATTACTGATAAAACTATACTTGTTTCAGTAATGTTTGCTAACAATGAAGTGGGTTCAATTCAACCTATAGAAAAAATAGGAAAAGTATGTAAAGAACATAACATTTATTTTCACACCGATTCAGTGCAAGCCGTAGGACATGTGAAGATAGATGTTCAGGCTATGAATATAACTGCATTGTCTTTAGCTGGACATAAATTCTATGGACCTAAGGGTGCTGGTGCATTATATTTGAAAAAAGGAACTAAAATAGAGAATTTAATCCATGGTGGTGGACAGGAAAAAGGAAAGAGAGCTACAACTGAAAATGTACCAGGTATAGTAGGACTTGGTAAAGCAATAGAACTTGCTGTAGAAGAATTAGAACCAGAATCTAAGAGATTAACTAAACTTAGAGATAAGCTTTTAAATGGTCTTGTAGAAAAAGTTCCTTATGTTAAGGTAAATGGACCAATAGGCGAAAAAAGAATGCCTGGAAATGTTAATGTAAGTTTTATTGGTATAGAAGGAGAAACTTTATTATTAGATTTGGATGATGCAGGTATATTTGCTTCTACAGGAAGTGCTTGTGCATCAGGATCATTAGATCCATCCCACGTACTTTTAGCATTAGGGTTAAAACATGAAGTAGCGCATGGATCTTTAAGATTAAGTTTAGGAGCGGGAACTACTGAAGAACAAGTAGATTATGCTTTAGAAGTAATACCTAAAGTAGTTGAAAGAAGAAGAGAAATGTCACCACTTTGGGAAGACTTTATTAAAAAAGAAAATGCAAAAAAGGAAGGTAGATAGATATGATGTACAGTGAAACAGTTATGGATCACTTTAGAAATCCTAGAAACGTTGGAGAAATTCCAGATGCTAATGGTATTGGAGAAGTAGGAAACCCACAATGTGGAGATATAATGAAGATATACATTAAAGTTCAAGATGATATAATTAAAGATGTAAAATTTAAAACTTTTGGATGTGGTTCAGCTATAGCATCTTCAAGTATGGCCACAGAACTTATAAAAGGAAAAAAGATCGATGAAGCATGGGAATTAACTAATAAAGCAGTGGCAGAGGCTTTAGATGGACTTCCACCAGTAAAGATGCATTGCTCAGTTCTTGCAGAAGAAGCTATTCATAAGGCTATAAATAATTATAGAGAATCTCAAGGATTAGAACCTTGGGCAACAAAAAATCATTCAGAAACTATTCATGAGCATGTACATGGAAACTAAAAAAGCTTCATAGCATAAATCTTTTCTTAACATTTGATGTTGAAATTTACAAACGAATGTTAAATAGCTAAGTTATTATATCAATAATAGTGAAATATAATTTCTAGACGAAATATAACCTCATTTTGAGGTTATATTTTTTTTTTTACTGGAGAAAATATGCTGTAGAAGGATTATTTTGAGTTTATGTGTTAACTATAACAAGGGTGGTGTAGACTTGTATAGATCAAAAGATTTTAGTCTTATGGATGTTATAAATGTGAATGGTAAAAGGTTAGGATTTATAAATGATTTACTTGTAGATTTTAATATTAAAAAAATAACAGGATTTAGTATTGCCACCTATGGTTTCTTAAAAAAAAATTTAAATGTAGGTATAGGTGATGTAGTTAGTTTTAATTCTGTAATGGTTATTACAGCAACAACTGAAGAAAGCTTTTTAGAATTTAAAAATATTAAAAATATGGATGTAAGAGATGAAAAAGGTAATATATTAGGCATGGTAGAAGATATAATATTTGATAAAATATCCTTTAAAATAAATGCACTAGTAGTATCAATGGGCTTTTTAAGTAATTTTTTAACTGGTAAAAAGATAATACTAATTAAGGATATTCTAATAGGAGAAGAGAGCCTGTTATATAATGGAAGAAATCCAAATTTAAATTTTTGCAGCTTACCACATAAATTATTTATGGAAGATGATTTAAATGAAAAAGATGAAACTGAAAAGAATATATAAATACATAATAGCCTTTATTGTCACATTTTTTATAATATTTTTATGCTTAAGAAGTGCTGCTATTAGGGAGGTAGCGTACTTATTATTTATTTCTTTTACTATTGCGTATACATTAAGACCTATACAAAGATACATGGAACAGAATGGAATAAAGAAAAGATTTGCAGCTATATGTCTCATATGTATGTTAATAATAATAGTAATGACAATTTTTTTATTAATCATACCTTCTGCTTTTAAAGAAAGTTTAAATATAAATAATACAATAAATAATATACAAAAAATTATAGATAATTTTTATTTAAAGTTAAAACCTATAAGTAGTAATAAAACTATTTATACAATAATAAATAATTTTTCTGCAAAGATAAATTATCAATTTATTAGCTTATTTTCAAAGATGTTTGACTCAGCTCTAAATATAGGACAGAATATAGTATCCATTGCAGTTATACCTATAATATCCTATTACTTTTTGTCAGATGGTGATAATATAGCAAATAAGATATTGAATTTCTTTCCTATTAAAAGCAAGAATATGATAAAAAAGGTAGGTAAGGATATAGATAAGATATTAGGTAGATACATAGTTAGTCAGTTACTTTTATGTGTATTTATAGGAGCTATAACATTTGTAATTTTAGTGTTCTTTCATATAGATTTTCCTATAATTTTATCTATATTAAATGCATTTTTTAATATAATACCTTATTTTGGTCCAGTTTTTGGGGCTATACCTGCAGTTTTTATGGCATTTATAAAGTCTCCAGAAAAAGCCATATGGGTACTAATATGGTTATATCTGTTGCAACAAATAGAAGGCAATATACTATCACCTAAGATTACAGGAGATAGTGTAAATATGCACCCTCTTGTAGTTATAATATTACTTATTATAGGTGGAAAAGCAGCAGGATTTTTAGGTATGATATTAGCTATTCCAGTTGGAGTTATAATAAAGATAATATATGAAGATTTAAATTATTACTTATTTTAAAACGAGTAAAGTTTTAGGGTTTTTAAACTGACACTGTTGACATATGTGCTATTTTTAATTATAATTTGTATCATAATTACATATGGAGGCAATGATTGGAAGGAGTATTTATATTTTTACATAAAGAGAAGAAGTGGTAGGTGCAAACTTCATGTAGGGTATATTGAAGCAGTCCAGGAGTCATAGGCTTTAAAGAGACACAGCTTTATTTAGAGAATTACTTAAGTATTCTGATTTTTAATTTTTGTGCATTTAAGAATTAAAATTTTTAAGCTGTGTAATTAGGGTGGTACCACGGAAACAACTTTCGTCCCTTCTGGGATGAGAGTTTTTTTGTTACAGAATATTACATAAATAAGGAGAGATAATTTATGAAAGAAATAGGCTTAAACGAACTAAGAGAAATGTATTTAAAATTCTTTGAAAGTAAAGAACATTTAAGAATGCCAAGTTTTTCACTTGTGCCTAAAAATGATAAAAGTTTATTACTTATAAATGCAGGAATGGCACCTTTGAAGCCATACTTTACTGGATTGCAAGTACCTCCAAAAACAAGAGTTACAACTTGTCAGAAGTGTATAAGAACTGGTGATATTGAAAATGTGGGTAAGACATCAAGACATGGTACGTTTTTTGAAATGCTTGGTAACTTCTCTTTTGGAGATTATTTTAAAGAGGAAGTTATTCCATGGGCATGGGAATTTACTACAAAAGTATTAGAAATTCCAAAAGATAAGTTGTATGTAACTATTTATTTAGAGGATGATGAAGCAAATGATATATGGGTTAAAAAGACAGATATAGACCCATCAAGAATATTTAGATTAGGAAAAGATGATAATTTTTGGGAACATGGCGCAGGACCTTGTGGACCTTGTTCTGAAATCCATTTTGATAGAGGCGATGGAAAGGTAAATACAGTAGAAGAATTTTTAGAAGCAGCAGATAATGATAGAGTAGTTGAGTTTTGGAATTTGGTATTTACACAATTTGATAAAGATGAAGATGGAAACTATAATAAACTAAAAAATCCTAATATAGATACAGGTATGGGGCTTGAAAGAATAGCCACAATAATGCAGGGGAAAAATAGTATTTTTGAAGTTGATACTATAAAAGCTATATTAGATGATGTTAGCAAAACAGCAAAAGTTGAATATGGAAAAAGTGAACAAAGTGATATATCTATAAGGGTAATAACAGATCATATTAGAAGTGTTAGTTTTATGATTAGTGATGGAATACTGCCTTCTAACGAAGGAAGAGGATATGTTCTTAGAAGATTGCTTAGAAGAGCTGCAAAGCATGGCAAATCTTTAGGAATAAATAATGCATTTTTATATAAACTAACAGATATAGTTATAGATAATTCCTGCGGAAACTATGGTGAGCTTGCAGAAAAAAGAGATTATATAAAAAAAGTAGTAAAATTAGAAGAAGAGAGATTTGATGAAACAATAGACAGTGGTATGCAAATTTTAAATGAATTTATAGAAGAATTAAAGGTTAAAGATGATACTATTTTGTCAGGAGAAAAAGCATTTAAATTATATGATACTTATGGATTTCCTATAGAACTTACTGAAGAAATACTTGAAGAAAAGGATATGAAGGTAGATTTAGAAGGTTTTAATAAAGAAATGCAAAATCAAAGAGAGAGAGCAAGAGCTGCAAGAGAAGAAACAAACTATATGGGTGCAGAAAATACTATACTAAATAAAATATCTTTAGAAATAGAAACAAGTTTTAATGGATATGACAGATTAAAAGATATATCAAAAGTTAAAGTTCTAATTAAAAATGAAGAATTTGTTTCGTCAATAGAAGAAGGGGATAAAGGTGTAATAGTTACAGAAAGTACTCCTTTTTATGCAGAAATGGGAGGACAGATAGGTGACACAGGTATAATATTTACAGATTCTTTTAAAGCAGAAGTTCTTGATTGTAAGAAAAATGTAGCAGGAAAAATACTTCACTTTGTAAAAGTATTAAATGGAGCTATAAAAGTAGATGATGAAATAAATTTAGCTGTAAATGAAGGTAGAAGAAATAACATAAGAAGAAATCATACAGCAACTCATATATTAAATGAAGCATTGAGAAAAGTACTAGGAGAACATGTTCACCAGTCTGGTTCTTATGTAGATGATGAAAGACTAAGATTTGACTTTAATCATTTTGAGGCACCAAGTGATGAGCAAATAAAGAAGGTTGAAACTTTAGTTAATGATGAAGTGGTAAAAGTATTAAATGTGGAAACTCAAGTTATGAGTTTAGAAGAAGCAAGAAAAACAGGTGCTATTGCATTATTTGATAATAAATATAAAGATGAAGTTAGAGTGGTCTCAATAGGAAGCTTTAGTAAAGAATTATGTGGTGGAACACATGTATCAAATTCAGGAGAAATAGGACTATTTAAAATAATATCAGAGACAGGTGTAGCTGCTGGTGTAAGAAGAATAGAAGCTGTCACTGGATCTAAAGCTATTGCCTATGTAGAAGCCAAAAATGATCTTATTAAGGAAATCAGTAATAAGTTAAGATGTTCTGAGAAAGAAATAATTCACAAATTAGATTTGCAGACACTTGAGATAAAAGAAAAGGATAAAGAAATTGCAGAATTAAAGTCTAAGCTTGCAGGAAGTTCAGAAGAAGAAATACTAAATAGTTTTCAAGAAATAAAAGGAATAAAGCTTTTCACTGGTGTACTCAAAGATGTAGATGGAAATGCACTTAGAGATTTAGCAGATAAGATTAGAAGCAAGGGAGGAGAATGTGTTGTTGTTCTTGGAAGTGCAGTAGATGGTAAAGTTCAGTTTGTATCTATGACTACTAAAGAAGCAGTTGCTAAAGGCGTTCATTGCGGCAAAATTATAAAAGAAGTAGCATCTATAGCTGGAGGTGGCGGCGGCGGAAGACCTGATATGGCTCAAGCCGGTGGCAAGCTTCCTGAAAAGTTAGAAGATGCAATATCAAGCTGTATGTCTGTTTTGGAAAAATTAGTTAAATAGTATACATTTTTATAAATATAGTCTATAATAGAATTAGTAGAATTACTAGCGGGGTGATATAAATGTGTAACGATAATACTATTCAGTTTGATATTCCTAAGAATAAAGAAGATTTGACTAAAGAAATATTAACTGAAGTCTACGATTCTCTAATTAAAAAGGGATATAACCCTGTAAATCAATTAGTTGGTTATTTAATTTCAGGGGATCCTACATATATTACAAATTACAACGGAGCTAGGTCCTTAGTTAGAAAATTAGAAAGAGATGAAATATTAGAAGAAGTACTGAAGGCATATTTAGGAATAAGGTAAGATCTACTTCAAATGGGTTTTATGCCCATTTGAAGTGAGTTATACTATAAAAAAGTTAAAGCTAATTATGTATATTGTAATTTTTTTAGAATTTCATTTGCTAGAAATTAACTATACAATATAATAAGAAATTAGGAGAATGAAAATGAGAATACTAGGATTGGACATAGGAGATAGAACTATTGGTGTTGCCGTAAGCGATCCCCTTGGAATTACAGCACAGGGTATAACTACTATAAGAAGAAAAAGTAAAGATGCGGATATAAAAGAACTTAAAAGTATCTGTGATGAATATAATGTAGACACTATTGTGTCGGGGCTGCCTAAGAATATGAATGGAACTTTAGGACCTCAAAGTGAAAAGGTAATGAAGTTTTGTGAAATAATAAAAGAAAGCATAGGGCTCCCAATAAAAATGTGGGATGAAAGATTAACTACTGTAGCAGCACATAGGGCTATGCTGGAAGCTGATCTGTCTAGAAATAAAAGGAAAAAAATAGTTGATAAGATGGCTGCTATATACATACTTCAAGGATATTTAGATAGCATTTCAAATAAATAAATAAATGAGGTGAACAACCATGGAAAATGATGTAACAACTATTGTTTTAAATGATGAAGATGGAAAAGAAGTAGAATTCGATGTAATTACTAAGATGGATATAGAAGATAAAGAATATGTAATAGTTGCTCCTAAAGACGAGGAAAATGTGGATGAAGCTATAGCATTAAGGATAGACATAGATGAAGAAGGCAATGAGATATTAGCCACTGTAGAGGATGAAGATGAATTTGCAATGGTAGAAGAAGCTTATGAAACCTTGTTTAGCGATAGTCAACTTAATTAATATTTAATGCAAAAGCTATGATATTCATAGCTTTTATAATTTTACTATAACATGGTTAAAAAAACTAATTTTTTAATTAATTGATTTTCAATTGACAATAACACAAATACGTATTAAACTATGGTTTGAAAATAATTATTGAAACGGGGTTATACAATGGCAAAGCTTTCACCTGAAGAAACAGAAAAACTTAAGAATAATTTAAAAGAAAAAGGCTATAAGCTTACGCCTCAAAGGAGAGCTATTGTAGATATAATAATAAGAAATGAAGGTAGCCACCTTACAACAGAAGAATTATATGATTTAGTGAAAAAAGATTGTCCAGAAATAGGATTGGCTACAGTATATAGAACAGTTCAATTGTTAGAAGAATTAGGTGTAATATGTAAATTGGAACTTAACGATGGATGCAGTAGATATGAGTTAATTCATGAAGAAGAAAACCATCAGCATCATCACTTAATATGTACTAATTGTGGAGCTGTAATTGAGGTTCAACATGATTTATTAGATGATTTGGAAAATGAAATTCAAGAAAAACATAATTTCAAAATTACTAATCACAGTGTGAAATTCTATGGAATATGTAGTGATTGTATGAAGAATCATAATAAATAATTTAATGAAACTTGATTTAGGTAGCATTTACATGCTATCTAAATTTTAGCTGAATTTATCCGAGCTTGACAGTAAACATATATTACTTTTATAAAAGCAGTATTGTTAGGTTAGCTATTGGGTAAAATATTTTAAAAATTAAAAAAAAGGAGGGAAGATTTTTTGCGCAAGGAAAAAGAAAAAATAAAAATTATTCCATTAGGTGGATTAAATGAAATAGGAAAGAATCTTACGGCAATAGAATATAAAAATGACATAGTAGTAATAGACTGTGGATTAAAGTTTCCTGATGATGAAATGTTAGGAGTAGATTTGGTAATACCAGATACAGGATATCTTCAAAAAAACATAGAGAAAGTTAAAGGTATATTTGTAACTCATGGCCATGAAGATCATATTGGAGCACTACCATATGTACTAAAAGAGATGAATGTGCCTGTTTATGGAACAAAGTTAACATTAGGCATTATTCAAACAAAGTTAAAAGAGCACAATTTACTAAGTGTAGTAGAGTTAAAATGTGTAAAACCTAAGGATATAATTAAATTAGAAAATGTATCAGTGGAATTCATAAGAACTAGCCACAGTATAGCAGATTCGGTGGCTATTGCTATTCATACACCTATTGGTGTTATTTTGCATACAGGAGATTTTAAAATTGATTATACGCCTATTGATGGATGTGTAGCTGATTTAGCAAGATTTGCAGAATTAGGAAAAAGGGGGGTACTAGTAATGCTGGCAGACAGCACTAATGTGGAAAGGCCAGGATATACTATGTCCGAAAGTACTGTAGGAGAAACATTCAGGCAAATCTTTACTGATGCTAAAGGAAGAATAATTGTAGCAACTTTTGCTTCAAATATTCACAGAATACAGCAGATAATTACAGAATCAGAAAAATATAATAGAAAAGTGGCTGTTTCTGGTAGAAGTATGGAAAATATAATGGAAGTAGCAATGGAGTTAGGCTATATAGATGCTAATAAAGATATATTTGTTAACATAGATAATATAAATAAATATCCAAATAATAGAATAACTATCATTACTACGGGAAGCCAAGGAGAAGCTATGTCAGCCCTTTCGAGGATGGCGTCTTCAGAACATAAGAAAGTCAATATAATACCTGGTGACAGAGTTATTATATCTGCAACTCCTATACCTGGAAATGAAAAGTTAGTTTCAAAAGTGATAAATCAATTATTTAAAAAAGGTGCAGATGTAATTTATTCGGCATTAGCAGATGTTCATGTATCTGGCCACGCTTGTCAGGAAGAATTAAAACTTATGCATACACTTGTAAAACCTAAATTTTTTATACCAGTGCATGGTGAATACAGACATTTAAAACAGCATGGTGAACTAGCTGTTAAGTTAGGACTTCCATCAAAAAATTTAGTAATTGCCGATAATGGTGACGTGATAGAGGTAACAAGAGATTCTATAAGGAAGAATGGAACTGTTATGTCTGGTCAGGTATTTGTAGATGGATTAGGTGTAGGTGATGTTGGAAATATAGTTTTAAGAGACAGAAAACACCTTTCACAGGATGGTATACTTACAGTAGTAGTTACTATTGAAAAAGAAAGTGGAAGTGTGATTGCGGGTCCTGATATTATTTCAAGAGGATTTGTTTATGTAAGGGAATCTGAATATTTAATGGAAGAAGCAAGAGAAATAGTTAAAGATGCTTTGAAAAAATGTGAGGAAAAACATATAACAGAATGGGCAAGCATAAAATCAAATATAAAGGAAGTTCTTAGAATATTCCTTTATGAAAAAACAAAGAGAAAGCCAATGATACTTCCTATAATTATGGAAATATAGTTATTTACTTAAACTACCAATATTATATTTGGTTTAGAACTAAAATTTTCAAGTATATTTAAGGGGGAATTTATTTATGAATATCTATGATAAGGCTAATGAGTTTGCAAAAGAGTTAAAAGATTGCCCAGAAGTTGTTAATCTTAGAGAAGCTAGTAAAAACATACAGAATAATGATACTAACAAAAAAATGTTAGATGACTTTAGAAAGTTACAAATAGAGGCATATTCCCAGCAAATGCAAACTGGAAAAGTATCTGATGAAATAACAGAAAAGCTTAAAAATTTAGGACCAGTTATATCTGCTAATCCTTCTGTAAGCAATTACATTCAAGCAGAGCAAAGATTTAGCGTTATATGGAATGATGTATTAAAAATTTTAAATGATGCCATAGGTGTAGATTTTTCGTTTGGAATGGATAAATAAAATTCTACAGAAGTTGACTTTTTAAAATTATGATACTAAAATAGATAGGGTAAGCATAATTGGGTACTTTATAAAGTATCCAATTTTTTTGAGTGATTATTAGGATGAAAAGTGACATTTAGTTACTTAAACAAAAATGGAGGAATAATAATGGAATTATTTACAAGAAACGATATAAGGAATGTGGCAATAATCGCACACGTTGACCATGGTAAGACTACATTAGTAGATGCACTTCTTAAGCAAAGCCATGTATTTAGAGAAAATGAAAAAGTTCAAGAAAGAGTAATGGATTCAAATGACCTTGAAAAAGAGAGAGGTATCACTATACTTTCTAAGAATACAGCAGTAATGCATAATGGAATTAAAATAAATATTGTAGACACTCCAGGACATGCTGATTTTGGAGGAGAAGTTGAGCGTGTACTTAAAATGGTAGACAGTGTGCTACTTGTTGTAGATGCTTATGAAGGACCAATGCCACAAACTAAGTTTGTATTAAAGAAAGCTTTAGAGCTTAACTTAAGACCTATAGTAGTTATAAATAAAATAGATAGACCAGATGGAAGACCTGCTGAAGTTTTAGATGAAGTATTTGACTTGTTTGTAGAGCTTGGTGCAAGTGATGAGCAACTTGATTTTCCAGTAGTTTATTGTTCAGCAAGAGCGGGTTTTGCAAAAAAAGAATTAGAAGATGAATCAGATAACATGGATCCAATGTTTGATGTTATAGTAAAAAATGTTCCAGCACCTCAAGGTCACCTGGACATGCCGCTTCAAATGCTAGTTACAACTATAGATTATAATGAATATGTAGGTAAAATTGGTATAGGTAAAATACAAAGAGGAAGTATAAAAAAGAATCAACAAGTAGCATTAGTAAGAACAGATGGACAAATAGATAATGTAAAAATTTCTAGTCTTTATGTGTATAATGGACTTAAAAGAGAAGAAACAGATGAAGCTAAACTTGGAGATATAATAGCAGTTGCTGGTATTCCTGATATAAATATAGGAGAAACTGTAGCAGATAGTGCTAATCCAGAGGCTCTTCCTTTTGTTGAGATAGATGAACCTACATTAAGTATGAACTTTATGGTTAATGATTCACCATTCGCAGGACGAGAAGGAGAATTTGTTACTTCAAGACATTTAAGAGATAGACTTATGAAGGAATTAGAAACTAATGTATCTTTAAAAGTAGAAGAAACAGAAAGTGCTGATTGCTTTAAAGTTAGTGGAAGAGGAGAACTTCATCTTTCAGTTTTAATTGAAACTATGAGAAGAGAAGGATATGAATTCCAGGTTTCTAAGCCATCGGTTATATTTAAAGAAGAAAATGGTAAAAAGTGCGAACCTATTGAATACCTTACAATAGACGTACCAGAAGAATTCATGGGAGTTGTTATGGAAAAGCTAGGACCTAGAAAAGGTGAGATGGTAAACATGACATCTGCTATTAATGGATATACAAGACTTGAATTTAAGATTCCTGCAAGAGGACTTATAGGATTTAGAAATGAATTTATGACTGATACAAAAGGTAATGGTATAATGAACCACGTATTAAGTGGATATGAACCATATAGAGGAGAAATTCCTGAAAGAACTAGAGGATCACTGATTGTGTTTGAAACAGGTACATCTATTGGTTACGGATTGTTCAATGCACAAGAAAGAGGAACATTATTTATAGAACCAGCTACAGATGTATATGCTGGAATGATAGCTGGACAATGTTCAAGAGCAGATGATATAGAAGTTAATGTATGTAAGAAGAAACATTTATCTAATACTAGATCATCAGGTGCAGATGATGCCTTAAAATTAGTACCAGTAACTCAGATGAGCTTAGAGCAAAGTCTTGAGTTTATAGGTTCTGATGAACTTGTAGAAATTACTCCTAAGAGTATTAGAATGAGAAAAAAAATACTAGATGCTGATCTTAGAAAGAGAGCTTCAAGAAGAAAATAAATTAACGAATAATGAAAAAAGTGTTTTATTAAATCATATATAAATTAAGAATATTAAGTATGAATAGACCAGAAGTATAATCTTTTTTTAAAGAATGTACTTCTGGAAAATTTTATATAAAATATTTTTAAAGTAGCTTATTTTCGTTTAATTTGATGTTTGGAGGAAATAATGAAGGGTATTACGTATGATTATATGGAACAATATATAAGATCTCTCATAGAGGAGCATAGTGGATATTTAAAACAATTAGAAGATTATGCTCATGAAAATAATGTTCCTATAGTACATAAAGAGGTTGCTAGATTTTTAGAGCTTATGATAAATATAAAAAAGCCTTTAAAAATATTAGAACTTGGCACTGCTATAGGATATTCTGCTATTCTTATGAATATAAGTTCCAAAGGCAATAGTGAAATAACTACTATTGAAAGAGATGAAAAGATGATAACACTTGCCAAAAATAATATTGAAAAATGTGGGTTTAAAGATAAAATTAAAATTATTCAAGGTGAATGTTTAGAGGTATTAGAAAAACTTGATGGTAAATATGATTTAATATTTATGGATGCAGGAAAAGGTCATTATAATCATTTTCTTCCTCATTGTATGAGGTTGTTAAATAAGGACGGAATAATAATAGCAGATAATGCATTATTTAGGGGAATGGTTGCTTCAAAAGAATTAGTGGAAAGAAGAAAGATAACTATAGTTAAAAGAATGAGAGAGTATTTAAAGCTTGTATCTGACAATGAAAAATTTATAACTTCAGTTATACCTATGGGCGATGGAATAGCGGTTACAACAAGGAGGGATTAATTTGAAAAAACCTGAATTATTAGCACCTGCAGGAAATTTAGAAAAGTTGAAAATGGCCATAAATTTTGGAGCAGATGCTGTTTATCTAGGAGGTAGTAAGCTTAATTTAAGAGCTTTTGCAGATAATTTTACAGATGAGGAATTAAAAGAAGGATTAAAGTATGCTCATGAAAGAGGAAAAAGAGTATTTGTTACTATAAATGTTTTTCCGCACAATGATGATTTAATGGGATTAGAAGAATATTTAAAAAAGTTATATGATTTAAAGGTAGATGCTGTACTTGTATCAGATCCAGGAATTATTATGACTGCTAGAGAAACTGTGCCTGAGTTAGAAATTCATTTAAGTACACAAGCCAATAATGTTAATTGGAAATCTGCACAGTTTTGGCATAAACAAGGAGTAAAGAGAATTGTTTTAGCTAGAGAGTTATCTTTAATTGAAATCGAGGAAATAAGAAATAAGTTACCAGAAGATTGTGAAATAGAAGCTTTTGTACATGGATCTATGTGTATGGCTTATTCTGGAAGATGTGTAATTTCAAACTACATGACAGGTAGAGATTCAAATAGGGGACAGTGTGCTCAACCATGCAGATATAAATATTACTTAATGGAAGAAAAAAGACCTAATGAATATTTTCCTGTAATTGAAGATGAAAGAGGAACTTATATACTAAATTCAAAAGATTTATGTATGATAGAACATATACCAGAACTTGTTCAAGCGGGAATAAATTCTCTTAAAATTGAAGGTAGAATGAAGAGCTCGTATTATGTCGCTAGTATAGTTAAGGCTTACAGACAGGCAATAGATACATATTTTGAAAATCCTAAAGAATATAAGTTTCAGAAAAAGTGGATGGATGAGCTTGCAAAGGCAAGTCATAGAGTGTACTATACAGGATTTTATTTTGGAGATCCTAACAAACAATCATATGAATCCTCTGCTTACATAAGAAATTATGATATTGTAGGAGTAGTTAGAGATTATGATAAATCTACAGGTATTGCTACTATAGAACAAAGAAATAAAGTATTTGAAGGTGACAAAGTAGAGGTTTTAAGACCAAAAGATGATGGTTTTGAAATATGTTTAAAAGATATGAAAAACGAAAAGGGCGAAAAAATAGAATCAGCACCTTCAGCTCAAATGATATATACAATTAGCACGTCAGTAGAATTAAAGAAGGATGACATGCTTATAAAAAGTAAAAATTAGTATAATAAAGTTGAGGGGGATACAGATGAAGCGTCCAATTTTAATAGGTATTACTGGCGGAACTGGTTCAGGAAAAAGTACAATTGCAAAAGAAATATACAATAAATTCGGTGAAGATTGCATAGCTATGATAGAACAGGATTCTTATTATAAAGATCAAAGTAATCTTTCTATGGAAGAAAGAATAAAAACTAATTATGATCATCCTAATGCTTTTGACACACAGCTTTTAATAAAACATTTAAACAGTCTTTTAAAAAAAGAAGCTATAGATAAACCAATTTATGATTTTGAAGCTCACAATAGAAAAAAAGATACTGTAAGAGTTGAGCCTAGGGAAATTGTTATAGTAGAAGGTATACTTGTGCTTGAAGAGGAAGAAATAAGAAATCTTTTAGATATAAAGTTATACGTAGATACCGATGCAGATGTAAGGATAATAAGAAGAATACTTAGAGATATAAATGAAAGAGGTAGAACTGTAGATTCTGTTATAAATCAATACTTAAACGTAGTAAGACCAATGCATACTCAATTTATAGAACCTACTAAGAGATATGCTGATATTATAATACCTGAAGGTGGGCATAATAAAGTTGCTATAGATATTATAGTTGCTAATATAAAACAATTTTTACAAAGAGAAGAGTAGATTATTGAATAAAAAACCTCATTTTGGACAAAATTTTAGTCTGAGATGAGGTGTTTTTTATGATGATAAAATTAAATAGATCAGTAATGAAAAAAAGGCAATATATGGTTTTGGGTTTGTTTATAGTGTTTATAATAGCAGTTTATGGTAGAATAGTTTATTTTCAATATTTTAGTTCTTACAAGTTAAGTGTTATGGCCAATTCACAGTATTCTTATAAGGAAGATATTACAGACGCTAATTATATGCTTTTTGATTCAAATGGAAAACAATTGCTTGATTATAAAAAAAATATTATGTAGTTATTTGCCCAGATGTGTTTATAAAAAATAACCAAGATACAACTTCAGATGAGATGTTAACATTGATATATACATTAAGAAATTATAATAATCAATATGATTTATCTAATATAACAAATTTAAGCAGTAGCCAAAAGTTATATTATGAAATAGACGAAAATACATATAACAAGTTGAAAAATATAAAGGGAGTAAAAGGATTTTATACTTATACTTATTCTGCAGTAAATAAAGAAGGTACCTGGAAAATAGAAAATTTAATAACAAGTAATAAAAAGACTGATAGCAATCAACTAAAATCGCCTAATTCATTAGAAATGCAAATTGTGAGTAAAACTAAAAGTAATAAAAAGCCTCAAATTATAATAGATAGAGATGTAAATGGCAATGTAACAAATGAAAAAACTGAATTACCTAAAAATAATTTAAATGTAAGACTTACTGTAGATAAGAATATAGAAGATAAAATTAAAGAAACTTTAAAAGAGGATAAGTATAAGAACTTTAGTCAAATAGGAGTAATACTAATGGAAGCAGGTACAGGAAATATAAAAGCTATGGTTCAAAAAGATGATAGTCAACCTAATATAAATTTAGGAGCAGCAACTAACCATGGATTTTTTCCAGGATCAATATTTAAGATAATAGTAGAAGAAGCTGGATTAGATCGAAAAACATTAAATTTAAATGATAAATTTACATGTAGAGGATTGTATGAGAATGAGAAAGAAAAACATGGAACTTTAACTCCAGAACAAGCACTAATAGTATCTTGTAATGATGTATTTGGTCAGATAGGGAATAAGGTAGGATTTAATAACTTTTATGATAATGCTAAATCCCAAGGACTATTAGAAAAAACATTAGGGTTAGAATGTGAAAAAGAAGGTGCATTTGAGGTTAAAAATCCTAAATATAGTGATGGAAGTTTGGCGTCAGCAGCTTTTGGCCAAAATATAAGAATAACTCCAATAGAAGCTATAAGTATATCTAATACAGTAGTTAATGGAGGTGTTTATGTAAAACCTAAAATTTTAGATTCCTATGTTGATGATAATAATAAAGAAATGGAAAAATTAGAGTCTAATAGTCACCCTGTCATAGAAAAATCTACAGCTAGCATATTAAAAAATCAAATGATGGAAGTAGTGAAACAAGGAACTGGTAAGGAAGCATATATAGATGGTATGGATATTGGAGGTAAAACAGGATCAACTCAAAGAGTAGAAGTATCAAAATCATCAGCTAAAGCAGAAGAACATTCAGATGGATGGTTTACAGGTTTTTTTAAATTTAAAGAAAAATATTACTCTATGGTTGTATTGGTAAAGGATATAGATAAAGATAAAGACAGTGGTGGGATTACAGCTGCCCCAGTTTTTAAGGATGTGGTCAGTAAATTAATAATTCAGTAATTAAGTAATCCGTAACAAGAGATTACTAGATAATTTCTTGTTACTACTTATTTCTGATTTGTATTTACAAATATATAGTTAACTTTTATAAAAAATAAGCCTATAATATATCATCTTTGTTTAAATTATAGAATATTTATGTTAAATTTAAAAATTATTTTGTACATGCACTTTTTTTAGTATTAACTCATAATATATTAATAAGCACTATTAGGAGGAGCATCTGGTGTTTTTAACTAACTGCTTATTAGATCTCGCAGGCAGCATGGTATTTCTTACTGCATATATTACAAATAACAGTTCCTTTCCACAACCTTTAAATGATAAAGAAGAAGAATACTACTTAAAGAAACTTAAGGAGGGGGATTTATTAGCTAAGAATGTTTTAGTTGAAAGAAATTTAAGGTTAGTAGCTCATATTGTAAAAAAATATTCGTATCCAGGAAAAGAAGTAGATGACTTGATATCAATTGGTACTGTAGGTTTAATAAAGGCTATAGATTCCTTTGATGCCTCAAAAGGAACTAGACTTGCTACTTATGCTGCAAAGTGTATAGAAAATGAAATACTTATGCTTATAAGAAATAATAAAAAAACCAAAGGGGAAATATATCTTCAAGATCCTATTGGAATAGATAAAGAAGGAAATGAAATATCGCTTTTAGATGTACTTAGCAGTGATGAAGATTCTATAATTGAAATTGTGGAGAGTAAGATACAAGTAAAAAAGCTTTATGAAAAAATGAATACTTGTTTAGCAGAAAGAGAAAAGAGTGTAGTTCAGATGCGGTATGGTCTTTTAGAAGGTAAACCTAAGACTCAGAGGGAAATAGCTAAGCTTCTTGGTATATCAAGGTCTTATGTATCAAGAATAGAAAAAAGGGCATTGAAAAAATTATATAGAGAATTAAATCATGGGAAAAAGTGAAAGATTAAAGATTAAAAATTAATGATTAAGATTTCAATTATTCTTAGTCATTAATTTTTAGTTTTATTTACGAATTTATGTTTTGTAAAAGGAATTTAAAAAAATTTGTAGAATATAACTTAAAGTAAATGAAATTTAATTAGAAAAGATTAAATTATGCTATAATACATTTTAGAAAAATTAATACAGACAATATAAATACTAATATAGATAATATCTTGAATTTATAAAGTTATTTATGGCAAGGATTGACGAAAGGAGAACTTAAAGTGATATCACTAAAAGAATTATTGGAAATAACTATTAAAGAAAATGCTTCAGATTTACATCTAACAGTAGGGGTTCCACCAACAATAAGAATAAATGGAGAGTTGTCTTCTATTAATAGTGAAAAACTTCAGCCATCAGATACAGAGAACTATAGCAGAGAAATTCTGAATGAAAGCTATGATGAATATGATAAAAATGGTGAGGCAGATACCTCTTTTTCTATATCAGGATTAGGAAGATTTAGAGTTAACTTATTTAAACAAAGAGGAAGCTGTTCATTAGCTATAAGGGTTGTTGGACTAAAAATACCTACAATAAGTGATTTGAACTTTCCTTCTGTAATAAAGGAAATTACAACAAACAAAAGAGGTCTTGTGCTAGTTACAGGTCCTACTGGTTCAGGAAAAAGTACTACGTTAGCAGCAATGATAAATGAAATTAATTGCACTAGGGCATCGCATATTATAACTCTCGAAGATCCAATTGAATATCTTCATAAACATAATAAATCCATAATAAATCAAAGAGAAATAGGAAAAGATAGCTTAAGCTATCATAATGCCTTAAAGGCTGTTTTGAGAGAAGATCCAGATGTCATTCTTGTAGGAGAAATGAGAGATCTAGAAACTATTTCGGTAGCACTTACTGCTGCAGAAACAGGACATTTAGTGCTTTCTACATTACATACAATAGGTGCAGCTAAAACAATTGATAGAATAGTTGATGTATTTCCTCCATATCAGCAGCAGCAGGTAAAAACGCAATTAGCAGCAGTTATTAAAGGAATAATATCACAGCAGCTTTTGCCTAAAGTTGATGGAAATGGAAGAATTGCAGCTTTAGAAATAATGATAGCTACTGCAGCTATTCAAAACATGATAAGAGAAGGAAAAACTCATCAAATAGAATCTTCTATGCAAACAGGTGCTAAATATGGTATGAAAACTATGGATATGTCTTTAGCTGAGTTGTATAAAAAAGGAATGGTATCTTATGAATGTGCATTAAGTTATGCTACAGATAGAGATATGTTAAGTAGAATAATTTCTTTATAGATAATAAATAAAAATAGGACTCAAGTCCTATTTTTATTTATTAAAATATAAAGTAATCAAACATTTTTAAACAAATTTTGTCTTTTTGAGAAGAAAGGTTATTTTCAATTTCATCATCATTCTCTTTTGTGCTAGAATATATATTTACAACATCTATAGTGTCTATACTATCTATTTTTTCAAGTACGGCATCCATAAACAAACCTCCTTAAAATTTAAAAATTTGATTTTAAATTTTTAAAGAAAACTTATCCAAAGGATTCGTCTTTTTTATGAAGCCTTCTAAGATCAATATAAAAGATCAGTTCGTAGCGCCTCATAAGGCTCTACCCCCTTTTCATATACTGTACAACAACAGTAAATTCATTTATTACAACAACATGATAGCATACATCAGAATTAATAACAAACTGTATATATGGCATTAAAGTAATTTAAAGTTGAAAAAATTTTTAATATTAATAATTAAAATACTATGATATATTTTTACTATGTATATCTCAAGGTTAATCATTTTTCCAAATGCATGCAAAATATTTTTTACTTATTTATTAGAAATTATATAGTAATTAATTTCTATTTATGCTAAAATAACTTTGAATTAGGGGGGATAAGTAGTGAGCATTTTTAAAGATATAATTCATGGCACCTCTAGTGTTTTTACCTGCGTAGTATATGTCATAACTATATATTATTTATGTATATCATTTTTTGGTATATGGAGGAAGAAGAATCAAGGAGACTTAAAGCCTAAAAAAAGTTTTGCTTTAATTGTAGCAGCACATAATGAAGAAATTGTCATAGGTGATATTGTAGAAAGTTTAAAAGAGATCGATTACCCTAAAGAACTTTATGATATTTTTGTTATTGCAGACAATTGTACAGATAAAACTGCGAAGAAAGCAAGAGAAAAAGGTGCTATTGTATATGAAAGAAAAAGCAAAGAAAAGAGAGGAAAAGGTTATGCTTTAGAGTGGATGTTTGATAAAATATTTAAGTTAGATAAAAAGTACGATGCTATTGCTATATTTGATGCTGATAATTTAGCTCATAAAAATTTCTTAAAAGAAATGAATAAAAAATTATGTGAAGGTTTTAAAGTTGTCCAAGGGTATTTGGATAGTAAAAACCCAGAAGACACATGGATTACAGGAAGTTATTCTATATCCTTTTGGTCAAACAACAGAATGTTTCAAAATTCCAGAAGTAATTTAGGGTTATCTAACCAGTTAGGTGGTACTGGTTTTTGTATTGATGTTGAAATATTAAAGGAGCTAGGCTGGGGAGCAACTTGTTTAACAGAAGATTTAGAGTTTACATGCAAGATTGTATTAGCTGGATATAAAGTAGGGTGGGCTCATGATGCAATAATATATGATGAAAAGCCTTTAACACTTTCTCAATCCTGGTGGCAGAGAAAAAGGTGGATGCAGGGATTTGCAGATGTTGCAAGTAGGTATTTTTTCAAGCTATTAAAGAAAGCCTTAACTAGTTTTAGTTTTACAGCATTAGATTGTGCATTATATAGTATACAACCTATAGTGGCCATTTTAATAGGCATTTCTGCTGTAACAGGTATAATCCAAAATTGGATGAAAGCGCTTAATTTAATTAACAATTTTAATACAGTTGTATATTCTGTTAACTTTGATTTACTTAACGTTACAGTAGCATTGTTGGTAATACTTCAATTAGTATATACTCCATTCATATTAATATTAGAAAAAAAATTAAATAAAAAAATATTATGGTATTATATATTATATCCGATATATGCCATTACCTGGTTTCCTATTTCAGTTCAGGGAATTATAGATAGGAATAAAAAGGAATGGAGTCATACTACACATACTAGAAGTGTGAAGATAAATGATTTAGATAAGGCTAACTAAAAAAGGGAAGGCTTCAAGTTCTTTCCTTATTTTTGCGATGTTTACATTTAAAAAATATATTATTTAACTGTATTTGAGATTTTATTGAAATGTGATAAAATAATAAGAGGAAAAATGCAGTTTGTGTTGAATATATACTTTTGGATGGTTCTCTAAGGGGGGAAATGTACTTGATGGATGAATATATAATAGGAATAGATATTGGGTCATCAAAAGTTCGTGCTGCTGCCGGAAAAATGGACAAGTACGGTAAAGTACAAATTATTGGCATTACATCAGCAAAATGTAATGGAGTAAAAAAAGGAATTGTTGTTGATATAGATAATACTTCAGAAGCTGTAAGAGAGTGCATTACGGCTTTAGAAAGAATGGTAGATATAAAAATTAAAGAAGCATATATATCATTACCAGGCGGTATAAGTGAATTACTTTGGAATAAAGGTGTAGTAGCGGTATCTTCGGAGGATAGAGAAATAAGAGAAAATGATGTGAAAAGAGTTTTAAAAGCATCTAAAATTGTTACCATTCCGTCCGATAAAGAAATTATAGGTGTCATACCTGAGCAGTATATAATAGATGGTTATGATAAGATAAAGGATCCTATAGGTATGAGCGGATTAAGATTAGAAGTGGATTCACAGATAATTTTAGCGCAGACTACTGTTGTTAATAATCTTTTTAAAAGTGTAATTAAGGCTGAGGTTAAAGTTTTAGGAGTAGTATTTCAGCCCTTGGCTATATCACAGGCTGTACTTAAAGATGATGAAATTCAAAGAGGTGTAGCAGTGATAGATATGGGTGCTGAATGTACAAATATTTATGTTTACGAAGGAGGAAATTTAACCAATATTGAAACAGCAGCATTAGGTGGAAGTATTATAACTAACGATATTTCTGTGTGCTTAAAAATCCCTTTTTTAGAAGCTGAAAATTTAAAAATTAAATATGCCAGCGTAGGTGAAGATGATGCTAACTATAACACAAAAATAGAAGTTGATGCTGACTATAATAATAAAATTCAAGTAGACTACTATACGCTGAAGCAAATAGTGGAAGCTAGAGTTGAAGAATTATTATATATCATAGATGAAAAATTAAGGAGTAGCGAGTACTATGAAAAAGTGTCAGGTATAGTTATAGTTGGTGGAGGTTTAGGGTTAATTAAAGGTATTGAGGATTTTAGTAGTAATATAATTAAAAAACCAGTTAGAGTAGGAACTCCAGGCACTGTTGGTTCATCTAATCCTTTGTATGCATGTATAGCTGGAATAGTAAAAGATGTTTCATATGCAGCAAAAGGCAGTAATTTTTCAGGAAAAACTGAAAAGCTTCAAGAAAATGAATATAAAGGGTATACTAAAGGTAAAGACAAAAAAGAAGTTAAGAGTGAAAATAAAAATGGAATTGTGTTAAAAATAAAAGAATTTTTTACGGATTTTTTCTAATGAGGAGGTAGTATTGTGCTAGATTTTGATGTTGATGTTCAACAATTTGCTCAGATAAAGGTAATAGGATGCGGCGGCGGCGGTAATAATGCTGTCAACAGAATGATAAGAGAAGGACTTAAAAATGTTGAATTTATAGCTATAAATACAGATAAACAGGCGTTGATGTTATCACAAGCATCGCAAAAAATACAAATAGGAGATAAGCTAACTAAAGGATTAGGAGCAGGTGCTAATCCTGAAATTGGACAAAAGGCGGCAGAGGAAAGTAAAGAAGAAATATCTCAAGCTATAAAAGGAGCCGATATGGTTTTTATCACCGCAGGAATGGGTGGAGGAACAGGTACAGGGGCGGCACCTGTTATTGCTGAAATAGCTAAATCTATGGGAATACTCACAGTAGGAGTAGTTACAAAGCCTTTTCCTTTTGAGGGTAGAAAAAGAATGCTTCATGCAGAATTAGGGACAAAAGAACTAAAGGATAGGGTGGATACTTTAGTTACCATACCAAATGAGAGATTACTTAGTATTGTAGATAAAAAGACTACTTTAATGGAATCCTTTAAATTTGCAGATGACATTTTGAGACAAGGTGTTCAAGGTATATCTGATCTTATTACTATACCCGGACTTGTGAATTTAGACTTTGCAGATGTTAGAACTATTATGATAGACAAGGGTCTTGCTCATATGGGTGTAGGTAGAGGCACAGGGGATAACAGAGCTCAAGAAGCAGCTAAGCAAGCTATATCAAGTCCATTGCTTGAAACTTCCATAGTAGGTGCTACAGGTGTGCTATTAAACATAACAGGTGGAGCGGATTTAGGACTTCTAGAAATAAATGAGGCAGCAGAAATAGTTCAGGAAGCGGCAGATCCAGATGCTAATATTATATTTGGTGCAGTAATAGATGAAAATATAAAAGATGAAATAAGAATTACTGTAATTGCTACGGGATTTGAATCAGAAGATAAAAATGTTAAACAAGAAGTTACTGCTAAAAATAATATGGAACAATCTAAACATAACAATCCTGTAAATGATTTTAATAATAAAGATGAGGCTGCTGTTTCAAAGATTGAATATAATTATGATGAAAATAACCTTGAGATTCCTGCTTTCTTAAGAAGGCAAAAAAGATAATGAAATAGTAAAATGAGAAACCATGTATAATTAATAAAAATTATGCATGGTTTTTTTATTTTACTGTTTAAAAAATTAAATTTGAAATTATTGGGGTAATATGAGAAATAAAAATATTATTTTTTATTAAAAAGTGACAAAATTTTAGAAAAATTAGTTATATAATAAAAATGTGGATTTGGTAATAATTGGGTGGAGGTGAAAAGATTACTTGGTTGTTTATTTAGACGTATTGATCATGGAAAATTTAATAGTAAATTTATTTCTTTTATATGTAACAGCTCAAACATTAAGGATAAAGCCCAAATTATTAAATATGATTTTGTCATCATCTATAGGAAGTATTTATGTAATAACTTTACTTTATCCTAAATTAAAAGTTTTTTCGTATTTACCATTTAAGGTGGTAGTGGCTGGGATTATGATACTAATAGTTTTCAGAAGATTAAAGTTTATGGTTTTTTGTAAAGCTCTATCAATATTTGTTTTATATTCTATGGTACTTGCTGGTGCGTGTATTTTTATAGAATACAGTGGCTTCAATAATAATTACTTTGCGATTATAAATTTTTCTTATAAAAAACTTATGATTTCAATTATGATAATATATATGCTAATTCATAGAATAATAATTTATATAAAAGATAGAAAAGAATTAAAATGTTTCACATACAATATAGATATTGTACTAAAAAATTCTAAAAAGACAGTGGAAGCTTTTTTAGATACAGGTAATGAATTAAGAGAACCTGCTACAAATTTACCAGTAATAATAGTGGAAAAATCAATATTTAAAGATGTAGATTTAAACGTTTATGACAAATTTTATATTCCTTATAGAGTTGTTAGTGGGAAAAGTGGTAATTTAGAAGGATTTAAACCTGAATGTATAAAAATATATGGATCAAAAGAAGAATTAGTGAGACAAGTTATAGTGGCCTTTTGTGAAGAAAAATTAAGTGATTTTAATGAATATCATGCACTTTTATCTAGAGGAGTTATATGATGACAAAAATTAGTTTTGTAAAAATATGGTGAAGTACAATAACATTTATTAATTGGAGGATGATTATGATAAAACTAAAAATACTGCTAAATAGAATATTAATTAAAATTAAGTGTTTGGCTAAAAGAGTTTATTATATAGGAGGAAGCGATGTGTTACCTCCTCCGCTTACTAAGAAGGAAGAAGACGATTTAGTATCAAAACTGGATGGGGGAGAAGAAAATGTTAAATCAACTTTAATAGAGCGCAATTTAAGACTTGTAGTTTATATAGCAAGAAAATTTGAAAATACAGGTGTAAATGTAGAGGATCTAGTTTCTGTAGGAACTATAGGGCTTATCAAAGCTGTTAATACTTTTGATCCAGGCAAAAAAATAAAGTTGGCTACATATGCTTCAAGATGCATTGAAAATGAAATACTTATGTATTTAAGAAGAAATAGTAAGGTGAAAGCAGAAATATCTTTTTATGAGCCTTTAAATATAGATTGGGACGGAAATGAATTGCTTTTATCTGATATATTAGGTACAGATAATGATGTGGTTTATAACTTAATAGAAGATGAAGTAGATAAACAGTTACTTATGGTAGCTATGAAAAAACTTAGTGATAGAGAAAAAGAAATAGTTAATTTAAGATTTGGATTAAATGGACAAAATGAGAAAACTCAAAAGGAAGTAGCTGATATGCTTGGTATCTCTCAATCTTATATTTCAAGATTAGAAAAAAGGATAATAAAAAGATTGAAAAAGGAAATAAATAAAATGTTATAAGGTTGTCTTTAGTATAAAATTTAGCTCCTTAGGAAACAATTAAAATGCGATATATTCTGAAGGGGCTGATGACTTTATGATAATTAATAAAGTTGAAATCTGTGGTGTAAACACAGCAAAACTACCAGTTTTAAAAGAAAAAGAGATGAAAGAATTACTAATAAGGATGAGAAATGGAGACTTAAGCTGTAGGGAAAAATTTATAAAAGGAAATTTAAGATTAGTACTTAGTGTAATTCAAAGATTCAATAACAGAGGAGAGAATGTAGATGATTTATTTCAAGTAGGATGCATAGGACTTATTAAGTCAATTGACAATTTCGATTTAAGCCAAAATGTAAAGTTTTCTACATATGCTGTACCAATGATTATTGGAGAAATAAGAAGATACCTACGAGATAATAATTCTATAAGAGTAAGTAGATCTCTTAGAGACATTGCTTATAGAGCATTACAGGTTAGAGATAAACTTATAAGTGAAAACAATAAAGAACCTACAGTAGCACAAATAGCAAAGGAACTAAAAGTTCCTAGGGAGGAAGTGGTGTTTGCTTTAGATGCTATACAGGATCCAGTATCCTTATTTGAACCAATTTATCATGATGGAGGGGATGCAATTTATGTAATGGATCAAATAAGTGATAATAAAAATGTGGATGATAGCTGGCTTGAAAATATAGCTATAAAAGAAGCTATGAAAAAATTAAATGATAGAGAAAAACTCATACTTAATTTAAGATTCTTTGATGGGAGAACTCAAATGGAAGTGGCAGATGAGATAGGCATATCACAAGCACAGGTGTCTAGGCTTGAAAAAACTGCTTTAAGACATATGAGAAAGTATGTTTGAATATTAGTAATTATAATGTTTATAAATAAGTTTTATAAAGTGTTGAAAATATTAAGTTATTTTCAGCACTTTTTTTTATAGTAATTAATAGTTTGCATAGTTCATATATTAATAAAAAGGATAAAAAGGAGGATGAAAATGGAAGAAGAAAAAGGATTATATTCTATAGGTAATTTGAGGTCTATGGAAATTATAGAAATAAATACTGGAGCAAAATTAGGGTTTATAAAAGATTTAAAAGTAGATTGTGATGAATGCAAAATTATATCAATTGTTTTACCATCTGCAAAAATTTCTTGGTTTGGCAAGAGTGATGATATAGAAATTCCATGGGAGAATATTAAAAAAATAGGTGTAGATGTAGTTTTGGTTGAAAGCCAGGATTTTGCTATAAAAGATTAATAGTAGAAATTTATTGAAAAAAGTGTATAATATATATATTAAATAATCTTAAGAAAAATTAAAATTGAGTTTAGAAGGACGTGAATAGATGTGAAATGCCCTTATTGCGGCTATGGAGAAAGTAAAGTTGTAGATTCAAGATCTACAGAGGACAATATGTCTATTAGAAGAAGAAGGGAATGTTTAAAATGCAGTAGAAGGTACACTACATATGAAAAGATTGAAAATGTTCCTATACTAGTAATAAAGAAAAATATGAATAGAGAATATTTTGATAGAACAAAAATAATAAATGGATTAATAAAAGCTTGTCAAAAAAGACCTGTGTCTAGACAGCAAATAGAAAGCATAGCTGATGAAATTGAAAAAAGAATTAGTAATGAAATGCTAACAGAAGTAAATTCTGAATATATTGGAGAAATGATAATGGAATATCTAAAAAACATAGATGAAGTTTCTTATGTAAGATTTGCTTCTGTATATAGACAGTTTAAGGACATAAATACTTTTATGGAGGAAATTAAAAATTTAATTAGTGATAAATAAATGGCATACTTATATAGTATGCTATTTATTTATCATTAATTAAATTTAACAGTTATTAATAAGAGTGAAGTGTGTTAAATTCAAGTTAAAATTGTTAATTTTTTTAAAAATGTTATATGTGTAAAAAGAACAATGTTAAAATGTAATTAAAGGCTTGTATATGGAGGAGTAAAATGGAAGAATTAAAAATTGAGCAATATAAATTTATAAAAGTATCCCTAGGAGAGGCGGATATGATTTTTTCTACTGCTGAATGTGAATTGGATTTTAATAAAAATTCTTTTAGTGGGAAACAAAGTTTGGAAAATATTAAAAAGTGGTTTGGAGTAAGTGAAGTTGCTTTTTTAAATCAAATACATAGTGATAAAATTGTTGACTATAAAGGAGAAATAGAAGAAGGAGATGCTTTAATTACAAATAAAAGAAATTTAGCGGTAGGTGTTTTTACAGCCGATTGCGTTCCAATTCTTTTATATGATAAAGTTAAAAATGTAATAGCAGCAGTACATAGTGGATGGAGAGGGACTTTTAATTGTATAGTATTGAAGACTATTGAAAAAATGGAGATGCAGTATAAAACCAAGTGTGAAGATTTAATAGTTTATATAGGGCCTCATATACATGAGTGTTGTTATGAAGTAAGTGAAGATCTTATAGATAAGTTTAAAAGTTTAGAAATATATAAAAATGTGGATATATGTAATAAAAGATATTTGAGCTTGAAAAAGTGTATAATGCATCAGTTAAATTTAAAAAATATAGATGAAAGCAATATAAAAGATTTAAATATATGTACATTTTGTAATAAAAAATATAAAACTCACTCTTATAGAAGAAATAAAAATTATGGAAGATTATTCTCATTTATTTATTTAAAATAGTTTTGTGAATGGGGGGGAAGGTTTATGTCGGAAGAGAAAATACTTATTGTAGATGATGAAGAACACATAACAGAATTAATGAAATTTAATTTAGATAATAATGGGTATAAAACGATTTGCGCGGGTAATGGTTTAGATGCATTAAGGTTAGCTAAAATAGAAAATCCCAATTTAATATTACTAGATATTATGTTGCCTGGAATGGATGGATATGATGTTTGTAAAGAAGTTAGAAAAGATAATTCTATATCCTCAACACCTATAATAATGATAACTGCAAAAGGAGAAGAATTTGATAAAGTACTAGGACTGGAGCTTGGAGCGGACGATTACATTACTAAACCATTTTCTATAAGGGAATTATTAGCTAGAGTAAAGGCGGTGTTAAGAAGAACTAATGCTAAATCTGTAGATAAAATTTACGACTTTGGAAAAATAAGTATAAATTTTGAAAAGTACGAGATCTTAAAAGATGGAGTGAAACTAGAGCTTACTTTAAAAGAGTTTGAAGTATTAGAACTTTTAATAAAAAATAAAGGAAGAGTTATGACAAGAGATTTTTTATTAGATAAAGTATGGGGGTATGAATATATAGGAGAAACAAGAACTGTGGATGTTCATATAAGACATTTAAGGCAAAAGATAGAGGAAGATGATAAGAACCCCAAGTTTATAGAAACTATTAGAGGAATAGGATATAGATTTACCTCTGGAGATTAATTGGTGATAAAATGAAAAAAAAATTAATGATAACTATGCTTATTACTTTGCTTGTTACCTTTGGTATAGTTACTACTTTATTTGTATTTATTGAAAATTATGAGTACATGGAGAATGCAAAGAAAAACTTAAAAATAAATAATCAGATTATAATAAATGTATTAAAAACTGAAGGGTTTAATAATAAAAATTTTTCTTTTAGAGATAATTTTAAGAATGATGTTATTAGAGAAACATTAATAGATGAAAAAGGAAAAGTTTTAAGTGATACTACAGCCGATGCAGAAACTATGGATAATCATAATAGCAGGAAAGAAATTAAAGACGCAAGAAAATATGGTGTAGGATATAGTATCAGATATAGTACTACTTTAGGAAAAAAGACCTTATATTTTGCTACATCAGTTAATAATGGGTATATAATAAGAAGTGCTATAGATATGAAAATTATTAAAGGAATAGAAATGAGTTACCTTAAATATTATATAATTACTGTGATGTTTTCTATAGCAGTTTCTATAATATTTGCGTCAAAGCTTTCTTATACCATAGTTAAACCTATTAAAGATTTAGAACTCACTACATCAAGTATTGCGTCAGGTAAAATGGATAGAAGGGTAAAGGTAATTTCTAAAGATGAAATAGGGCAATTAGGTATAACTTTTAATAATATGGCAGATAAACTTAATAGTACTTTAAATGATGTTTTAGATAAACAAAATAAATTAGAAGCTATACTAAAGAGTATGGATAGTGGAGTTATAGCGGTGGATGTAAACTATAAAATTATTATGATGAATCCTTACGCAAAAAAGATATTTGGAGTAACTAAAGATATCATTGGTGAAAATCTTATGGACAATATAAGAGATTTTGAATTTGAAGATGTATTTAAAAATACTAATGAAGATTACAGGGAAATAAGGATATTATGGCCTAAGGAAAGAAACTTAAGGATAAGAACTGCAGATATAATAAATGTTAAAGAAAAAATTGGTACAGTTGCTGTAGTACAAGATATAACGGATATAAAAAGATTGGAAAACATGAGATCACAATTTGTAGCTAATGTTTCTCATGAACTTAAAACACCACTAACTTCAATAAAAGGTTTTGCAGAAACTTTAAAATATGTAGATGATTCAGCAAATAAAGAAAAATTTTTGAACATTATAAATGATGAAGCTGATAGGTTAACCAGGCTAATTAATGATACTTTAACACTTTCAAATATAGAAAATAGTATACAGCATAAATTAGAAGAAATTGATGTGAATCTTATTATAAAAGATGTATGTTGTTTGGTGAAAAATTCAGCTAAAAAGAAAAATATAAAAATTATTATATTAGGAGATAAAGTTCCGAATTTAAGAGGCGATAGTGACAGATTTAAGCAAATGATTATAAATTTAATAGACAATGCTATAAAATACTCCGATAATAATGGAATTGTAAAAATAGGTACAGGGGTTAAAAATAACAATTGTATAATATGGGTTGAGGATACAGGCGTAGGTATTTCAAAAGAGCATATGAATAGAATTTTTGAAAGGTTTTATAGAGTTGATAAATCAAGATCAAGGGAACAAGGAGGAACAGGATTAGGTCTTGCTATTGTAAAACATATAGTTATGTCTCTAAATGGCAGCATTAGAGTAGAAAGTGAAGTGGAGAAAGGAAGTAAATTTATTTTAGAAGTACCTATTATATAAATTTTAATTATAATAGTACTTAAAATATTTACATTACTGTAAGAAACTTTCGGTACTTATGGTAGTAATGTTAAGTGTTTGTTAAGTAAGTAAAATTAAATAATTTTATTGAATATTTTGAAAAGAGCATTTAAATGCAGTGTATTTAAATGTTCTTTTATTATATTTTTAATAAAAGAGGTAAAAATAATTAAATTAACTATGTTAATTTTAATTAACCTATGTATAATAATGGATTAACCTTGTAAAGTTATTATAGTATTCATAGGGAATAAATTAAATCTAATAAACATTAAAAATTATAGGAGGTTTATGTAATGAAGAGAAAAGGCTTTAGAATTATGATAGCTGCACTAGCAGTTATATTTGTAACAGGTGCATTTGTAGGATGTGGATCAAAACAACAATCATCTTCAGAAGATAGTAAAAAACAAATAACGTTAGGAGGTTCTACTGCACTTCAACCATTAGCTGAACAAGTTGGAAAAAAATTCACAGAAAAAAATTCAGGAGCAACTATTAATGTTCAAGGTGGAGGAAGTGGTACTGGAATGAAACTAGTATCAGAAGGTACTGTTGATATAGGAAACTCTGATATAACAGCAGAAGCAGCCAAGTTAGATGCACAAAAGGTAAAAGAATTAGTCGATCATAAAGTTTGTGCTATTGGTTTTGCAGTAGTTGTAAATAAAGATGTAAAAGTTGATTCTTTGACAAAAGATCAGATACAAAAAATATTTACTGGTGAAATTACTAACTGGAATCAGGTGGGCGGAGATAATTTACCTATAAATGTAATAAATAGAGCTAAATCTTCTGGTACAAGGGGAACATTTAAAGATACAGTAATGGGCGGAAAAGATGAAAAAGAAGGATTAGGAACTACACAGGATTCAAACGGAAATGTTGAAAAGGGAATAGAATCTACAAAAGGATCTATAAGTTATTTAGCACTGTCATATTTAAGTGATAAGGTTAAAGAAAATGTGAAACCATTAAAAATAGATGGAGTAGATGCAAATGAAGCAAATATAGTTGCTGGAAAATATTCTTTCTGGTCATATGAGCATATGTATACAAAGGGTGAAGCTAAAGATTTATCAAAAGCATTTATTGATTACATGGTAAACAGTGAAAATAATGAATTAATTAAAAAATTAGGATATATTCCAATGGGCGAAATTAAAAATAAATAGTTTCTAGGAGGCTGGCTGCTTAATCAGTCAGCCATTAAATTAATATTGAGGTAGAGAGCATGGAGAATAGTATAAAGAAAAGAACCTTTTGGAAAAAGTTAAAAACTGAATATTTGGGCAAAGGCTTTGCCATATTTTGTGGAATGTTAATAATAATTTTAACTTTAAGTATAATAGGGTTTGTAACTGTAAAGGGATTAAATACTTTTATAAAGCATGGATATTCATTAAAAGACTTTTTATTTACTGCTAATTGGAATCCGGATAGTGAAAAACCTAAATTGGGAGCACTTATATTTATTGCAGGTTCTACTTTAGTATCTATAGGTGCAGTTATTTTGAGTGCACCTATAAGTATTGCGCTAGCAATTTTTATGAACTTCATTTCACCAAGTATAGGAAAGAAATTAGTTCAACCTGCATTAGAATTATTTGTAGGAATACCTTCAGTTGTTTATGGTTGGATAGGATTTAGTGTTTTACTACCTTTTATTAAAAAAGGTTTTGGAGGTATTGGATTTAGCTTAATAGCAGGTATTATAGTATTAAGTGTTATGATACTACCAACTATAGCTAGTTTATCAGCAGACGCTGTTAGAGTTGTTCCTAAGAGCTATTTAGAAGCATCCTATGGACTGGGTGCGACTAGATGGCAAACTATAAGTAAGGTTATATTGCCAGCAGCTAAAAGTGGTATATTAACTTCAATAGTATTAGGAATTGCAAGAGCCTTTGGAGAAGCTTTAGCTGTTCAAATGGTTATAGGTAATTCAATCAAATTTCCTAAAGATTTAGTAAGCCCAACGGCTACTTTAACTAGTATTTTGACTATGGATATGGGGAATACAATATCAGGAACTGCGTGGAATGATGCATTATGGTCACTTGCTTTATTGCTTTTAGTGATATCATTTCTATTTATTTTGTTAATAAGAGCCATTGGGAAAAGGAGTGAACTTAAATAAATGAATGCTAAATTAAAAGATAAGATATGGACTGGAATTTTATATGTTATATCTGGATTTGTAATATTGCTTCTAATGGCCTTGATAGGATATATATTGTATAAGGGAGGAAACTCGCTGAATCCTTCTTTCTTATTTGGAAAACCTAAAGTTGGAGAAGCTGGAGGAGGAATAGGGCCTCAGTTATTCAATTCCTTTTACATGTTAGTTATATCTTTAATAATAACTGTGCCTTTTGGAGTAGGTGCTGGCATATATCTAGCGGAATATGCAAAAGAGGGACTTTTACTAAATATAATAAGGCTATGTATTGAAACTATGGCTTCATTGCCATCTATAGTAGTAGGTCTTTTCGGACTTTTAGTGTTTGTTGGTATGACTAACTGGGGGTTTACACTTTTATCAGGAGCATTAGCCATAACAGTGTTGAATTTACCATCATTAACAAGGGTTAGTGAAAATGCTATAGTGGCAGCGGGTAAATCTGTAAAGGAAGCAAGCCTTGGTCTTGGAGCAACTAAGTGGCAAACTATAAAAAATGTCATATTACCTTCGGCTATTCCTCAAATTTTAACAGGAATAATATTGGCATCAGGAAGAATATTTGGTGAAGCGGCAGCACTTTTATATACGGCAGGTATGAGTGCACCAGTACTTCCGTTTGATAACTTTAGCTTAGTCGGAAAATCATCTCCTTTCAGTGTAATGAGACCTGCAGAAACATTGTCAGTATATATTTGGAAACTTAATTCAGAGGGTATGGTACCAGATGCAACAGCTATAGCTAATAGATCATCAGCAGTACTTATAATAATGGTTTTATTATTTAATTTAATTGCTAGAATATTAGGAAAAAAAATATATGAATCGTATGCTGGTAAAAAATAAGGAGGAAGCTAAATGGGTATAATACAAACTAAGGCGCTTGATTTATATTATGGAAGTACTCAGGCCTTGAAAAAAATTAATTTAGATGTAGAAAAAAATGCAGTTACAGCATTAATAGGTCCATCGGGTTGTGGTAAATCAACTTTTTTAAGAACTTTAAATAGAATGAATGATTTAATAGAATCTGTAAAAATAGAAGGAGAAGTACTATTTGAAGATAAAAATATATATAAAGATTACGATGTAATAGATCTTAGAAAAAGAGTAGGTATGGTTTTCCAAAAGCCTAACCCTTTTCCAATGTCTATATACGATAATATAGTATATGGACCTAAGATACACGGAGTAAAAGATAAAGGTAAGTTAGATGAATTAGTTGAAAATAGTTTAAGAGGTGCTGTACTTTGGGATGAAGTAAAAGATAGGCTGAATAAAAGCGCATTAGGACTTTCAGGTGGACAGCAGCAGAGATTATGTATTGCAAGGACTTTGGCTGTAGAGCCAGAAGTACTACTTATGGATGAGCCAACTTCCGCATTAGATCCAATATCTACATTAAAAATAGAAGAACTCATGGATGAACTAAAGAAAAAGTATACTATAATTATAGTTACCCACAATATGCAGCAGGCAGGAAGAATATCGGATTATACAGCATTTTTTCTTAATGGTGAAATAGTTGAAAGTGGAAAAACTGAAAGTATTTTTTATAAACCTCAGGATAAAAGGACAGAGGATTATATAACAGGAAGATTTGGTTAAAACTATTTATAAACAAAAATATATATTTAATATGCAGAAACTTAATTTAAGTAGAGGTGATGATTAATGACCAGAACTGGATTTGATACTGCTTTAAAAGAACTTCATAATGATCTTTTAAGAATGGGAAGCATAGTTGAAAAGCAAATATATGAGTGTATAGAATCATTAGTTAAGAAAGATGTTGAATTAGCGGATACCATAATAAAAAATGATGATTTAGTAGACAATCTTCAAAAGGAAATAGAGAATAAGTGTATAATGCTTATAGCTAGAGAACAACCATTAGCTATAGATTTAAGAAATATTTTTACAACTACTAAATTAGTAACGGATTTGGAACGAATGGCAGATTATGCAGTAGATATAGCAAAAATAACAAAGAGGCTTAAAAATGAAAAGTATGTTAAGGAGCTTATAGATATTCCTAAAATGGCGGATATAGTAAAAAAGATGATAAGAAGTGCTTTAGATGCTTACGTAGATAGGGATGTTGACAGAGCTTATGATGTATGCAAAATGGATGATGACATAGACAGGTTATATAAAAGTGTCTTAACTGAACTCATAACAATAATGGCAAGCAGCAAAGAAAATATAAATCAAATAACTCAGCTTTTATTTGTATGTAAATATTTAGAAAGGATTGGAGATCATGTAACTAATATATGTGAATGGACTATATATTTAGTTACAGGAGAATTGAAAGATTTAAATGAATAGAAAAATAAATTTTGATTATATAGAAATTTGCATTATTCTTTAAATGATATATTGATGGGCATTACAAAAAGGAGGTTGAAGTAATATCAGCATCCTTTTTATATTTTGTCAGCTAAGTTAAATTATAATTTACATATCTTAAAAAAAATCAGTATAAAGAGGATTAATTGTAATCAATGAAGGTGTTTTAGGAAAATATGTAGTATAGAGAATATTTGTGTAGTATAATGTAGAAAGTATGGAAAAATGAAGGTAGACTGTACCACTATAAAATGATTACTAGACAAATATATGGTAAGTTTATATTTTATTTTTATAAAATCTATGTTATACTTTATAAGGTCGAAAATTTATACTTTTAAAGCAGGAGGGATAGAATTGTTTAGTTTGACTCCAAAAGAAGACAAATTTTTCGAATTTTTCGTAGAAACTGCTAATATAGCTTATAAGGCTTCTAATATGTTAGTAGAATTTCTAAAGAATCTTGACAATTCAGAGGAAAATTTAAAAAAACTTAAAGAGGTGGAACACGAAGGAGATAGAAAGCAGCATCAAATACTTGAACAACTAAATAAGACTTTTATAACACCCTTTGATAGGGAGGATATTTACATTATAGCAAAGGATATGGATGATATTATAGACCTTATAGAGTCTACTGCAAGTAGATTTGTTATGTTGAATGTAACTAAAGCCACCAAAGAGGCAATAATATTAAGTGATATGATTGCAGCAAGTTGTAAAGAAATTATTACTGTGATGGAAGAGTTAAAAAACATGAAAACCAGTAAGTATCTGAATAAAAAGATTATAGAAATTAATAGAATCGAAGAAGAGGGAGACAGGATTTCAAGAGCAGCTATTGGAGATCTCTTTAGATCAAATATTGAAGTTATTGAAGTTATTAAATGGAGAGAAATCTACCAGTATTTAGAAGATACTCTAGATGCTTGTGAAGACATAGCTAATGTAATTGAAGGAGTAGTAATGAAAAATGCTTAGTAGTACTTTGATTTTAATATGTGTTATAGTTGTTACTGCTTTAATTTTTGATTTTATTAATGGATTTCATGATAGTGCTAATGCTATAGCATGTTCTGTATCTACTAGAGTTTTAACATTAAAGCAAGCAGTAATAATGTCTGCTACATTAAATTTTGTTGGAGCTTTTGTCAGTGAAGGAGTTGCTAAAACTATAGGAAGTGGTATTGTAGATCCAAATCACATATCACAAATTGTGATTGTAGCTGCTTTGATTGGTGCAATAATATGGAACATAATAACTTGGTATTTTGGAATTCCAAGTAGCTCTTCACATGCTCTTATAGGAGGATTAATTGGCGCTGCTGTAGTTTTTCAATGGTCTTTTGGTATAGTTAATTGGTCAAACTTAATATGGAGAGTTGTAATATGGATTTTTTTATCACCTATAATAGGATTTGTTATAGGATTTGCAGTTATGACCGCTATGAATACCATTTTAAAAATTATGGAAGCAAGACCTTCGTCAGTTAGTAAGGTTTTTTCCAAGGCTCAAATATGCTCAGGTATGCTTATAGCTTTTAATCATGGATGTAATGATTCTCAAAAATCTATGGGAATTATAACAATGGCACTTATAAGTGGAAATTTTATTACACAATTTGAAATACCAAATTGGGTAAAGATTTGTTGTGCTTTAGCCATGGCTTTGGGTACAAGTCTTGGGGGAAAAAAGATTATTAAAACAATGGGAACAGGTATGACTAAACTTGCACCTATTAATGGATTTTCAGCTGAAATGAGTGCATCAGCAGTAATGTTTACTGCAACTATGTTAAATGCACCAGTAAGTACAACACATATAATAACTGGTTCTATAATGGGAGTCGGTGCATCTAAAAGATTTTCAGCAGTAAAGTGGGTTATAGCAAAAGATATTGTAACAGCTTGGGTGATTACCATACCAGCTAGTGCTGCAATTTCAGCTTTAACAATGTTTTTAATAAAGTTATTTTAAGATATCAATCACCCTTCTTTAATATGAAGGGTTTTTTGTTTTATTTAAATAATATGCTAATGCGTTGACTAAATAATCATATTAGGGTAATATTACTAAATGGATATTTTTTAAATGATAGAGCCGCCGTATTGCTAGTTGTTTATAGATCAAAAAGGAGTTGTATATATGAAAAATCAGATAGCAGTAGTAGATTCGGAAAGTATTGCTGAAGAAATGGGAATAGAAGTAGGAGATTATTTATTAAGCATCAATGGTAAAATTGTTAATGATATTATAGATTATAAATTTCTCATGTGCGATGAATATGTTAATGTTGAAATAGAAAAAAAGTCGGGAGAAATATGGGAATTAGAAATAGAAAAAGAGTATGATGAAAATTTAGGTATTGAATTTAAAAATGCTATTTTAGATAAACCTAAAAGCTGTCACAATAATTGCATATTTTGTTTTATAGATCAGCTGCCTAAAGGAATGAGAGAAACACTTTATTTTAAGGATGATGATTCAAGACTTGCTTTTCTTCAAGGTAATTTTGTTACTTTAACAAATATGAAAGAAGAAGATATAGACAGAATAATTGAATATAAAATTAGTCCAATAAATATATCCGTACATACAACTAATCCAGAACTTAGAATGAAAATGATTAATAATAGGTTTGCAGGAAACATTTATGATAGATTAAAAAGGTTAGCTGGAGCAGGCATAAGTTTGAATTGCCAGGTAGTTTCTTGTCCAGGAATAAATGATGGAGAAGAATTAGAAAAAACTATAGAGGATTTATACAAATTGTATCCTCAAATTCAAAATTTAGCAGTAGTACCTGTAGGTACTACAAAATATAGAGAAGGGTTATACAATCTTAAATTGTATGATAAAAAAACAGCAGAGCAACAATTGGATAAAGTATTTAAACTTCAACAAAAATATTTAAAAGAAATAGGATCTCCGTTTGTAAGATTGTCAGATGAATTTTATGTTTTGGCAGAAAGAGATGTTCCATTATCAGATTTTTACGATGGTTTTGAACAGTTAGAAGATGGTATAGGTACCATAAGGGTTTTTAGAAATGCCATTGAAAATTCTTTGGAAAACTTAAAAAGAAACATAAAAGGTTCATTTACTATAGTAACAGGAGTTTCTGCTTATGAGGAGATAGTAAAAGGTACTAAGCGTATATGTAGTGCTAATAATAAAATTAATATACAGGTAAAAAAAATAATTAATAATTTTTTTGGCCATACTATAACTGTAGCAGGACTTGTAACTGGCGGTGATATAATCCAGCAGTTAAAGGACGTAGAATTAGGAGACTATGTTATAATTCCTAATGTTATGTTAAGAAAAGGATATGAATTAGCACCAAATGATGAGAAAGTATTTTTAGATGATATAACTGTAGAAGAGTTAAGTAAGGGTTTAAATAGAAAAGTTATTGTATGTGATTTTACAGGAGAAGACTTAGTACAGATAATAAATGACCATTGTGAGGAGGAATAAAAATGGGAAAACCAATAGTAGCAATAGTAGGAAGACCTAATGTAGGAAAATCTACATTGTTCAATAAGTTAGCTGGAAAGAGAATATCTATAGTTCAAGATACACCAGGGGTTACTAGAGACAGAATATATGCACAAGCTGATTGGCTTAAGTATAATTTAACTATAATTGATACAGGTGGTATAGAACCTGAAAATAGTGATATAATAATTTCTCAAATGAGGAGACAGGCAACAATGGCTGTTGAAACAGCTAATGTTATAATATTTATAGTGGATGGAAAGCAGGGACTTACAGATGCAGATAGAGAAGTAGCACAGATGCTTAGAGTAAGTAAAAAACCTGTAGTACTTGTAGTTAATAAAATAGATAGTTTAAAAGATGAAGATAATGCATATGAATTCTATAATTTAGGAATAGGGGAACCTATGGCAATATCATCTTCACAAGCACTTGGACTTGGAGATATGTTAGATAAAGTTGTATCATATTTTGATGACGATAAATTAGATGATGAAGATGATGAGTATGTAAAGATAGCTTTTGTAGGAAAGCCTAATGTAGGAAAATCATCTCTTATTAATAAATTATTAGGAGAAGATAGAGTTATAGTAAGTGACGTACCTGGAACTACTAGGGATGCCATTGATAGTTATTTAGAAACAGATCAGGGGAAGTTTACTCTTATAGATACAGCAGGACTCAGAAGAAAAAGTAAAGTAAAGGAAGAAATTGAGAGATATAGTGTAATAAGAACTTATGCAGCTATAGAAAGAGCAGATGTTTGTATACTTATGCTAGATGCTACTCAAGGAATATCAGATCAGGATGAAAAAATAATAGGTTATGCTCATGAAATGCACAAGGCTATAATGGTTATAGTGAATAAGTGGGATTTGGTAGAAAAGGATACAAATACCATAAATACTTTTAAAAAGCAAATAGGAACAAATCTTTCATTTATGTCTTATGCACCATACTTGTTTATATCCGCAAAGACTGGTCAGAGGGTTCAAAAAGTATTAGAAATGGTTATGCAGTGCTATTCTAATTATTCTAAAAAGATAAAAACAGGAGTATTGAATGATGTAATAAGTAAAGCTGTAATGATGAAAGAGCCTCCTGTAGTAGGAACAAAAAGATTAAAAATATATTATGTTACCCAAATAGGAACAAAGGCACCTACTTTTGTATTTTTTGTAAATGATACATCATGTATTCATTTTTCCTATGAAAGATATATTGAGAATCAATTAAGGGAAAACTTTGATTTTACAGGTACAGGTATAAAGTTAGAGTTTAGGGAAAGGAAGGAATAAGAATGAGTTTTAAAGTTGCTTTTTTAGGTGGGGGAAGTTTTGGAACAGCTTTGTCTATAATGTTAGCTAAAAAAGGAACGGAAGTTAAGGTTTGGGACAGAAACAAAAGTGTAGTAGATGATATCAATGTAAAAAAAGAAAATATAAGATATTTGCATGGCTCAGTTATTCCGGTTGGGGTAAGGGCCTCAGAAAATATGGAAGAAGTAATAAAAGATAGCGATTATGTAGTTATTTCAGTTCCTTCCCATGTGGTAAGAACTATATCAAGAGAAGCAGCAAAGTTTATTAATAAGGATCAAATAGTAATAAGCATAGCTAAAGGAATTGAAGAAGAAAGTGGAAAGAGGCTTTCACAGGTTATAAAAGAGGAATTACCATTAAATCCTGTAGTCGTTTTGTCTGGACCAAGCCATGCTGAAGAAGTAGCACAGGATATACCAACTACTGTAGTAGCAGCTTCAGAAGATATGGAGTTTGCAGGAAAAGTACAGGATTTATTTATGACAAATAAGTTTAGAGTTTACACAAATGAAGATTTAATTGGTGTTGAAATAGGTGGAGCTGTTAAAAATATTATAGCACTAGCTGCAGGTATATCTGATGGTGTTGGATATGGAGATAATACAAAAGCAGCGCTTATGACAAGAGGTATGAGTGAAATAACAAGAATTGGTTTAGCATTAGGTGGAAAAAGAGAAACATTCTCTGGACTTACGGGAATAGGAGATCTTATAGTTACTTGTACCAGTATGCATAGTAGAAATAGAAGAGCAGGCATACTTATAGGCAAAGGAGCTACAGCTGGGGAAGCTGCTGAGCAAATAGGAATGGTTGTAGAAGGTGTAAAAGCTTGTAGAGCATTTTATGATTTGAAAGAAAAGTTATCAATATCAATGCCTATAACAGATACTTTATACAAGGTGCTTTTTCAAGATAAAGATGTTAAGTATGGAGTTTATGAATTAATGACTAGAGATAAGAAGGATGAAGTTTATTAGTAGTTATATTTAATATTCCTAAAATAAAAAATGCAAAGTATTTTTTAGAGGACAATTGATAGAGGACAGAGGACAATGAAGGTAAGTTTTCTTTCTTACGTTAGAAAACTAATGTATTTTAAAGCTTCTTTTGCTAATGCAAAAGAAGCTTTAAATTTATATAAATCAGCAATGTTTTGCTTTAGGAAAACGAGCGTTCAAAAATCATCCTTCATTGTCCTTTGTCAATTGTCCTCTGAAAAATATTGCGTCGCAATATTTTTATATTTAGTAATAACTTACCTAATATTTTAATATATATATATTGTTAATATTAGAATATTGGGGGGTATATTTTGGAAAATTTTGATATATACAAAGATATAGCAGAAAGAACCCAGGGAGATATATATGTAGGAGTGGTGGGCCCTGTTAGAACTGGAAAATCAACATTTATAAAAAGATTTATGGAACTTATGGTATTGCCTAACATAGAAAATTCCTATAAGAAGGAAAGAGCTAAAGATGAACTACCTCAGAGTTCATCAGGAAAGTCTATTCATACTACGGAACCAAAGTTTGTGCCAAATGAAGCTGTAGAAATAAATTTAGATGAAAATACTAAGTTTAAAGTTAGAATGGTGGACTGTGTTGGATATATTGTAAAAAGTGCACTTGGTTATATGGAAGGTGAAGAAGCAAAAATGGTTACTACACCTTGGTATGATTATGAAATACCTTTTGAAGAAGCAGCTGAAATAGGTACTAAGAAGGTTATAAATGAACATTCTACCATAGGTTTATTAGTAACAACTGATGGATCTATTACAGGCATAAATAGAGATGATTATGTAGAAGCAGAGGAAAGAGTGGTAAATGAACTTAAGTCTATAAATAAACCTTTTATAATTGTACTTAATTCTGAGAAGCCATATGATCCAGATACTATAACTATTAAAAAGAGCTTAGAAGAAAAATATGATGTACCTGTTCAGACGATGGATGTACTTAATATGAAACAGGAAGACATAACTAACATATTCCAAAGAATATTGAGGGAATTTCCAATCAAGGAAATAAATATTGACATGCCTGAATGGATTGAAAAATTAGATTCAAATCATTGGCTTAAAGTAGATTTTATTAATGTTGTAAAGGATATGTGCAAGAACATATATAAGGTTAGAGATATAAATAGGTCTATGGACGGATTGAAGGATGTAGAATTTATAGGTAGATCAGATGTAAATGAAATTAATATGGGAGAAGGTACTTCAAGAGTAACTATAAATCCTAAGGAAGACTTGTTTTATAGAATATTAAGTGAAGTTTGTGGTAATGAAATAATTGGAGAAAGTGATCTTTTGAGAGCGGTACAGGAGATGCATGAGGCAAAAACTGAGTATGATAAAATATCAGATGCTTTAAGAGATGTTAGAGAAACGGGTTACGGTTTAGTTGCTCCACAACTTTCAGAAATGAAATTGGAGGAGCCAGAAATAGTAAAACAAGGAAATAGATCAGGAGTTAAACTGAAGGCCAGTGCACCTTCACTACACTTTATAAGAGCAGATATTGAAACAGAAGTTTCTCCTATAATAGGAACGGAAAGAGAAAGTGAGCAAATGATTAAATCATTACTAGAACAATTTGAAAGCGATCCATCAAAGATATGGCAAAGCAATATGTTTGGAAAGTCACTAGAAATATTAGTTAAGGAAGGGCTCCAAAATAAATTGTACAAGATGCCTGAAGATGTTCAAATAAAAATACAAAAAACACTTCAAAAAATCATCAATGAAGGTAATGGTGGGTTGATTTGCATTATATTATAAAAGTTGGTATATTAATATATGATAAAATAAGCCTGTGGATTTAAATTCACAGGCTTTAAAGTATAACGAGTTACTAATTTAAAATAAATTTTCAATATTTCATTAAATGTGTTTATACCTTATATTTTGTGGTATAATTCTTATGAATGTATTTTAAACCTTTATAACATTAGTAATTGTAAATTTATCTTGAAATTATTATTAATATTTATGTATAATTAGTATTGATTGGTAAGGTAAATACGGAAGGATGAAAAATATGATAAAAAGTATGACTGGTTTCGGAAGGGGAAGCACTGATGAAGAAGGTGGAAGATTTACAGTTGAGATAAAGACTGTTAATCATAGGTACTTTGATTTAAATATTAAAATGCCTAAAGCTTTTATAGCCCTTGAAGATAGAATGAGAAAACTCATTAAACAAAAGGTTAACAGAGGTAAAATTGATGTTTTTATCACACAAAATAATTATGAAAAGCAAGGCGTAAATGCCGTACTAAATGAGGCATTAGCAGATAGCTATGTACAATGTTTAAATAAAATAAAGGAAAGATATAATATAGAAGAAAAATTATCTGTTTCACTTATTGCAAAGTTTCCTGAAATAATAGCTTTAAAGCAGGAAGAAGAAGATTTAGAAATATTATGGGAGAAACTTAAAGATCTATTAGAGGAAGCAGTAAATACGCTTGTTTCTATGAGAGAAAAAGAAGGCATAAAACTACAACAAAATATATTTATAAAGTGTGACTATATTAAATCTCTATTGGATAAAATAGAGAAAAGATCACCACAAGTAGTAATAGAGTATAAGCAAAAGCTTAATAATAGATTAAGTGAATTAATGCAGGATTATACAGTGGATGAAAATAGGCTTGCAATGGAAATTGCTTTGTTTGCAGATAAAGCTTGCTTAGATGAAGAAATTGTGAGATTAAATAGTCATCTAATTCAAGTAAAAGATACCTTGAATTTAGATGAACCTGTAGGAAGAAAATTAGATTTTATTGTTCAAGAAATGAACAGAGAAGCAAATACTATTGCGTCAAAGTCAAATGATTTAGATATTGCTAATTATGTATTAAATATAAAAAATGAAATTGAAAAAATAAGAGAACAAATTCAAAACATAGAGTAAAATTTAGGAGGAAACATATGAGTATAAAATTGATAAATATAGGTTTTGGAAATATAGTTTCAGCAAATAGATTAGTAGCTATAGTTAGTCCAGAATCTGCACCTATAAAGAGAATAATACAGGAAGCTAGAGATAGGGGAATGCTTATAGATGCTACTTATGGTAGAAGAACAAGAGCTGTTATAATTACAGATAGTGATCATGTAATACTTTCAGCAGTTCAACCAGAGACTGTAGCACATAGGTTAGCTTCAAAAGAGGATGATGATGAAGTTAACGAGGTAGAGGAATAATGAAGGAAAAGGGGCTATTAGTAGTAATATCGGGTCCATCAGGAACCGGTAAGGGAACGATATGTAAAGCTTTATTAGAAAAAAATGATTTTTGGCTTTCTGTATCTGCAACTACTAGAAATCCAAGAGCTGGAGAAGTGGATGGCGTAAATTATTATTTTTTAAATAAAGAAGAATTCAAAAATAAAATAGACAGTAAGGACTTTCTTGAATACGCGGAGGTTTATGGAAATTATTACGGAACTCCCAAATCTAACGTTTTAGCTGCTATAGATAATGGTAAAGATGTAGTGCTAGAAATAGATATTCAAGGTGCTTTGAGGGTAAAAGAAAGTTATCCTGAAGGAGTTTTTATTTTTATACTTCCTCCATCTATGGAAGAATTGAAAAAAAGAATTATAAATAGAGGAAGCGAAACTAACGAATCTTTAATGACAAGATTTAAAGCTGCATATAAAGAAATAAATTATGTTTCTAAATACAATTATGCTGTAGTTAATGATACTGTAAAAGAAGCAGTTAAAAAAATAGAAAGTATAATTACAGCAGAAAGATGTAGAGTAGATAGAGTAAAAGAAAATATATTAGATTCAAAGGAGGGTATTATTCATGAGCAACTCTATGATTAATCCATCAATAGTAGATTTATTAAAAACAGTAGACAATAGATATACATTGGTTACTATAACAGCTAAAAGGGCAAGACAGTTAATTGAAGGTGCAGAACCTCTAGTAAGAATTACTTCAACAAAACCTGTTACTATAGCTATAAATGAAATTAGTCAACAAGCAATTACTTATGCAACAGTTAAAGAAGGTATTAAGTAAAAAATGAATAACAAAAAAAGCATAGTTGTAGGGGTAACAGGTGGTATTGCAGCCTATAAGGCTTTAGATGTAATAAGCAAATTAAAGAAAAAAAATTTTGAAATACATGTAATTATGACTAAATCAGCTTTAGAGTTTGTAACTCCCTTAAGTTTTCAAACTCTAAGTCAAAATGTGGTTAGTTTAGATATGTTTTCAGAGCCAAAAGCTTGGGAAATACAGCATATTTCTCTTGCAAAAAAAGCAGATTTAATGCTTATAGTACCTGCTACAGCCAATATAATAGGAAAAGTTGCTAGTGGAATAGCAGATGATTTATTATCAACTACTATTATGGCTACAAAAGCGCCGGTAGTTTTTGCTCCTGCAATGAATACTAATATGTATAACAATCCTATAGTGCAGGATAATATGTGCAAACTTATTAAATTTGGATATAAGTTTATATATCCAGAGGTAGGAAGATTAGCTTGCGGTGATGAAGGAGAAGGTAAACTTGCAGACACAGAGTTTATATCAGAGTTTGTGCAAAGTATGTTATATGATATAAAGGATTTAGAAGGAAGAAAGGTTTTAGTAACAGCAGGTCCTACTATAGCATCAATGGATCCAGTTAGATACATAACTAATAGGTCTTCAGGAAAAATGGGATATGCTATAGCAGAAGAAGCTAGAGATAGAGGTGCAGATGTAACATTAATATCTGGAGATACTTATATTAAAGCTCCTGCCGGAGTAAATGTAATTCATGTTAAAACCAATGAAGAAATGTTAAATCAAGTTATGGATAATTTTGAAAAACAACATATAGTTATAAAGGCAGCAGCGGTAGCAGATTATAAACCTAAAAATTACTCTGAAAAGAAAATAAAAAAGACTCAAGATCAATTTGATTTAACACTTATTAAAGATAGTGATATACTTAAAAAATTAGGAGCCTTAAAGAAAAAACAAATACTTGTAGGATTTGCAGCAGAAAGTAATGATTTAATGAAAAATGCTCAAAAAAAGCTTGAAGCTAAAAATTTAGACTATATTGTTGCCAATGATATTACGGCTTCAGATACAGGTTTTGCTTCTGATAATAATAAGGTAACTATTTTATGCAGAGACGGAAGAAGAATTGATTTGGAAAAGATGTCAAAGAAGCAGGTTGCAAAGGAATTATTTGATTTAATAAATAAAAAATAAATTTGGGAGGGGCTGAAACTTACGGTTTTGTAAGGAAATGCCTCTCCTATTTAGTATTGTGAACAAAGGGTGATTAAGTGTACAATTATGCAGGTATAGTAGTTAATAATAGTTCAATACAAGTAGATAAAATTTTTACTTATAAAATTCCAGAAGCGTTAAAAAGTAAAATAGACATTGGGATTAGAGTAAAGGTTCCATTTGGTATGGGAAATAAAAAAATAGATGGATTCGTAATGGAACTTTATGGTGAGTATATTGGTAATGGCAGGGTTAAGGAAATATGTGCAATATGTGATGAATTTACTTTGTTTACTAGAAATGATGTAATGCTTATTAAAGAAATGAAAAGTAAGTATTTGTCTACTTATTTAGAATGTATAAAAGTTTTTATCCCAGCAGGTATTTCTGATGGAATGAAAAATAAAACAGAAATACAGATATATACAGGTGAAGCAGAATTAAATGGTAAGTTTGAAAAGGAACCTTATTTAACTATATATTCCATAGTAAAAAAAAATCAAGGGTTTTATAATAAAAATGCTTTGTCTAAAAATTTTAATGTCTCGTTATCCTCTATTAATACAATGATAAAACATAATTTTTTAAGCGAAAGAGAAAATATAATAAATAGGTATAATACAAGGCAGTATGAAAAATATTCAAAAAAGGTTTTAAATATAGAACAACAAAAAGCAGTAGATAATATACTAAATTCTGAAAAAAAAGTGTTTTTAATACATGGAGTTACAGGCAGCGGTAAAACTGAGATATATATGCATTTAGTGAGCAGTATGATGGATAAAAATAAGGAATCTATAATACTAGTGCCTGAAATAGCCTTAACACCTCAAATGGTTGAAAGATTTAAAGGTAGATTTGGAAAAGATATAAGTGTTTTTCACAGTAAATTATCAAAAGGTGAAAGATATGATGAATGGCTTAGGGTAAAGGAAGGAAAAGTTAAGGTTGCTATAGGAGCTAGATCTGCAATATTTCTTCCATTCAGCAATTTAGGAATTATAGTTATAGATGAAGAACACGAAGGAAGCTATAAGTCTGATAGTAATCCTAAGTACAATGCAAGAGAAATTGGAGAAATGAAATGCAGAATAGATAATTGTAAATTAATTTTGGGATCAGCTACACCATCTATAGAAACTTATTATAGATGTAAAAATAAAGATATTGAACTTATAACAATAAAAAATAGAGCGGATAATGCTGTTATGCCTAAAGTCGAAATTGTGGATATGAGACAGGAATTAATGAACAATAATAGATCTATTTTTAGTAAAAGGCTTTATGAAGCTATAGTGGAAAGATTAGAAAAAAGAGAACAAATAATACTTTTCTTAAACAGAAGAGGATTTTCAACCTTTGTTTCATGTAGAAAATGTGGTTATGTATTTAAATGTAATAATTGTGATATATCGCTTACTTACCATAAAGAGGAAAGGAAACTTGTATGTCATTATTGTGGGAATAGTGAAAAGGTATCCAGCGTATGCCCTGAATGTGGAAGCAAGTATGTGAAGTATTTTGGAGTTGGTACTGAAAAAATAGAGCAGGAGATAAAAAAATGTTTTCCAGAAGCAAGAACTTTAAGAATGGATTTTGATACTACTAGACGAAAAAATTCCTATGAAAAAATATATAATACATTTAAAGAAGGCAAGGCTGATATACTTATAGGAACTCAAATGGTAGCAAAAGGATTAGATTTTAAAGGTGTTACTTTAGTAGGAATAATTGCAGCAGATTTGTCTTTAAATTTACCTGATTTTAGATCTAATGAGAGAACCTTTCAGCTTATTACACAGGTTTCAGGAAGAGCTGGACGAGGAGAGAAAAATGGAGAAGTTATTGTTCAAACTTATAATCCGGAAAACTACAGCATAATATACGCGTCAAATAATGACTATAAAAGTTTTTATGAAGAGGAAATAAGCGTAAGAAGACTTATGGAATATCCGCCTTTTGTCGATTTATTTCTTATTAATATGAGTAGTAAAAATGAAAATGTATTAATAAAAAATATACAAAATGTTGCTATATTTTTAAGAAATATACTAGAAAAAAATGATACAATTAAAATGTTAGGACCTTGTCCTTGTGAAATTTCTAAAATTAAAGAATTTTATAGATGGCAAATAATATTAAAGGGTAATATAGAAAAGGAATTTAGTGAAAAAATAAGAAAATCAGTTTATGATTTACTAAAAAGTGTTTATAATGATATAAGGGTAAGCATTGATGTAAACCCTAATAGTTTATTATAACTACATAAATAAAGTTTGTGCTAAAAATTAGGAGGTAAAATAATGGCTTTAAGAAATATTAGAAAATACGGTGATGAATTATTAAGAAAGAAGAGTAAAAAAATAGAGAATATAAACGAAAGAATTTTGACATTATTAGATGATATGGCGGAAACTATGTATGATGCCGATGGTGTAGGACTTGCAGCTCCACAAGTAGGTATACTAAAAAGAGTTGTAGTAATAGATGTAGGCCAAGGAATATTAAAACTTATAAATCCTGAAATTATATCTACAGAAGGTAGTTATATAGACGAAGAGGGATGTCTAAGTGTACCTGGTCAGCAGGGAAAAGTAGAAAGACCTTATAAAGTAAAAGTTAAGGCTCTAAATGAAAAAGGAGAAGAAATTATAGTAGAAGGAGAAGAATTACTAGCAAGAGCATTATGTCATGAGATAGATCATTTAGAAGGAATATTGTTTGTGGATAAAATTATAAATACAGAAGGAGAAAATTAAAATTATGGATATAGTTTTTATGGGAACACCAGATTTTGCTGTTCCCTCATTAAAAAAACTTATTGAGAAATTTAATGTAATAGCTGTTTTTACTCAACCAGACAGGCCTAAGGGAAGAGGAAAAAAATTAGGTATGTCAGCTGTAAAAGAAATAGCGCTGCAACATGATATACCTGTATATCAGCCAGAAAAGTTAAAAAATGACAGTGAAGTTTTGAAAAATTTGAAGGATATGAATCCAGACTTTATTGTTGTAGTGGCTTATGGGCAAATACTTACCAAGGAAGTATTAGAAATACCTAAGATGGGATGTATAAATTTACATGCATCTATTCTTCCTAAATATCGAGGAGCAGCACCTATAAATTGGGCTATAATAAATGGAGAAAAAGAAAGTGGAAATACCACTATGTTTATGGATGTTGGGTTAGATACTGGAGATATGCTTTTAAAAAGTAATGTTCAAATTACGGAAAATATGACAGCAGGAGATCTTCATGACATTTTAGCAGAAGATGGATCAGATCTTTTGGCAAAAACACTAGAAGGCGTTGAAAATGGAACTATAAAAAGGCAAAAACAAGGAGATTCAACAACTGATTATGCATCGATGTTAAACAAGAATATGGCTAAAATAGATTGGAATTTAAGCAGTACAGCTGTAAAAAATTTAATTAGAGGATTAAATCCTTGGCCCGTTGCATATACTCAATATGAAGGGGAAAATATGAAAGTTTATGAAGCAAGTATACTAAATGAAAATGGTAATTATGACCCTGGATATATAATAGACGTATGTAATGAAGGAATAAAGGTTGCGTGCAAAGATGGTTCCATACTTTTAACAACTATACAGTTTTCGGGTGGAAAGCCTATGAGAGTTAGTGAATATATAAAGGGACATAAGATAAATAAAGGTATTATATTAGGAAAATAAGTTGCTCGAGTAGTATGCAGAGCGGTTATACAAGCAACTAAGAAAAGGAGTGTAGCTATGTTTTTTGATAGTAGTATTATTATATTAATTCCAGCGTTAATAATAGCAGCAGTAGCCCAATTTAGAGTTTCTTCTACTTTTGATAAATATTCAAGGTTTGGAAATCGTAATGGATATACAGGTTCACAAGTTGCAAGAATGCTCCTTGATAGCAATGGATTGTATGACGTACCAGTAGAAGTTATTCCAGGAAAGCTTACAGATCATTATGACCCAACTAGAAGAACGATGAGACTTTCGGAAGAAGTCTTTTATGGAAACTCTGTAGCTTCTATTGGAGTTGCAGCTCATGAAACAGGTCATGCTTTTCAACATAAGGAACATTATGCACCATTAGTACTTAGAAATTCTATAGTTCCTGTAGTAAATTTTAGTTCAAGTATTTCCTGGCTATTATTTTTTGCAGGATTTGCACTTGGTATAAAACCATTAATTAATATAGGAATATTATTATTTACAGCAGTAGTTATCTTTCAACTTATAACACTTCCTGTAGAATTTGATGCTTCTGGCAGGGCGCTTAGAATATTAGAAAGAAAAGGCATACTTTATAGTGAGGAATTAAAAGGTGCCAAAGCTGTGTTAAGTGCAGCAGCTATGACTTATGTAGCTGCGGCTATAACAGCAATATCAAACCTGATAAGATTAATACTTATTAGTAGAAGAGAAGATTAAAATAATTGAAACAGAGGTAAAATAATGGATAGTGCTAGAAAAACAGCAGTTAAAATACTTAAAGAAGTGTTTTGTGAGGATTCATATTCCAATATAGTTTTAGGAAAAGAATTAAATAAGTCTAGTATGAATAATAAAGATAAGGCTTTAACAACAGAAATAGTATATGGAACTTTAAAATATAAAGATACAATAGATATTATATTAAGTTACTATATAAAAAGTGGACTTAAAAAGTTGGATATAGATATTCTAAATATACTTAGAATATCTATTTATCAAATAAGATATTTAGATAAGATACCAGAATTTGCAGTAGTTAATGAAGCAGTGGAATTAGCTAAAAGAAGAGCTGTAAAATCAGCAAGACTTGTGAATGGGGTATTAAGAAATTATCTTAGAAATAGCAATATAGATTACTATAAAAAAAGCAATAATATAGAAAAATTATGTTTTGAGTATTCTTTTCCTAAATGGATGGTTAACTTATTTAATAATCAATATGGAAAAGAACAAACTAAAAACATATTACAGGGACTAAATGAAGTTCCAAAAGTTACAGTTAGAGTAAATAATCTAAAAACCAATTATGAAGAAGCTTGGGAAAAACTATTAGAAAATGGATATGATATAGAAGAAGGAAGAATATGTCCAGAAGCTATTATAATAAACAAAGGTAAGAATATAGAGAATAATCCTCTTTTTAAAGACGGGTTAATTACGGTTCAAGATGAGAGTGCCATGATGGTAGCGCCATCTATGGAATTACAGGAAAATATGACTGTTTTGGATTTGTGCAGTGCACCAGGAGGTAAAACTTGTCATATAGCAGAAATTATAAATAACAGTGGGAAAATATTTGCTTTTGATATTCATGAAAATAAGTTACCTCTAATAAAGGAAAATGCTAATAGGCTTGGTATAACTAATATAAAGTGCACTAGCTTGGATGCTTGTAATTATATGAATATTTATGAGGAAAAAGGGGACAGAGTATTAATTGATGTGCCTTGTTCTGGGCTTGGTATTATAAGAAAAAAGCCAGAAATTAAGTGGAATAAAAGTGAAGAGTCATTAAAAAGTCTCATAAAAATTCAAAGAAAAATTATGCTTAACGCTGCTAAATATGTTAAAGAAGGTGGAAAACTTATTTATGCTACTTGTACTTTAAATAAAGAAGAAAATGAAGAAAATATAAAATGGTTTGTGAAAAAGAGACCAGATTTTCAGATAGAACCAATATATTATGGAAAATTAGATAATATAATATATGACAAGGAAGGTTATATGACTATATTGCCAAACAAGTATATGGATGGATTCTTTATTGCAAAAATGATAAGACGTAGGTAGGTGTAATAAGTGGATAATATTTTAAATTTAAGTCTTGAAGAGTTAAAACAATGGATGAAAGATAATGGAGAGAGTGAATTCAGGGCTAAACAAGTATTCCATTGGATATATAAAAGTAATCAGTGGAATTTTAGAGACATGGATAATTTACCTAAAAACACAAAAGAAAAACTTGCTAAATCTTTTTCGATAGATATACCAGAAATTATAGAAGTTTACAAGTCGAAAGATGAAGATACATATAAATTTCTTTATGAATATGAGGACGGAAATATAATAGAAACAGTAGTAATGAAATATAAACATGGAAATTCTATATGTGTTTCTACTCAAATCGGTTGCAGAATGGGGTGCAAATTTTGTGCATCTACTGTAGATGGTATGGTTAGGAATTTAAGCAGTGGAGAAATATTAGCTCAAATTTTAAAAGCACAGGAGCAAATAGGGGAAAGAATATCAAACATAGTTTTAATGGGAAGTGGAGAACCTTTAGACAACTATGATAATGTAATAAAATTTTTAAGTTTAGTAAATGCTGAGTATTCTCTTAATATAGGTCAAAGGCATATAACTCTTTCAACTTGTGGAATAGTTCCTAAAATTAGAGAATTAGCGGATAAAAATTATCAAATAACCTTAGCAATATCGCTTCATGCCCCTAATGATAAACTTAGGAAAACTATGATGCCTATAGCAAATAAGTATTCTATAAGTGAAATTATAGAAGCTTGCAAATATTATATAAATAAAACAAATAGGAGAATTACCTTTGAATATGCTTTAGTAAATGATGTTAATGATAGTGCTCAATCGGCAGAAGAATTGGCTAAACTTTTAAAGGGTATTTTGTGTCATGTAAATCTTATACCTGTAAATAAGGTAAGGGAGAATAATTTTGAAAAATCCTCTACAAATAATATTAAAAACTTCTCTAACATTTTAATTGAAAAAGGTATAGAAACTACTATTAGAAGAGAAATGGGTTCAGATATTAATGCTGCATGTGGACAGTTAAGAAGGAGCTATTTAAAATCTAAAAATTATTTAAAAGAGGTGTAAAAGAATGGTAGGGATGTTGTCAGATGTAGGTAACGTTAGGAAAATTAATGAAGACTCAGTGGGATTTTATCAAAGTGAAAATTTTGATATTTATGTTATTGCCGACGGAATGGGAGGACATAATGCTGGAGAAGTTGCTAGTAAATTGGCAGTAGACACTACTATTGATTATATAAAATCGTTTATTAGTTTTATTGATACAGAAAGTATGAAGGAAACATTGACATCAGGTATAAAGTTAGCTAATGAAAAAATTTTTAGTTTATCTAAAAGCAAAGATGAGCTTAATGGAATGGGGACAACTATAACTGCCTGTTTAGTTAAAGAAAATAATATGATAGTAGCTAATGTGGGAGATAGTAGTTGTTACATTATGAGATATGGCGGAATAGTTAAAATAACTAAAGATCATTCATTAGTTCAGCAATTAGTGGATGAAGGAAGTATTACTGAGGAAGAAGCGGTAAGTCATCCTAATAAAAATATAATAACAAGAGCATTAGGCACGAATATAAATGTAGATATAGATATTTTTGATGTGGATTTATCTGATGCATTAAAAATAATTTTGTGTACTGATGGATTATCTAATGGAGTAAATTTGAATGAAATGTATGATATAATAATGGGTAATAATAATCAGGGAGCATGTAAGCAGTTAATAGAACTTAGTAAGTTAAAGGGTGGAAGAGATAACATATCAGTTATTGTATTTGAAGGAGAGTGTGAAGATGATAGGAACCATGCTAGGTAATAGATATGAATTATTAGAAAAAATAGGTGAGGGAGGTATGGCGTTAGTTTATAAGGCTAAATGTCACTTACTAAATCGTTATGTAGCAGTGAAAATATTAAAGGATCAATATTCTAATGATAAAGAATTTGTGGAGAAATTTAAAAGAGAAGCAACAGCAGTAGCAAGTCTTTCAGATAACAATATAGTAAATATTTATGATGTAGGTACACAAGGTGACATAAATTATATAGTAATGGAATATATAAACGGTAAAACCTTAAAACAAATAATTCGTGAGCAAGGTAAAATTCCTACATCCAAAACTGCAAGTTTAGCTATTCAAATAGCTAGAGCTTTAGATTGTGCACACAGAAATAATATTATACATAGGGATATAAAGCCACAGAATATATTAGTTACTAATGAAGGATTAGTAAAGGTAACAGATTTTGGTATAGCAAAAGCGTCTAATTCAGTTACAATAACTAATTCTAGTAAAGTTATGGGATCAGCTCATTATTTTTCTCCAGAACAGGCTAGAGGAAGTTTTGTGGATTGTAGAACTGATATATATTCCTTAGGTATAGTTATTTATGAAATGTGTACAGGAAGAGTACCTTATGATGCAGACAGTCCAGTGTCTGTAGCATTAAAACATATACAAGAACCAGTGGTTCCACCAAAGCAGTTAAATGAAAATATACCCGATAGTTTAAATAAGCTCATATTAAAAGCTGTGGAAAAAGAGCCTATTAAAAGATATCAAACAATAAAAGATATGCTTACTGATCTTAGAAAAATAGAAAATAATCAGGAATTTAATATATCAACTAGTGATTTTGATGAAGATATGACTAGGGTAATGGATGCTGTGGTAGTAGATGATAAAGATAAATATGACAAAAACAAATATGGTGATCGTAAAAAATATGATGATGAGTATGAAGATGACAGTGAAAAAAGAAGAGTAAGATTAGATCCTAAAAAAAGGAAGATATTAACCTTTATTACTGCAGCCATATTGGTTTTAGTTATAGGCGGAATTTCTGGATATTTTGCCTTAAGTAAAGGGTCAGCTAAAGAAACTACAGTACCTAAAATAGTTGATATGAAACAGGAAGATGCAAAAAAAGCTGTTGAAGATAAAAAATTAAAGTTTGTTGTTATTGGAAAAGAAAAAAGTGATAAACCAGAAGGAACTGTACTTAGAACTTATCCAGAGGCAGGAACAAATGTAAAGATAAATTCTGAAGTAAGAGTTAGTATAAGCAATGGACCAGATAAATTAGCAGTACCTAGCTTAATAAATATGGATTTAGATTCTGCAAAGGACGTTATAGAAAAAAGCGGCTTAAAGCTTGGAAATGTAACTCGTAAATATAGTGATAGTGTACCTGAAGGAAATATAATAAGTCAAGATCCACAGCCAGATTCAGATGCAACAGCAGATACTAAAATAAATCTTGTGGTAAGTAGAGGACAAGAAGTTAAAAATATAACTGTTCCAGATGTAAACGGAAAAAGCATTGATGAAGCATCTGGAATAATATCCAGTGCAGGATTTAATGTATCTAGATCAGCAGTGGATACATCAGATAAATCACAGGATGGAAAAGTAATAAGTCAGTCTGTTTCAGGAGGAGATACAGCAAGAGCTGGAAAGACTATTAATTTGACTTATTATAAATATAAGGAACAGCCAGTAACAGATCCATCAAAACAGCCAACAGATCCATTAAAACAGCCAACAGATCAACCAAGTGGGAATGTAGATACTGGTGGGAGTCAAGGAAAAGGTAATGGTGGAAACTCAAATAATAAATCAGATTCAGGTAAGAATAGTAATAATAAAAGTCAGTAAATCTTAATTCAATAGGAGGATTTATGGAAGGAACTATAGTAAAGGGAATAGCAGGATTTTATTATATAAAAACAGATAAAGATATAGTTGAATGTAAGGCTAGGGGAAAGTTCAGGCATAATGAACTGACCCCTATGGTTGGTGATAAGGTAGAAATTGCAATTAAAAATGGAAAAGGTGTTATAAATAAAATCTGCCCTAGAATAAATAAGCTTATAAGACCTTCTGTGGCAAATGTAACTCAGGCATTAGTGGTTTTTGCATTAAAAAGTCCTGAAATAAATGAGGAATTGTTAAATAAGTTTTTGCTTAATTGTGAGTATAACAATTTAAAGGTAATAGTATGTTTTAACAAGTTAGACCTGGCACTACAAGAAAAAACAAACGAAATTGTAGAAATGATTAAAAGCGCAGGATATGAAACAATGTTTTTAAAAGCTAAAGAAGGTTATGGAATTGATTTAATAAGAGAAAAGCTGCAGGATAATGTTACAGTTCTATGTGGACCTTCTGGAGTTGGAAAATCTACAATATTAAATGCAATAATGGGAAAAGAAGTTATGGCTACTGGAGAAATAAGTGAAAGATTGCGACGTGGTAAGCATACTACAAGGCACAGTGAGCTTATAGATATTGGAGATGGATTCTTGGTAGATACACCAGGGTTTTCTTCTTTAGAAATAGAGCTTATTTCTAAAGAAGAGTTGCAACAGTGTTTTCCTGAATTTGATTCTTACATAGGTGGGTGTAAGTTTTCGGGATGTTCTCATTATAAGGAACCTGGTTGCGCTGTAAAGAAGGCTGTGGAGCAAAAAGAAATAAATGAAAAGAGATATAAATTTTATATAAAAGCATTAGAAGAAATTATAGAGAGAAAAAATAAACAATGGTAACTATTTTGTTTAAATTAAGGAGGAAAATACAAAATGATAAAGTTAGCACCATCAATATTATCAGCAGATTTTTCTAAATTAGGTGAAGATGTTAAAGCACTAGAAACTTATGGTGCAGATTGGATACATATAGATGTAATGGATGGAATGTTTGTACCTAATATATCTTTTGGAGTACCTATAATTAAAAGTATACGAAATATTACATCACTTACTTTTGATGTTCATTTAATGATTGAAGAACCTGCTAGATATGTAGAAGATTTTGTAAAAGCAGGAGCAGACATGATAACTATACACTACGAAGCTGATAGACATATAGATAGAACAGTAAACTACATAAAAAGTTTAGGGGCTAAAGTAGGAATAGCTTTAAATCCAGCTACTCCTGTAGAAAGCATAAAGTATTTAATACCTAATTTAGATATGGTACTTATAATGTCTGTAAATCCAGGATTTGGAGGTCAGAAATATATAAATTATTGTTCTGAAAAAATAAAGAATTTAAGAGAATTAAGTAATAAGCTTAATAAAAACTTATTGATAGAAGTAGATGGTGGAGTAGGAACAGATAATATAAAAAGTATAGTAGAATGTGGAGCTAATGTAATAGTAGCTGGATCTGCAGTTTTTAAGGATGGAAAAATTCAGGAAAACATAAAGGCTTTAAAGGGAGATAAGTAAATGAAAGTAGTAATTGTATCAGGAGGAGATGCACCATCCTATGAATTAATAAAAAATGAGTTAAAAGAAAGTTCTTTTTTAATTTGCGCGGATAGTGGTGGAAACTGTCTATATAAATATAACCTAGTGCCTAATTATTTAATGGGAGATTTTGATTCCATAAATAGTAAGGTTTTAGAATTCTTTAAAAAATCCGCTAAATGCATCATAGAAACTTATCCTAGAGATAAAGATTTCACTGATACACAGTTAGTTCTAAATAAAGCATTGGAGTTAGGTGGAACTGAAATTGTTTTTCTAGGCTGCACTGGCACAAGAATAGATCATTTAATGGGCAGCTTAGGAATGCTTTTAAAATGTTTGAAATTAAATGTAAATGCTTATATAAGGGATGAGCACAATTATATTCGAATAGTAGATAAGCCTATAAAAATAAAAGGTAAAAAGGGTGAAACATTTTCCCTTCATTGTTATGGAGAAAGCGTAGAAAATTTAAGTATAAAAGGAGCTAAGTATGAGCTTCAGAATTATTGTTTAAAAATAGGGGATCCGAGAACTGTGTCTAATGAATTTTTAGAAGGAGAAGTTGAAATAAGTTTTACCAGTGGAAACTTAATGCTATTTTACAGTAAAGACTAAATATAATTAAATAAAAGTTTTATCTAAAAAGTTCACAGTTTTTAGTGAACTTTTTTTATTTTTAAATCTTATAAAATATTAAGCGAAAAAAAGGGAATATTAAATAGTATGAATATATTATTTAGACCTTCGCAAGTTACTGGTAGCATTGACATAAAAGTAGAAAGGAAAAATAAGTAATGAATGAATATGGTCTTATTTTTGATGAGAATATAAAAAAGAATACAAAGCTTTATAGATATATGAGTCTAGGAAAATTTATGTGCATGGTTGAAAAAAAAGAGACCTATTTAACAAATATTAAATCCTGGGAAGATAAATGGGAGTTGCCAATAAATGAAATTGAAGATAAAAATTTATTAGAAAGTGATTTATATGGACAGTGCTGGAGTTTAGAAGGAATTTCTGACGCTTTATGGAGAATTTATTCGTCAAATAAAGAAGGTATATTAATTAAAACTTCTCCGGAAAAGTTTAATCTTATTTCTGATATTAGATTTGGAATACTTTCACCAGTTATATACTATAATAACTTAAGAAAAGTATTATTTGAATTAAAAAATATTGGAGGCAGTAAAAGATTATTTGTAAAAGGATTATTAAAACGATCAGCATTTAAACATGAAAATGAAGTTAGACTAATTGTAATAAATGATGAAAAATGTTTAGGGAAAAAGTATAAGAATTGTACACATATAAATTTAAAAATAGATCCATTTAAATTTATAGAAGGAATAATAATTGATCCTAGGGCTAGCGATTGGTATGTTGAAGCTATTAAAGCATACTGCTTGAGAGTGGGTTTTAACATTATTCCAGTAAAGTCAGATTTATATTCTCCTAATGATTTTTAAGTAAAATTATAAGATTATCCTCATTTTTGGAACATTATATTATGTTGTATCATATAATATTATAGAATAATTTTGGGGGATAATAATATGTCTAAGAAGATGTGTTGTAATAAAAGCTTCAGAAAAAAGGTAGGAATTGCTTTGGTATCCATAGGGTTGGGAATTATAATTTCTGTTATTATCCCATTTTGGGGGTTTATAATGGTGGTAGGGGCTGCACTTATTTGCTTGGGATTTAATCTTATAGATTTTCATTAATTTTTAGGAGGAGTATATTATGAAATTTATTACTGTAAAGCTTCCTGGGTTTATATCTGCAATTGTAAAATTTTTTAAGAAAAAAAAGTAATTTGAAGCAAAATAAATAAAAATGCAATTGTAAAAACAACTGCATTTTTTATTTATTAAATAGCACGTTGAACCTTTCCAGAACGAAGGCATCTTGTACAAACATGAATAGTTTTTGGAGTTCCGTTAACTACAGCCTTAACTTTTCTTATGTTTGGAGCCCATGATCTTTTAGATTGACGGTGTGAGTGGCTGTACTGAACACCAAATACAACGCCTTTTTCGCATATTTCGCACTTTCTTGACATTAAAAACACCTCCTTAAAAAATTGTGAAGAAATCATCTCCTCAATTCAAACATTTATAATTCTACCATAGAATAGGTTACTTGCGCAAGTACATAATAAAAATTAATGAACAAAATGCTGATTTTAAATAATATATCTTCTTGAATAAATTTATTATTTAATATAAAATATGTTTATGATGTTAAAGTAGGGAGGATTTTTATTATGATAGGTAATATCACCAGCGAGAATGGGTATATTAATTATTCAGAAGAAATTGTTGCTAACATAGTAGGTGTTTCAACTATGGAATGCTATGGTGTTGTAGGTATGGCATCTAGAAATGCTAAAGATGGACTCTGGAAATTGATAAAAGGTGAAAACTTAAGTAAGGGTGTAAAAGTTCGTTCAAAAGATAACGAGTTATTTATAGAATTATATATAATGGTTGAATATGGAACAAAGATATCTGTTATAGCAAACAATGTAATTCAAAAAATAAAATACAATTTGGAAAATTATACAGGTCTTAAAGTATCAAGTATTACTGTAAATGTTCAAGGTGTCAGAGTCTAGGGAGGTAATTCATAAATGAAACACTTAAATATAGATGGACAATGTTTTTATAATATGGTTGTTAACGCAAGTAACTCCTTGGAAGAAAATAAAGAATATGTCAATTCTTTAAATGTTTTTCCAGTTCCGGATGGAGATACAGGAACAAACATGTCAATGACTTTTAAAACAGCTGTATCAGAAATACAAGGAATGAAAGATAAACCGGTAGGTGAAATTGTAAAAAAATTATCTAAAGGTGCTCTTATGGGAGCAAGAGGTAATTCGGGAGTAATACTTTCACAAATATTTAGAGGAATAGCAAAATCTTTAGAACAAAAAGAATACGTTAACTGTAAGGAATTTGCAGATAGCTTAATGGAAGGATCAAAGTCTGCTTATAAGGCAGTTATGAGACCTACAGAAGGTACAATACTTACTATTATAAGAGCAGCTGCAGAAAGTGCTGTTAAGTGCCAAAGTGATGATATAACAGTAATGTTAGGAGAAGTATGTGAGTATACTAAATCAGTATTGAACAAAACTCCAGAAATGCTTCCTGTACTAAAAAAGGCTAAAGTAGTAGATGCTGGTGGCATGGGACTTCTTATTATATTTCAAGGAATGTATGAAGTAATAAAGAATAATATGGAGTCAGTAGAAATCAACTGTGTTAAAAAAACTGAAATTTCATCAGTAGTTCAAAATTTAGGAGAACAGGATATAAAATTTGGATATTGTACTGAGTTTTTTATAAATGTAGAGAATGCACAAATAGATGATTTTAAACATAAAATACAAGCTATTGGAGATTCAATGGTAGTTGTTAATGATGAAGATATGGTGAAAGTTCATATTCATACCAATGATCCAGGGCAGGTATTATCAGAAGCTATCAAGCTTGGTGAACTTTCAAAAATAAAAATTGATAATATGAGACAGCAGCATAGAAATGTATTAAATATACATAGTGAGGCTTCTTTAGGAAAAGAAACTAACCAGGAAGATGAAAATAAAAATATTGAATTAAAGAAATATGCTTTTGTATCAGTAGCTATGGGAGAAGGAATAAAAAATATATTTGAAGATTTAGGTGTAGACTACGTTATAGAGGGTGGTCAAACCATGAATCCAAGTACTCAAGATATATTGGAGTGTATAAATAAAATAAATTCAGAAAATGTTTTAGTATTTCCAAATAATAAAAATATAATTATGGCAGCTAATCAAGCAGCAGAGCTTTCTAGTAAAAATGTAAGAGTGGTAGGAACTAAAACTATACCACAAGGGATTACAGCTATAACATCATTTAATGAAGAATTAGATCTTGATGAAAATGTGAAGGTTATGGAAGAAAGTATAGCTAAGGTAATTACAGGATCTGTAACTTATGCTGTAAGGGATACTGAAATAGAAGGAAAAGTTATTAAAGAAGGAGATATTTTAGGCCTGGTTGAAGGCAAAATACAGGAAACTGGTAATGATATGTTTGAGACTTGTGATAAAGTTATTTCCAAAATGATGAAAGATGATAGTGAGCTAATAACTGTGTTTTATGGAAAAGATTGTGAAAAACAAAAAATAGAAGGATTTTTAAATAAGCTAGAAGAAAAGTATAAAGATATAGATGTACAATTTTATGATGGAAATCAACCATTATATTATTTTATTGTATCTGTGGAATAAGAAATACTAAATAAAAAAAGCCTTTAGGCTTTTTTTATTTATAAATAGAAATTACCATAAGTTATATAAAAGAAAATAACAAGTCAAAGATGTTAGTATATTTTGTGATTGATAAGGAAACAGGTTCCGCTGATAGTTGTTCTATCAAAGGGTTCTGCTGACGCAAAATATACCAACATACTGAATAGTTATTTTTTTGAATATGCCTAAGTATGAATTGTAAAAGCAGGTGGTTTTGTGAATGTATATAGTGATATAAGTAGCATAAAAGGAGTTGGACCCAAAACAGCAGACAACTTAAGAAAGTGTGGTATATTTAACGTTATGGATCTACTTTTATATTTTCCAAGAGATTATGAAAGTATATCTTCTTGTGGAAATTTAAAAGAGGGAAAAAGTAGCAATAAGGTGATAATAAATTGCAAAACGCTTAGAGTTGAAAGAGATGTGAAAACAAAAACAGGGAAAACTATAACAACTATAGTTTTTCATGATGGAAATAATACTTTAAAAGGGAAATGGTTTAATCAGCCCTATATAAAAAATAATTTTAGAATAAATAATACATATACATTAATGGGCAAAATAGAAGAATTTAGAGGAGAAATATTTATTGTTAATCCTGCACTGTTAAAAAATCATCAGGTAAATGAAAAAAGGGAAGAAAAGATAATACCTAAGTATCCATTAAAATCAGGATTAACCAATAATTTGTTAAGTAAGTTAATAAACTCAGTGCTAGGTGATGTTGATATAATAGAAAATCTTCCAGAGCACATAATAAATAAATATAGATTATGTACATTAGATAAAGCTATAAGAGTTATACATAATCCTGTAAATTTGGCTGAATTGGATGAGTCTGTAAAAAGACTTAAATTTCAAGAACTATTTACATATTCATTGAAAATATTGATGCTTAAAAATTATTTTAATGAAAATAGACAGGGAATAACGTTTTCTATATCTAAAGAACTAAAAATTTTAAAGGAAAAATTGCCTTATGATTTAACTAAAGCTCAAAATAGGGTAGTAAGAGAAATATTATTAGATGAGAAAAAATCATGCCCTATGAATAGGTTAGTTCAAGGAGATGTGGGAAGTGGTAAAACTATTGTAGCATTAATATGTATATTTAATGTTATAAAAAATGGATATCAGGCTGTAATGATGGCACCTACAGAAATATTAGCTGTACAGCATTATGTTGAAGCAATAAAGTTATTTGAAGATTTTAATGTGAATATAGAATTGCTTTGTGGAAGTACAACACAAAAAAATAAACAGGAAATAAAGGAAAAGCTAAGAGAAGGAAAAGTAGATTTAATAATAGGTACCCATGCTTTAATTGAGGATGATGTGGAATTTCAAAACTTAGGAATGGTAGTCACAGATGAACAGCATAGGTTTGGAGTTATGCAAAGGAGTAAGCTAACTAATAAAGGATTAAATGTAGATACTCTTGTTATGACAGCTACACCTATACCTAGAACTTTAAGCCTTTATCTTTATGGAGATTTAAATGTATCGGTTATTGATGAGCTACCTCCAGGACGTCAAAAAATAGAAACTCAATATATAAAACAAGATTTCAAATATAAAGCTTATAATTTTGCTTTAGATGAAATGAAAAAAGGAAGGCAAGTATATATAGTTTGTCCATTAGTTGAGGAAAATGAAGAATTGAAGTTGAGTTCTGTGGAAAATTTGTATAAGGAATTAAATGAAAAATACTTTAAAGGTATAAGTATGGAAATACTTCATGGTAAAATGTCTCCAAAAGTTAAGGAAAAAATAATGAATGATTTTAAGCAGGGGGAGATCAAGGTTATAGTTTCCACTACAGTTATAGAAGTTGGAATTAATGTTCCTAATGCTACTCTTATGATAATAGAAAATGCAGAAAGATTTGGATTGGCGCAACTTCATCAATTAAGAGGAAGAGTAGGAAGGGGAAAACATAAATCTTATTGCATACTAATATCAGATATAAAAAATGATATTATAAGAAAAAGAATGGAGATTATGAAAAGCAGTAATGATGGGTTTTTTATTGCTGAACAGGATTTAAAAATTAGAGGTGCAGGAGAAATATTTGGTTTTAAGCAACATGGTGAAAATAATCTTATACTAGCTGATGTAGTTCAGGATATACACTTATTAAAATTAGCAAACATGGAAGCTAAGAGGCTTATAGAAAGTAAAGATGAGAAAGATATAAATATTAAAAATGATATCTATGATAAAATTGGTAAAACTACTAGGTACATCTGTTTTAACTAATTTTGCACTTTGTAATTATTTAAGAAATACCAGGTGTTTTAGGACGTTGTATTATATTTTTAGTAATAGAAATAAATTTTGTATAATGAAAGTATATATGATAAAATATTATAGAAAAATATATAACTTTTAAACATCGTGTTAATACAAGGAGGAAAAATTATGAGAATTATTGCAGGTCTTGCTAAGGGAAGAAAAATCATGTCACCAATTGGTATGGATACTACGAGACCTACTTTAGATAGAGTAAAGGAAGCTATGTTTAACATAATTCAAAATAGGGTTTATGGTGCTGTAGCTTTAGATGTATTTTCTGGAACAGGAAGTTTAGGATTAGAGACTGCAAGCAGAGGGGCTAAACAATGTTATTTAGTTGATAGAAGTCCTGAAACATATTCTTTTTTAGTTAAAAATGTAGAAAATTTAAAATTCCAAGAAATTTGTAAGTGTATTAATATGGATTCATATAAAGCTTTAGAGGAGCTTGCTAGAAAAAAGATAGTTTTTGACCTGATTTTTATAGATCCTCCTTATATGAAAGATATGATTCCACCTGCAGTAGAAATTATAGAAAAAGAAGGATTACTGAATAAAGAAGGACTTATAGTAACTAAAATTGATACTAGGGAAGAAATATATGAAGGAACAGATAATATAATTCTTGTTGATCATAGAAAGTATGGGTTAACCACAGTATGTTTCTATAGATACAAGGAGGATTAGTTATTATGAAAACAGCTGTATATCCAGGGAGTTTTGATCCTATAACTAATGGTCATTTAGATATAATAAAGAGGGCGTCTAAAGTTTTTGATGAAGTAATAGTTGGAGTTCTAATAAATCCTGAGAAAAAGGGACTTTTTAATGTAGAAGAAAGAGTAGAATTAATTAATAGTGTAATTAAATATATACCAAATGTAAAGGTTGAGAGTTTTAGTGGCTTACTAATTAATTTTATGAGGCAAAAAGATGCTAAGGTAATAATAAAAGGTCTTAGGGCAGTTTCGGATTTTGAATATGAATTTCAGATGTCCCTTATGAATAGCAAATTAGATCCCAATATAGAAACAGTATTTATGATGGCTAGTTCAGGAAATTCTTTTTTGAGTTCTTCATCAGTTAAGCAGGTAGCTATGTTTGGAGGATGTATTAAAGGATTAGTGCCAGATAATATAATACCAGATATAATTAGTAAGATAAAAAGCCTTTAGGGGGAAAAGATGTTATGGATGTTATTAAATTACTAGAATATCTTAATGAAATTATAGAAACATCTGCAAAAGTTCCTATGACAGGAAAAGTAATGGTACATAAGAAAGAAACCTTGGAGATAATTGAAAAAATAATGAATTACCTTCCAGATGAATTAAAAAAGGCTCAGTGGATAGTGGAAGAAAAGGAAAGAATATTAAGTGAAGCCATTGAAGAAGCTGAAAATTTGAAAAGGGAAAATATTAATTTTTTAAGAAAACAGGTAGAAAATCATGATATAACAAAACGAGCAAATGCAAAAGCAGAAGCTATAATAGTTTCTGCTGAAAGAAGCGCCAAATCTATAAGATTAGGAGCTAGAGATTATGCGGATGAAGTTTTGAATCAATTGGATAATGAAATAGAAGATAAAAGCAAACGTATGCTTATAGACTTAAAAAAACAAATGCAGAATTTTATAGTTGATTTAGAATCTCACATTAACTTAAATTCGGAGTCTATAAGACAAAATATTAAAGAATTAAGGGATATGAAATAATTTTTTTATTCTAAAAATAATCCAAGGTAGTATTGTCAAAATAATTAGTACTATTAAAAAAGTATGCTGAACTGAAGCTGTAGTTGTGTAATCAATATTGAAACTTTGTTTTGATTCGTTCAAATACATAAATTTATAAAGGATTACGCTTATTATAGAACAACTTATACCTTGCAATACTTTTTTATAAATATACTTTTTCATAGAAATATTGAATTTATAAGTAAATGAATAAACTTGTGAAATAATAGATAAACCGCTAAAAGTAAAAAGAAAGCTAACCAAGGCTATTTTTAATAACATGGATGAGTTTGATGATGAAACTAAATTGCATCCATTAGTCATTTCTATTATTCCTAAAAGGAAACCTTGTAGTACATCTTTTGATATATTAAACATCAAAGAAATTTTATATACTAAACTATTAAATAAGTAATTATTTTTAAGAATGTTATTTACTACAGAAAAAAGTGTAACAAATCCACCAATGGACAGGCAGGTTTTAATGGAATTTTCAATACTTGATTTGAGCACATTACCGATGTTTGAATCTGAATAAATGTGAGTTCCTTTAAAACCATTTTTATTATTATAAATATTTGCAGGAAGAAGAAAACCCATAGCAATACATGAAAGAGCATTTGACAGTAATAGTATGTAGCCTATTTTAGAATCTTTTAGCATGGATATACCTACAGAACCAAGTACAAATAAAGGGCTTGCATTAGAGGCTATATTTAACAAGCGTTCACAAGTATTTAAGTTTATTATATTCTTTTCGTATAAATCGCAAGCATATTTTGCACCTAAAGGATACCCACAGAGTAAACTTATTATTAATACAAAACTGCAGCTTTTAGGTAATTTTAATGGTGTACATAAAGCATTGCCAAGAATTTTAGAATATATATATATACCATCATAGGCCATTATTATATTTGACACTATTAAAAATGAAAACAAGGAAGGAAATACCTTGTAGAAAAAAAGTAGTGCTCCAGATACGGCCCCATCTATACATAATTTTGGAGCAACAATTATTTCCAATATAAGTAAAGAACAAATTATAGTTACAAAAAAATTTTTGTTTTTTAATAAAAAAGCTAATAATACAATAATAAATATTATCAATATGTAGAGTATAATTTTTAATTCCAATTCCAAACACCCACCTTATAAAATCCAGTATGTTAAAGCCTTTATACATATTTTTAAGTTTAACATTTTATATAATTATATTTGCAAATTGGACTACTTATTCTAATTTTGCATAAGTAAGATGTTATTGATTTAATATTTTTAAAATGTAAAGCTTAGTCAATTATTATAGGACTAGTTAAGTAGTCCTCGTTAGGTCTTATATTTTTATTTATTAGGCTGTACGCTTTAGTACCTTGTATGTCTAAACTTAGAGTTGAAATTGGTTCTTTAGGAAGTTTAGTATATATGGGTATAGTGGAGGTTTTTTTTGCTTTTTTTAAAATTTTTGCGCCTGTAGAATTAAAACCTAGTACTTTGGCATAGGGACATGGTTTTTTTCTCAAATTTTCAGTATCCCAATTTTCAAATCCTATAAAAAATTGAGCTAATATTCTACTTATACGACTGTAAGTATATCTTTTAGTTTTAGCACATCTTATTATGTCATCAAAGTTTTCGGCATTTTCTAAGGCGTTAAATATTCTATTATGGATACCTTCAGATACATCAGGAAGTTTTGTTATACAATCCTTGTATAAGGTACATTTATATTTTAGGTAAGGCATTAACTTATCTTCAAATGTAAAACTGTAATTTGTTTCGTTTAAAGCTAGCAATAAATTATGCGCATTTTCTGGAATATATTTTTCCAAAAGGTTAATGTTTTTATTTTCTTTTATATATTTTCGTATAGAAGAAGCACTGGAAAATTGTTTGTCAAAAGCAGTACTATTATAGTCACCGCCTTCTCTTTTTATGGTAAAAGGTGAAATTTCACTATTTAGTTCTGTAAGTTTTTTGCAATATTCTAATCCCAAAATATTATTGGGTGAATTTAAAATTTTTTGTACATCTTCATAACAAAACGGAGCATCATTGAAAATTTTTAAAAATTTCAATAATGCGCTACTTCTTGCAAAAGGATAGGACACTCCTTTGCTTAGTTCTTCTTTAAGAAGATTTTTAAAATCTATAGGTTCTTCAGCTAATATTTTGGATATATGAGATAGTACATTAATGTCTCCACATTCGCTTCCAAAACATATATTATTTACTACACCTAGATTGTTTAATAGAGTTATAGAACCGTTAGCAAAGAATTCAGCAGAAGATAGGCTGTAAATTAAAGGAAGTTCTATTACTAAATCTACTCCGTTCATTAATGCTATTCTTGTTCTATTCCACTTATCAATTATAGCAGGAAGTCCTCTCTGTACAAAGTTTCCACTTAGTACTGCTACAATAGCATCACATTTAGTTATGGTTCTTGATTTTTTTATATGATATAAATGACCTTTGTGAAAGGGATTGTATTCAACTATAATTCCTGTAACTTTCATGATTTATCCTCCAAGCTTTTAATGAATATCAGCATCCTACTGGTATTATTTCAATTATAAAAGTATATTTTATTATAAAGTAAATTACTTGTAATAATCAAATTTAATAGATATTTTAGAATTAATGATTTCATTATAACCTATATAAAATTAAATATTGATAAATTAGTTTTATTTATAAGAGCTGAATATAATTTGTATAGAAAGTTTAACGTGATTATTAGAGAAATGTTATTTGAAATTATAATCTTTTTTAGTCTGCTTAGGTTTTTTGAAGAAAAATTAGAAATATGATTTTTTTTATTGTAAAATATATAAAAAAAGGATTATAGTATATAGTGAGTGTAATTTTATTTCTATATTTGAAGGGAGAGATTGACAATGAAATTAATGGATGAAATTTGGGAAAAGGCAAAAGCTAACAAGAAAACGATTGTTTTACCAGAAGGTGAAGAAGAAAGAACACTTAAAGCAAGTGGAAAAATAGTAGAACTTGGTCTTGCAAATTTAGTTCTTGTAGGAAATGAAAAAGTAATAAAAGAAAAGGCTGCAAGTCTTGGAGTTAATTTAGAAGGTGTACAAATAGCGGATCCTGAAACTTCAGAGAATACTACGAAGTATGCTAATGAATTTTATGAATTAAGAAAGAAAAAAGGAATGACTCCAGAGAAGGCTGATAAAATAGTAAGAGACCCATTATATTATGGAACAATGATGGTAAAATTAGGAGATGGAGATGGAATGGTTTCCGGAGCTATCCATACTACTGGTGATCTTTTAAGACCAGGACTTCAAGTAATTAAAACTGCTCCTGGAGCTTCAGTAGTTTCAAGTACATTTATTATGAATGTTCCAAATTGTGAATATGGAAAAAATGGAATGCTTCTTTTTGCAGATTGTGCAGTTAATCCATGTCCAACTGCAGAAGAATTAGCTTCAATTGCTATAAGTACAGCAGAAACTGCAAAAAATCTTTGTGGAATGGATCCAAAAGTTGCTATGTTATCATTTTCAACTATGGGAAGTGCTAAACATGAATTAGTTGACAAAGTAACAAAAGCTACTGAACTTGCAAAATCAATGAGACCAGATTTAGATATAGATGGAGAATTACAGCTTGATGCTGCTATAGTTCAAAAGGTAGCAGACTTAAAAGCTCCAAATAGTAAAACAGCAGGAAAGGCAAATGTATTAGTATTCCCAGATATTCAAGCTGGAAATATAGGATATAAACTTGTTCAAAGATTTGCTAAAGCAGAGGCAGTAGGTCCAATATGTCAAGGATTTGCAAAACCAATTAATGATTTATCTAGAGGATGCAGCGCTGAAGATATAGTTAATGTTGTTGCTATAACTGCAGTTCAAGCTCAAGCTCAGGAAAAATAAGGTAAATACTTGACTTACATGACATTTTTCGATAATATAGGTATATTATGCGCAATGTAAGTTATGTTTAATTACCAGGTTCATAAGGGTATAATACTTAAATAAGTTATAAACTTCAGCTTAGGAGAAATAACCTAAAAAAAGTTTTCACTAATTGATTAATAACTCAACTTTTAATTTTTTATAAAGTTGAATTAATAAATAATTAAGATCTAAACATACTGAAGGAGAGATTAAAAAATGAAAGTACTAGTAATAAATTGTGGAAGTTCATCTTTAAAGTATCAGTTAATTAACATGGAAGATGAAAAAGTATTAGCAATAGGTTTAGTTGAAAGAATAGGAATAGAAGGTTCTGTATTAACTCAAAAAGTTAATGGAGAAAAATATGTTATTGAGCAACCAATGCAGGATCATAAAGTGGCTATGAGCTTAGTAATTAATGCTCTTCTTGATAAGGAACATGGTGTAATAAGTGATATGTCAGAAATATCAGCAGTAGGACATAGAGTACTTCATGCTGGTCAAAAATACTGTAGTTCGGTTTTAATTAATGATGATGTTATGGAAGCAATAAAGGATTGTATTAAACTTGGACCTCTACATAATCCAGCAAACATAACTGGTATTAATTCATGTAAGGAATTTATGCCAAATACTCCAATGGTTGCAGTGTTTGATACAGCATTCCATCAAACTATGCCAGAAGAGGCATATATATATGCTCTTCCATATGAAATGTACACTAAATATGGTGTAAGAAAATATGGATTCCATGGAACTTCTCATAAATTTGTTTCAACAGAAGCTATAAAAATGTTAAATGGTGCAAAAAATTTAAAAATAGTAACTTGTCATCTAGGAAATGGCGCTAGTATTTGTGCTATAAAAGATGGAAAAGTAATAGATACAACTATGGGATTAACTCCACTTGCAGGACTTGTTATGGGAACTAGATGTGGAGATATAGATCCATCTATAGTGCCTTTCTTAATGAAAGAAGCAAATATGTCTGCAGACGATGTTGATAATTTAATGAATAAAAAATCAGGTGTACTTGGAATATCAGGAATAAGTAGTGATTTTAGAGACATAGAAAATGCTGCTAAAGAAGGAAATAAGAGAGCACAGCTTGCTCTAAAGATATACGACTACAAAGTAAAAACTGCTATAGGTGCATATGTTGCAGCATTAGATGGAGTAGATGCAATAGTATTTACAGCAGGTCTTGGTGAAAATTCAGCAACAAATAGAGCTGATATTTGCGAAGGATTAAGTTACTTAGGAATTAAACTTGACCCAGAAAAGAATGCATTAAGAGGAAAAGCTATGGAAATAAGTACTCCAGATTCTAAAGTTAAGGTGCTTGTTATTCCTACAAACGAAGAGCTTATGATAGCAAGAGATACAAAAGAAATTGTAGATTCTGCTAAATAGGACGAAATATACTTAAATAAGTAAGAAATAAATAATTCTTGACTTTTAATGCTCATCTTTATATAATAAATGTGGCTAATATGTAGAGGTGAGCATTATGAAATTAGATGTGTCAGATTTATTAAAAAAAGAAAAAGCCGATAAAGAGCTTCATCTTGAAATTCAAGAAGCAAGTTTTTATGATGGTAATGAAACTATAAAGTTTCTACAGCCGATTAAATTTAACGGAACACTAAGTAAAATTGGTGATATGCTTACTTTAAATGGCACTATAAGCACTTTGTTAGAGTTAACTTGTTCAAGGTGTCTTGAAAAATTTAATTATGCTGTTGATATGACCATTGAAGAACAATTTACAAATAACGATGAAGCAAATAGAGATGATGATATCATCTTTATTAATAGTGATACAATAGATATCACAGAGATAATAGAAAACAATATAATAGTAGAGTTGCCAATTAAAAGGCTTTGTAGGGAAGATTGCAAAGGATTATGCCATAAGTGTGGTGTTAATTTAAATTCCGCTACATGTCAATGTGATAATGATGATATTGATCCAAGATTGGCAAAATTAAAAGACATGTTTTCGACTGATTAAGGAGGTGTTTTACTGTGGGAAATCCAGCAAGAAGATTTTCAAAAGGAAGAAGAGATAGAAGAAGAGCACAAACTTTCAAATTAAGTTTACCAGGAATAGTTGAATGTCCTCAGTGTCATGAAATGAAACTAGCTCATAGAGTATGTAAGAGTTGTGGATATTATAATGGCAAAGAAGTTGTTTCAACTGAGAAATAACAAAAGAGAAAGTCATATGGCTTTCTTTTTTTTGAATAATAATTAGTTTTTATTGCGTCTTAGAGTTGTTGGGTAAAAGGAAGTGGAAATATGATTATCGCAGTAGATGGTATGGGTGGAGATTTTGCACCGGCTGCTGTAGTAGATGGATGTGTTCAAGCTGTAAAAGAATATGATTTAAATATAATTATTACAGGAAAAAAAGACCTTATTCAGAAAGAACTAAATAATTATGAATATCCTAAGGACAAAATAGAAATACTTAATGCAGAAGAAGTAATAAGTACAAATGAAGCACCTGTTATGGCCGTTAGGAAAAAGAAGGATTCCAGCTTAGTAAGAGCTTTTCAATTAGTAAAGGAAGGAAAGGCACAGGGTGTTGTTTCAGCAGGAAGTACAGGAGCATTAATGACAGGAGCTACTCTTATAGCGGGAAGAATTAAGGGAATAGATAGAGTAACTTTAGCACCTATAATTCCAGGTAGAAATGGAGCTTTCATGGTAACGGATGTAGGAGCTAATGTAGATTGTAAACCTCAATATTTAGTTCAATTTGCTTTAATGGGTAAAATATATTTTGAAAACATTTTGAAAGTTAACAATCCAACTATAGGACTTGTAAATATAGGAGTAGAAGAAGAAAAGGGGAATGAACTTACTAAGAGTACTTATCAAATGCTTAAACTTAGATCAGATGAGTTTAATTTTGTAGGCAACATAGAACCAAGAGATGTGTGTAGTGGCAATACAAATGTTTTAGTTTGTGATGGATTCGTTGGAAATACTATACTTAAAATGTATGAAGGCACAGCAATTAATTTGTTTAGCATGATTAAAGACGAAATTATGAAATCATTCGCAGCTAAAATTGGGGCAATATTATTAAAGCCAGTATTTAGCCAATTAAAGAAAAAGTTGGACTATTCAGAATATGGGGGATCGCCATTTTTAGGCTCAAAAGCAATCTGCATAAAGGCTCATGGCAGTTCAGACAGTAAAGCTTTTAAAAATGCAATAAAGCAGGCTTATAATTGTTATGAAAATGGGATTGTAGATAAAATAAAAATTCAATTAGAAAAGTTAGCAGAAGAAAATCAATAAATCTTATTTAGTTGAGTTTGGTTTTTTTTATTAAGTTTAGACGAGTTATTTAGGGGTTTAGCCACTGTTAACTCTTGTTTTGGTAAAAAATTTAATACTGCAGCAGATAGTTATGGGATAAATAATATATTTTTGAAAATAATACGAATTTAATGAATTAATATAAAATAATTTAACATAATAAATTTTAGGAGTATTTATATTGACGATATAGTAGTTATGTAATATTATTTATGTATAAAGCTTTTAGGAGGTGACAATTATGTTTGAAAAGATACAAAGTTTAATTTCTGAACAACTTGGTATAGGTACAGAAGAAATAACTATGGAAGCATCCTTTATTGATGATTTAGGTGCTGATTCACTTGATGTTGTTGAATTAATAATGGCTTTGGAAACAGAGTTTGATTTAGAAATACCTGATGAAGATGCTGAAAAAATAACTACTGTTAGTGATGTGGTTGAATACATAAAAAATCATACTGAAGAGTAGAATTAAAGTCCCGTTATATACGGGACTTTAAATCTTTAAAAATTGTAGTTTATTCTTGAATTTGTTTTAGCATGCAGCAAACTGAAGAATAAACTTCAGAAGGAGTTAAGATATGGTAGTAAGTGAAGATGTAATAAATGAAAGTAGTGCGCTTGTAGAATTAGAAAAGAAGTTAGATGTGTGTTTTGAAAATAAACAATTATTAAATGTAGCAGTAACTCACAGTTCATATGCGAATGGAAAGAAAAACATAAAGTTTAATGAAAGATTAGAATTTTTAGGGGATTCTGTGCTTCAAATTTCTATATCTGAATATTTGTTTTTAAATTATTCCAAAAAAACTGAAGGAGAACTTACTAAAAGAAGATCATTAATTGTATGTGAAAATTCCCTTTATGAAATAGCTAAGAAGTGGGATCTTGGAAAATATATAAGAATGAGTAAAGGTGAAGAAATTACAGGTGGAAGAGAAAGAGTATCTATACTAGCGGATTGTGTGGAAGCTATAATAGCAGCTATTTATATTGATTGTGGATTTGAAAAGGCGAGAGAATTTGTACTTAGCAATTTTAAAGATACTATAGATAAAGCAATAAAAAATAAAATAATATTAGATTATAAAACAAAGCTTCAAGAAGTAATGCAGAAAAATGGAGATGTGAATATACAATATGACTTGATAAAATATGAAGGTCCTCCTCATAGAAGAAAGTTTTATACTCAGGTATCTGTAAATGATAAAACTTTAGGTAATGGAACAGGTTATAGCAAGAAGGAATCTGAACAAAGTGCAGCAAAAACGGCATTAAAGGAGCTGGAGAAAAATAATGGGTAAGAATCATTATATAATACCTATATTTGTGCCACACGAGGGATGTCCGCATAATTGTGTATTTTGCAATCAAAACACTATAACGGGAAGTAGTGGAAAAATAGATGCTGAGTTTACTAGAAACACTATAGAGGAATATTTAGGCACCATAAAAAAAGAGGATTCTGTAGTTGAAGTTTCTTTCTTTGGAGGTACATTCACAGCAATAAATATTGAGAAGCAAAAAGAATTTTTGGCTGTGGCGAAAGAATTTAAGGAAAAAGGATATATAGATTTTATACATTTGTCTACAAGACCTGATTATATAAATGATGAAATACTTACAAATCTTAAAAGTTATTCTGTAGATATAATAGAACTTGGAGTTCAGTCTTTAGATGAGGAAGTACTTTTAAAATCTGGAAGAGGCCATTCAAGAGAAGATGTAGAGAGAGCATCAAAGCTTATTAAAAAGTATGGTTTTGTATTAGGTCATCAAATTATGTTAGGACTTCCAGGGGATACTTTTGAAAAGGATATAGAAACTGCTAAAAAGTCTATACTTATGAAACCAGATATATATAGAATATATCCTTCATTAGTTATTAAAGATACGCCTATGGAGAAAATGTATAAGAGAGGCATGTATAAGCCTTATGATTTATATGAAGCAGTAGAAATATCTAAAGTAATATATTGCATGCTTACTTCAAACAATATAAATGTTATAAGAATTGGACTTCAACCAACAGAAGAAATAAATGAGGGAAAAGAAATTGTAGCTGGTCCTTTTCATCCTGCCTTTAGGGAATTAGTAGAGGGCAGTTTGTATAATGAATGTATATTAGAAGAGGTAAGTAAAATTAAAGAGGAAAATGTTACAATTAAGGTGAATGGTAGAGATATATCAAAAATATATGCAAATAAGAAAAAGTTTTTTAAAGACATTAAGCAACAATTAATTACAGTAAATATTGAAATAAAACAAGATAATAATGTACAAAGAGGATGCTTACTCTTAGCACATAGCGGAAAAAGTAAAAATGTATCGATTCTTGATTATATGAGGGATAAGTATAAAGAAGGAAAATACACCATTTTATAGAATAATACCTTATAAATATATGCATATTTGTAGGGAGGAATTATATTATGGAAGTATTAAAAGTATCAGCTCAATCTCAGCCAAAATCTGTAGCAGGAGCACTGGCAGCAGTGCTTAGAGGAAACATTTCAGCAGAAGTCCAGGCAGTTGGAGCAGGAGCGGTTAATCAAGCGATAAAGGCTATTGCAATTACAAGGGGATTTGTAGCACCAAATGGTATTGATTTGGTAGTTGTTCCAGCTTTTTCAGAAATATGTATAGAAGGAGAAGAAAGAACTGCTATCAAGTTTATTGTTGAACAAAGATAATCTAATTAGTAAAAAGCCCTGTGTAAGCAGGGTTTTTATTTTTGCATTGATATTTTAATTCATATAATATAAACTATAATTTGTATTTAAACATTACATCATAGTACTTATAAATGGATAAATTTCTAGGGAAGTTTATGATTTATGTAAAATTTTAAAATTAAGAGAGGTGTTTTCTTATGAAGAAAGAAAAAAGAGAAAAAATGACTAAAGTATTTGTAGTGGTAGTAGTAATTATATTTATGTTTGGTATAGTTGGAACGTTATTTGGAAGATAAGGAGAGGCCTTATGTTTTTAAAATCTATAGAAATAAGAGGATTTAAATCTTTTGCAGATAAAACGGAATTAGCGTTTAAAAATGGGATTATGGGGATAGTAGGTCCTAATGGTAGTGGTAAGAGTAACATCTCAGATGCAGTGCGATGGGTGCTAGGAGAACAAAGTGTAAAGACCTTAAGAGGTGGCAAAATGGAAGATGTTATTTTTGCTGGTACTCAGTTTAGAAAACCTGTGGGATTATGCCAGGTATCTTTAACACTAGATAATGAGGACAAGAAGATTCCATTAGAGTACAGCTATATTACCATATCTAGAAGATTGTATCGTTCAGGAGAAAGTGAGTATTATATAAATAATACTCACTGCAGGTTAAAAGATATTCAACAGTTATTTATGGATACAGGAATAGGAAAAGAAGGATATTCTATAATAGGTCAAGGTAAAATTGATGCGGTGTTAAGTGGTAAACCAGAAGAAAGAAGAAGTCTTTTAGAAGAAGCTGCTGGTATAGTAAAGTTTAAATGGAGAAAAGATGAAGCACAGAAAAAGCTGGAAAATACTGAGGACAACCTTGTAAGAATAGACGATATATTAGGAGCTTATAATGAAAGATTAGAGCCACTTAGTATTGAAAAACAAAAGGCTGAAAAATTCATAAAACTATCTGAAGAGCTTAAAAGCAAAGAAATAGCTATAGCAGTTCACTCTATTGAGAAGGTTCAATGCAAGTTAAATGAAATACAAGAATCAGTGAATAATGCCAATGTAAATAGCAAAGAATTAAATAACAGGCTTTTTGAAGTAAAGAATTCTATTAAGAAGTGGAATGAACAAATTGAAAGCATAAATGCAAAAAATGAAAATTATAGAAATGAATATTACAATAGCAAATCTAAAAAGCAAAATATACAATCTGAAACTTCTTTGATGCATGAGAGGCTTGAGAATTTATCTCATTTTATAGAGAAAAACTCTAAAGAACTTGAAGATGTAAAAAGTAAAATTTTAAATATGGATAAAATACAAAGTGAAGAAATTATAAAGATGAATTCATTAAAGGATGAACAAGAAAAATTAAGCACTGAAATAGATAATTATGAAGAGTTTATACAAAAAGTAAATTCATCTATTTATGATAAAAATAATTTAGTTAAAAAATTAAAAGATGATCAAATAGAATATTTAAGCACTATTGCTAATTCTAAAAATAATTTGATCATATTAAAAAATGATGTGGAAGAAACAAAACAAAAAATACAAGAATTAAAAAATTCATGTAGCAGCTATACGCATTCTATTACTATAAATTATGGTACAAAAGAAACTTTGTTGTCCAAAATAGAATCAGTTAATAATAAGATATGTGATTTTGAAAATAATATTAAAAGTAATAAACAACAAATCTCTAAAATTAACAGTTCTTTACATAACAAGGAAAAGGAATTTAAAGAGCTTAATGTTTTGCACAATAAGTTAGAAGCAAATTGTCATATGCTTATTAATTTGGAAAAACAGTATGAAGGTTACAATAGAGCTGTAAAAACACTAATGGGAGATGTGCTTAAAGGTAATGTAAGTGTAGAAAAAAATAGCTGTTTTGTATTAGGAGAAGTAATAAGTGTAAAAAAGGAGTTTGAGACAGCTATAGAAATAGCTCTAGGAGGAGCTATATCCGATGTCATAACTAAAAATGAACAAGTTGCTAAAAAGCTTATAAAGCATTTAAAAGATAATAATATGGGAAGAGCTACTTTTCTACCATTAAATATAGTTAAAGGTAAAAAAGTAGCTTATGAGAATAAAATATCTAAAATTAAAGGATATATAGGTATAGCTAGTGAACTTGTAGAATATGATGAATCTTTTAAGAATGCAATAGAATATATAATTGGTAGAACAATTGTTTGTGAAGATATGGATAGTGCTTTGAACATTGCAAAAGAGATTAACTATAGTTTTAAAATAGTTACACTTACTGGAGAAGTAGTAAATCCAGGAGGATCTCTTACAGGAGGAAGTATTTATCATAAAGGCACAAACATTATGGGAAGAAAAAGGGAAATAGAAGAAACTAAAATAAAAATACAGGATTGTGAAGAAAAAATAAAGCTTTTAAATAATGAAATAGAAAGTTTAAGAAATAATTTAAAAAATTTAGATGAACAAAATTTAAATTTGAAAGATGCAGTTTACCATGAAAATATTGAAATAACAAAAATTAAAGGTGAAATAAATACAATAGAAAGTGAAAGCAGCAAGATCAAAGAAAATTTGAAGGTATCTAATAAAGAAGTGGAATTATTAAATCAAAAACTAGAAGGTATAATAAAAGAAATAAATGGAAAAGAAGAAAATTTAAAAGAGTTATCTGAAAATCAGTTAAAAAATAATGATTCTATTACAGAAATGGAGGAAAAACTTAAAGACAAGAATAAAGAAGTTCAAAATACCAAGGAAAAACTTATTCAGCTTAAAATAAGAAAAGCCCGCATTGATGAAAATACTTCTAATAAAAAAGGTAGCTTAGAAAAGTTGCGTGCAGATATAAATGAATTAAATCAGAAAAAAGTTGAAATGGAAAAAGAAAATAAAGATTCAGAAGAAAGTATATCTAAATGCAAAACAAAAATTAATTCTAATAATGAAGAAATCAATAGAATTAATGAATGTATAATAAAGATGGAAGAAAACATTAAAAATTTAGATGTGGAATTAATTGAAGCAAAGGGAAAATTAAAAACAGCTAATGAAAAAATGGAAGATGTTAATTTACTCATTAATAAAAAAGAAGATGAATTACATAAAATGGAGCTTGCTTTAACAAAGTTTACTACAGAAAAAGAAGCTTTATATAAAAAACTTAATGAAGAACTTCAAATTACATATGCAGAGGCTTTAGAGTATAAATTAGAGATAAGTGATGTTGACACTTATAAAAAAGATATTTTAAGTTTAAAAGGTAGTATAAGTTCTTTAGGTGTAATTAATTTAGGTGCTATAGAAGAATTTAAACAATTAACTGAAAAAGTAAATTTTATGACTACTCAAAGAAATGATTTAATAAGTGCAAAAGATGAATTAGTAAGTTTAATAAATGAAATGACAGCTAAAATGAAAGTAGTATTTAATGAAAACTTTAATAAATTAAGACATAATTTTAATGAGACTTTTAGAGAACTTTTTAAAGGCGGAAATGCAGATTTGGTATTATCAAATGGTGATGAACTTACAGGAAATGTAGAAATAACAGTTCAACCTCCAGGTAAGAGGCTTCAAAATATAAATCTTATGTCTGGTGGAGAAAAAGGATTATCTGCTATAGCATTACTTTTTGCCATTTTGAAGATGAAACCTACGCCATTTTGTATATTAGATGAAATAGAAGCAGCTCTAGATGATGTAAATGTATCTAGATATGCTGAATTTTTAAAAAAGTTTTCAGAAAGTACACAGTTTATTGTTATAACCCATAGAAAAGGAACTATGGAAGCTAGTGATGTATTATATGGAGTCACTATGGAGGAAAAAGGAATATCTAAAGTGGTATCTGTAGACTTAAAGGAAGAAGTATCTTAAAAGAGATTATAATTTAACACAGGGAGGTATACAAATGTTTGGAGGATTTTTTGATAAACTAAAGAAAGGTTTAACAAAGACCAAGGATAATTTTACAGAGAAAATAACAGATATGTTAAGTGGTGCTATAACTATTGATGATGATTTATATGAGGAGTTAGAAGAAATATTAATAACAGCGGATATAGGAGTGGAGACTACATTATACATAATAGAGAAGCTAAAGGAGAAAATAAGAGAAAATAAAATTAAAGATCCTAACCTAGTTAATAATTGTCTAAAAGAAGTTATTGTAGACATACTTGGAGAAGAAAATTCTACTATAAATCCTAAAGAAACTCCTGAAGTAATGTTGGTTATAGGAGTAAATGGAGTGGGAAAAACTACATCCATAGGCAAAATATCAGCTAAATTGAAAAATAGTGGATATAAAGTGCTGATGGCAGCAGCAGATACGTTTAGAGCTGCAGCTATTGATCAACTTGAAGTATGGAGCAACAGGGCATCAGTAGACATTATAAAACATCAAGAAGGCTCAGATCCTGCGGCGGTTGTGTTTGACGCAGTACAGGCTGCTAAGGCAAGAAAAACTGATGTACTTATATGTGACACAGCAGGAAGATTACATAATAAGAAGAATTTGATGGATGAGCTTGGGAAAATCAATAGGGTAATAGATAGAGAATTTAGCGAAGTGCATAGGGAGACTCTTTTAGTGTTAGATGCTACTACAGGTCAAAATGCAGTAGAGCAGGCAAAACAATTTATGGAGGTTTGTCCTATAGACGGAATTATCTTAACTAAGCTTGATGGAACTGCCAAAGGTGGAATAGTTATTTCTATAAAACATAGTTTAAATATACCAGTAAAACTTATTGGTGTAGGTGAAGGAATTGAGGATTTACAAGAATTTAATCCAAGAGAATTTGTAGAAGCTTTATTTTAAATAAAGTGTTAAGTAAAAATACTTGACAGGCCATTAAATTTTTGATATCATATACTTCGTTGAGTTAATAATAAATCAAGGAAGTGAATTTGCAATTATAAATTGCAGTATATCCTATGGAAGAAAGAGTTAAACTTTCTATATTATTAGATTTATATGGAGAACTTTTGACAGAAAAACAAAAAGATGTTATGGATCTTTATTATAATGATGATTTATCTCTAGCAGAGATATCAGAAATTGCTAATACCAGTAGGCAGGCAGTTCATGATATTATAAAAAGGTGCCATAAACTTTTAGTTGAATATGAAGAAAAATTAAAATTAATGGATACAAAATTTAAGATTCAGCAAGTTAAGAAATGTCTTTTAGATAATATAGATGATTTGTCAATTCAAGGCGAATCTAATTTGGAAAAGTTAGAGAAAATCAAGAAATACATAATAGATAATATTTAGGAGGAGTGCTCATGGCTTTTGAAGGATTGGCTTCTAAGCTTCAGGAAACCTTAAAAAAACTTAGAGGTAAGGGTAAACTTTCTGAAAAAGATATAAAAGATGCTATGCGAGAAGTAAAGCTTGCACTTTTAGAGGCAGATGTTAACTATAAAGTTGTAAAAGATTTTGTAAAAAATGTTAGTGGTAAATGTCTTGGAGAAGAAGTGCTAAAAAGTTTAACTCCTGCACAACAGGTTGTTAAAATTGTTAATGAAGAACTTACAAGTTTAATGGGAAACACTGAAAGTGGAGTACAGTTTTCTTCTAGCGGATTAACAATCATAATGTTAGTAGGATTACAAGGTGCAGGAAAAACTACTATGGCTGGTAAACTTGCACTTCAGCTTAGAAAGAAAAACAAAAAGCCGCTTCTTGCAGCATGTGATATATATAGACCAGCAGCTATAAAACAGCTTCAAGTAGTTGGAAAACAAATAGATGTGCCTGTATTTGCTATGGGTGATAAGGTTAGCCCAGTAGATATATCAAAAGGTGCAATAGAATATGCAAAGAATAATGGATTAAATGTAGTTATAATAGATACTGCAGGTAGACTTCATATAGATGAAGAACTTATGAATGAGTTAAAAGATGTAAAAGAAAATGTAACTCCAGATGAAATTTTGTTAGTAGTAGATTCTATGACAGGTCAAGATGCAGTTAATGTGGCTAATAGTTTTAATGATCAATTAGATATAAGTGGAGTTATACTTACAAAACTAGATGGTGATACAAGAGGTGGAGCAGCTCTCTCTATAAAAGCTATGACAAATAAACCTATAAAGTTTGTGGGTTTAGGAGAGAAAATGAACGACTTTGAAGTATTCCATCCAGATAGAATGGCTTCAAGAATACTTGGAATGGGAGATGTGCTTTCCCTTATAGAAAAAGCTAAGCAATCTATAGATGAGGAAGAGGCTAAAAAAATAGGCGATCGTATGATGAGCCAGGAATTCAATTTAGAGGATTTTTTATCATCTATGAAACAAATAAAAAAACTTGGACCAATGAATAAATTATTGGAAATGGTTCCAGGAATGAATACTAAAGAACTACAGGGGGTAGACTTAAGTGGTAGCGAAAAAGAAATGGCAAAAATAGAAGCTATCATAAGTTCTATGACCACAAAGGAAAGAAGAAATCCTTCATTAGTAAGTGGATCACCATCAAGAAAGAAAAGAATTTCACAAGGATCAGGTACTACTGTTCAGCAGGTTAATAAGATTCTTAAGGATTTTGAAAATATGAAAAAGATGATGAAGCAAATGAAGGGAATGCAAAAATCTTTCAATAAAAAAGGAATGTTTGGTAAATTACCTTTTAATGGTTTTAAATAAAGTGTCTATATAATTTTTGAAGGAGGTGATACTAATGGCAGTAAAGATGAGATTAAGAAGAATGGGTGCTAAAAAAGCTCCATTTTATAGAATAGTTGTAGCAGACTCAAGATGTCCAAGAGATGGTAGATTTATAGAAGAATTAGGTTACTATAACCCATTAACTGAACCAGCTACTATAAAATTTAATGAAGAAAAAACTATTCAATGGGTAAAAAATGGTGCTCAACCAACAGATGTTGTTAAAAGACTTTTTGCAAAAGCTGGATTAAACGATAAGCTTGCAAAATAGTGTTACTGGGGGTGTAATAAATGAAAGAATTAGTTCAAATTATAGCTAAATCATTAGTTGATAACCCAGACGCGGTTCAAGTTAATGAAATTGCTGGAGAGCAATCTATTATTCTTGAACTAAAAGTTGCACCGGATGATATGGGAAAAGTAATAGGAAAACAGGGAAGAATAGCTAAGGCTATAAGAACTGTTGTAAAAGCAGCAGCTATAAAAGAAAATAAAAGAGTTGTTGTTGAAATAATTTAAGAGTTAGGTGCACCTAACTCTTTTATTATATATAAAAAAATAAAATTTTGTGAATTAATTTAAGAAATTAGGAGGCTTTATTCTATGAAGCAGTTTATTACTGTAGGACAAATAATAAATACTCATGGAGTTAAAGGGGAATTAAAAATATACCCATTAACAGATGATTTAAGAAGGTTTAGAAAACTTCAAAGAGTTTATATAGATGGCATAGAGAAATCTGTAGTTTGGTGTAAACTCCAATCAGATAAAGTTATATTAAAAATTGAAGATATTGATTCTATAGAAGAAGCTGTTAGATATAAAGAAAAGTACTTAGAAGTACCTAGAGAAGAGGCAATTAAATTGCCGGAAGGTAGTTACTTTATAGCAGATATAATTGGATGTAACGTAGTAGATGAAAATGGTGTTGAATATGGAAAAATAGCAGATGTAATTAAAACTGGCAGTAATGATGTATATTGGATAAAGGAAGAAAAAGAACTTCTAATTCCAGCTTTAAAAGATATTGTTATTAGTATGGATATGGAAAATAAAAGAATTGTAATAAAGCCGGTGGAAACATGGCAGTAAGAATAGATATTTTAACGCTTTTTCCTGAGATGTTTGATATATTCAATTATAGTATAATAGGAAAAGCTAAAGAAAAAGGTATTGTGAACATAAATACAGTAAACATAAGGGATTATACATTAGATAAACATAGAAAAGTTGATGATTACCCTTATGGCGGTGGAGCTGGTATGGTTATGGCTGCACAACCTATAGTAGATTGTATTAAAAAAGTGAAGGAAAATAATGATGGAAAGGTTATATTTTTAGGACCTAGGGGAAAGACTTTTAATCAGGAAACTGCAAAAGAACTTTCCGGGGAAGAAAAATTAATTTTTCTTTGTGGTCATTATGAAGGTATAGATGAAAGAGCTTATAAATATATAGATATGGAAATATCCCTTGGAGATTTTGTATTAACAGGTGGAGAAATGGCATGTGTACCTGTAATTGATAGTGTGTGTAGAATGATTCCAGGAGTTTTAAAAACCAGTGAAAGTTATACAGAAGAATCTTTTTATAATGGCCTGTTAGAGTATCCACAGTATACCAGACCAGAATATTTTGATGGGGAAAGAGTACCTGAAATATTAACTTCAGGTCATCATGAAAATATAAGAAAGTGGAGAAGATTGCAATCTTTAAAAATAACTAGAGATAGAAGAATAGATTTATTTAAAAAATTAAATTTGTCTGAGGAAGATAAGAAACTTTTAAAAGGTATTTGAGGTAACTTACTTATATATAATGTAAGAATTTTTACATTCATTGTTTTTACAAAAAAAATGATGTATTAATTTAATAATGTTCAGTTAGGGAACAAAACCAAATAAAAATAGAATTTTATATTGAAATATTTATATACATATGATAAAATGAGTTTTGTGCTACACAGGCGCTCCGCTGTCTGCTGTATATAGCTGGGCATGAACGTCGAATAAATTTTAGGAGGTAATGCACAATGTTAGATATAATAAAACAAATAGAAGCAGAACAAATAAGAACTGACTTACCAGAATTTAATGTAGGTGATACAGTAAAAGTTCATGTAAGAATTAAAGAAGGTAACAGAGAGAGAGTTCAAGTTTTTGAAGGAACTGTTTTAAAAAGACAAAATGGTGGATTAAGAGAAACTTTTACAGTAAGAAGAGTAGCTTACAATATTGGAGTTGAAAGAACATTCCCAGTTAATGCTCCTATCATTGAGAAAATAGAAGTAGTAAGAAGAGGTAAAGTAAGAAGAGCTAAATTATTCTACTTAAGAGATAGAGTTGGTAAAGCTGCAAAAGTAAAAGAAATAAGATAAGTAAATTTGTAAGTATTACATAAGTTAGTTATCACGTAAAAGAAATACTATGTTGAAAATGGGGCTTAATAAGTCCCTTTTTTGCATATTAGGGTGGTGTGAAAATTTTGGTAAAAGAATTAATAGAACTTGGTAAATCGGTAATTATAGCTATAATAGCAGCATTTTTAATTATAACCTTTGTATTCGAAACAGTAAGTGTTGATGGTCATTCTATGGATCCAACATTAGCTAACAAAGATAGGTTGATAGTGGAAAAAGTAAGTTATTACTTTAAAACACCAAAGCCTGGAGATATAGTTGTAATAAAGTATCCTGCAGATCCAAAGGAAAAGTTTATAAAGAGAGTAATAGGTGTTGCTGGCGATAGAGTAAAAATAGAAAACAATAAAGTTTATATAAATGATAAGCCACAAAATGAGAACTATATACTTGAGCAAAATATGCGGGATTTTAGTGAAGTAACAGTTCCAGATGGTACCATATTTGTATTAGGCGATAATAGAAATAATAGTAGAGATAGTAGATATTCAGATGTAGGATTTGTAAAATATAATATGGTTGTAGGAAGAGCTGCAATAAGAATTTTCCCATTTAGTAAATTTGGAAGTTTATATAAATAAAAATAGGGAATTTCAATGTGAGAAAGGATAAGATAACATGGCTATAAATTGGTTCCCAGGACATATGGCGAAAACTAGAAGAGAAATAAAGGAAAATTTAAAATTAGTAGATGCTATAATAGAGATAAGGGATGCAAGAATAGTAAGATCTAGTAAAAATCCAGATATAGATGATATATGTGGCACTAAGCCTAGAATAATACTATTAAATAAGAGTGATTTAAGTGAAGATAAAATAACTAGAGAATGGATAAAAACACTTTCTAAAGATAACATTAGAGTTTTAAATGTAAATTGTATTACAGGTGAGGGCTTAAAGGGCATTAAAGCAGTATTAAATGATCTTTTGAAAGAAAAGCATGAAAGAATGAAAACAAAAGGTATTGTAAATATAACTGATAGAGTTATGGTAGTAGGAATACCTAATGTAGGAAAATCGTCTTTTATAAATAAAGTTGCAAAAAGTAGTATAGCTAAAACTGGGGATAAACCTGGCGTTACTAAAAGTAGAAGGTGGATAAAAACTAAAATAGGTATTGAGCTTATGGATACTCCAGGAATTTTGTGGCCTAAGCTTGAAAGTGAAGATACTCAATTTAATCTAGCGTTTACAGGGGCAATAAAAGATGAAATAATGGATATTGAGGAATTAGCATTAAAACTTATAGAAATACTTCAAAATAGATATCCAGAAAGATTAATGGAAAGATACAAACTTAAAGAATTAAGTGAAACTCCTTTGGAAAACATGGACAATATAGGAAGAAAAAGGGGAGCTGTTATATCTAAGGGTGAAATAGATTATAATAGAGTAGCGGTAATGCTTTTAGATGAATTTAGAGGTGGAAAGATAGGACGAATTTCTCTAGAAACACCACTAAAATAGCTTTTCTAACTTGTAGATACATGGAGTTTATAATCATAACAAAAGCTATAGTTTTGGTCCTTTAGGAAAAATTAATTATTAAGATATAGATATGCAATATTGTAATTGACTTTTATTATTAACGTGATTATGGTTAATAGTAAAAGTTAATTTTATAGTAAAATTAAGCATTACAAGTTGTATATCAATAAATAGATATTAATAGTGTAAGACAGTTTCTATGAAATGGAGATATTTCAACTATGGATATATTGAATAGTGACATTTATGGTATAGAAGAAAAAGTATTTAAAGAAATTAGTGATTTAAAAATTAAAGATATTAAATTTTATGTTGATTATATAAAAGAAAATTACATTGATTTTGATAAGAATAGAATAATTCAAGCAGTACAGTGTTTAAATAATGATAGCAGAAAAAATGTACAACTCTTATCACAGAATTTAAGTAAATTCATAGTTAAACAGGATAACGAGTTACTCAGGGTTGAGTCTATGTACAATTTTGATAAGAATTTTGGTAATTATATATATGTAGCAGGGGTAGATGAGGTAGGAAGAGGACCGTTAGCAGGTCCAATAGCAGCTGGTTCAGTAGTGTTAGATTTAAGAAACAAAGACTGTAGAGATTTGATATTTGGTATTAAAGATTCTAAAAAGCTTTCATCTGCGAATAGAGAAAAATTAGCAAAAATTATAAAGAATAAAGCTATAAGTTACAATATTGCAGTTATAAATAATGTAGAAATAGATGAAAGAGGTATAGCATGGTGTAATAACGAAGTGTTAAAAAGGGCGGCATGTGGATTAAAAGTGACACCAGATTTAGTACTTTCAGATGGATATGCTGTAAAGAATTTAAATATAGAAAATGAATTTGTGATAAAGGGAGATGCCAAAAGTGCAAGTATAGCATGTGCATCTATAATAGCAAAAGTTTACAGGGATAACTTGATGAAGGAGTATGCCAAAATGTATCCTCAGTATGGTTTCGAAAGAAATGCAGGTTATGGTACGGAAGAACATATTAAAGCAATAAAGGAATATGGAATTTGTAAAATACATAGAAAAAGTTTTTTGAAAAATATTTTATAAAATTATTAATAATACTTATTGGTTCACTGAAGAGGAAGTAATTCTTATAGGAAAGTTTAATATGATAGTTTTTTAATATATATTGTATAAATAAAAATGTGAAGATTATAAATGTTTTAAATAAAAAATAATCCCTATGTTCATTAAAACATAGGGATTGCAGTTGGCATGAGCATGTGATTTTATCATATGCTTTTAAATTTTACATTTCAAAAGCATCTTTAATAAGTCGTATAGATGGAATGCTATTAGAATTGTTAAAGATGATCTCTATAACATCAAATCTGAAATTGAATTTAAAAAGTTTCTTTTTCATTATATAAATTTCTGCAGTTTTAAATATTTTTTGCTGTTTAGAATAAGTTACAGCTTCGCAAGGATTACCATACAGTGAACCATATCGGGTTTTTACTTCTATGAAGCAAATATGGTTACCATCACGTCCGATTATATCTATTTCCCCTATTCTACAGCTAAAGTTTCTGTCTAATATAGTATAACCAATTTGTCTTAGATAATTGTCAGCAATATCTTCGCCCAGGAAACCTATTTCCTTGTTAAAAGAATGCATAAATTTACTCCTTTCAAAAAAATATACTTTATTGTTTATATTAACCAATAAGTCTATAAAAATCCATTTAAGTATGTAAATTATTAGTGAAGATAAGTTAAATTGCGATTAGTATTCAAATGATTATATTAATAATTAGTTATGATATATAGATGTACAGTATCATAATTAATTATTATATGCCTTTATGAATACTAAAATTTAATTTTGGTTTTATAACAAAATAATATTTTGAAGTTGGATATCTATATTATAGAGTGAATTTTTTATAAAGCATAAGAAATGCCTTATAAATTGATATATATTAATTTTAACAATATTGATTAGTGTTGTAAACATTATCTTTTTAACAAAGATTATATATTAAAAAGTGAATATAAGTGGATATTAATGTTAATAATTGTGATGAGGTGATATTCGTGACTGTTAAAATTAATACTGCTACATTTACTGGTATACAGGGGGTAGTGGTGTCTGTAGAAGTAGATATTGCAAGAGGAATGCCATGCTTTAATATAGTTGGACTTGCAGATACTTCTGTTAAGGAATCTAAGGATAGGGTAAGAGCTGCAATAATAAATTCAGGCTTTGAATTTCCGGTGAATAGAATTACAGTTAATTTAGCTCCTGCAGATATTAGGAAAGAAGGAGCTTTATTTGATTTGCCTATAGCTATAGGCATTTTAGTAGCTACACAGCAAATAACTTTTGAAGATACTGAAGACTTTTTAATAATGGGTGAATTATCACTTTCAGGGGAATTGAAAAAGGTTAGAGGAATATTACCTATTACGATTGAAGGATTAAAAAATAATATATTCAACTTTATTTTACCCATAGAAAATGCTGACGAGTGTTCAGTAGTTAAGAAAAGCAATGTGTATGCATTTAATAATTTAAAAGAAGTAATAGGGTATATTGTGTATAGGGATTTGCTTCCACGTAGATATAAAAACAAAAGGTTAGATAGGAAAAGTTCTTTGAATTTTGAAGATATATTAGGCCAGGAAAGCTGTAAAAGAGCTGTAGAAGTTGCTGCAGCCGGAAATCATAATTTAATGATGGTTGGTCCACCTGGTTCTGGAAAAACTATGATTGCACAGAGAATTCCAAGTATACTTCCTCTTTTAAGCTATGAAGAAGCATTAGAAGTAACCAAAATTTATAGTGTTTCCGGAAATTTGAAAGATGTTAAAGGATTAATAAAGGAACGACCTTTTAGAAATCCACATCATACAACTACATGTGCTGCTTTAGTTGGAGGGGGAAGAAATCTTATGCCAGGAGAAGTATCACTTGCACATAATGGTGTTCTTTTTTTAGATGAAGTATTAGAGTTTAAAAAGTATGTTTTAGAAGTTTTAAGACAGCCTCTTGAAGATAGAACTGTGAAAATTTGTAGAGCTTCAGGAACTGTAGCATACCCTTGTAACTGCATGACCATATTTTCAATGAATCCTTGTCCATGTGGATTTTATGGTTCTGATAAACAGTGTGTCTGCAGTGACTATGAAAGAAAACGATATATAAATAAGCTATCTGGACCTATGCTAGACAGAATAGATCTCTTTACTTTTGTAAAGTCGTTGTCCTATGAAGAATTGCAGAATAAACCTAAGGGTGAATCTTCTGAAACTATAAGAAACAGGATTGAAAAATGTAGAAAAGTTCAGCAGAATAGATTTAAAAATGAAAATATATTTTGTAATTCTCAGATGGATAGTAAGTTAATAAGAAAGTATTGCAAATTAGATAATAAGTCAAATAAAATAATAGAGAAAATTTATAATAAGTACAGTTTAAGTACCAGGGCATATACTAGAATTTTAAAAGTAGCTAGAACAATAGCAGATCTAGCTGAAAGTGAGCTCATTCAAGAAATTCATGTTATAGAAGCACTGCAATATAGAAAGTTTTTAGATAAAAAAATAATTTAGGTTAAAATATAAAAATAATGCGAAGCAAAGTGAAAGTTTTTTCGGTTACTTGCGTCACATTATTTTTATATTACAAATTATTATATGTGTCTTTAAGTAGAAGAGAATCCTTTTCTAAAATTGGACTTTCGCATATAATACAGCCCTTTACATTGAAGTTTTTTAAAGCTTTTAAACAAGCAATATAATTAAAATCGCTTTCTTCTAAAGGTACATGATTTCTCTCTCCTTTTTCAGTGTAATTTATACCGGATAAATGGATATGAATGTCTTCGAGAGCAGCTCTTCCTAATTCATCTTCAATATATTTTAAAATAGATTCAAAACTGCTGTAGTCTTTTAAAATTCCATTAAATCTAGCATGAATATGGGAAAAATCTATACACAATTTACAGTGATCAATTTCTTTACATAAGCAAACCAGTTCTTTTAAATCTCCAAATTGACTACCTTTTCCTGTAGTTTCTAGTCTATAATCTACACCAAGATAAGGCAATTTAATTAGATTACTTTTTATAGTATTAAGGGTTTTTTCTTTAGAATCTTTCAAATAAAAACCTGGATGAAAAATTAAACTTCTACCCTTAACTTTCAGAAGTCCTTCTGCTCCCTTTAATATTCTTTCTATAGATTGCTCCTGTTTTTCTTTTTCATCAGCATTTAAATTTATATAGTAAGAACCATGAGCAGAAAGATAAAAATCATTATCCACTTTTGCATTTAGTATCTTATCTTTATTTTTATCTGTAACATTTACAGAACGTACAAAAGGTAATTCCATTGAATCTAAACCTATAGATTTTAAATAGATAATTCCAGATTCATAATTAAACTTTTTAGTACCATCTCCAATAGGAATACCTGATATACCAAATAATAAGCTATCCATAAGTAGCCCTCCTTTATAAATTATTAAAGATTTATTATTTCTAAATCTTTAGGTACTAATATGTTTCCAGAGAAAAATTTTCTTCCTTCCTCTGTATAAAGTTCTTTTTTATTTACAAGATTTTTATCCTCAGAGTGATATAAAATTATATTTTTTACATTTAATTTTGAAGCATTTTCACAGGCATCCTTTACTGTTGAATGAAATTTTTCATAAGGGTTAAATATATCTTTTTGAGAATATAAACAAAAGGCTTCATGCAACAAATAGTCAACCTTATAAGCGTATTTAAATAATAAGTCTTTATAAGGTTCATCGCCTAAAAAGGTTAAAGTTTTACAATTCATTAAATTTAAATTAAATCCAAATTGTAATTGTTTATCGCTTTGAATATCGAAAAAATTAACATCCCAATTAAGTATTTTAAAAGAAGAATCATTAACTATTTCTTTAAATAGAATTCTATTATCTATAAAATTTGCGAATTTTTTTTGAAGAAGTAAATCACAAATAGTTCGTATTATTTCTATTACATCTTTATGAGCATATATATATAAATTATTTTCATAAGTTCCGTTTATAATCTGCTGAGCAACAGCTCTTACAATCCAGATGATACCTGTAATATGGTCATTATGACTATGGGATATAAAAACATGATGTATGTTGTTAATAGATATGTCAGCGTTTTCTAAATAGGACAATATAGTATTACCGCCACCTGTATCTATGAGAAAATGTTCTCCTTCATTTGAAAGGGTAAAACATGTATTATAACATTTGGTTACCATAGCAGAACCTGTACCTAGTATGGTTATCTTTTCCAAATTTAAAATCTCCTTTCTAATATTAAAATTTTATAAATAATTATTCTGAACAAATATTAATATAACATATAAATAGCAAAATATGAATAAAAAATAAGAGTTATGACAAGAATTTTACATATTAATTACATCGATTGAAGGAAGGATATAAAAGTGAATATTTATGATTTATGGTTTAGTTCTATAAAATTGTCTAATAAAATAAAGCTTTATCTGCTAAAAAATATGATAAGCACAGAAGAAATATGGAATTATGCCTTTTATGTAAAGGATAATATAATAATTAATGAAAAAGTTAGATATTATATGAAAAAAGCCTGGGATAAAGTTCAATTAGAGGCTTTACAGAAGTATCTTTTAAATGAAGGTATTCAAACTGCAGGTTTTAATGAAAATATATATCCTAAAAATTTAAAAAATATTTCAGATGCCCCAGCAGTAATATTTTATAGGGGGAATATTAAAAAGGTAAGTGAAAGTTTTTCAGTAGGAATTGTAGGATCAAGGAATTGCAGTGTTTATGGTGAAAATGTTACAGAGATGATAAGCAGAGAACTTTCAAAAAATAATATAAATATAATAAGTGGTATGGCTAGAGGGATAGATAGCTTTGCACATAAAGTTTGCATAAGACAAGGAGGATATACTTGTGCAGTGCTTGGATGTGGAATAGATGTAATATATCCTAAAGAAAATAAAAAATTATACGATATAATTTCAGAAAACGGATGTGTAATATCGGAATTTTTGCCAGGAACACAACCACTTCCTAAAAATTTTCCAATAAGAAATAGAATAATAAGCGGCTTAAGTGATTTAATAGTTGTGGTTGAGGCTGGAGAAAAAAGTGGATCACTTATAACTGCAAGTTTGGCTTTAGAACAGGGTAAAGACATTGTTGCGGTTCCAGGAACAATTTTTTCTAAGCAAAGCTTGGGAACTAATAAATTAATTAGAGATGGGGCATATATATTTACTGATTTTAAAGATTTATTTCAAATATTAAATATGGATTATATATGTACAAATTACCAAAAATCAAGAAAAATGACAGGTATAGAAAAAAAATTTATGATAATATAACTGATACACCTGTGCATATAGATGATATATTTGAGAGAACTAATATTGACATAAAACAATTATATGAGGTATTATTTGAATTGCAGCTTAGAGATGAAGTAATATGCATTTCAGGAAACTATTATGTTAAGGTAAATAAAGCATTATAGAAGCACTAATATAATGAAATAAGGTATATTTATTTAGATAAGGAATAGTATTTAGTAAATGTAAAGAAAATAAGCAATATAAGTATAGTTCAAAACAAGGGGGTGTGAAGACTCTGATGTAAAATAATTCATCGGGGCACAAAATGGGACAAAAATTAGTTATAGTAGAATCACCGGCAAAAGCTAAGACTATAGGAAAATATTTAGGTAAAAACTATATAGTAGAAGCATCCATGGGACATGTAAGAGATCTTCCTAAAAGTCAATTGGGAGTTGATATAGATAATAATTATAATCCTAAATATATAACTATAAGAGGTAAAGGGGAATTATTAGATAAATTAAAAAAGGAAGCAAAAAAGAGCGAAAAAGTATATCTGGCAACCGACCCTGATAGGGAAGGAGAAGCTATTTCATGGCATTTATCGCACGTACTTAAATTAGATGAAAATGAAACGTGCAGAATAGAGTTTCATGAGATAACTAAGAATGCTATTAAAAGTGCTATTAAAGAACCTAGAAAGATAAATGTTGATTTAGTTAATGCGCAGCAAGCGAGAAGAGTTTTAGATAGGCTAGTTGGTTATAAAATAAGCCCGATTTTGTGGAGAAAAGTAAAGTGGGGCCTAAGTGCAGGAAGAGTTCAGTCTGTTACTTTAAAAATGATATGTGATAGAGAAAAAGAAATAGAAAATTTTACACCAAAAGAATATTGGAGCGTAGAATGTGAACTAACTAAAAATAAAGTTAAAAAATATTTTAAAGTTAAGCTTACTACTTTTAATAAGAAGAAAATAGAAATTGGCACAAAGGAAGAAGTAGATAAAATCATAGCAGAACTTAATAGTGGAGAATTTGTTGTAAAGTCCATTAAAAAAACATCAAAAAATAAAAATCCGTTAGCTCCGTTTACAACAAGTACTCTTCAGCAGGATGCTTATAAAAAAATAAACTTTGCAACTAAAAGAACTATGTCAATAGCGCAACAATTATATGAAGGTGTTGATGTAAAAGGGTATGGAACAGTAGGTCTTATAACATATATGAGAACAGATTCCGTTAGGATAGCTAATGAAGCTCAAGAAGCCTGTAAAAAGTTTATTAGCGAAAAATTTGGAGAAAACTATGTACCAAAGGAATTAAGAAGCTTTAAGGGAAAGAAAAATGCACAGGATGCTCATGAAGCTATAAGACCAACTAATGTAGAAATAACTCCTCAAATTGCTAAAGAAAATTTGAAGGATGAGCAGTATAAGTTGTATACATTAATATGGAATAGGTTTGTGGCAAGTCAAATGGCTTCGTGCATAATGGATATTACATCTGTTAATATAGCAAATGGAGGATATGCACTTAAAGCGAATGGATCCTTAGTGAAGTTTGATGGATTTATGAAGGTATATGAGTATGCCACAGAAGAAGAAAAAGAAGACATAAATTTACCCTTACTTGAAGAAGGAGAAATACTTCAAAAGAAAAACATAGAAGGCAAGCAACATTTCACTCAGCCTCCAGCTAGGTATTCAGAAGCTACTATAGTAAAGACTTTAGAAGAAAGAGGAATAGGAAGGCCTAGTACTTACGCTCCAATTATATCTACAGTACTTGATAGAAAATATGTGGAACGTGAAAAGAAGACTTTAAAACCAACAGAACTTGGATATATAGTGAATAATATAGTTAGTGAATATTTTAAACAAATAGTAGATGTAGAATTTACAGCAGAGATGGAAGAAAAGTTGGATTATGTAGAAGAAGGAAAAGAAAATTGGAATGCAGTAGTAAATGAATTTTTTACTCCACTAAAAGATGCTATAGATATAGCTGAAAAAGAAGTAGCAAAAGTTACTATAGAAGATAAAGTTACAGATATAAAATGTGAAAAGTGTGGAAGGTTTATGGTTATAAAGCATGGAAGGTTTGGAGATTTTCTTGCATGTCCCGGATATCCAGAATGTAAAAATACTAAAGCTATAGTAGAAGAATTAGATGTTAAATGCCCAAAATGTGGTGGAAATATTCTGATTAAAAGAAGTAAAAAGGGAAGAAGATTCTATGGATGCAGTAATTATCCAAAGTGTGATTTTGTAAGTTGGCTTGAACCAGTTTCACAGAAATGTTCTGTTTGTGGGAGTTATATGGTAAAAAAACATAGTAAAAGCAAAGGTGATTATTTGCAGTGTTCTAATAATGAATGTAAGAATATAGCCGATAGTACTGAGGTTCAGAATGTTAATAAAAATGAATAGGATAATAAGATATATTAACTAAAATGTCGAATTTTATAAAATTGATGTTGAAATGTAATAAGTATTATGTTATCATGTTAGAGTATGGACAATAATTCTAAATATTTAAAAAAGTCTAAATTATTAATACAATAACTCATATTTGTTTGAAATTTTAATAGTTGAATAGAAAAATTCATATAGCTAAATAAGGTACAGATAGATGTATAAGTATAATGGTTAGGACTAGTATAAAAAATAAAAAGGAGGAATACAAATGACATCATTGTTAAATAAAACAAGAATGTTAAATAAAATATTGCAAAAATCAGGAACGGAGCCAGTTGTTTTTGATGATATATGTAATTTATTAAGTGAAGTATTAGCGTGTAATGTTTACATTATAAGCAGAAAAGGAAAAGTACTTGGATATAACTTTTCAACAGGTTTTGAATGCGAAACAGTTAAAGAGAAAGTTTTAAGTGAAATGAGATTTCCAGAAGGGTACAATAATAAATTACTTAATATCCATGAAACACTTTCGAATTTAACTAATAATGGTATTTGTGTTTATGATGAAGGTGAACCTTGTGCCATAAAAAATAAGCTAACAACTATAGTACCTATAAATGGAAATAGAGAGAGATTAGGTACATTAATGCTTGCAAGGTTTGATGAAAACTTTACAGATGAAGATTTAATATTATCTGAATATAGTGCTACTATAATAGGACTTGAAATATTAAGAGCTAAGCATGATGAAATTGAAGAAGAGGCAAGAAAAAAGGCTGTAGTACAGCTTGCAATAGGTACTCTTTCTTATTCAGAATTAGAAGCTGTAGAACACATATTTAATGAATTAGACGGCAGTGAAGGATTACTTGTTGCTTCTAAAATAGCGGATAAAGTTGGTATTACAAGATCTGTAATAGTAAATGCACTTAGAAAATTTGAAAGTGCAGGGGTTATTGAATCTAGGTCATTAGGTATGAAAGGCACACATATAAGAATACTTAATGAAAAATTATTAGACGAGTTGAAGAAAATAAAATAGTGAATGAAATGTTTTATAAACCCGCATGAATAAGTCATGTGGGTTTAATTATGTTAATTATTTGAAATTTCGGCATTTTTTTAGGTTGAATAAAAATTAATAAATTTGAGGATAATTTTAATAAAAGTATTTAAATTTGTAGTTGAATAGCTTTAATGCTTATGATATACTACTAAGGTAAGAAAATACGCACATTATCCAATTTATAGAATAGTGCCTTTAATTAAAGGTGTTTTATAAATATGAAGATAATGGAGGTAAAAACTAGGAGGGAAAAATTTATGTCAGTTATTTCAATGAAACAATTATTAGAAGCAGGTGTTCACTTTGGACATCAAACAAGAAGATGGAATCCTAAAATGGCTCCATACATATTCACAGAAAGAAACGGAATCTATATTATAGATTTACAGAAGACAGTTAAAAAAGTAGAATCAGCTTATGATTTCATAAGAAGCGTTTCAGAAGCAGGAAAAGATGTTCTATTTGTTGGAACTAAAAAGCAAGCTCAAGAAGCTATTGAAGAAGAAGCAAAGAGATCAGGAATGCACTTTGTTAATAATAGATGGCTTGGTGGAATGATGACTAACTTTACAACAATTAAAAACAGAATAGGTAAGTTAGAAGAATTAGAAAAAATGGAAGAAGACGGAACTTTTGAAGTTCTTCCTAAGAAAGAAGTTATAAAACTTAAAAATGAAAAAGAAAAATTACAAAAGAACTTAGGCGGAATAAAAGAAATGAATGCTGGAAATATAGGAGCATTATTTATTGTTGATCCAAGAAAAGAAAAGAATGCTATATTAGAAGCTAAAATTCTTGGGATTCCAGTTGTAGCTATAGTTGATACAAACTGTGATCCAGATGAAGTTGATTACGTAATACCTGGAAATGATGATGCTATAAGAGCTGTAAAATTAATAACAGCTAAAATGGCAGATGCTATTATAGAAGGAAGACAAGGCGAACAATTAGCTGAATAATTTAGTAAGATAGATGAAGAAAGAAATTTTCTTCATTTATCTTTTAAATCAAGTTTGAATTAGGAGGAATTTACGATGATAACTGCACAGATGGTTAAAGAACTAAGGGAAAGAACTGGAGCAGGCATGATGGACTGCAAGAAAGCTTTAAATGAATCTAATGGAGATACAGAAAAAGCTGTTGAAATATTAAGAGAAAAAGGTTTAGCAGCTGCTGCTAAAAAAGCTGGAAGAATAGCAGCTGAAGGAATAGTTAAAACTTATGTTTCAGAAGATGGAAAACTTGCTTCAATAGTAGAAGTTAACTGTGAAACAGACTTCGTTTCAATTAATGATGCTTTTGTAGAATTTGCTGGAAATGTTGCAAAACAAGCAGCTAGTACAGATGCAGCTACAATAGAAGATTTCTTAGAAGAAAAATACATAGCAAATGAAGAAAAAACAGTTCAAGGTGCTGTAACAGATTTAATAGCAAAACTTGGAGAAAACATGGCAGCAAGAAGATTTAAAAAACTTTCTGTTCAAAATGGAGTAATTGAAAGCTATATACATGGTGGCGGAAGAATTGGTGTTCTTGTAAAACTTGAATGTGAAAAAGATAGCGAAATTTTAAAGGAAGTTGCAAAAGATGTTGCTATGCAAGTTGCTGCAACAAATCCATTATTTTTAAATAAAGATTCAGTTGATAATGAATCTTTAGAAAAAGAAAAAGAAATATATAGAGTTCAAGCATTAAATGAAGGAAAACCAGAAAAAATCGTTGAAAAAATGGTTATGGGAAGAATTCAAAAATACTATAAAGAAAATTGTTTAGTAGAGCAGGTTTGGGTAAAAGATTCAGATCTTACTATTCAAAAATATCTTGCAGCAAAATCAAAAGAAGTTGGTGCTCCAATAACAATTGGTGATTTTGTAAGATTTGAAAAAGGTGAAGGTATAGAAAAGAAAGAAGAAAATTTTGCTGAAGAAGTTCAGAAGCAGATACAGGGTAAATAGCAACTGAAAAGAGAACACTGCGTGTTCTCTTTTTTTAAAGCAAGATTACTTTGCATTTGTTTAAATTTTATATAAAATGAAACTTTAAATTTAAATAGTATGTAATTTTTTACAATTTGGAGGTATAATATATGTGTAAGCCTAAATATAAAAGAGTGATGTTGAAACTGTCAGGAGAAGCTTTGGCGGCAGACAAGGGGTATGGAATAGACTTTGATGTTACTAATAAAATAGCTCAAGAAATAAAGGCATTAATAGATATGGGCGTTGAAGTAGGGGCTGTAGTAGGTGCTGGAAACATATGGAGAGGAAGAAGCGGAGAAGGAATGGATAGAACTACCGCTGATTATATGGGTATGCTTGCTACATGTATAAATGCTTTGGCACTTCAAGATTCTCTTGAAAACATTGGAGTTAATACAAGAGTTCAAACTGCAATAGAAATGAGAGAAGTAGCAGAACCTTTTATAAGAAGAAGAGCTATGAGACATTTAGAAAAGAACAGAGTAGTAATTTTTGGAGCGGGTACAGGAAATCCATACTTTTCAACGGATACTGCGGCAGCATTAAGAGCAGCTGAAATTGAAGCAGATGTTATACTTCTTGCTAAAAAAGTAGATGGAGTTTATGATAAAGATCCTCATAAATATTCAGATGCTACAAAATTTAATAAATTAACTTACATAGAAGTATTAGAAAAAGGATTACAGGTTATGGATTCTACGGCAACATCATTGTGCATGGATAATAATATTCCTATTTTAGTATTTGGATTAGATAATCCAGAGAATATAAGAAAAGCTATATTGGGAGAAGAAATTGGTACATTAGTTTGCAAAGAATAAAAAATAAGGAGGTATTTTCTATGATAAAAGATATAATCCAAAAAGCAGATGAAAAAATGACTAAAACTATTGAAGTATTAAAAAAAGAATTAGCTTCTATGAAAGCAGGAAGAGCTAACCCTGCTATGCTTGATAAAATAGAAGCTGAATATTATGGAACCATGACTCCATTAAACCAGCTTGCAAACATATCAGTTCCAGAACCAAGGGTACTTGCTATTCAACCTTGGGATAAGTCATCATTTAAAGCTATTGAAAAAGCTATATTAAAGTCCGATTTAGGAATTAATCCATCCAGTGATGGAGAAATGATTAGACTAATTATTGCAGAACTTACAGAGGAAACAAGAAAGAATATTGTTAAGAATGTAAAAAAAGATGGAGAAGATTCAAAAGTTGCAATTAGATCAATTAGAAGAGATTGTAATGATAAGATAAAAGCATTGAAAAAGGAAAGTGACATATCAGAAGATGAAATAAAGAAGGCTGAAGATGATATTCAAAAAAAGACGGATGCTTTTATTAAAGAAGTAGATAAAGTTGTAGAAGCTAAGGAAAAAGAAATTATGTCACTATAATTATTTAAACCTGCGAACTCGCAGGTTTTTATTAACATATAAAATTTAATTATTATACTTGTGAATGGAGAATAGTCTATGTTAAATTTTTTTAGCGCTAAAAAGAAAGATAGAAGTGAAAATATAGAAATTGATATGAGCAGAATTCCTAAGCATATAGCTATAATAATGGATGGTAATGGTAGATGGGCTAAAGAAAAAAAACTTCCTAGAACTATGGGACATAAGGCAGGAGTAGAAACTATAAGAGGTATTGTAAAAGAAGCAAGTGCTTTAGGTGTTAAGTATTTAACCTTATATGCCTTTTCTACAGAAAATTGGAAAAGACCTTCTGACGAAGTTAATGCTCTTATGAATTTACTTATTCAATATTTAAGAAAAGAATTTAAAGAATTAAATAGCAATAATGTTATTATAAATCATATTGGAGAGATATCAAAATTACCATCAGCATGTCAAAAAGAATTAATAGATGCATATAACAATACAAAAAATAATACTGGTTTAACTTTGAATTTGGCATTGAATTATGGCGGAAGAAATGAAATAGTTCGTGCATTTAAGCTTATGTATGAGGATATAAAATCCAATAAGTTGAATGAAGAATGTATAAATGAAAATCTTATATCAAAATATATGTACACTAATAGTATGCCTGATCCGGACTTAATAATAAGACCAAGCGGTGAGCAAAGACTTAGTAATTTTTTACTATGGCAGTGTGCTTATTCAGAATTTTGGTATTCAAATATTAAATGGCCTGATTTTACTAAAAAGGATTTACATAGAGCAATATATGACTACCAAAATAGAGATAGAAGATTTGGAGGAGTAAAATAGCATTTTTAACTTAAAATACATTAAGTTAATTTACATATTGTATTGAATTTTAGTTGGTGTATTAGTGATTATCTTTCTCTCTATAAGGAGGAAGTGTTTATGCGTTAGCCATGGTTAAAAACTATAGCTTAGGAGATGATGGCGTGAATAATAGATATATTGGAGCAGTTATATTAGCACCTTTTCTTATATTTTTATTTTTAGGTGGAATGTATTTAAAATATGCAATAATGGTTTTATCATTATTAGGAATGTATGAATTTTATAAAGTAGTAGAAGAAAAGAATATTAATGCTGTAAGTTTAATAGGATACTTACTGTGTATAATTTATTATATAAGCTTAGATACAGGAACAAGTTTAAGGTTTGCATTTTTTATGATTATAATAGCTGTTTTTATTTTAATGTGTATACCTGTAATAAATTTAAAATATAATTTTATAGATGTTTCTATAACTATATTTGTATTTTTGTATGTAGCAGTATTTTTTAGCTTTATTGTATTAGTAAATAATAAACCTTTTGGAAGGTATTTAGTTTGGTTGATATTTGTTTCTTCATGGTTGTGTGATACGTTTGCTTATTATACAGGAAAGGCTTTTGGAAAAACAAAATTATGTCCTAAAGTAAGTCCTAAAAAAACTGTGGAAGGTTCTGTAGGTGGAATACTTGGTAGTACGTTATCTTGTGGAATACTTGGATATATATTCAATTTGAATGGAATACATATACCTGTTTATAATTTTTTTATTATAGGTGCACTTTGTGGAGCAATTTGCCAGTTCGGAGATCTTACAGCATCGTCAGTAAAAAGATACGTTGGTGTTAAAGATTATAGTAATTTAATTCCTGGACATGGAGGAGTATTAGATAGATTTGATAGTATATTGTTTTCATCTGTTATTGTATATTATTATTTAACTTTTATAATAGGAATATAAAAAATATATTATATTGAATTTTAAAGTTAGTATAATTATTACTAAAATGGCAGTTAAAACATAAAATTAGGAAAAGCATATTATGGTGTGAACTTTTATAGAATATTTGAAATCACACTATAATATGCTTTTTATATGGATTATATTTTAATATTTTGTAGACAATATTTATGATTACTTTATTTTGGGATATAAATATGGTATAGTTAATCATGTTGTTAATTGGAATTAAATTATGTAAAATGGAATATTTACTTTAATGTAATTTATACATATATAGGAGATGATAACATGAAGAACATAGCTATACTAGGGGCAACAGGATCTATAGGAACACAAACTATACAAGTTATAAGATCTCAAAAGGAAGAATTTAAATTAGTAGCTGTTTCAGCTAACAGTAGTTCAAATAAGATAATAAGTATTATTGAAGAATTTAAACCACTTTATGCAGTATTAATGGAAGAACATGCTTTTAATGAAGTTAAGGAATATTGTAATAATAAAAAAATTAGTACAGAAATATTATTTGGAATAGAAGGCTTAAATATAATAAGCACACTGCCTGAAGTGGACACAGTAGTTACATCTGTAGTAGGTATGATCGGATTAGTCCCAACTTTAAAAGCTATTAAAGCAGGTAAAGATATAGCATTAGCTAATAAAGAAACTTTAGTGGCAGCAGGTAAGTTGGTTATGTCTGAAGCACAAAAACATAAAATAAATATATTGCCTGTGGACTCAGAACACGGAGCTATTTTTCAATGTTTGCAGGGGAATGATAAATCATCAGTAAATAAAATATTAGTTACTGCGTCAGGTGGACCATTTAGAGGAAAAAGAAAAGAGGAACTTTTACAAGTTACAGTAGATAATGCTTTAAACCATCCGAGATGGAAAATGGGTAAAAAAATATCTATTGACTCAGCTACTCTTATGAATAAAGGATTAGAAGTTATAGAGGCTCATTGGCTTTTTGATATAGATTATGATAATATTCAAGTTATAGTTCATCCAGAAAGTATAGTACACTCTATGGTGGAATATGTTGATGGAAGTGTTATAGCTCAACTAGCTAGTGCGGATATGAAACTACCAATACAGTATGCCTTAAATTATCCTAAAAGGGAGAAATCTGTAATAAAAGCATTGGATTTTTATAGTTTAAAAAGTTTAAGTTTTGAGAAACCAGATTTAGATACTTTCAAACCTTTAAAACTTGCATATGAAGCAGGTAAAATTGGAGGTACAATGCCAGCTATATTAAATGCTGCTAATGAGGCTTCAGTACAACTGTTTCTGGATAAGAAAATCAAGTTTTTAGATATAGGAAATATGCTAGAAGAATGTATGGGGAAGTTTGGATCAAAAGAAAACTATTTGCTAGAAGATATAATAGAAATAGATTCAAGAGTAAAAGAATATGTTAATAATAAAGTGTTAAATAAAAAATAATTTATAGATAACTTAATCTATAAAAGGAGGAATGTATTTGTATATTATAGCGGCCATTATAACTTTCGGCATTTTAATTATAATTCATGAACTTGGACATTTTACTTTAGCAAAATTAAATGGCATAAAGGTGGAAGAATTTGCTATAGGCATGGGACCACAAATATTTAAAATAAATGGAAAAGAGACAATATATTCTATTAGAATACTTCCTATAGGTGGATATGTAAAAATGTTAGGCGATGAGGGTGAATCTACAGACCCTAGAGCATTTAATAACAAAAGTCCATTGCGTAAACTTAGTGTCGTTTTGGCAGGACCAGTAATGAATTTTATATTGGGCATAGTGCTTTTTGCTATTATAGCGGCAGCAAAAGGTTACTTATTACCAGTAGTTGACAAAGTAGTTCCAAACCAACCAGCAGCCATTATGGGAATAAAATCTGGTGATAAAATAGTGAAAGTTAACAGATCCAAAATTCTAACATGGGAGGATTTTGAAACTGAAGTATATACTTCAGCAGGGAAGCCTATGGATATAAGTTATGTACGTAATGGCGAAACAAGGAATGTAAAAGTAACGCCTGTGAAAGATGCGAAAGATAATAGATTTATTGTTGGTGTTTATGCTACAGCAATTCAAAAGCCTACTATAGGTCAATCTGTATCTTATGGATTTATTGAAACTAATTCTTTAGTAAAACAAACATTTTCTTTTATTGGATCTGCTTTTAAAGGAAAAGTTAGCAAAAATGATTTTGGAGGACCTGTAACTATAATAAAACTTTCAGGAGCAGCTGCTAAAGCTGGAATTTTAACTCTTACTGCTTTTGGAGCATATATAACAGTACAACTTGGAATATTTAATCTTTTACCTATTCCTGCATTAGATGGTGGATATATATTCTTATTCTTATTTGAGTTAATTACAGGAAAAAAAGTGGATCAAAACAAGGTTGGAGTCATAAACTATGTAGGTTTTGCACTGCTGATGGGGTTGATGGTCTTAGTTACTATAAAGGATATACTTTATCCTATTAAATTTTAACAAAAGTTAATATTAATGAATTATATAGTAGAAAAAGTAGAAGACTTAAATCATTAATTTAAGATGAATTACTTTCTATTTAGAATTTTATGTTGGGAATGAAGAGTATCTTCATTCTCAATTTTGAATTTTTAGATCATAATTTTTGTGGGAGATGGAAAAGATGAATAGAGTAAAAACCCAAAAAGTGAAAGTTGGAAATATCTTCATTGGTGGAGATTCTAAAATTACAGTTCAATCTATGACTAATACAGATACTAGAAATGTAAAAGAAACAGTAAATCAAATAAAAGAACTTGAAAAGGCTGGATGTCATATAATACGATGCGCTGTGCCAGATGTGGAAGCTAGTGAAGCTATAAAGAAAATAGTTAAAGAAATAAACATTCCGTTAGTAGCAGATATCCACTTTGATTATAAGTTAGCTTTAAAGTCTATAGAAAATGGAGTGTCGGCGCTTAGAATAAATCCTGGAAATATTGGAAGTATAGATAAAGTAAAGGAAGTTGCAAAAGCAGCTAAAGAAAAAAGTATACCTATAAGAATAGGAGTGAATTCAGGTTCTCTCCAAAAAGATATATTAAATAAATATGGAAGTGTGTGTCCAGAAGCCTTAGTAGAAAGTGCTTTAGAACATGTTAATATCCTTGAAAATATTAATTTTAGTGATATAGTTATATCTATAAAGTCTTCAAATGCAATTCAAATGATAGAAAGTTATAAAATGATATCAGAGAAAGTAAATTATCCTCTGCATCTTGGTGTTACTGAGGCAGGAACTCTTTGGAGAGGAACGATTAAATCAAGTATTGGTATAGGAGCACTTTTATCTCAAGGTATAGGAGATACTATAAGAGTATCTTTAACTGGAAATCCTGTAGAAGAAGTAAAAGTTGGAAGGGAAATATTAAAATCCCTAGGATACTTAGACGAAGGAATAGAGTTTGTTTCCTGCCCTACGTGTGGAAGAACTAGAATAGATTTAATAAAGATAGCAGAAGAAGTTGAAAAGAGATTAGTTAACTGCCATAAAAATATAAAAGTAGCTGTAATGGGTTGTGTAGTTAATGGACCAGGAGAAGCTAGAGAAGCAGATATAGGTATAGCTGGAGGAAATGGTGAAGGACTTATATTTAAAAAGGGTATAATTATAAAAAAGGTACACGAAAAAGATTTAGTAAATGAACTTTTAAAAGAAATTGAAAGTATGTAAGCGTCTTGCAGCATTTGTTAACTTTTTCTTGAAATAACTAATTTGGTGTGTTAAAATGAATTTGGGAAATCTACAGAAGTTTATTGAAAGTGTAGAGTGGGTTACAACCCGCTCTTTCTATTTTGTGAAAAACGCAGCGTTAGTTGCGTTTTTAAATTAGAGCAAAAAATTCATTTTTTATGAAAAATTGCAGAACATACAAGTAAGGAGGGATTATAATGAATAAAAGTACTTTAATAAATAGAGTTGAAGAATTGATAAAACCTATAGTAGTAGAATTAAATTATGAATTATACTATTTAGAGTTAGTAAGAGAAGGAAAAGATAACTATTTAAGAATATATATAGATAAAGAAAATGGAACAATATCACTTGAAGACTGCGAAAAAGTTAGTAGAGCGGTTAGTGATATGTTGGATGTAGAAGATCCTATTAGAGAAGGATATTATTTGGAGGTTTCTTCACCAGGAATAGAAAGAATTTTGCATACTGATGAACACCTACAAAAATATATAGGAAATGATGTATTAGCCCAAATATCTGGATTATTAAATGGAAAGAAAAAATATGAAGGAACATTAGTAAGTTTTAATAATGAAGAATTGAATATTGAAACTAAAGAAAAAGAAGAAATATCTATTCCTAGGGAAAAAATTTTAAATGTTAGTTTAAAAGGTAAGTTTTAAGGAGGGTATATTGAAAAATGAATCAGGAATTTATTGAAGCCTTAAAAGAAATAGTAAAAGAAAAGGGAATTAGTGAAGATTTATTATTTACAACTATAGAGGATGCTCTAGTTGCTGCATATAAAAAGAATTATGCAAACCAAGGCGGAAACAATCAAAATGTTAAGGTTACAATGAATAGGGAAAATGGAGAAATTCATGTGTACTCACAAAAAAGTGTAGTTGATGAAGTTTTTGATGAAATAAATGAAATTTCTTTAGAAGAAGCTAGGGAACTAGACCCTAATTATGATGTAGATGATGTAGTAAGCATAGAAGTAACACCTAAAAAGTTTGGAAGAGTAGCAGCACAAGCAGCTAAGCAAGTTGTTATACAAAGAATAAAAGAAGAAGAAAGAAGAATTGTATTCAACGATTTTATAGAAAAAGAAGATGACATAATAACAGGAGCAGTTATAAGAAAAGACAAAAATAATGTTCTTGTAGATCTTGGAAAAACAGAGGCAGTTCTTGGACCAAATGAACAAATGCCAGGAGAAAAATATAATTTTAATGATAAAATAAAATTGTATATTGTAGAAGTTAAAAATACTACAAAAGGTGCACAAATAGTAATATCAAGAACACATCCAGGTCTTGTGAAAAGATTATTTGAACTTGAGGTCCCTGAAATATTTGATGGCACAGTTGAGATAAAATCTATTTCAAGAGAAGCCGGATCAAGAACAAAAATAGCTGTAAATTCAAATGATGAAAATGTAGATCCAATGGGAGCTTGTGTTGGACCAAAGGGAATAAGAGTTCAAAGTATAGTAAATGAGCTTAAAAATGAAAAAATAGATATTATTAAATGGAGCAAGTTGCCAGAAGAATATATAGCGAATGCTTTAAGTCCTGCAAAGGTAATAGATGTTACTTTAGATGAAGATAACAAATTTGCTCAAATTGTAGTTGATGATAACCAATTATCACTAGCAATAGGAAAAGAAGGCCAAAATGTAAGATTAGCAGCAAAGCTTACAGGTTGGAAAATAGATATTAAAAGCAAATCACAGGCAGAAAATGTTGTTGAAAAAGATGTAATCGAAGAAGATGTTCCTGTAGAAACTATTTTTGAGGAACATAATATGTAAATTTTAGGTGAGGTGGTTATATTATGAAGATTAAAAAAATACCACAGCGAATGTGCACAGGATGTATGGAAATGAAACCTAAAAAAGAGCTTATAAGAGTGGTAAAAAGTAAAGAGAATGAAGTAAGTGTAGATTTAACAGGTAAAAAAAATGGAAGAGGAGCTTACATATGTAAAAGCACTGAATGTTTAGAAAAAGCTTTTAAAAGTAAGAAACTTGAAAAAAATCTTGAAACCAAGATAAGTGAGGAAATCTACGATAGGCTAAAGCGAGAGGTAGAAAATGAAAAATAAATTTTTTCAATTTCTAGGATTAACAAAACGTGCAGGAAAAGTATTAGAGGGATATAATAAATGTGAAGATGCCTTAAAAAGAGGAAAAATATCCTTAGTTATCCTGTCACAAGATGCATCACAGAACACACTAAGTAAATTTTTAAATTATAGTGATAAATATAAAGTTCCTGTTTTACAGGGCTATAATAAACAAGATTTAGGAAAAGCTTTAGGTATGGAAGAAATAAAAGTTTTAGGTGTATCTGACAAAAAAATGAGTGAGAGATTACTTATCTTATGGAAAGAATGTAAAGAAATTTAGTTTCGGGGGTGAAATACTTTGTCAAAAATTAGAGTTTATGAACTAGCAAAAGAGCTAGGAATATCAAGTAAAGAATTAATCAGTATTCTTTTAGATGAGTTTGGCATAGAAGTTAAAAATCATATGGGCGTTATTGAAGAGGAAGATGCAGAACTAATAAAAGAACTTTTTTCAGAAAAAGAAAAGGAAAAATCAGCAGATTCAGATGATAGTATAGAAGAGAAATATGAAGATCTAGCTGAAGAAAATTTAAAGAAAAGTATAAAGGTGACTAAAATTAAGAATAAAAATAAAGAAAATAAAACACAGGAAAATACTAATGATGATAGTGAGAATAGTGCTGTAGAAAAAGTTATAGAAATAGATGAAACTATAACAGTAAAGGAATTGTCAGAAAAACTTGGAAAACCTACTACAGAAGTTATTAAACAGCTTATTTTTATGGGTGTAATGGCAGCTATAAATCAAGAAATAGATTTTGATACTGCGGAAAAATTAGCAGAAAAATTTGATGCTTTAGTAGCTAAAAAGGAAAAAGATATAGATAAAGAGTCTGTAGAGCAAGAAGAGGAAGAGGAAGAGGATGATGATTTACAAAAACGACCTCCAATTATAACAGTTATGGGTCATGTTGATCATGGTAAGACATCTTTACTAGATGCTATAAGAAAAGCAAAAGTTACATCTACAGAAGCAGGCGGAATTACTCAGCATATTGGTGCATATACTGTAACCATAAATGGAGAAAAAATAACATTCCTTGATACACCTGGACATGAAGCTTTTACTGCTATGAGAGCAAGAGGTGCTCAAATAACAGATATAGTTATTCTTGTAGTAGCTGCAGATGATGGAATAATGCCACAAACTGTAGAAGCTATAAACCATTGTAAGGCGGCTAATGTTCCTATGGTAGTAGCTATAAATAAAATGGATAGACCAGGAGCTAATCCGGATAGGGTTAAGCAGGAATTAACTGAACATGGTTTGGTAGCAGAAGATTGGGGCGGAGATATAATCTGTGTACCTGTATCAGCGCATACAAAAGAAGGAATAGACACATTACTTGAAATGGTACTTTTAACAGCTGAAATGCAAGAATTAAAAGCTAATGCTAATAGAAATGGTAAAGGTACAGTAGTAGAATCTAAGCTTGACAAGGGAAGAGGAGCTGTAGCTACATTATTAGTTCAAAATGGTACTATACATGTTGGAGATTCTATAATAGTAGGGTCTACTTATGGAAGAATAAGAGCTATGTTTGATGATAAAGGTAAAAAAATCAAATCAGCAGGTCCTTCTATACCAGTAGAAATACTTGGATTATCTGAAGTTCCAGCAGCAGGAGATAGATTCCACCAAGTAAAAGATGAAAAAACTGCAAGAGAAATGGCTGATAAGAGAAAAGAAAAGTTAAGAGCTGAATATTTACAGTCAACACATAAGGTTTCTCTTGAGGACTTGTATAATCAGATACAAGAAGGAAAAGTTAAAGAGTTAAACATAATAGTTAAAGCAGATGTTCAAGGATCTATAGAAGCATTAAAACAGTCTCTTCAAAAGTTATCTAATGAAGAAGTAAAGGTTAGAGTTATACATGGAGCAGTTGGTGCTATAACTGAAACTGATGTTACTCTTGCTTCAGCATCTAATGCTATAATTATAGGATTTAATGTAAGACCTGATAATAATGCAACAGCAGCAGCAGATAAAGAAGCTGTAGACATAAAAACTTATAGAGTTATATATAATGCTATAGATGATATAAAATCAGCTATGATTGGAATGCTTGAACCAGATTATAAAGAAGTAGTACTTGGAAAAGTTCAAGTAAGACAGGTATACAAAATATCTAATGTAGGAACTATTGCAGGTTGTTATGTAACAGATGGAAAAATCGCAAGAAATAGCAGCGTGAGAGTTATAAGAGATGGTATAGTAATATTCGAATCAGAGCTTGCATCTTTAAAGAGATTTAAAGATGATGCTAAAGAAGTAGCAGAAGGTTATGAATGTGGTCTTTCTATTGAAAAGTTTAATGATATAAAAGAAGGCGATGAAATAGAAGCCTACACTATGGAAGAAATAAAAAAAGATAAACTTTAATTTAAAAATATTAAGAAATTTAGAATTAAAAATGGTTATGTCATATATACTATGTAAAAACGAGGTGATATTATATGGCTAAATATAGAAGTGGTAGAATAAACGAAGAAATGAAAAGGGAAATCAGCAGAATAATTCAAAATGACATAAAAGATCCTAGGTTAAGTGCTATGATAAGTGTTACTAAAGTAGATGTAACAAAAGATTTAAGATATGCTAAAGTATATGTAAGTATTTTTGGAAATGATGAATCTAAAAATGCTACTTTTGAAGCTTTGAAAGGTTCTGCAGGATTTATTAGAAGAGAAGTTGGGCATAAAATAAACTTAAGATACACACCAGAAATACTTATAGAGTTAGATAATACTATAGAACAAGGTATGCATATAGATGCACTTTTACACAAGATAAAGGAGAAAGAGCATCATGATAATGAATAACATTCTAAAAGAAATAAAGGAAAGTAATAGAATTGCTATTACTTTCCATGAATCTCCTGATGGAGATTCTTTAGGTTCTGCCCTTGCTTTAATGCAGGGACTAAAAGAACTTAATAAGGAAGTTTACATACTTTGCAAAGAAAAAGTACCAGAATCTTTTGCATTTTTACCTTGTTCAGAACAAATAGAAGGATTAAAATGTGACGTGATTTCTGAAACTGAATGTGTAATAGTTTTGGATTGCGGTGATGTAAAAAGAATTAATGCAAATTTAAATTTAGAAAATAGAGAATATACATTAATTAATATAGATCATCACTTATCAAATGAATTATATGCAGATCTAAATTATGTGGATACTAATGCTGCAGCAGTAGGTGAAATTGTGTATCAAATGCTGAAAATTATGGGTGTAAAGATTACTAAAAACATAGCAGCATGTTTATATACATCATTAATTACAGATACAGGAGCTTTCAAGTATTCATCAACTACTTTGGTTACACATACTATAGCAGGAGATTTAATTAGTACAGGTATTGATTTTAGTGGAATCCATAGGATTATATTTGAAAATAAAAAATTTGAAAGAATAAAGTTTTATGGAAAAGCAATTGAAAATATGGAGTTAGTTGGTGATAAGATATGTGTAATAACTATTACAAAGGATATGTTATTACAAAACGGAAATGTAAAGGATACGGATACATCTGATATTATAGCCTTTGCTATGCAGATAGATACTATAGAAGTAGCATTGCTTGTAAAAGAAACTGACTCAGGTATAAAAGCAAGCCTTAGATCCAAGTCAAAGGTAGATGTAAGAAAAATTGCAGAAAAATTTGACGGCGGTGGACATATAAAGGCATCTGGATTAGCTATTAAGGATAAGAGTATAGAAAAAGCTAAGGATTTAATACTTAAAGAAATAAGAAATTCACTATAAACAGAAAAAGAGTTGATGTATATGGATGGAATATTGAATGTTAATAAACCATTGGGAATGAGTTCCTTTGATGTAGTAAAAAAAGTAAAGTTTATTGCTAATACCAAAAAGGTAGGTCATACAGGAACTTTAGATCCAGAAGCTTCAGGCGTACTTCCTATATGCATAGGAAATGCTACTAAGCTTGTAGACTATATAATGAGTGATTACAAAATATATAAAGTAGAATTAAGGCTTGGAATTACTACAGATACCTATGATAGGGAAGGAAAAGTAATTAAAAATTCTCCTGTGGATTTGAATGTTGAAGAAGTTAAAAAGGTTATTGAAAGCTTTGAAGGAAACATAGAGCAAATTCCGCCCATGTATTCTGCTTTAAAAGTCAATGGACAAAGATTATATTCTTTAGCAAGGCAGGGAATAGAGATAGAAAGAAAACCGAGAAAAATAACTATACATAGTATAAACATAATAGATATTGAACTACCTAAAGTAGTATTTGAAGTAAAATGTTCTAAAGGCACATATATAAGAAGTCTTTGCTATGATATTGGAGAAGAACTTAAGTGCGGTGGTACTATGTGGAATCTTCAAAGGACTAGAACAGGAAGCTTTGGTATAGAAAAATCAGTGGATTTAGATAAGTTGAATAGAGAAAATATTAATGAATATTTAATTCCAATGGATATGGCTTTAGAAAAATATCCAGCGGTTTACATAGATGAAAAATATGAAAAATTATTACTTAATGGAGTTACATTAAAAGATCCTATGTTAATTGAAAACATAGAAAAGGATATATTATATAAGGTTTATTTGGGAAAAGAAAAGTTTATTGGTATAGGTATGAAACAAAATTTTGGATTTAAAATGACAAAACTGTTAATTCAGAGGTAATTTAAGATGATTATAATGGAAGATAATTTTAAAAAGTATTTACAGTATGATACATATATTGCTTTAGGAAGTTTTGACGGTATTCACATAGGACATGTAAGTTTAGTAAATAAAACTATAAAACTTGCTTTAAAAAACAAAGCTAAGAGTATGATATTTACTTTTAAAAATCATCCACTTAGTGTTGTTAATAAGGAATTAGTACCTAAGCTTATTATGGATAATTCTAGTAAAGTAAAGGTTTTAGAATCTTATGGACTAGATGTACTAAATATGGCTAACTTTAACAAAGAACTTATGCAACTGTCACCTGAAGATTTTATACTAAATTTAGTAAGCCATTATAGAGCTAAAGGATTAGTAGTAGGATTTAACAATAGGTTTGGGTATAAAAACCTTGGCGATGTAGAGCTTTTAAAGAAACTAAGTAAAAAATATGGTTTTGACCTATGTGTAGTGGAACCAGTAAAATATAAGGGACAGGTAGTCAGTAGTTCCATTATAAGAACTAGCCTTTCAGATGAAGGAGATGTGAAAAAGGTAAATAAAATGCTTACTAGACCTTTTATGCTGCAGGGTGATGTGGTTAAAGGAAAACAATTAGGCAGAACGTTAGGATTTCCTACTGTAAATTTAAATTATGATAAGAGATTTTTACTTCCAAGAGGCGGTGTTTATTGCACTATAGTTAGTTATAAAGGTAAATTTTTTAAGGGCATAACTAATGTTGGATACAATCCAACTGTAGATGATAATAGATTAAGTATAGAAACCCATATGTTAGATTTTAATGAAAATATATACAATGAGCATATAAAAATCTATTTTATGGATAGAATAAGAGATGAAAAAAAGTTTAGTTCAATACAATTTTTAGCTGAGCAATTAAAAAAAGACAAAATGTATGCAAAAAAACAGAAACTAGAAATTAATTTTAAAAATTAATTTACAAGTGAATTTAGATTTGTTATAATACGTTTGTGATCCTTATGCTAAGAAACTCGACTTGCCGACGCTTTTCTTGGAATATAGGGGATTAACATTTGGAGGTGTAGATAATGGAAAAGGCAATGAAAGAAGAATTAATGAAAAAATACGCAAGACATGAAGGAGATACAGGATCTCCAGAAGTGCAAATAGCACTACTTACTGAAAGAATTAATCATTTAAATGATCATTTAAAGACTCATAAAAAAGATCATCACTCAAGAAGAGGTCTTTTAATGATGGTTGGTAAAAGAAGAGGTCTTTTAAACTACTTAATGAATCAAGATATTGAAAGATATCGTACTATTATCGGAAAGTTAAATTTAAGAAAATAGTTTTTTAGAGCGGCTTAAAACCGCTCTATTATTTTAAACAATAATTTTAAGAATTATTGTAAATCCATGGTTGAATTAGTTTAATAATTGTATAATATAATTGATAAATAATGATAATAATATTATAACCGATTGAGAGGAGGTTAATTTACTTATGAATCAAACATTAGAAACTACTGTTGCAGGAAGAACTCTTAAAATAGATTATGGTAAGGTTGGAATGCTTTCGAATTGTGCTTTACTTGTAAGTTATGGTGAAACAGTAGTCCTTATTAATGCAAATGCTTCAGAAAAACCAAGAGAAGGGGTGGATTTCTTCCCTTTAAGCATAGAATATGAAGAAAGATTATATGCTGTAGGTAAAATACCAGGAGGATTTATTAAAAGAGAAGGAAAACCTTCGGAAAAGGCAATTCTTCATGCTAGAGCTATAGATAGACCTTTAAGACCGTTATTCCCAAAAGGTTACAGAAATGACGTACAGGTAGTGTGTACTGTTGTATCTGTAGAACAGGATAATGCTCCAGACATATTAGCTATAAATGGTGCATCAATAGCCTTATGTCTTTCAAGTATTCCTTTTAACACACCTTTAGGTGCTGTATCTGTAGGATTAGTAGATGGTGAATTTGTAATAAATCCAACACTAGGACAAAGAGAAAAAAGTACATTAAATTTAACAGTATGTGCAACTAAAGAAAGAGTTATGATGGTTGAAGCTGGAGGAGTAGAAATACCGGAAGATGTAATGTATGATGCCATCATGTTTGGATTTGAAGAGTGCAAAAAAATAGTAGCTTTCCAGGAAGAAGCTATGGCAAAATTAGGAAAGCAAAAGGTAGAACCTAATCTATATAAAGTAGATGAAGATTTAGAAAAAGAAGTTAGAGATTTTTCTTTTGAGATGATAAAAGAAGCTATGTACATAATGGATAAGGATGAAAGAAATGCAGCTATAGATTCTGCAAAAGAAAAAATTAATGATGAATTTGCAGAAAAGTATCCAGAAAGTGGTGCGGATATAGCTGAAGTAGTATATAAGCTTCAAAAAGAAATAGTAAGAAATATGCTTTTAAATGAAGGCAGAAGACCTGATGGAAGAGGCTTTGAGGAAATAAGACCTATAAGCTGTGAAGTTGGATTACTTCCAAGAACTCACGGTACAGGTTTATTTACAAGGGGATTAACTCAAGTAATGACTGTAGCTACTTTAGGAGCTTTAGGGGATGTGCAAATTCTTGATGGACTTGGTTCAGAAGAATTTAAAAGATATATGCATCATTATAACTTCCCATCTTACAGTGTAGGAGAGGTTAGACCATTAAGAGGACCAGGAAGAAGAGAAATAGGTCATGGAGCTTTAGCTGAAAAGGCTTTAGAGCCACTTATACCAAATGAAGATGAGTTCCCATATACTATAAGACTTGTATCAGAAGTTTTAAGCTCAAACGGTTCAACTTCTCAAGCTAGTGTATGTGGCAGCACTTTGGCACTTCTTGATGCTGGTGTTCCAATAAAAAGACCTGCAGCAGGTATAGCTATGGGACTTATAACTAGTGAAGATTTATCTAAAGAAAAAGTTTTAACTGATATACAAGGTATAGAAGACTTTTTTGGAGATATGGACTTTAAAGTGGCTGGTACAGAAGTTGGAATTACTGCTATACAATTTGATACAAAAATTCATGGATTATCAAATGATTGTATAAAAGAAACTTTAGCTAAGGCTAAAAAAGCTAGATTATTTATATTAGAAAAAATTAATGACTGTATTAGTGGCCCAAGAGAAGAACTTTCAAAATATGCCCCTAAAACTTATACAATGAATATTGATCCTGATAAAATAAGAGATGTAATAGGACCTGGTGGGAAGGTAATAAATAAAATTATTGCTGAAACTGGTGTTAAAATTGATATAAAAGAAGATGGAAAAATATTTGTAATGTGTGATGATAGCACATGTGCAAAAAGAGCCTTGAAAATTATAGATGATTTAACTAGAGAAGTAAAATCAGGAGAAATTTACTTAGGAAAAGTAACTAAGATAACAACTTTCGGTGCTTTTGTAGAAATACTTCCAGGTAAAGAAGGATTGGTTCATATATCTAAATTAGATTTTGCTAGAGTAAACAAGGTTGAAGATATAGTGTCTGTCGGTGATGAAATACTTGTTAAAGTAACAGATATTGACAATCAAGGTAGGATTAATTTATCAAGGAAAGATGCAATAAAAGATTCAGAGGAAAAAGAATCAAAAGAAGAATCAAAGGAAGAATCAAAGGAAGAATCAAAGGAAGAATAAAAATAGAAGGGCATTATGGTGCCTTTTTATTTTTATATTAAGCAATAAAATTATTTAATTCCTCAGGAGGAGATAATGTATAATTTATTTAAGTTAGGTAATGGGTTAAGAGTAGTTGTGGAAAATATAGACTATGTTAATTCCGTAAGTGTAGGTTTATGGGTGGAAAATGGTTCAAGAAATGAGGATAAAACTAACAATGGAATTTCTCATTTTATAGAACATATGTTTTTTAAGGGTACTCAAAAAAGGACTGCACTTCAAATAGCTGAATGTATAGAAGATGTTGGAGGGCAAATAAATGCTTTTACAGGAAAAGAAGCTACTTGCTTTTATATAAAAGTATTAGATTCACATTTAGAACTGAGTTTAGATGTAATATCTGATATGCTTTTCAATAGTAAATTTTCACCTGAAGATATAGAAAAAGAAAAGGGTGTGGTAATAGAAGAAATTAATATGAATGAGGATTCGCCAGAAGATGTATTGTCAGATCTCCACAGCGAAGCCATATGGGAAAAGGATTCTATATCGCTTCCTATATTAGGAAGTATAGATACAGTTAAATCTTTTACCAAGGATCAAATTGAAAAGTATATTTCTTCACACTATATACCTGAAAATTCAGTAATATCTATTTCAGGTAAATTTGATAAGGGAAATATAGAAAAACTTGTTGAAAGATATTTTGGACATTGGAATAGTGATAACAAAAAGATCACTGTTTATTCAAAGCCGGAATTACAAAGAAATCATCTTTTTAAGAAGAAGAGTATAGAACAACTTCATTTAAGCTTGGGTATACCAGGAATTGAAACAGGAAATAAAGATATTTATACATTATTACTTTTAAGTAACATATTAGGCGGTGGTGCTTCTTCTATACTATTTCAAAAAATAAGAGAAGAAAAAGGTTTTTGCTATTCAATTTATTCATATGTTTCAGCTTTTAACAATACAGGAGTAGTAAATATATATACTAGTTTAAACCCTAAATATGCAGCTGATGTAGTATGTACTATAAAAGAAGAAGTAGAAAAGTTTATAAAATTTGGTGTAAACGAAGGAAAATTAGTTAAGGCCAAAGAACAGCTTAAGGGAAGTTATATTTTAGGCTTAGAAAGTACTAGCAGCAGGATGTTTAATAATGGTAAATCTGTTCTGTTTTTAAATAGGATTAACACTCCACAGGATATAATACAGAAGATTGACAGGATAGATAAGGAAAATTTAGATTGTATTATGAAAAAAACTTTCGAAAAAGGCATAATAAATTCAGCTTTTGTAGGAGAAAAAGTGAATTTATCTCTTTTAACTGATATAATGGAAAAGGATATTATACCATTTAGAAATGAAGAAAGTAAACATGTGTAATAACTACCTAATATAACTCATAGTATTTAAAATGAATAACTAAAAGTTCATATTATAGGCATGGTAGGAAGCAACTTAAAAGATAACAAAGTTCAAATAATAAATAAGAAAAAATCTTTCTGACACTAGAAAATTAAAATTGTAGATTTTCTGAGATGAGATAGAAACTATTGTTATTTGATATTTGAACTTTTTAAAAATTTTGCTTTGTATAATAGCTTAAAGTGTGAAAATAAAGTTAGATATTAGTTATATTTAGGAGGTTGTTTTAAATGAGTGATAATATAAAGTTGTACAGTGAAATGGAAAAATACGAAGTGATAAATGTAAATGATGGAGATAAGTTTAATTCTTTAGGCAATAATGATGTAGTAATTGATGAAGAAGGAAATTTAAAGTTATTAATTCTTAGCAATAATAAATCTAAACTTGGATTATTTGGAAAAACAGACTTTATAGAAGTGCCCTGGGAGTGTGTAAAAAAGATTGGTTCTAAAACCATAATAATAGATGCGGATGAAAAAATGATAAAGAGATCTCATTAACATATAAGAGGTCTCCTTAATATAATATTAATATAAATTGTTGTGGAGGAAAAAATGAATATATTATTACAAAAATTTGGAGGGACCTCTGTTTCTACTCATGAAAGAAGATTAATGGTGGTTGACAAAATATTAAAAGCTAAAGAAGAAGGGTTTTCGCCAGTAGTAGTAGTATCTGCTATGGGAAGAAAAGGACAGCCTTATGCAACTGATACTCTTCTTTCATTAATAGGTGAAGAATTTAAGAATAGTAATAAATTAGCTGTAGATTTATTGATGGGCTGTGGGGAAATTATAAGCACTGTAGTTATGAGTGAAGAATTAGATAAAAACAGTATACAGGCAGTACCATTAACTGGAGGACAAGCAGGCGTTATAACTAATGATAATTATAATGATGCTTCTGTTTTAAGAATGGACACAAATAATATAATGAATATAATAAAACAAGGAAAAATTCCAGTAGTGGCAGGTTTTCAAGGAAGAAGTGAAAAAGGATTTATAACTACCCTAGGAAGAGGTGGAAGTGATGTTACAGCTTCCCTTTTAGGAGTGGCTTTAAAGGCCAAGGAAGTTCAAATATATACAGATGTAGATGGCATAATGACCGCAGATCCAAGAATAGTTTCGGATGCACTATTAATTGAAAAAATAGGATATAATGAAGTTTTTCAATTTGCTGATCAAGGTGCAAAGGTAATACATCCTCGTGCCGTAGAAATTGCAATGAAAGGAAATATACCTCTCGTTATTAAAAATACTCTTAGTGAGTGCAAAGGTACAATAATAAGCAATAGCACAGTAACTAATTCGCATAATATTATAACAGGAATAACTTCAATGGGAAGTAGAGTTCAGGTTATAGTGGAGTATAGTGAAAATGAAGGTAATGAAAATTATCACATGTTATTAGATGAATTAGCTAATGATATGATAAGTATAGATTTAATTAGTATATTCCCAAAGCAAAAAATATTTACTATAGACGAAAAAGATACGGAAAGTTTTAAAATAGCAATGAAGAATTTGGGGTTAAAATACTCTTTTGTTGAACATTGCACAAAGATTGCTGTAATTGGAAGTAGGATGCGAGGTATTCCAGGTGTTATGGCAAAAATATTAAAAGTATTATTAAAAAATAATGTAGAAGTTCTGCAAACTGCAGATTCTCATACAACTATATGGTGTCTTGTACAGGATAAAGATGCAGAAAATGCTATAAATGCGCTTCATAGTGAATTTAAATTAGGTAAAGAGTAATTGTAAAATGAATAGTAGTCCCCTTTAATGCATAGAATAAGTTCATATTAAGGAGGGGATTATTATGTCAGAAAACAAAGAACAAAAAGAAGAATTAGAAAACATAAAAGAACTAGGAGTTATGAATAATGAAAAAGGTAAAGATAAAATTCAAGTGCTTCCTATAATAGGTCAAATTGAAGGACACATGATTTTATCTCCTCAAACCAAGAGTACTAAATATGAGCATGTTATACCCCAATTAATAAATATAGAAAATGATGAAAATATAGAAGGGTTATTAGTAGTTTTAAATACTGTAGGTGGGGATGTAGAAGCAGGGCTCGCTATAGCAGAGATGATAAGGAGTTTAAGCAAACCTACAGTTTCTTTGGTTATTGGAGGAGGTCATTCTATAGGAGTGCCACTTGCAACATCGGCCGATTACTCTTTTATATCACCTTCAGCTACAATGATTATTCATCCTATAAGAATGAATGGTTTAATTATAGGTGTTCCTCAAACCTTTGAGTATTTTAATAAAATGCAAGAAAGAATAACAGAATTTATAGTAAGAACATCTAGAATAAAGAGGGAAAAAGTACAAAAGCTTATGGTTCAAACTGATGAGCTTTTAAATGACATGGGTACTATATTAATAGGTGAACAGGCAGTAGATGAAGGTTTAATAGATGAAGTGGGTGGTATAAGTGATGCTATAAAGAAGTTAAATTCTCTTATGGAGAAAAAAGTTAATGTAGAATAAAAAATCACCATAGGTATTTCCTATGGTAATTTATATTTATAGGAAAGTCAAAAGGAAATTTTTATTAAGTGTAGAATTATTAACTGGAGGTGATAAGTTACATGGCTAAGAAAATGGCTAGAAAAAAAGAAAAGTATAAATTGAACAGTGATATAAAAGGGATTTTGCTAGTTACTATGGGAATACTTATGGTAATTAGTGTTTTTTCATCTGATTCTTCAGGAATTTTGGGTAAGTTTGTAAGAAAGATATTAATAGCCATTGCAGGACTTGGAGCCTTTGTTTTTCCTATTTTAATAATTTTTATAGGATTCTGCTGTATAGTAAAAAAGAATAAAATAAATTTTAGTAAAAAGTTTTATGGAATATTAATGTTTATGATAAATACTTTGCTATTTATACAGATGATAATTATGCCTAACTACTATGTAAATAATGATATAAATTTAGGTATAAAAAGAATATATGAATCAGATAAAGTACTACATGGGGGAATTATAAGTTTTTTAATTGACATACCCTTGTTAAAATTATTTGGTAATGTAGGTTCTTATGTTATTTTTATTTCTATATACATAATATGCTTTATACTAATGAGTAAAGTTAGTATATATGATATACTGCATAGCATTAAGTATGCATTAAAAGATAATAGCACAGATGATGATTCTATTATTCAGGAAGAAGAAGCTGAAAGCAGTAATCAATTGCAGAGTAATGAAGAAAAGGAAGGTTTTATAAAAAATATAAATAATAGAATAAAGATATTAGATTTTATGAAATCTGCTGATAAGAAAAATAATGAAGAAGTAGATAGTATTGATGTTAAGAAGGATGACAATTTAAAGGACAAGGCCTCAAAAATACAAATTCAATGTGCTGCAGATAAGGCTGTAGATGATTCAATAAATATGGAATTGGATAAGCAGATAAAATCAGCACATAATATACAAAATGTACAATATAAAATTCCGCCTATAGATTTACTTAAACTTAATGTTCAATCCAAATTAAATAGAGAAGATAAAAAAGAATTAATTAATAATGCTAATAAATTAGAGGAAACCTTGTCTAGTTTTGGAGTTGAAGCTAAAGTTAATCAGGTTAGTAAAGGACCTTCGGTTACTAGATTCGAATTACAACCAAGTCCAGGTGTAAAAGTAAGTAAAATAGTTAATTTAGCTGATGATATAGCATTAGGATTAGCAGCTTCAGGGGTTAGAATAGAGGCTCCTATACCTGGTAAATCTGCTATAGGAATAGAAGTACCCAATAGAGATCTTATGCCTGTTTATTTAAGAGAGGTTATAGAATCACCTGAGTTTGTAAATTCTAATAAAAATTTAGCATATTGCCTTGGAAAAGATATAGGAGGAAATTGTGTTGCTTCAGATCTTAGTAAGATGCCTCATATGCTTATAGCAGGTGCAACAGGTTCAGGTAAAAGTGTGTGTATAAATACTCTTATAATAAGTTTACTTTATAAGTATTCACCAGATAATGTTAAGCTTTTAATGATAGATCCTAAAGTGGTTGAATTAAGTATTTACAATGGAATACCTCATTTGTTAATACCTGTAGTTACAGATCCTAAAAAAGCTGCAGGAGCTTTAAACTGGGCAGTTCAAGAGATGACTAGAAGGTATAGGCTTTTTGCAGAAAACTCAGTAAGAAATATTGAAGGGTATAATGAACTATTTGAAAAAGGTAAAATTGAAAGTAAACTTCCTTTCGTAGTTATAATTATTGATGAGTTGGCAGATTTGATGATGGTATGCCCAAATGATATTGAAGATTATATAGGAAGACTAGCACAAATGGCAAGAGCTGCAGGAATGCATTTAGTTATTGCAACACAAAGACCATCTGTAGATGTTATTACAGGAGTTATAAAGGCTAATATACCATCAAGAATATCTTTTGCTGTATCCAGTCAAATAGACTCTAGAACTATACTTGATACAGCTGGTGCAGAAAAACTTTTGGGTAAAGGAGATATGTTATTTTATCCTGTGGGAGAATCTAAACCTATAAGAATACAAGGCGCATTTATTTCAGAAAATGAAGTTGAAAATGTAGTTAACTTTATTAAAGAACAGCAGGGGGAGCCAGAGTATAAAGACGAAATAATAAACCAAATAGATAATAATTCAAGTGGTAATGACTCAGAATGTGATGAATTATTAGGAGAAGCTACTAGAATAGTTGTAGATGCGGGGCAAGCATCCACATCGCTTTTGCAAAGAAGACTTAGAATAGGATATAATAGAGCAGCTAGAATAATTGATCAAATGGAGGAAAAAGGGATTATTTCTGGTAGAGATGGAAGTAAACCAAGACAAGTGCTTATAAGTAGGCAAGATTTATAATTATTTAAAAACTTACTTGTAAAATACAAAAAGTAGATTTAAAATAAAATAGATATTTTTATTTTTAACAGTATATATTCAGGAGGAAAAATAGTGGATAATTTAAAAGTTGGACTAATAAGCTTGGGCTGTGATAAAAACAGAATAGATTCTGAAATTATTCTCAGCAATATCAAGGCTAAGCATGAAATAATAAATGATGAAAAAGAAGCAGATATAATAATTGTTAATACTTGTGGGTTTATAGAATCTTCTAAACAAGAATCTATAGATACTATATTAGAAATGTCTAAATATAAAAACAAGTATAATTGTAAGTTGTTGGTAGTAACTGGATGTCTTACTCAAAGATATGGAAAAGAACTTATGGAACTTATGCCTGAAATAGATGTAATGCTTGGAGTTAATGATTATGATAAATTAAATGAAAGCATAGATAAATGTATTAGAAATAGTAAGGAAAAAGTATATAGTTGTGAATATAGGGATGTAGGAGTAAATGAAGGAAATAGAATTTTAACTACACCATCACATACAGCTTACATAAGAATAGGAGAAGGTTGTAATAACTTCTGTACTTATTGTATAATTCCCAAAATAAGAGGAAAATATAGAAGTAGATCAATGGAAAGTATTCTAAAAGAAGCCAAAAGTTTAGCAACTCAAGGAGTTAAAGAGATAATACTTGTAGCTCAGGATACCACTATGTATGGAATAGATATATATGGTAAAAAGGTTCTTAATAAACTTATAAGTAAGCTTTCTGAAATAGAAGATATTGAGTGGATAAGAATATTGTACTGTTATCCAGAGGAAATTACAGATGAACTTATAGAGGAAATAGCCAATAATCCTAAGGTATGTAAATACTTAGATATTCCACTTCAACATATAAGTAATAATGTTTTAAAAACTATGGGGAGAAGAGGAACTAGAGAGCAGATAGTAGGTAATATAAATAAACTTCGAGAAAAGGTGAAAAATATTGTTCTTAGAACATCCATTATAGTAGGTTTTCCAGGTGAAACTGAAGAAGATTTCAAGGAATTAAAAGACTTTATTAAAGAAGCAAAATTAGATAAATTGGGAGTATTTAAATATTCTAAAGAAGAAGGAACACCTGCCTTTTTAATGAAAAATCAGATTGACGAAAAGGTAAAGGAAAGCCGAGAAGAAGAATTAATGAGTATTCAACAGGGAATATCAAAAGAAATTAACAGCAATAAAATTGGAAGGATATATAAAGTGCTAGTTGAAGGGAAGGAAGAAGAGTGGTATGGAAGAAGTTATGAAATGTCGCCAGAAATAGATGGATTAATTTACTTTAACTGTGATAAGAAGCTAGAAATAGGTTCCATAGTTAATGTAAAAATTACCCACAGCCTGGAATATGATTTAATAGGAGTTGTATGCGATGAATCTTGCAAATAAACTTACAATATTAAGAATTATATTAATCCCATTTTTTCTAATATTTATAACTATAAAGGGATTACCCTACGGGAAGCTTATTGCTATTATTATATTTATAATAGCATCTATAACAGATAAGTTAGATGGGTACATAGCAAGAAGTAGAAATCAAATAACTAGATTTGGTAAATTTATGGATCCTTTAGCAGATAAATTATTAGTTACTGTAGCTTTAGTATCATTAGTTGAATATCGTATAATACCAAGCTGGGTAGCTACTATAATTATTGCTAGAGAATTTGCAGTTACAGGATTAAGAGCAGTGGCTGCAGCTGAAGGTATAGTTATAGCAGCTAGTAAATGGGGAAAAGCTAAAACAGTTACACAGATAATAGCAATTGTATTGGCTTTAGTAAACTTAAATTATAATCATGTATCTTTGGGCATTATTAGAAGGTTTATTAATTACCCGCATAAGTTTTTAAATGCAACTACTGATATAGCAATGGGATTGGCAGTAATTATCACTATAATTTCAGGGGTAGATTATTTTGTTAAAAATAAAGAGGTTATGAAAACGGATAAGTAGTGAATATTATTTAATTGATAGTAAAGTATTACGTAACATTTAAAGTAAATTTGAATTAAGGTGTGGTCAAGTTAAAGTCTTATATGGATTTGTATTTTAACTTTTATATTATTATGATATGAGTAAATTACAAATAATTAACTTTAATTTGATCTGCATGTAATTGAAGTTTACTTTTATTTTGCTCAATATATTTATTTTCGTAAGATTTTTGTTTGACAAAATTAATTATAAGTTAATGCTTAGTAATAAAGATTAAATATGTTTAATGTTGTCAATAATTATGGAATATGGATAAATAATAACTATTTCATATAATAGCCTAAAGTTATTTTTAAATTTATGTTTATGTAGTTGACCAAGCATATAATATATTATATAATTAGTTTAGAACAAATGTTCGAATTTTGAGTGGGTAAATTTTATATTATTATATAATTGTAGTTTAAGAAAGGAAGTGACCCTTTTGGGAAACATTAATAGTGAAAAGTTAAAGGCTTTAGAAGCTGCGCTTGGACAGATAGAAAAACAGTTTGGAAAAGGATCTATAATGAAACTTGGAGAACATAGTACTTTAGATATAGAAGCTATATCTACAGGATGCTTAGATCTTGATATAGCTTTGGGAATAGGTGGCGTTCCAAGAGGCAGAGTAATAGAGATATTTGGTCCTGAATCTTCAGGTAAAACTACTGTTGCATTACATGTAGTAGCTGAAGCACAAAAGGCTTCAGGAGCTGCTGCATTTATAGATGCAGAGCATGCATTAGATCCAGTATATGCAAGAGCATTAGGGGTAGATACAGAAAACTTAATAGTATCCCAACCAGATACAGGAGAGCAAGCATTAGAAATAGCTGAAGCTTTAGTAAGATCTGGGGCTGTAGATGTAATTGTTGTGGATTCTGTTGCAGCTTTGGTTCCTAAGGCTGAAATAGAAGGAGAAATGGGAGATTCTCATGTAGGACTACAGGCAAGACTTATGTCTCAAGCTTTAAGAAAACTTACAGGAGCTATAAATAAGTCAAAATGTGTAATTATATTCATAAACCAATTAAGAGAAAAAGTTGGTATTATGTTTGGAAATCCTGAAACTACACCAGGTGGAAGGGCATTAAAATTTTATGCTTCAGTAAGAATGGACATTAGAAGAATAGATTCTATAAAACAGGGAGATTCAATAGTAGGTAATAGAACAAGAGTAAAGGTTACTAAAAATAAAGTTGCACCACCATTTAAACAGGCAGAGTTTGATATAATGTATAATCAAGGAATATCAAGAGAAGGAAATGTGCTAGATGTAGGAGTAAGAGAAGAACTTGTTCAGAAAAGTGGGGCATGGTTTGCTTACAAGGAAAATAGGCTTGGTCAAGGAAGAGAAAATGCAAAACAATTTTTAAAGGAAAATCCAAGTATATTACTTGAAATAGAAAATAAAATAAGAGAGAAATATGATTTGCCAATTGTAAAACCTAGCAATAATAAGAACAATGCTAAAGAAGAAAGTAAGGCTAAACAAGAAACTAATACTGAAAGTAAATAAATTTTAGTTTATCGCAAGTTGTAAAAAACTTGCGATTTATTAAGGTGTTATTTATATAATTTACAAGTATAATTATTCAAGAAAACAATAACATAAATAATGAACATAAAACTTGACAATGGGCAAAATATAATATAAAATTAAGACAAATTCTGGTTTGTCATGTATTAAATAAATACCAATTGAATAAATATGTCACCTTTTCTATGCTTGCATATTTAACTAAAGGATAGATGCATAAAAAGCAAAGGAGGTGTTCATGTGAATCCTATTATATACGTAATTATTGTTGGCTTAATAATAGCTATCGGTTTATTAGTAGAGTTTTATGTTGTTAGAAATAAAGCATATGCTATAAAATCACAGGCTCTAATTGAGTCTAATAGATTGAAAGAGGAAGCAGAAAAAGATGCTGAATCTAAAAAGAAGGAAGCTATACTTGAAGCTAAAGAAGAAGTTCATAAGTTAAGATCAGATTTAGACAAAGAATCAAGAGATAGAAGAAATGAAAACCAAAGACTTGAGAGAAGATTAATTCAAAGAGAAGAATTACTTGACAAGAAAAATGATATGTTGGAAAAAAGAGAAGAAAGTATAGGTAAAAAACAGCAGGAAATTGATGAAATTCGATCAAGTGTAGAAAAATTATATGAAAAAGAAAGAGAAGAATTAGAAAAACTTTCGGGTTTAACAACAGAACAAGCTAAAGAAATTTTGCTGGAAGAAATCAGTAAGGAAATAAAACATGAATCTGCGATAATGATTAAAGAAGTAGAAACGAAAGCTAAAGAAGAAGCAGACAAGAGAGCAAGAGAAGTAATAACTTGCGCTATACAAAGGTGTGCAGCAGATCATGTAGCTGAGACTACAGTTCATGTGGTTACTCTTCCTAATGATGAAATGAAAGGAAGAATAATTGGTAGGGAAGGTAGAAACATAAGAACCCTTGAAACTCTTACTGGTGTAGATTTAATAATTGATGATACACCTGAAGCAGTAATTCTTTCAGGATTTGATCCAATAAGAAGAGAAGTAGCAAGAATAGCACTAGAAAAACTAATTATTGATGGAAGAATTCATCCGGCAAGAATCGAAGAAATGGTAGAAAAGGCTAAAAAAGAAGTTGAAAATGATATCAAAGAAGAAGGCGAGCAAGCAACTTTTGAAACGGGAGTACATGGTCTTCATTTAGAATTAATAAAATTGTTAGGAAGATTAAAATATAGAACCAGTTATGGTCAAAATGTATTAAAACATTCTATAGAAGTTGCCTACTTAGCAGGACTCATGGCTTCAGAACTTGGAATAGATCCTACTATAGCTAAGAGAGCTGGATTGCTACATGATATTGGTAAAGCCGTAGATCATGAAGTAGAAGGTCCTCATGCAATTATTGGATCAGAAGTGGCTAAAAAATATCGTGAGTCAGCTATAATAGTTAATGCTATTGCAGCACATCATGGTGATGTAGAATCTATATCTTTAGAGGCAGTGCTTGTTCAGGCAGCAGATGCGATATCAGCTGCGAGACCTGGAGCGAGAAGAGAAACTTTAGAAGCCTATATTAAGAGATTAGAAAAATTAGAAGAAATAGCAAATACATGTGAAGGCGTAGAAAAGTCATATGCCATTCAAGCAGGTAGAGAAATTAGAATTATGATTAAACCAGAAGAAATTGATGATGCAGGTGCTGTTGAAATGGCAAGGAATATAGTAAAACAGATAGAAAGTGAATTAGAATATCCTGGCCAAATAAAAGTAAATGTTATAAGAGAAACCCGCGCCATTGAATATGCAAAGTAAATAAGGTTAACATTATTCCTTCTGAATTCTGTGAAGTTTAAAGCTTTACAAAATTTAGAAGGAATTTTTAATTTTTTGTAGAATATTATAAAGTAGTAACAATAACTAATTAAGTTAATATAACATATAGGAGGTTTATTATGGAAGTATTAAAAGTTTCAGCAAAATCAAGTCCAAATTCAGTTGCAGGAGCTCTAGCAGGAGTTTTAAGAGAACGAGGAGCTGCAGAAATACAAGCAATAGGAGCAGGAGCATTAAATCAAGCTGTAAAAGCTGTTGCTATAGCAAGAGGTTTCGTAGCACCAAGTGGAATAGACCTAATCTGTATTCCAGCATTTACTGACATAGAGATAGATGGAGAAGAAAGAACTGCTATAAAATTAATTGTACAACCAAGATAAAAATAATAAAGTTTATGAAAAGGATTTGAATCTTAGTTCAAATCCTTTATTGTTATATAATAAATAGTGTAATTGCTAGTGTTTAACGCTTATTAAGCATTAGGATAGCTTATATAAATTTAATTAGTGAACTGAATTTAAAAGAGTTTGTTTAGAGTAAGTTTTACTTTATATCTAATATATGTTAAATTAAATAATATTGACTATATTATAAGCTGTGTTAAAATGTAAAAGGTATATAATAATACAACCTTTAGTAATTTAGGAGGAAAAGATGGACATTAAAGCGATATTAAAATTATTAAGACCAAAGCAATGGATTAAAAACTTTTTTATATTTGCAGCTATAGTTTTTTCAGGTAATGTTTTTAACACACATATATTGTATGTAAATATTTTAACATTTATTTTATTTTGTTTTACAGCGTCTTCTATATATGTATTAAATGATATAGTAGATATAGAAAAGGATAGATGTCATCCTGAGAAAAAAAATAGACCGCTTGCAAGTGGAAGGGTGTCAAAAAAGCAAGCAATCATTTTGTATCTTTTTATAGTTTGCAGTGTATTATACTTTTCATATATATGTTTAACTGTTAAGGTTCTAGCTATACTTGTAATATACATGGTAATGAATATAGCATATTGTTTTAAACTAAAAAATGTGGTAATTATTGATGTAATGGTAATAACATTAGGATTTGTTTTAAGAGTAGAGAGTGGAAGTCTTGCTACAGGAGTACAGGTATCTTCATGGTTGTTTTTATGTACCATATTATTATCTTTATTTTTAGCTCTTAATAAAAGAAAAAGTGAAATTATAACTTTAAAAGATAAAGGTAGTTCTCATAGAAAAATACTTGAAGAGTATTCAGTGGATATGTTGGACAAAATGTTAACTATAGTAACACCATCTATTCTTATGGCATATTGCTTGTATACTTTTAGCTCTGTACAAAGTAAAACAATGATATTTACTATTCCATTTGTATTGTATGGTATTTTTAGATATCAATACCTAATGGATAAAAAAAATATAGGTGGAAAGCCAGAAGATGTATTTCAGAAGGATAAACCTTTTTTAGTAAATATAATTATATGGGGAGTAACAGTTTTCTCTATAATATATTTGAGATTATAACAATTTTTTAAATTAAACATTGTAATGTAGAAAGGATTTTTATATATGGAAACCAAAAGTTTAAAAGAAAGTATGTATTACAAAGTTGTACTAGCTATTGGGTTGCTATTTGCTGTATTATGGGTAACGTTTGTAAATACTAAACCTTTTTCTGATTTTGACTATTATTATAATTTATCAGTGGATATAGCTAATGGACTTCCATGGGGTGATACATATACATCTGTAGGATATTGTATAGTTCTAGGAGGTATATTTAAATTATTTGGAGCTAGTGTGCTTAAGGCTAAAATATTTAATATAGTGCTTACTATTATAAGTAATGTATGCTTTATATCTATATTAGATAAATTAAATATTAAAGAAATGAAAAAGAAAATAATGTTCGCTTTTTTTGTATTTATGCCTAATAATATATTTTATAATACTATACTTGGAACAGAAATATTATTTACAACAATTGTACTGTTAATTACTAATATATATTTCGGAAAAAGTAAATTCAAATATTTATGGATTGGCATTTTAACAGGACTAAATACTATGATAAAGCCTTTTTTCTTGATATTCTTCTTTGCAGTATTTTTGGTTGATTTAATTAAGGAAAGAAAGTTTAAAAAATCTTTTGTAAATTCTGCCATAGTTCTTTTAATTTCAGCATTAGTAATTTCACCTTGGATTTATAGAAATACAAAACTTATGGGACAATTTACCTATGTGTCTAATAATGGAGGAATAGTTTTATATATAAATAATAATTCTCAAAATAAAGTTGGAAGATGGATGGCTGCTGAGGATGTAGAAAATTCTCTAGTAAAAACAGATGAGTATAAAAAAGCAAATATGACTCAAAAAAATAAGATGTTAAGCACTGCAGCTAAGAAGTGGATAAAAGGTCATCCTGTTCAATTTGTAGAGCTAGGTTTTAAAAGATTATTTAACACATATTTTGTAGGAGATGATGCTTCATACAGCACCTATGGAAGTTCTTTAAGCGATTATACAAAAGGGAAAATTTTAAGAATAACTAGTAATATAAGGAATATAATATTTGGTTTAGGTATTATGTATATACTATTTTATAGTATAATTATATTGAAAAGTATATTCAAAAGGGAAACTGAATTATTAAATAAATTTCATTTATATTCAGTTGTATTATTTTTTATGTTTACATCAGTTTATTTTGTAACAGAAGGTCAGGGAAGATATGCTTTCCCAGAAATATTTGTAATAATATATGCTTTTTATAACTTTATTGAAACCTCAGTAAATATATGCAAGGAGTTATGATTATGATAGGATTGATTTTGATTTCAGTTTTTTTAGGAGCTATTGGACAAGTTTTGGTTAAATATGGAGCAGTTAATTTGCAGCTAAATTTTTCTGGAGGATATCTAATATCAAGCATTTTAAGTATTTTAAAAAATGCACCAGTAATGCTTGGCATTATAGCCTATGGAGTAAGTTTTTTATTATGGATAAAAGTTTTAAGTAAAGTAGAATTAAGTTATGCATATCCTATGGTTAGTATTGGTTATATATTGGTTATGTTTTTTTCTTATTTTCTTTTTAAGGAAAATATATCAATAATAAGAGTAGCAGGAGTTGTTTTTATTATAATAGGTGTAATGCTAGTATCTAGAAGTTAAAAATATTTAATCATAAACATATTAGTGTAATGATATATTATAACTAAACCAACTTTTAAATTATAATTAAAATAGATTTAGTTATAGAATATAAATATTTAAATTTACTATATTATGGAGGAAATAAAAAATGATACTATCAAAAAAGGCACAACAAATTCAACCATCTTTAACATTAGCTATAACAGCAAAAGCAAAAAAAATGAAGTCAGAAGGAATTGATGTAATTGGATTTGGAGCAGGAGAACCAGATTTCAATACTCCAGAAAATATACAAAATGCTGCTATTGACGCTATAAAAAAAGGATTTACAAAATATACACCTGCATCTGGAATTATGGAACTAAAGGAAGCTATAGTAGATAAATTTTATAATGATAATGGTGTAAAGTATAATACTTCACAGATCATAATTTCTACAGGAGCTAAGCAGTGTTTAGCTAACGCTTTTTCAGCAACATTAAATCCTGGTGATGAGGTTATAATACCAATACCATATTGGGTAAGTTACCCTGAATTAGTTAAGTTAGCAGACGGCGTACCTGTATTTGTAGAAACTAGTGAAGCTAATAACTTTAAATATGATATAAAGGATTTAGAAAAAGCAATAACAGATAAAACAAAAATTATACTTGTAAATAGTCCTAATAATCCTACTGGAACTGTTTATACAAAAGAAGAACTAATAGCTATAGCAGAATTAGCTAAGAAACATGATCTATTAATATTATCCGATGAAATATATGAAAAACTTATATACGGAAATGAAAAACATGTAAGTTTTGCTAGTCTTTCAGAAGATGCTTACAATAGAACTATTACTATAAATGGAGTTTCTAAGAGTTATTCTATGACTGGTTGGAGAATAGGATATGCAGCAGCTAGTGAAGAAATAATAAAATTAATGTCAAATATTCAAAGTCATACTACATCCAATCCAAATTCAATTGCTCAATATGCATCTGTAGCAGCTTTAAAGGGAAAAAGCTCAGATATGGATAAGATGGTGCAGGAATTTAAAAATAGAAGAGATTACATGGTAGGTAAGATAAATGAAATAGATAATTTATCTTGTACTAACCCTGAAGGAGCTTTTTATGTAATGATGAACATATCAAAAGTATTTGGCAAAAAATCTAATGATTCTGAAATTAAGGATTCTTTAACTTTCTCACAAATACTTTTGGAAAAAGAGAAAGTAGCAGTTATACCAGGAATAGGATTTGGAATGGATAGCTATGTAAGATTATCTTATGCTACGTCTATGGAAAATATAAAAAATGGATTAGATAGGATACAGAAGTTTGTATTAGAATTGAAATAAAAATTAAAATTTTACGTATACTATTTTTATCGAGATACTTAGAAAAATAATGGGGATATTATCACAATATAACCATTTACATGCAAAATAATTATTGAAACATTTGTAGAAAATGATATAATTAAAATGGAAAGTGCATAAAATGTAAAAAAATTTAAGATAGAGGTGAAATAGATGGTATCAAAAGAAGTTATAGTTAAAAGTGCAACAGGATTACATGCTAGACCAGCTACATTGTTAGTAAAGAAAGCATCCTCTTTTAAATCAGACATAACTATAGAGTTTGATGGCAAAAAAGCTAATGTAAAAAGCTTAATAGGAGTTTTATCTTTAGGAGTTACAAAGAATGCAACTATTAAAATTATTGCATCAGGTGATGATGAAGGATTAGCTGTAGAAGAAGTTACTAAATTAATAGATTCATTGGATGAATAATTATATTGAAAATAAATAAAAGGCTCTTTAGAGCCTTTTATTTATTGGATTAAATTTTATATTTTTTTTCATTTTGAAGAGAATAAATAATATATTAATTCCTGCAACACCTACTATTATGTAAATAAGCCTACCTATTAAATTGGCTGGTTCTCCCAAAAAAAGTCCTATTAAATTAATATTTGATAAACCTATAAGACCCCAATTAACAGCACCTAAGATTACTAAAACAAGAGAAATTTTATCCAAAAGGCTAAACTTGTACATAAATCTTAATACCTCCCAATTTCATAAATCTAATATATAGTAAAGTATATTAGTTCTATTTGATAAAATAGAACAGTTTATTAAAGTTAAATAATAAAAAATAAAAATACGAACATAATATATATGAAATTAATTAAACATATGTTATAATGTGAATTAAAAAGGCATAATTTTAAATTATATACGCATTGGAGGTAAATTTATTATGAAACAAAGAGATATATATAACACACCTTTAAATACTAGATATGCTTCTAAGGAAATGAGTTATTTGTTTTCTGATGAAATGAAGTTTAAGACATGGAGAAAACTATGGGTGGCTTTGGCTGAATGTGAAAAAGAATTAGGTTTAAATATAAGTGATGAACAAATAGAAGAACTTAAAAAAAATGTAGACAACGTAAATTATGAAGTGGCTGAAAAGAGGGAAAAAGAAGTACGACATGATGTTATGAGTCATGTATATGCTTATGGTGTACAATGCCCTAAAGCTAAAGGAATAATACATTTAGGAGCTACTAGCTGTTATGTAGGAGACAATACTGACTTAATAATAATGAGAGAAGCTCTTTTAATAATAAAGAAAAAAATTATTAGTACAATAAACTCTTTAACCAAATTTGCTTTAGAGTATAAAGATTTACCTACCTTAGGATTTACGCATCTTCAACCAGCACAATTAACTACTGTTGGAAAAAGAGCATCACTTTGGATTCAAGATCTTTATTTAGATTTAGAAAATATAGACTTTTTAGTAGATCATATGAGATTTAGAGGAGTAAAAGGAACTACAGGTACTCAAGCTAGTTTTATGGAACTTTTTAATGGTGATGAAAGTAAAGTAAAGACATTAGATAAAATGGTTACTGAAAAAATGGGATTTAATAAAGAATTTATGGTAACAGGTCAAACTTATACCAGAAAATTGGATTCAACAATACTTAATACTCTTTCTGAAGTTGCTCAAAGTGCATATAAGTTTAGTAACGATTTAAGAATCCTTCAAAATATGAAAGAGATGGAAGAACCCTTTGAAAAGAATCAGATAGGTTCATCGGCTATGGCATATAAAAGAAATCCTATGAGATCAGAAAGAATAGGAGCACTTTCAAGATATATAATAGTTGATTCTTTAAATCCAGCAATAACAGCAGCTACTCAGTGGTTTGAAAGAACACTAGATGATTCTGCAAATAAGAGAATATCTGTAGCGGAAGCATTCTTAGCATTAGATGGTGTATTAAATCTTTACATGAATGTATCCTCAAATATGGTAGTATACCCAAAGGTTATTGAATCACATGTTAAAAAGGAACTTCCTTTCATGGCTACTGAAAATATAATTATGGAAGCTGTAAAAAAGGGTGGAGATAGACAGGAACTTCATGAAAGAATAAGACAGCATTCCATGGAAGCTGCTAAAATGGTAAAGGTTGAAGGCAAGGACAATGATCTTATAGAAAGAATAATAAATGATCCTTTCTTTAACATGACTTCAGAAGAGATATTATCATTAATAGATCCTGTGAAGTTTGTTGGAAGAGCACCAGGACAGGTAGTAGATTTTGTAGAAGAACAAATACAACCTATATTAGAGAAAAATAAAGATTTATTAGGTGAAGAAGCGGAAATAAACGTATAATAGAATATTAAAACATTTCATAATTGTAACGAAAAACTAGTATATGTGATAGAATATAATATATACTAGTTTTCTATACTGATATTTATGCATAATATATAGTTATCCTTAATATTTTTATAATAACATCGTGATACTATAATTATGGGGTGATATAAGTGAGCACACAAATATATCAAAGTTCAGATTTTAAGGTTTATAAAACTGGCAATGGTTATATAGTTCACAATAGGCATAAAGATTTTAGATATGGACATACTCATGTTAAAAAATATGATATATGCATGGTTATGATTAAATTAGTAGAAAAAAAACAGATGCCTAAAAGTCACAGTAAATATTTTATAGAAAGCCTTTTAAGGATAAGTAATGATAGAAAATACATTAAAAAGATAAAACAATATGTTGGATGAAATTTAATGTTAAAAATTAATTAGCTATAATAGAATAAATTCAACTAAGCTTTTTTAAGTTTGGTTGAATTTTATTTTTAATAAAATATTTATAACATAGTAGCATAATTTAAGTTATAATATACTTAAATTAAAGGTTATTCCTATAAGGGGGTGTAGTTATGAAATTAAATGCAGCACAAATAAAATTGATTGAAAATAAATCATTGGGATACAATTTATTAAAGGGAGTAACAGGTTCAGGAAAAACTACTACAGCAGTATACAGAAGTGTTTATTTAGAAAATTACTACTGTTTATATGATAAAGATAGAATTTTAATGATTACTGGTGATAGCGACCAAACTGGCTATATTAAAAAAATGTATATTAAAGCAAAAGAAAATACCAAATTTAATTATATAACATTATTTTCAAATTCAGAAGATAAATTAAGCATACATAATATAGAAGATATTGTATATAAATATTTTTGTTGTGATAAAAAACATATTAATTATAATTTATTAAAAAATGAAGAAGAAAAGCAAGCTATAGTGACTGAGTGTATAGCACAGATTAAAAAGTCATGTGAAAGCATTAGAATATTAAATAGTAAATATGTGGAGTTTATAATAGATGAAATAAGTTGGATTAAAAGCTGTAATTATAATACAATTGAGGAATATCAAACTGCTGATAGGGTAGGAAGAAGTACCTTTAAGGTAAAGGGGCCTAAAAGATTATTGAAGAATTCTAATATTAGAGATGCTATTTTTAAAACTATGGTTTTATATAATGAGAAATTAAAAGAAAAAAAACTAATTGATTTAGAAGATATGTCATTAATAGCATTAGAACAATGTAAAAAAGATAGAAATGATGAAAGGTATACCCATATTATAGTAGATGAAAGTCAAAATCTAACGAAAGTACAATTAGATTTAATAAGAAAATTAAATAGTAATGAGACTTATTCAAGTACTACTTATATAGTTAGTAAGGATAATTGCAAAAATTCAAACGGATGGTTAATTAAAACCCGTAAAATTAGCAGTTTGGGCTTACCGTCAAAAGTAAAGGGACATGTGCTCACTAAAAAATATGAAAGATATATGGAAAAGAAAAGCATTGATTATTCTATAGAGTCATTTAAATATTGTGACATAAAACATGGAAAAGATTACGAATTATCCAGGGATATAAATAATATTTCTGAAGTAATGGTAAAAGATGCAGATTCGCAATATAAATATAATGAAGAGGAATTGAAAAAGTTACCAATATATAATGATATAGCAGCAGGAGAACCAATACTTATGAATCCAGAAATCGAAGATATATTTTATGTGCCCACTTATTGGCTTAAGGGAATGAATAGTTGTTTTATATTAAAAGTTAGAGGAGATAGTATGATCGGTGCTAATATAAATAATGGAGATTATGTAATAATTAAAAAGCAGTATACAGCGCAGAATAAAGATATTGTAGCAGTTAACTTAGATGGAAATGCTACACTAAAAAGATTTATAAGTAAAAAAGATGGTATATATCTTATGCCTGAAAACAAAAAATATAAACCTATTATTATTAATGATGAAGGAGCAAGAATTATAGGAATAGCAGTAGGAATAATTAAGGAAAATTAGAGACTTAGGCATAGAATAAATAATTTTAACTGTGGAGTTGTTATAAATGAGTCAGAAAACTATCGAAAAACAAGATACGAAAATAAAAATAAGAAAACCTAAAATGTATAAAGTAATTATATATAATGATGATTATACTACTATGGAATTTGTGGTGAAAATTTTAATAGAAATTTTTAAAAAATCTGTAGTAGAATCTACAAAGATTATGTATGATGTACACAGGAGCGGCATAGGAATTGCAGGCATCTATTCTTATGATATAGCTGCTACTAAAATGGCACAAGCAATGGATGCATCGGAGGAAGGTGGATTTCCATTGAAATTTAGTATAGAAGAGGAGTAAAAATGAAAGTAGATACTATAGTGAATGAAATTATTACAGCTGCGTATAATGAAGCAAAATATTCGAAACATGAATATTTTACACCAGAACATATTTTATATGCTTCTTTATTTTTTGAAGAAGGAAAAAGTATAATAGAAAATTGTGGTGGTAATGTAGAATATATAAAAGAAGATTTAATCAAGTATTTTAAAGATAATATGGATTTAATAGAAAAAGGAGAGCCAATAGAAACTATTGGAGTAGGAAATATAGTAGCTGCAGCAGGGCAACATGTGTTATCCGCAGAAAAAGATGTGATAAATTTAGGGGATATATTTGTGGCTATGTATGATGAGGAAGAAAGTTTTTCTAGCTATTTTTTGAAAAAACAAGGAATACAAAGATTAGACATATTAAATTATATAAGTCACGGTGCTTCGGAATTTGATTTAGAAGAAATAGAAGAAGATATTTATGAAGAAAACAATGAAAAACAGTCAGAAAGACCACTAAATCAGTATACTATAGATCTTACAGAAAGAGCTAAAAATGGACAAATAGATCCACTTATTGGAAGAGAAGAAGTATTAGATAGAACTATACAGGTACTTTCAAGAAGACTTAAAAATAATCCAATTCATGTAGGTGAACCTGGAGTAGGTAAGACTGCAATTACAGAAGGTTTAGCGATAATGATTGCAGAAAATAAAGTTCCTAAGTTTCTTCAAGGAAGTAAAGTATATTCTTTAGATATGGGAACGCTTTTGGCAGGGACTAAGTATAGAGGTGATTTTGAAAATAGGATAAAAAATGTGCTTAAAAGTTTAGAAAAAGAAGAGAAGGCCATTGTTTATATAGATGAAATTCATACTATAATAGGTGCTGGAGCGGTTTCAGGAGGTTCTGTAGATGCTTCTAATATACTAAAACCCTTTTTAGCTAAAGGAAATATTAAATTTATAGGTTCTACTACTTATGATGAGTATAAGAAGGTTTTTGAAAAGGATAAGGCGCTTGCAAGAAGATTTCAAAAAATTGAGGTGAAGGAACCGTCTATAGAAGATGCCTTTAATATATTAGAAGGACTTAAAGAAAGCTATGAAAAGTTTCATAATGTAAAATATACAGAAGAATCCCTAAGAGCTGCAGTTGAGCTTTCAGCAAAATATATTACAGATAGGTATCTTCCAGATAAAGCAATTGATGTTATGGATGAAGTAGGAGCTTATGTAAAACTTCATTTAAAAGATGAGGAATCTTCTGAAATACATGCTAAAGATGTAGAAAAAATAGTTGCATCTATAGCTAAAATACCAGAAAAAACTGTATCAGTAGATGAAGCTACTATACTTAAAAACTTAGATAAAACAATAAAAAAAGAGATATTTGGACAGGAAAAAGCAGTAGATTCCATAGTAACGGCTATAAAAAAATCTCGTGCGGGATTTAATGATGAAAATAAAGCTGTATCTAATCTATTGTTTGTAGGACCTACAGGTGTAGGAAAAACAGAGATATGCAAGCAGGTATCAAAGGCATTAAATATTCCACTTATAAGGTTTGATATGAGTGAATATCAAGAAAAGCATACAGTAGCAAGGCTTATTGGAGCCCCTCCAGGATATGTAGGTTATGAAGAAGGAGGACTTCTTACAGATGCAGTAAGAAAAAATCCTTATTGTGTACTGCTATTAGATGAAATTGAAAAAGTTCATCCAGATGTTTTAAATGTACTTTTGCAGTTAATGGATTATGCAACACTTACGGACAGTACAGGTAAGAAAGTTGATTTTAGAAATGTAATACTTATAATGACTTCTAATGCGGGAGCTAGATCTATTGGAAAACCACTTATGGGATTTGGAGGAAGAACTGTAGGGAATGAAAGTATAGATAAAGAAATAGAGAGATTCTTTTCTCCAGAGTTTAGAAATAGATTAGATAGCATTATAGTATTTAATAAGATGAATGAAGATATGGCACTTTTAGTAGCTAAAAAGGCTATAAAAGAGTTCGAAGAAAAATTGAAAACTAAAAATATAAAAATACAGGTTACAGAAGAATGTTATAATTGGTTAGCAAGTAAAGGATTATCTTTAGAATATGGAGCAAGAGAAATAATAAGGATAATATCTCAGCAAATAAAACCTTACTTTGTTGATAAGGTGCTATTTGAAGATATGGATAATGAAAAGACTACAGTTATAGATGTTAAAGACAATAAGGTTTTTATTAGTTAAAAAATATGTTGATTAATTCTTAGCTAGAGTAGTTAGAAAATGAAAATTTTGTTTATAAACATAAAGTAATATTGAATTGTTATTTTTGATTATATTTTAAATTATAGGGGCTGAGCATATGATTAAAGTCACTGATGAAGATTTTAACAGGCTACCTTTATCTAAAGATATAAATAAGTCTACTTTAGAATTGTTAAAAATAAAATCATTTAAAATAAAGTTAAATAAGGGCGAAAAATTATTTTGTGAAAAAGATAAGGTAGATAAAATTTATATGATTTTAAGTGGTAAAGTAACCATGTACAGAATATCAGAAGATGGAAAAAAAAGGGTTATATACATTTTAAGTGATGGTGAGTTTATAAATGAGGTTATTTTTGATGATTTACCAGCATCCATAAGCTGCGAAGCTTTTGAAGATACCTACATTTTGTACTTTTTTAAAAATGATTTGTTGGAAATTATGTCAGATGATTTTGATCTGACATATATTATAATTAATTCTATGGCCAGAAAAATAAGAAGACTTTATAGACAGTTAAAAAATACAGTTCCAATAAAGATGGATAAAAAGCTTGCAGCAAAGCTTTGGAAATTATCTAAGGATTATGGAATTAAAACTGAAGAAGGTACAATTATAGATTTGAATATAAGCATAACTTATTTAGCTGATATGCTTGGAAGTACTAGAGAAACTATTTCACGTTGTGTAAATAACTTTGAGAAAAAAGGAATGATAAAATTTCATAACAAAAAAATATTGATTACTGACCCTAACGCACTATCTATATACTTTAGAGGAATTTAATTACTAAAAAACCAAGTTTGTAAAAAGTAATACAAACTTGGTTTTTTATTTTTTGTAACTGTGATTTATATCACATTAATTTTTTTAAGTTTATGATATGTTAAATACATAACAATACATGTAAAAGAATTATGAATGAATAGCAAGGTTTTAAGGAGGGGAAATTTAATAAATGGCATTTACAATGAATAATAAAGATTTTAATAAAGTTTTAGACCAGTTACAGAAAGAATATAAAGTATACGCGCCAGTAAATTTAAAAGGTAAAGGAACGTTTTCAGACACAGATACAGTTAGATACGGACAAGTTAATATTGTTGAAGAAATAGAATTTAATAAAAAGTCTAATTTTTCACCAAAAGAAGTTATACTTCCAATTACTCAAACATTATTTTATTTTACAGAAAATTCTGTAAAAGAACCCAAGGTAGAGGATAAGAAGATATTAATATTTTTAAGAAGTTGTGATATTCATGCTGTAAAAAGGATAGATGAGATTTATTTAAGAAATGGTTTTCAAGATAGTTATTATAAAACATTAAGAGATAAAGTTAAATTTGTACTTATGGAGTGTGAGCATAGTTTTGAAAATTGTTTTTGTGTAAGTATGAATAGCAACAAAACAGAAGAATATAGCTTATTTGTAAAGTATAAAGATGATAGGGTTTTTGTAGAGTGCAAAGATGCAGAGTTTAAGGGTTATTTTAATTATATGGAACAGTGTAATGTAGAACCTAAATTTGTAGAGTCTAATGATGTAGAAGTAAAAATCCCAGAAAATATAGATCAGAGTATATTTAAAAATGAAATGTGGAAAGAGTATTCAGAAAGATGTATAGCTTGTGGAAGATGTAATGTTGTCTGTGGAACCTGCACATGTTTCACTATGCAGGACATTTTTTATAAGGACAATAGAAACGTAGGAGAAAGAAGAAGAGTGTGGGCTTCCTGTCAAGTAGATGGATTTACAGATGTAGCTGGAGGTGGCAGCTTTAGAAAAGAAAAAGGAGAAAGGATGAGATTTAAGGTTATGCATAAAGTTTATGACTTTAAAAAGAGATTTGGATATCATATGTGTGTTGGCTGCGGAAGATGTGATGATGCATGTCCAGAATATATATCTTTTTCAAGTTGTTTGAATAAATTAAATAATGCAGTAGAAGAGGTGAAATAAATGGAAAATGTATATTTACCAAAGCCTAGTAAGATATTGAAGATTACTAAGCATACAGATATTGATTATACTTTTAGGATGGAATATATAAGAGAAGTTAAACCAGGACAGTTTTTTGAAGTTTCTATACCTAAATATGGAGAAGCGCCTATATCTGTCTGTGAAATAGGAGATGGATATATAGGTTTAACTATAAGAAGAGTAGGTGTAGTTACAGATGTTATTCATACATTTTTTGAGGGAGATACTCTTTTTATGAGGGGGCCTTACGGAAATGGATTTGATTTAAATTTATATAAAAGAAAAGAGCTTATTATAACAGCAGGAGGAACTGGGTTAGCACCAGTTAAGGGAATTATAGATTATTTTTCAAAGAATAGATATGAAGTTAAAAACTTTAATGTTTTAATGGGATTTAAATCACCTAAAGATATATTATTTAGAGATGACATAGAAAGATGGAACAAAAATATTAATACTATATTAGCAGTTGATAAAGGTGATGAAAATTATAAAGGCAATGTAGGTTTAATTACAACTTATGTTAAAGATTTAGAGATTGAAAATTTAGAAGAAGTACAAGCTATTGTAGTTGGTCCTCCAATAATGATTAAATTTACTATAGCAGAATTTTTAAAGAGGGGAATAAAAGAGGAAAATATTTGGGTTTCCTATGAAAGAAAAATGTGCTGTGGTGTAGGAAAATGCGGACATTGTAAAATGGATGATACTTATATTTGTCTAGAAGGTCCAGTATTTAATTACGTTGAAGCTAAGCACTTAATAGATTAAAGAAGGAGGTCAATTATGGATATTAATACAAAGGCTCTTAAGAAAAATGCATTTAGAGTAACTAAGGAAAGAGGAAAAACTGCCATTAGAATAAGAGTTCCAGGTGGACATTTAGAAGCAAAGCATTTTTCCGTAATTCAAAAAGTTGCAGAAGAATATGGTAATGGAACAGTTCATATTACAATTAGACAGGGATTTGAAATACCTGGTATTAATATGAAAAATATTCCTGTGATCAATAAGATTATACAACCTGTTATTGAAGGATTAGAAATAAATCAAAAGGATATTAATAGTGGATATTCGGCATCAGGTACAAGAAATGTTTCTGCTTGTATAGGAAATAAAGTTTGTCCTTTTGCAAATTATGATACTAGTGTTTTTGCACAGAAAATAGAAAAAGCTATTTTTCCTAATGATCGTCATGTAAAAATAGCTTTGACAGGATGTCCTAATGATTGCATAAAGGCTAGAATGCAGGATTTTGGAATTATAGGAATGACAGAACCGCAATATGATAGTTATAGGTGCATAGGATGTAAATCTTGTGTTAAGAATTGTAAAAAAAGATGTGCGGATGCTTTAAGTTTTGAAAACTTTAAAGTTCTAAGAGATCATGCTAAATGTATAGGTTGTGGAGAATGTGTAGGAAAATGCCCAACAGGTGCATGGACAAGAAGCAGTGAAAAATATTACAAGTTAGTTATTATGGGTAGAACAGGCAAAAAGGGACCTAGACTTGCTCAAGATTTCATTAAATGGGTAGATGAAGAAAGTATTATAAAAATAATTTTAAATACTTATGACTATATAGAAGAATATATTGATAAAGATGCTCCTGGTGGAAAGGAACATATAGGATATATTGTTGACAGAACAGGTTTTCAAGAATTCAAAAAGTGGGCCTTAAAGGATGTAAATTTAAGTCCTAAAGCTGAAGTTAAAGAAAATATTAATTGGTGAGCTTAAGTAAAGTCTTATTTAGATATAGTTAATAAATGCAATAAACCGTGAGTACACTAAAAATAATTTAATTATCTAGTATATTTTGTATCATGTTGGACTAGTACAAGTATTTAGCAGAAAAATTATGATATAAATTTTAGTTATGCTTATACAAAATATACTAATATCTATAATTGCTATTTTTTCTTATATGATTTATATAGCTGTGTAAAATATGAAGTGAAAATTATAAGTATTCTATATACTAATTTAACTACATAACTTTGCTAGCTTAAAAAAATAAGAAAAAATCATGAAGTTATATAAATTATTCTTAAAATATGCGATAATATAAATAACAGCAAATTGGAAATATTATATTATGGAGGGGGATTATAATGATTAATGGATCAAATTGGAGTTATGAAAATATTCCTATGATAGACAGTACAAGTAGCATTAGAAAGCATAATACGTTAGATGATCTTTCTATGGCGTACAATATTACAAAACTTAATAATAATAATGATTATTACTATAATATTAAAAACTCTTCTAGTAAAATATATTCAGTATCTACAGTAAGAAATGATGCTTCAGAATTATTTACCAGAGGCAAAAATTTAGTGGATGAAAGTAAGAGTGGACTACTTCAATCCAAAACTGCTATTTCCAGTGATGATAAAAAAGTTTCAGCTTCAGCAAAAGAGGGAGCTTCGAATAAGACTTATAGTGTAGAAGTTAAAAATATTGCTAAGTATCAAAGTAATAGAAGTAGTGATGTTAATGCATATGATAAAACAACTTTTAATCAAGGAGATAATACTTTTACAATAAGTTATAATGGTAAGGCTATAGACATATCCTTTAAAGTAGATGCAGGTGATAATAATGAAAAAGCTTTAAACAATATGACAAGTGCTGTAAATAATTCTAATGCTGGAGTTAAAGCTTCAATAATAAAGGATTCTAAAACTAATTTAATGTATATGAGGATTGATTCAAATGAAACTGGAAAAAGTAACTCATTTCAAATTGTAGACAAGGTTGGCAATGCAGTATCCTCAGTTGGGGTTAATAACAAAATTCAAGAGGCTGCAGATGCAAATTGTAATATAAACGGGGTAAACTATATCTCTAAAACAAATAATATAAGTTTGGACAATGGAAAAGTTAATTTGAATCTTAAGGAAAGTACTGAAAGTTCAATTAAAATAGCTGTTAAAAATGATACTAATAAAATAAAAAGCGGTATTGAAAATTTTCTAAACAGTTACAACAAGTTTTCTAGTGATATACAAAATAATGATTTAGATTCTAATATATTAAAATCATCATCAAGTGCAATAAAAAGAAATGAATATAGATTAAAAAATATAGGAATAACTATTAATGAAGATAATAGCTTAACTATAGATAAGAAAAAATTTAATGATGCAATTGAAAATGATGATGAAAGAGTAAAAAATGTATTTTCAGGATATACAGGAATTGGTAATAAAATAACTAATGCTGCAAGAGCAGTTGAAATTAATCCGAATATTGTTGTACAAGTTAATCAAAATATTGGTTATAATAATAATTACGCTGTTATGCAAAGTACGCTGCAGCAGGGGAGTTTTCTTAATTTAATGAGATAAGAATAAGGTGATTCTTAGATTCAGGTGAAGTTTAATTGTGACACTGGTCAAATTGATTACCATTAGGTATGCTCGTTAAATGCCATTTAGGCACTTAACCACTTTACATTTGGGTCTTAGAAGAACTTATCTATAAGCATAGCATTCGTTTCGTTATATCCCTCTTAAAATGGGAGTGTTACGGGTGGTAGCTATCGTATAAAAAACTACTAGGTAAAAATTATGGAGGTGTTGTATTATTAATAAAAATTTTAATTTAAATGAAGGCATTAGGGAAAATGAAATTAGATTGGCAGACAAAGAGGAAAGCATAATTATTAAAACTAACGAAGCTCTAAATCGTGCAAGAGAAGAAGGGTTAGATTTAGTAATGATTTCTCCAAAAGCTAAGCCACCGGTATGTAGGATAATGGATTATAATAAGTTTCTTTATGAACAATCTAAGAAAGAAAAAGAAGCAAGAAAAAATCAAAAAGTTGTTGATATTAAAGAAATAAGATTAAGACCTAATATCGAAGAACATGATATAGAAATTAAAGCTAATAATGCTAAAAAGTTTTTATCTAATGATAACAAAGTTAAAGTATCTATTAGATTTAGAGGAAGAGAAAACAATTATACACATGCAGGAAATAAGGTATTTGATATATTTATTTCTAAAATAGGTGATATAGCAGTAATTGAAAAGGCACCTAAATTAGAAGGAAATAATATGATTATGATATTAACTCCTAAAAGATAAAGTGTTTTACAAATGGTTGCTTTTTACTACCATTTGGTTATAAATACAAATTTAGTTATATTTATTAGTAAGTTAATTTAACTTGTTAATAAATATATATACAATTTGTGTATTAATTATTTATAAATTTTTTACAAGTATTAGGCTTGAATTCGATGAAAAGCCGAGTTATCTTCTTTGAAAACTTGTATATTAGTTAAATTTATGAATTTAAAGGTATATATGTGTGTTTACTAAGTGTAAACTTGAGTGTATAATAATTAATTATAGGTGAATAACTAAGATAGAGGTGCGGGATTTAAAAGTAAGATTGTTGAGGTAAGCGCTATGATACATTCTGAAAGGAAATTTTGCCGAAACCTATAACAAATGCTTTAATGTTATAGGTTGGACTTGGTATAGAATATATACAAGACTGTCACAAAGTTTAATTTTGTGGAGAGCTATCATTCATTGAGATTAATATGTATTTTATGGTTAGGTGCATATTTTAATGTCCTGAGTGCTTTCTCAGGGCATTTTTTATCTTGGTTAATTCACTTATCGGAAAAGATTACCGATAAGGAGGATAAAAATGGGACAGATTGATCAGGCAAAAACTCAAAACTCAGGTGAATTAAAAAGAAGTTTAAAAGCAAGGCATCTTAACATGATTGCAATGGGAGGTGCTATTGGAACAGGAATATTTTTAGCTCTTGGAGCAACAATTAAACAAGCAGGTCCAGGTGGAGCTTTAGTTGCATATGGTTGTATAGGAGTTATGGTATATTTTTTAATGACTAGTTTAGGGGAAATGGCAACTTACATGCCAGATTCAGGTTCTTTTAGTGTTTATTCATCAAAGTTTGTGGATCCAGCATTTGGTTTTGCTATGGGGTGGAACTATTGGTATAATTGGGCTATTACTGTTGCCGCAGAAATGGTTGCAGGAGCGTTAATTATGAAATTTTGGTTTCCACAGGTTCCGTCTGTTATATGGAGTGTTCTGTTTCTTGCATTAATAGTTGGACTTAATCTTTTATCAGCAAGAGCATATGGAGAATCAGAGTTTTGGTTTGCAAGCATTAAAGTATTTACTGTTATTGTATTTTTAATAGTAGGTATTGCAACTATACTTGGAATATTTAATGGACATTATATTGGTCTTAAGAATTTTTCAGTTGGTGAAGCACCTTTTGTAGGTGGTGCTAAATCAATTTTTATGGTGTTTTTAATTGCAGGATTTTCATTTCAAGGAACAGAGCTTGTTGGTGTAGCTGCTGGCGAAAGCGAAGAACCTGAGAAAACTATCCCTAAGGCAATAAATACAATATTTTGGAGAATTTTATTATTTTATATTGGAACAATATTTGTTGTAGGAGCATTAATTCCTTATATGGATGCTGGAGTTAATACAAGTCCATTTACATTAGTATTCCAAAGAGCAGGCATTGCAGCAGCAGCATCATTAATGAATGCAGTTATTTTAACTTCAGTACTATCTGCTGGAAATTCAGGAATGTATGCATCAAGCAGAATGTTATATGCTATGGCTAAGGATGGGAAAGCTCCTGCATTTCTTGGAAAAGTTAATTCAAGAGGAGTTCCTATAAATTCATTAATATTAACTACAATAATAGCATCGCTTTGTTTCTTGACAGGACTTTATGCAGAAACTACAGTTTATGTATGGCTTGTAGCTGCATCAGGACTTGCTGGTTTTGTTGCTTGGCTAGGTATAGCTTTATGTCATTATCGCTTCCGTAGAGCTTATGTTGCTCAAGGACATGATTTAAAAAAATTAAAATATACAGCTAAATTATTCCCATTGGGACCAATAATAGCATTAGTGTTATGTATAGTAGTTATTTTAGGTCAAGGATTAACTTATTTTGAGTCAGGTAATATAGACTGGAGTGGAGTTATTTCATCATATATAGGATTGCCATTATTTTTGGTATTATGGTTTGGATATAAAAAGAAACATAATACAAAGGTTATTAAATTAATGGATGTTGATTTAGAAGTTCATCATGAAAAATAAGTATAGAGATTAGTATTTCAAATAAGTTTCGTTTATAATAATTAAACAGAGTACTATTTAAAATACACGCTAAATTTATGAATTAGCGTGTATTTTTTATAAGAATATATATTATTGAATTTTTTTTGTTTTACATGTATCATATTTTAGTATACATATGAAATAACTATTAAATAAAATATGCGCAGAGATGGAGTTTAAACTAATGAAAAAATTTAAAAAGTTTTATATTGAAATTACAAATGTATGTAACCTTTCTTGTGATTTCTGTCCTCAAACCAAACGTTCGCCTGAATTTATGAAAGTAGAAACTTTTAGTGAAATATTGGATCAAATAAAAATGCATACTGATTATATATACTTTCATGTAAAAGGAGAACCTTTTTTACATCCTGAGATAGATAGTTTTTTAGATTTGAGTTATGAAAAAGGTTTTAAGGTAAATATAACTACTAATGGAACTCTTATAAATAAGGTTAAGGAAAAAATACTAAAGAAACCTTTTATAAGACAAATTAACTTTTCACTCCATAGTTTTGATGGAAATGAAACAATTAATGGTAAGGATGAATATATTAATAACATTATTTCATTTGTTAAAGAAGCTGTTCAGAGTACAGAAATGTTAATATCACTTAGATTATGGAATCTAGAAAAAGATGATAGCAGCAAGATAGAAAAAAATAGATATATTCTTCAAATGATAGAAAAGGCGTTTAATTTGCCATACAAAATTGAAGAGAAAATTATTCCGGGTAAAGGAATTAAAGTTTGTGATAGAGTATACTTAAATCAAGAGTATAAATTTCAATGGCCTGATCTAAATGAAAAAGAAGATAATAGCAGCAGCTTTTGTCATGGACTAAGAAATCAAGTTGGAATATTAGTAGATGGAACTGTAATACCATGTTGTCTTGATGGTGAAGGGATAATTAATTTAGGAAATATACATCAAGTTAATTTCTCTAAAATAGTAGAGAGTGATAGGGCTAATAATCTTTTTAATGGATTTTCAAGTAGAAAAGTAGTTGAAGAGTTGTGTAGAAAATGTGGATATAAAAAAAGGTTTAATATTTAAGTTGTGTTTAGAAAAACATATATTGTTTGATATTTTTAGTAAGATAGCTATTAATTAAAATCTATGAGTTTAAAAATGTATATAAATTAAGTACTATTAAAAGGAGATACTATGATGAAAGAAAGTACAATACAATTAAAAATTACAAAAATTAACGAAACAGCAAAGCTTCCACAGTATGCCCATGATGGCGATGCAGGTATGGATTTATTTTCTATAGAAGAAGTTATTATACCTCCATCAGAAACTGCACTTATTCATACAGGTATAAAAATAGAACTCCCAAGAAATACAGAAGCACAGGTTAGACCAAGAAGTGGACTAGCACTTAAACATTCTATAACAGTTTTAAACACACCAGGCACTATAGATGAAGGATATAGGGGAGAAATTGGTATAATACTTATCAATCATGGCAAGTTACCATTTAAGGTTGAAAAGAACATGAAAATAGCTCAAATGGTAGTTAAGCCTGTACTTAAAGTTAATATAATAAAAGTGCAGCAATTATCTGAAACTGAACGATCTGAAGGTGGATTTGGATCAACAGGAGTAAAATAAAGTGATTATTATACTTAAGGGAAGTTTACTTATAAGGAATACTCCTTATTTGAGTCTTAGAACAACTTATCTATAGAGGCATATCAGCGATAAATTCTACTTAAAAATTGGTGGGAGCGTTACAGGTAATATCGTTTGATAATCTCAATGGTTTTGGTACAAGCTACCATATTTAAATTAATAAGAAAAAAAGTAGTACTTATAAATAATATAAGTACTATTTTTTATTGAACAGATACTTGAAATTGCATTCTAAAACCCTGATTGGAAACTTTAATATTAGAAGTTACATCAGTTGCTATAAATAAATAGTAAGTTTCTCCTGCGGTATAAGGTTTCAGTGGAGTAACTCTTATAGATTTTTTATCATCTGTTAAAGAAGCTTGAGTAGGAATTATAGTTCCATTGCTGTCAACTACATATATATTTGAATTGTTTATGTTTTCCTTCATAAGTTCATTATCATAGGATAATGTCCACTGCATATTTTTATCTGAGTTTTTAAAATAACCTAAGTCTTTCCAATTTTTATCGGTAAAGGATGATTTATCAACAGGTAACATTATTTCAGTCAAAGGGAAAGAAGAATTATTTTTATATTTCTGAGGGGTTCCTAGTGCGTATTTTATAGTAACATTACTGTCTAATTTTAAATCTTTAATTTTATTCTTTCCATCATCATTGTCATTAAGATAGAAGAATTGTGATACCCCATTAGAATTTTCAATTTGCAAAAATATAAAATTATTTTCTTTATAGATGTTTTTTAAATTTCCAGAAGCCCATGATATTCCAATTATAGGCGGCAAACTTCTTTCTATATCATAATAGCTGTAATTTTTACCATTAGAATTTTTTACAGCTATGTCACATGAAGGAATATCTGTTTCGATTATAGTATAAGGATAAGTTACAACTTGTGATAGTACAGAATTCTTATCAGGATTAGTTTCTTCAACGAGTACATTTATTTTTCCATCAGAATTCGATACACTTTTTACAGTAATTCCATAACCAGTAGTAGTTTTTTCGCCTCTCATAATAGCTATATATGATTTATTAGAAGTAGGATCGCTATAAGAAACAAAGCCCTCATTATTTTTATAGAGTTCTACTTTTTTTAGTAACTCATTAGGAGCTTGACTTTCAGATACAGCATTGAAATTAGAACTATTATAAGTTATAGAAGTAGGATTTGATGCAAAACAACTTGAAGCTAAAACCTGAGCTTTGGCTTTAATTGGTGTGCATACTAACCCTATTGAGAAAGTAATGCACATGGATATTAAAAATTTTTTTCTCATAAATGAGACCTCCCTGAACGTATTGCTTTAGTTAATTAAATATGAAATTATGTCTTAAAAATCTTAAATTGTGAAGCGTTATTTTAATAGGGCATAATTTAATACCCTACTAAAATAATAAAATATATAGAACTTCCTCCGTATATTAAATTAGACGTATCTACAGTCAAAAATGTTTCAAGAATTTTTATGTTTTTTTAATTAATAGATTTAGCTATATTTATTAATACATCTTCTGGCAAAGTGCTTGATAAATCATATTGAATATTATTCATGATCCAGGTTATTTGTGTAGTAGTTATAGACTTACTATCTTTAGAATAATTGATGTAAGCTTTATTATTTTTAATAGGTACAACTTTAGCACCCTCTACATTAGATAAATTTTTACTTTCATATATTTGAAAGTATGAGGAACCTGAGCTGTAATTTAATTTAATGCACTTCAATTTTGTATCCGGAATGGATATATCGGTAAGGTTAAATCCTTCTGGAACATAAGATGGAGTTATAATGCTGCTTTCAAAATACTTTTCAGCAGTTGACATATCCAAGTTTTTGTGTAACGCAGCTAAACCACGAAATCCATTAGAGGATTCTTTATTGTTTTCACCTTCAACTAAAGAATTTTGGGCTAAATTTTTGTTTGAAGAAACATCAGTTGAATTTTTAAAAGATTCACTTATACTACTATCTGTTTTCGAAGTATTAGAAGCTATATTATTAGTGCTATTACTATTTTTTGATGATGCAATATTTGCTTTACCAGTTGATGATGTTTCGGATTTATCATTTTTATCATTTGAAGAATTACTTGTTGGTTTAGCTAAGTTCTTGCTATCATCTGTTTTTAAGGCTTCTTTAACTTTATCATTGTTTGCAGGATTTTTATATTTTTGCTCATCGCTATTTATATAATTATGGGCAGTAATTAAATTGTTGAAAAAGTAATTATATGTAAATCCAATTATTAAAAAAGCTGCAGAAGCCGCTGTGGCGATTATGGGTTTTATTCTGCTCTTCTTTTGAGTTTTGCATTTTTCTAAGGTCAATTTTTTTAATTCATCATTAGCATAAATATCTTTCAGGATCAAATTTGAGGTTTCTTTAAAATTATCCATATTATCCTTCATATTCAATCTTCCCATCTATATTAATTTTTAACATTTTTCTAGCTCGAAAAAGTCTACTTCGGATTGTTGCTTCTGGTATCTTTAGAATTTTACTTATATCTGCAGTAGATAGTTCCTCATAATAATAAAGTAGTATAGGTTCTTTATATTTACGAGGTAAATTCATAACTTCGCTTAATAATTTTTCATATTGGATTGAGTTAATAACTTTATCATCTACGTCTATGTCTACATAACGATTTGTTAATGAAAAATTATTGCTATCATCCAACGTAAACACCTTTTTAAACCAAGCATTTCTTAATATATCCTTACAAGCATTTATAGTAATACTCATAATCCAAGTTTTCTCGCTGCTTTTTTTTTCGAATTTAGAAAAGTTTTTATAAATCTTTATAAATACTTCTTGAAAAACATCCTCTGCTAAATATTTATCTTTAAGATACATGTAAGCAATCCTTAGTACATCATCTCCATAACTATTCATTAACCTTTCTAGTTCCTTGTCCATGTTTTAATAATATCTTTTTTCAAGATATTTCCCTCCCATCACAAATACCAAATGTACTAAAGCGTAACAGCCTAATTAATTCATGAACCTACAATTTTAAAATTACTAAGTATCAAGTGATTTTTAGACTCATATGAGGCTTACTTATGAGGAATACCTTTCTACATTTGAGTCGTAGAAGAACTTATCCAGGGGCGTATCAGCCGTTATGCACAGCATAAAAATTCTAAATCGCAGAAGTCAAATAGTTCTAATATTCCAAACCTATAGTGGGAATATTACGAATGGTAGCCATTGGATAAAAAATTTATATTATATATTATCATATCATATTTTTCATTGTTTAGTGTAGTTTTTAAATAAAAAAGTATAAATGTAAATACGACAATAAAAACAATTTATTGATATAATGCAAAAAATTAAATATATATAAAATTATTATTACTATAACATTCCATAATCAAGTAAGAGTAAATTTCTATTTTCGTCATATCCAAAAGTACTTAATTTGCAGTATTCATTTTGTAATTCTACTGAATCTGTTACCCAAAGTTTTTTGAATTTTTCAAGAGTATAAAAAAAGGTATCTTCATTTCTAAATCTAAGCCCCTTTTTTAGATAACTATAGATGGTTTCATTGGAGTTGCTATTTGTACATAAAGCTGTTAGGCGTTTGTGTACTGTTATATATATATACCTACTTTCATATATAGCATATACAGGACAGAGAATATCTTTAAAAACTTTAAGCCGTTCATCATTTGAGTGAAATATATTAAATTCATTAAGACATTGGTCTGCGCCTAATGGTAGTCTTGAGCAGGTAGCATCTGACGAGGTTTTTATTATGAAATTATCTACAAGGTATACACATCTTACGGATCTGGAGATTAAATTTTCTTTAGTTAAACGCTTTAATAATTTATTACTGAATGATTTATTTTGACCTATTTTCATATTATAAGTATTTAAGAATGCCTCAGCCTTCCCATCATTGTATATAAAAGTTTCTTTACCTTTATTTTTCTTACCAAATATGTATTCCAAAAAAACTAACCTCCTAAGTTAAATAAATTTATACAGATTTTACAAATGTTTAATTGGTATTTTAAAATAAAAAGTCTTATCTGTGATAATTAGTAAATAGTAAAATCCATGTAACAAGCAATTTTAAATAATTAAAAATTTTATAGCATATCAAGTAATTATGTGGTAACAATGGGATAAAAATATTCTAGGTTTTATTATTATATCATTACAACTTATGTATAAAAAGACCAAAAAAGCTTAGAAATAAATTCTAAACTTCATAAGTTAGAAGATTATTTATTATAAAAACTAACTTGAATTTTTATAATAAATAATCTTACAATATTAAGATAAAATATATCATAAATGTTTAATATAAATACCCTAGATACCATAATGACTTGTTATACTGTTATTAAGTTTTAGTGCTCTAGAAATAGAAAAATCATATTTTAGAATTTTAATAGATTTGTGTTTACACAACATATTTGCTATCTTAAGTTTTTCTATATTATAACTGTCAAGACAATGAGTATCGGAACCAACTGATATTTTTATGTCATTCTTTTTTAAATGTTTAAATAATCTTTTAGTCTTCCAAGAATCTATGGAACTTACTATTTCATCAAAATATTCATATCCTTCATTTACATTAAGTTCCCAAAATAAATTATTTCGTTTTAATTTATTTATTAAAAAGTTTAATCCATAGTTTTTATAAAAGTGAAGTAAATCAGTGTGTGCAAGACCAATACTACATTTTAAGTTTTTAGTGTATTGTTCTATTTCGTTTAGTTTTATGCTTTTTTTAAAACAATCTATATATTCTAAAAGTACATAATCTAATTTATTAAAGTGATCATAGGGTAAGTTATTTAAATCACATAAATCTTTATGCATACATATTTCGATTCCTGAGTATACTTGAATCTTATCTCTGTATTTATATTTTAATCTTTCTAAGTCTTTTATATAATTATTTAAATTTTGAATAGACACGGAAGCACATTTATCAGTTTGAAAATGATCTGATATACCTACTGCGGTTAATTTGTGTTCTATAGCGTTTTCTATTATTTTTTCTGGAGAATGTGTTCCATCTGACCAAATTGTATGATTGTGTAAATCCATAAAGTCTATATAATTTAAATCCACATCAAAGGCCCCTTTTCAATTTAAAATATTTTCTAAATATTTTAAATGTAAGATATTTTCAGTAATAAACTGCTATACATATATAATATAACTAAACAAGAAAAATGTAAATAAAATTATCATCTAAAAGATGTAGAAAATTAAATACAATTTTGCAATTTTACAATAAAAATGAATCAAAAATTTCTGTGGCAACTTTTAAGTTTGCTCATATAATAAAATTAAGCAGGGGATGTAAAGTGATAAAAATAGGATTAATAAAACAAAAGTAAAGAGTTAAGAATTACAAATGCTAAATATATATTTAGTGAAGGCTTGTTTCTTCTACTGAGTTTAGATGAATTATCCAAAGGTGTAGCTGATGTTAACTCCCAATTTCATAAAAGGGGGAGTATTAAGGTATATGGGCATCGGATAAAGTTTCACAATTAAAAATAAACACTATTAGTTTATTGAAGTACAATGGACTAATAGTGTTTTATCAATTGTGTTGAAATGAAGAGTTTAAAAAATAAACAGCTTTAACTGATTATTAATAAACAAATACTAGTTTACCAATTCTAGCAGCTAATGGCTTGGACCAAAGCCACTGATTAGTAGTACTATAATCAAAATAGTAAGCAGCTCCATTAGATGGATCAGTGCCATTAAGAGCATCCCTGGCAGCTTGTACACATTCTGCTGATGCAGATCTGTCAATCCATCCATTTACAACTGGAGTAAATTGATAATATCCATCAGATTTTTGATATATTACAGAATATATACTGTTAGGAAAACGTGAATCTTTAACTCTATTTAATACTACAGCACCTACAGCTACTTTAGCATTATAAGGTTCACCTTGGGCTTCAGCCATTATAAGTCTTGAAAGAAGATCTAAATCATTTGCTGTATAGGAATTATTTGTAGTAGAAACTGCTGTAGAATTTGTATTTGTTGCAGTTACACCTGGTAGAATAAGCTTATCTCCAATATTTAAATAGTTGTCCCATTTATTATTAGCTTGTCTCAAAGAAGAAATAGATATGCCATATCTTTGGCATATTAGATATAAACTGTCTCCGCTTTTTATTGTGTAGATGTATCCAGGCACAGTAAGTACCTTGCCAGGATATATTGTTGTGCTGGTAAGATTATTATCTTTCATGATAGTGTTAGCTGTTGTATTGAAAAGTTTTCCTATGGTGTAAAGAGAATCACCAGAAGCTACAGTATAACTGGCAGCTTGTACTGGATTACTTATCATTAAACACAACGATGCAGCAGCTAATAAGTTTCTAATTTTTTTAAAATTAATCATAAAGTTTATCCCTCCATTTTGCCTCCGAGGTTAGTTGACGGGTTCGGGCTGTGAGTTACCCTACCTCTTATTAAGTTATTAAGAAGATTCACCCCAAATAATATATTCCCCCGTACTCATTTTAGAGATTCGGCATAATTTGAGTTCTATTGTAACAGAAGTTCAATAATGCATCTATGGTAGATTTGTGGAAAGCAAGGAAAATTAATTATATAAATGTTAAATTTAAACAAATGTTTTGTAAAAAATTAAAAAAAGTACCGGTAAAATTTTAATTATACCAGTACCTTTTATTACTAAGCTAAATCAGTTTCTCTTTCTTTACCTAAAAAGAATAGGGTTAAAGATCCTGGTCCACCGTAAGTGCCAACTACAGGACCAACATAGTTTATAATTATATCTTTAATTTTAAATTTGTTTAATATAAGTTCTTTTAAAGATAGAGCATCTTCTATGCAGTCGCCATGAGAAATTGCTATAATTTGTTCTTCGGGATTTTCTACCTTTTCAACAAATTTTTCAAAAAGTGCAGTTAGAGCTTTTTTTCTACCTCTAATTTTTCCTATAGGTAATACTTTACCTAAATTACTTATAGTTAAAAACGGTTTTATATTTAATAACATGCCAACAAGAGCAGAAGTACTAGATATTCGTCCGCCTCTTTTTAAGTGATTAATGTCATCTACTATAATGTAACTATTTAGATGATTCTTAGTACTCTCTAGATAATTTATAATTTCACTTAAAGTTTTTCCTTGTTTTTGCATTTCGTAAGCTTGTAAAACCATAATACCTTGTCCAAGAGAAGCTGTTAAAATATCAACTATATGAATCTCTGAATCAGGATATTCTTCTTCTAGCATATTCTTAGCTATGTGGGCACTATTAGTAGTTCCACTTAAGCCACTAGAGACACCAATGTAAAGGATATCTTTTTTTTGTTCTAAAATTTCTTTAAAAGAAGTATAGAAAGCATGGCTACTTGGTTGAGATGTTTTAGGTATTTCGCCTCTTCTCATATCTTCATAAAAGTCTTTAAAAGGGTAGCTTGTACCAAAATCATCCAATACCTCCGTACCCCTACAGCTGCAAGTTAAGCTAACATAAGGTATTTCTAAAGTACTAATATAGTCTAGTGGTAAATCACAGCAAGAATCTGTAATTATTATAAAATTATTCATGTTAAATTCCTCATAAATTTTATTTTTGATGAAAACTTGTTTCAACTTATTTTATAATGTAATTTTACAAACTTCAATAGTAATCAGGTGTAAAATCTAAAAATATCAAATAAAAATTTCATTTAAAGTTATTTTATGTATTATATATTAAATATAGGAATGCATAGTTGCAAAAATTAACCAGGTGTGGTACACTTTATACGTAAAATTAAATAATACTAGGGGGGCCTATATTTATAGGCTGAGATAGAACTGTTAGTTCTGACCCTCATACCTGATTTGGATAATTCCAACGTAGGAAAGTGCTTTATATAGTTTTAAAATACAACTTTATAAGGTTGTATATTTTTTTATTATATGAGGATCAATATGAGGGAGATGAAAAATCTTCCTTTTTTATTTAAGCAGATATTTTAAATTTATAGTTTTAAGATGATTACTTATTTAACGTAATAATTATGAGTGAATCCAAGTCTTGTATGATGCGTATAGCATAGAAATTTGATATAGGATATTCAAAAAATATATTAAAGGAGATGTTTAATGTGAATTACACAACACAAATGGATGCTGCTAAAAAAGGTATAGTTACAAAGGAAATGGAAAAGGTGGCTGCTAAAGAAAATATAGAACCATCACAATTAATGGAATTAGTTGCCCAAGGAGCAATTGTAATACCAGCTAATAAAAATCATAAGATATTAGATCCAGAAGGTGTAGGACAAGGACTTAAAACTAAAATAAATGTAAATTTAGGAATTTCAAAAGATTGTAATTGTGTAGATGATGAATTAGAAAAAGTTAAGGTAGCTTTAGAAATGAAAGCAGAAGCCATAATGGATTTAAGCTGCTTTGGAAAAACTGAAGAATTTAGAACTAAATTAGTAGAAATGTCACCTGCTATGATAGGTACAGTGCCTATGTATGATGCAGTAGGATTTTACGATAAAGAATTAAAAGATATAACTGAAGAAGAACTTTTAGGAGTAATTGAAAAACATGCACAAAATGGTGTGGATTTTATGACTATTCATGCAGGCATAAATAGGGAAACTGCAGCAGTTTTTAAGAGAAATGAAAGACTTATGAACATTGTATCCAGAGGAGGAGCCTTAATATACGCATGGATGGAATTAAACGGAAAAGAAAACCCTTTTTATGAGTATTTTGATAAAGTTTTAGATATATGTGAAAAATATGATGTAACTATAAGTTTAGGAGATGCTTGCAGACCAGGGGCTATAAAAGATTCTACAGATGCTTCACAGATTAAAGAGCTTATGACTTTAGGAGAGCTTGCAAAAAGAGCTTGGAAGAGAAATGTACAAGTTATGATAGAAGGGCCAGGACATATGAGTTTAGACGAAATAAAAGCAAATATGCAGTTAGAAAAAAAATTGTGTCATAATGCGCCATTTTACGTATTAGGACCTTTAGTTACAGATATAGCTCCAGGTTATGATCATATTACATCAGCTATAGGAGGAGCAATAGCTGCATCTTCAGGAGCGGATTTCTTATGTTATGTAACTCCAGCAGAGCATTTAAGACTTCCAAACTTAGATGATATGAAGGAAGGAATTATAGCCGCAAAAATTGCAGCTCACGCAGGAGATATTGCCAAGGGAATAAAAGGCGCAAGAGACTTAGACAATGCTATGAGTAAAGCTAGAAGAGAGCTAAATTGGGAAAAAATATTTGATTTATCTATAGATCCAGAAAAGGCAAGAAGATATAGGGAAGAATCAAAGCCGGAAGATGAACATACATGTACTATGTGTGGGAAGATGTGTGCTGTTAGAAACATGAACAAGGTTATGGAAGGAAAAAATTTAAATGTTTTAAGAGATGATGATTAATGTGCACGCTTAAAAAAATTAAAGAAGATAAACTAAAAGAGGCTTGTGGAGTTTTTGGTATATTTTCTAGCAACAGTATTCCTTTGGGGAATATTATGTATTATGGTCTTTCAGCTCTTCAACATAGGGGACAGGAAAGTGCAGGAATAGCAATTTCAAATGGAAAACAGATTAACTGCTATAAAGATATGGGATTAGTTTCTCAGGTATTTAATGTAGAAAAATTACAGGATCTTAAAGGAAAAATATCTATAGGACATGTGCGTTATTCTACCACAGGTAGTAGTGATAAAGTTAATGCCCAGCCAATTTGTGAGAAATTTAATGAAGGACAAATTGCTGTTGCTCATAATGGAAATATAACTAATGCAGAAGAGCTTAAAGAAAAATTAAAAGATCAAGGTGCTGTTTTTAAAACTACTTCTGATTCAGAAGTGATTTTAAAGCTTTTGGAAATGGAGTCACATGTAGAAATAAAAGAAAAGTTTATTAATGCATTAAAATATTTAAAAGGTTCCTATTCTCTAATTTTTTCTATTAAAGATACTTTAATAGCAGTAAGAGATCCTTTAGGTATAAGACCATTATGTATAGGAAAGTTAAATGATAATTATGTTGTAAGCTCAGAAAGCTGTGCTCTATCTTCTCTAAAAATACAATTTATAAGAGATGTTAATCCTGGAGAAATGATTATTATAAATAATGAATTAGTAGAAAGTGTTAATATTTTTAATAAAAAAAATTATGGGTTGTGTTCATTTGAATATATATATTTTGCTAGAGAAGATAGTATTATAGATGGTATAAGTGTATATGAATCTAGAATTAATGCAGGAAAAAAGTTATATGAAAATCATGCTATAGAAGGAGATATAGTTGTTGGTGTACCTGATTCAGGTATACCAGCAGCTATAGGCTATTCAAAAACTTCTGGAATTCCTTATGGATTAGGTTTTATAAAAAATAGATATGCGGTGAGAAGTTTCATACTTCCTCATAAAAATTTAAGAGAAAGTATGATAGACATAAAATTAAATCCTTTACTTAATGAAGTAAGAGGAAAAAAAGTAATAGTTATAGATGATTCCATAGTTAGGGGAACTAGCAGCAAAAAAGTCGTTAAAATTTTATTTGAAAATGGAGCCAAAGAAGTTCATTTTAGAATTGCATCACCTCCTATAAAATGTTGCTGTCATTTAGGTATTGATACAGGAAGAAATAAGGAACTTATAGCAGCAGCTAAAAGTATAGAGGAAATAAGAAAAGAGATAGGAGCTACTACCTTAGAATATTTAAGTTTAGAAGAATTTTGTGAACTTTTTGATGGGAAACAAAATTTATGTAAAGGATGTTTTAATGGAAAATATCCACAATAATTATAGTAAATAAGCATTGGAAAAGATACCAATGCTTATTTAAATTGTAGTAAGTTATATTGCAGAAAATAAGAACTTAAATAAAAGTATGGAATATAATGATTATTAGCAGTAATTAATATAGAAGGAGATACATTGAGAATATATATAGTTAGACCAGGAGATTCCATATGGTCTATATCTAGAATTTATGGGTTAAAACCTCAAGACATTATTGATACAAATGGTTTAGAGTCATCTGCTAAATTAGTTGTAGGGCAAACACTTGTAATTCCAACAACAGAAAAAGCGTATAGAGTGAAAATGGGAGATACTATATGGTCTATATCAAGAAAATTTGGAGTTTCTGAAGGAAGTATTATAAGATTAAATAATATTTCAAGTCCTTATGGGGTTTATCCGGGACGTATAATAAGAATTCCTATGAAGGAAAAAAATTATGGTCCTATACAGGTAAATGCTTTTATACAACCTTCTACCCCGGAAAAAGATACACAGAGAGTAAATGAAGCAGGAAAATATTTAACTTATATTGCACCTTTTAGCTATCATGTCCAGCCTAATGGAAGTCTAAAAAGTATAGATGATGAAGCTGTATTAAAAGCAGCTAAAGCTAATAATGTAGCACCAATGCTTTCTGTTACCAATTTGTCTGAAAAAAATTTCGATACTACACTTATTAATGATATTTTAAACAGCAATAGTGCTCAAAGAAATTTAATAGATAACATACTTAGTACATTAAAAAGTAAAGGTTATTATGGAGTAATAATAGATTTTGAAAGAATTTCTCCAGAAAATAGAACATCGTATAACAATTTTATGAGAAAATTAACTGCTGAACTTCATGCCCAAAATTATCTTGTAGCTACTGCACTAGCACCAAAAACCTATGATGTTACGGCTGGAGCCTGGCATGGAGCTCATGACTATAAAACTCTAGGACAAATAGTGGATTTTGCAATAATTATGACCTATGAATGGGGATGGTCAGGAGGCCCACCTATGGCCGTAGCTCCAATAAATGAAGTTAAGAAAGTAATTGATTATGCAGTATCTGTTATGCCACCTAAAAAGATAATGATGGGAATGGCATTGTATGGTTATGATTGGTCTCTTCCTTATACTCCAGGTGGAGAATTTGCTGAAAGTATAGGAAATCAAGAGGCAATAGATAGGGCAGGAAAATATGGTGCAATAATAAAATATGATCAAAAATCACAATCACCGTTCTATAACTACAGAGATGAAAAAGGAGTAGAACATGTAGTATGGTTTGAAGATGCTAGAAGTGTTCAGGCGAAGTACAATTTAGTTAACAGGTATGGTCTTAGAGGGGTTAGTTATTGGGTATTAGCAAAACCGTTCCCACAAAATTGGCAGGTTTTAGATAGTATGTTTCAAATAACAAAGATTGCTAAATAGTTTATTATAGAAGTACCTATTTTGAGCTTCATATCTTTTTTAATTTACTTTCATTTAAATATACAAAGAGCATAACTATTTGTACTGATAAGTTTATAACCTGAAAAAGTACATTAAAATAGATCATGTTATATGGAATCTTAATAGATTATAAGGAGATAACATGGTCTATTTAAATTAATCATCTTTTATGATATTTATCTTAGGACTTCTTGATCTAATTAGGTGGTCGTAGTCAAATCAAATCTAATACTAAAAATTTTGTTTATGTTCGAATAGAAATTTCTACATTTAAGAATAGGATTAAATACTATTTCCCTCGTACATATCTTCTTATGGATTCCCCTGCTTGAGCAAGATAAAAAGCGTTTACTAATATTCCCTCTTTATTTTTTACTTTCAAGTTTTCAACGTCAAAAAAAGGAAAAGAATCTTTAACTATTCCATCTATAACTAAATCCAAGGAGCAATATATTACTTCTGTACATTTTTCATTAAGGTGAACAGTATACCTATTAAATCCTTCCCAATCATGCAAATAAGGTATAAAGTATTCAAAATCAAAACTATCTAAGAGTTTTTTACAATCTTCTCTATTGTTAAAATAATTTAAACTATTAATTTTCATCATCTCCTCTTATATAAATTTACAATATTTTGATTCCTTTATTATAGTATACTGAGTATTTGTATTGCTGCCAATATATATTTTTGTATTAAGTATAGAAAATTATTAGATAATTGCTTTAAATTTTAATAATACTTTTAAAATTTATGTAAAATGTTTAATAAAACAATACAATAGAAAATTAGAATAATAAGTTGTTTAAAAAGTTAAAATTTATGAAAGAATTATATTAGGGCCTTAATGAATTAACACAAAAGGGATTTAGTACTGAGCATCAAATTAATTTAGTACTGAATCCTTATTTTATAGTTTACTTGAAAATATCATATAAAGATTTCAAAGGATAATTTATTTTTTTATTTTAAAATAATTCTAAAGTTAGGATTTATATATACTAAATTTATGATATAATACATTTACTTATTAAGTGAAGCAATGAAAGGGGAAATTAGTACATGATAATGTTACTTAATGTTTTTATTATATTTTTTCTTGTGTTTATGAATGGATTTTTTGTAGCGGCAGAATTTTCTATGGTTAAGGTTAGAAAATCCAGAATAGAAACTTTATTGTCACAAGGAAATGCAGGTGCAAAATATGCTAAAAATATCGTTAATAATTTAAATTCCTATTTGTCAGCATGTCAATTAGGGATAACCTTAGCATCTTTAGGATTAGGTTGGATAGGAGAACCTTCAATAGCTAAAATGATTATGCCGCTTTTTAAGTTGTTTAACCTATCAGAGGTTGCTATGCATTCAATAGCTTTTATAATAGGTTTTACAATAATAACAGGATTTCATATTGTACTTGGAGAACTTGCACCTAAATCTTTAGCAATTATAAATACTGAAAAAATAGCATTATTTACTGCTGCACCCCTTATATTTTTTTACAAAATAACTTATCCAATAATATGGTTATTTAATCATAGTACTAATTTCATTTTAGGTATATTTAATATTTCTCTTACTGAGGAACATGAAGTAGCACATACTGATGAAGAAATTAAGCTGTTAGCAGAAGAAAGCTATAAACATGGATTAATAGATAAAACAGAGCTAACTTTTGTGGATAATATTTTTGATTTTTCTGAAAAAACAGTAAAAGATATAATGATTCCAAGAACTGATATGGTATGTATTTTTAAAGAAGATTCCTTTGATGAAATTTTAGAGGTTGTTATGAAGGAGCAATTAACCAGATACCCTGTTTGTGAAAACAGTAAGGATGAAGTTGTAGGTTTCATACATATAAAAGATTTATATAAACAGAAAATCGAAGGTAAAGAACAGAGCATAGAAAAAATTACTAGAAGTATATTATCAGTGCCTGAATCTACATCTATTAGTGTTTTATTTAAGAAGTTTAAAAAGGAAAAGGAACACATGGCAATAATAATTGATGAATATGGTGGTACTTCAGGATTGGTAACTATTGAGGATATTTTAGAAGAAATTGTTGGAGAAATTCAGGATGAGTTTGATGAGGGCTTAGAGGAAATTCAATTACTTAATGATGGAAGTTATATTGTAGATGGTAAAGTGATTTTAGATGATATTGAAGATCTTTTAGATATTCCTATGGAAACAGAAAATATTGATACTATTGGTGGATGGGTGTATTCAAAAGTTGAATTACCTCCTCAGGTTGGAGGCAAAGTTACTTATAAAGACTATGACTTTATAGTAAGTAAATGCAATGGAAAAAGGATATCTAAACTTTTAATTAAAAAAATTTTACAGTAGTAAGTTTGAAAATGTACTATATTTTTGCATTGATTTTAAGCAGTCAATAATTTAAAATTATTAATTATTATAAGGGGGGAAAATATGAGTATAATAAAAAAGTTTATTGGCTATTACAAACCCTACAAGGGTATGTTTTTTATGGACATGTTTTGTGCGCTTACTTTATCAGCTATAGATTTGGCTTTTCCGCTTGTGGTAAGGTATCTTCTAAATGATGTATATACTTTAAAAGATGGTGTAAAATTACTTCATTATGTGATATTTATAGGGTTAGGCTTATTTTTAACTTATGTAATAAGATATTTTTGTCAATACTATATAACTTCCTGGGGACACATAATGGGAGCTAAAATGGAAGCAAATATGAGAAGTGATATATTTAATCATTTGCAGAAACTTTCCTTTTCATATTATGATAATACAAATACAGGAAAGTTAATGTCTAGAATTATTACAGATTTGTTTGATATATCAGAATTAGCACATCATGGTCCAGAAGATATATTTATATCTATGTTAAAAATACTTGGATCTTTTATAGTGCTTTTAAGTATTAATACTAAAATAACTATAATATTATTCTTTGTAACTTTGGTAATGATATATTTTTCTTATTTTTATAACAAGAGGATGAAATATATATTCAAAAAAAATAGAGAAAAAATTGCAAATGTAAATGCTCAAATTCAGGATAGTCTTTCAGGTATAAGGGTGGTAAAATCTTTTTCTAATGAAGGTGTTGAAAAATCCAAGTTCCAAAAAGGAAATATGGAATTTTTAGAAACTAAAGAAGCTGGTTATTTTATAATGGGAAGATTCTTTAGTGGAAATGGTTTTTTTCAAGGAATATTATATTTGTCTGTAATATTGTTAGGAGGAGTATTTATAGGTAACGGTGGTCTAAAGGTTTCGGATCTAGTTGTTTATATACTTTATATAAATGTATTTTTAAATCCTATAGACAAACTTGTAAACTTTACTGAACAGTTTCAAAGAGGAATTACAGGTTTTGAGAGATTTTTAGAAGTAATGAATACTGAGCCAGATATACAGGATGAGCCTAATGCTGTTGAACTTGAAAATCCAAAGGGAGAAATAGAGTTTAAAGATGTATCCTTTGGATATAGTGATGACAGTAATATTTTAAATAATATAAGTATAAATATAGAGTCAGGTAAAAATATAGCACTAGTAGGTCCTTCAGGTGGAGGAAAGACTACATTTTGCAGTCTTATACCTAGATTTTACGAAGCTACTGAAGGAAGTATAAGTATAGATGGCGTAAACATTAAAAATATAAAACTAAAGTCATTAAGAAAAGTTATAGGTATAGTGCAGCAGGATGTATATATGTTTGCAGGATCTATAAAAGAAAACATAGCCTATGGAAAACCAGGTGCTTCTTTTGAAGAAATAGTAAAAGCAGCTAAAAGAGCTAATGCTCATGATTTTATAATGAGTTTAGAGGATGGGTATGATACCTTTGTTGGAGAAAGAGGGGTAAAGCTTTCAGGTGGTCAAAAGCAGAGAATATCCATAGCAAGAGCTTTTTTAAAGAATCCGCCTATACTTATTCTAGATGAAGCAACTTCTGCATTAGATAATGAAAGTGAATACTTTATACAAAGATCTTTAGATGAACTTTCTAAAAATAGAACTACTATAGTTATAGCGCATAGGTTAAGTACTATAAAAAATGCAGATAAAATATTAGTACTTACAGAGGATGGAATAGAGGAATCAGGAACTCATCAGCAGCTTCTTAGTAAAGATGGAATATATGCGTCCTTATATAATATGCAGTTTGATGAAGTTTCATAGTTAAAACTATCAATGAATTTTACTAGGAAAGTACACGAGATGTGAAAAGGAGAACATAAGAATGCATCCAATACTATTTAAATTTGGTTCAATTACTGTATACACTTATGGGTTTATGATAGCCATAGGTATAGTAGTAGCATTACTGCTATCAATATGTAGAGCAAAGAAATTAGGCTTTAATGAGGATGTAATTATAGACTTAGGCATATATGGAATAATAGGAGGTTTTATCGGATCCAAACTTTTATTTTGGATAGTAGAATTTCAAAGTATAATTCATGATCCTAAATACATTTTTCAAACATTAACTAGTGGCTTTGTAGTTTATGGAGGTATAATGGGAGGCGTTTTAACAGGGTATATATATTGTAAAAAAAAGAACTTAGATTTTTGGGGATATTTAGATTTAATAATACCATCAATTGCATTAGCCCAAGGTTTTGGAAGAATAGGATGTTTTGAAACAGGTTGCTGCTATGGAAGGGAAACGGATAGCATTTTAGGTATAGTATTTCAAAATTCGTTATATGCTCCAAATGGAGTTCCATTAATACCTACACAACTTTTTTCAAGTGCTGGAGATTTTATAATAGCAGGTATACTTCTTTATTATGCATCAAAATCTAAAAGAAAAGGACAAGTATCAGGACTTTATATGATTTTATACAGTATAGGAAGATTTATTATCGAAATATTTAGAGGAGATCCAAGAGGTAATATTGGATTTTTATCAACTTCACAATTTATTTGTGTATTTATATTCTTTATAGGCATTTATGTTTTTTGTTTTGCTAATAAAGAAAAAAGTAATTAATTGGCGCTATAAATTTTAAAATAATAATACATGTTGGAAAATCAAGTTGTAAAAGTATGATTGCATTGCAGCTTGATTTTTTGTATTTAAACTTGTAACTATAAATTGTGAGTGAAAAGTGATTTCTATCAACTGGAAATAACAGGTATGCACACAGTGTATATCCAACGGATTCTGCAACAATTTTAAAAGGAGCTTTAGCATTTAAATCATATGCAATAATATTAACAGACTTATGATTTTATACAATTTTTAATTATACATATTTTAAAAATTCTTTCTCATAATATTATTGGAGGCGATATTATGAGAGATAAAAATGATACAGATAAAAATCCAATAACTGACCTCGATAACATATTTATTTCTGATCCTAAAATTGCGAAAATACCAGCTGGTCATGTAGATTTTGATGAAATTCACTTGGCACCACTTGATGATTTGTTTGATGATAATTATGAGAACAATAATAAAAAATAGTGTTTACTTTCTATCTAATAATAAGGGGCATATAGCCCCTTATTTGTTAAATAGAAAGTGATTTAGCAATATTTCATAAAATACAAATTGATATATAGTTAGCATATGCTATAATTATACTTATATAAAGTAAATAGTGTGTTAAATAATTATGTTAATTATCTAACACACTATTTTGAAAAGGCTTTCTTAAGGGTGCAATTGATTTTTAAAATAAAATGAAGAAGGATTGGGGTGGTAATATGTATACCTGTGCTATGTGTAGCGAACATTATTGTAAAAAAGGAGAACTTAAAAAATTACCTGTTAATTGTCCTTGTAATGAAAAAGAGGAGCAAGAGAAAATAAAAAAGTTATATTCTGAAGATGAAAATTATAAATTAGCACATAATTCAGTGTTAGTTGAAGCAGAAGGATATTGCAAAAAAACAAGGCTTGAAGAGATAATGGATTTTGCTAACAAATGTAACTTTAAAAAATTAGGTGTAGCTTTTTGTGTAGGATTAAGTAATGAAGCAAAAATGTTGTGTACAATATTAAAACACAATGGATTCCACATCGAATCAGTAGTGTGTAAAAATGGAAGTATACCTAAAGAATTTTTAAATATTAAGGATAGTGAGAAGGTAAGACCTGGCACTTATGAAGCAATGTGCAATCCTATAGGACAAGCTATTTTTCTAAATAATGCTAAAACTGATTTAAATATTATTTTAGGATTATGTGTAGGTCACGATTCATTATTTATAAAATATTCTGATGCACCAATAACTGTTTTTGCAGTTAAAGATAGAGTACTTGCACATAATCCTATAGGGGCACTATATCTTTCAGATGGATACTATAAAAATAAGTTATATAAATAATGAAATTGTTATAGAAAAGTTGATAGACTTCAATATGAATATGCAGAGAGATTTTAAAAACGTTAAAGGACAAGCTTTTACAGATATGCCGAATAATTTCCTAGGAAATTTAAAACAAATAATTGAAATGCCGCTTAACACAAATTTTGATACAGCTGTGTATATTGCCACTTTAAATGCTGTATGCAGATATTTAGGAATGACAAACAATACAGTACACTGTAAAGATGGAGAACCAGAAAGCTGTGCTTTGGAGTTAGTAGAATACATAAAAAATAAATATGACAGTCCTAAGATTGCATTAATAGGATTTCAGCCAGCTATGTTAGAAAATTTGAGTAAAAATTATAAGGTAAGAATTGTGGATCTAGATAAGAATAATATAGGAAAAGTTAAATATAAAGTAATGATTGAAGATGGAAGCAAATCAATTGATGATCTTTTGGATTGGTGTGATATTGTGGTTGCTACAGGCAGTACTGTAGCTAATAAAACAATAACCAATGTTTTGATTGATAAACCAACTATATTTTTCGGAACTACTCTTGCAGGTGCAGCAGCTTTAATGAAGCTTGAAAGATTTTGTTCTTGTTCAAAATAGTAGAGAAACTTAATTAGCAAAATTCTATATTTATATGAATGAAGCGAGGTAAAAAGATGAATATTGCAATAGCGGCAGATGGAGAAAATTTAAGTAGTAAAGTGTCTGGAAAATTTGAAAAATGTTTGTATTTACTGATTATTGATATGAATGATTTAAATATTACAGTTATAAAAAATGATGAATTGTTTCAGGATTCATACCCTAAGAATCTTGCTGATGATATATTGCAGTATGATTGTGAGGTGCTGATTACGGGTGATATAGAAAAAGCAGCATTTGATATTTTAGCAGATGCTGGAGTAACAAGGTTTTTGGGTGCTGACTATTCAGTTGAAAAAGTTCTTGAATTAGTGGAAAAAAGATCATTAAAATTAATTAGAAGTTATGATGGAACAGATAGTTGTGGTGGTAATCATCATCATTAATTATGAGTAGTTTTTTTAATTAATATAAAAGTTATTATTATTTATTTTAAAAATGTCTTTAGAAATAATCCTGTGATTTTTCTAAAGGCATTTTATTTTTTTATTATTGGCATTTGACAATGATAAAAAGCTGATGTAATATGTAATTAGCAAATGCCAATAATAACAGATAGGAAGTGGGAATTATGTCAAATTGTAATTCATGTCCATCAGGTGATTCATGCAGCAAAGATAAGGAAAAGTGCATGATAGAAAATAATCCAATGAATAGTATTAAAAATGTTATAGGAGTTATGAGTGGTAAAGGTGGAGTTGGAAAATCTACTATATCAGTGATGATTGCCAAACAATTGAGAAAGTTAGGATATAAAGTGGGAATTTTGGATGCTGATATAACAGGACCAAGTGTACCAAGATTACTTGGATTAAAAGGAAAAAATGCAGAAGTTAGAGATGAAATCATATATCCAGTGGAAACAGAAGATAAAATAAAAGTTATGTCATTAAATTTACTAATTGAAGATGAAAATCAACCAGTAATATGGAGAGGTCCAGTAATTTCAGGAGCAGTTAAGCAATTTTGGACTGATGTACTTTGGGAACAACTAGATTATTTGATAATTGATATGCCTCCAGGAACAGGAGATGTAGCATTAACTGTTATGCAATCTATTCCTATTAGTGGACTTGTAATGGTATCTGTACCACAGGATTTAGTTTCAATGATTGTTTCCAAAGCTATAAATATGGCAAGAAAAATGGATATTAAAGTTTTAGGTGTTGTAGAAAACATGAGCTACATAGTATGTCCAGATTGTAATAAAAAGATAAAGCTATTTAGTGGAGATGGTATAGATAGATTTTTAGAAGAATCTGATTTAGAGCTTCTTGGTGAATTACCAATGGTTAGCGAAATTTGCAACTTATCAAGCTGTGGATGTGAAAATTCAAGTGAAGGCTTAGAGGAGTTGTTTAATCCAATAGTAACAAATATTTTAAAAAAATTAGAGGAGGAAAAATAGATGAAAATTGCAGTTTCTGCTACAGGAAAGGATATTGAAAGTTTACTTGACATGAGATTTGGAAGATGTGAATTTTTTCAAATCCATGACAGTGAAAATGGAGATTTTAAAGTTGTTGATAATAAGGGTCAAATTGCAAATGGAGCAGCAGGAATAGCAGCATCTCAGCAATTAATTGAATGAAAAGATAGATGTGATAATTACAGGAAGTCTTGGGCCTAATGCTTTTAAAATTATTGAAGAATCAGGAATTAAAGCATATAAGTGTGGAAATATTGCTATAAAATCCGCTTTGAAGAAATTAAAGAATAATGAATTAGATGAAATAAAGCTTGTAGGTCCATCACATAATAAAATGGATCAATAATCCATAAGGAGGATGAGAATTTGAATATTGCAGTATTAAGTGGAAAAGGAGGAACAAGAAAAACTACAGTTGCTGTTGCTTTGTCAGAGCTTACTAAGGATGCTATAAGAGTGGATTGTGATGTGGATGCTCCAAATTTCTATTTGTTTTATGAAGGTGAGGATTTACATAAGGAAGATTTTTTTGGAGATAAAAAAGCTGTAATAGATAAAACTCTTTGTACTCAGTGTGGAGTATGTGAAAATCATTGTAATTTTGATGCTATAGATAATAATCAAGTAAATATTTATAAATGTGAGGGCTGCGGAGCTTGTACTATTGTTTGTCCTGAAAAGGCTGTTAAGCTATCATATGAGAAAAGTGCAGATGTATTCATAACAAAAACGTCAAAAGGAATACTGTCTAGAGCAAAAATGGAAATTGGAAGTGAAGGTTCAGGAAAACTTATTAGCATATTAAGAAAAAATGGTAGAGAATTTAATAAAAAGGATTTAGAGAGTGGTAATTCATTAATAAATAGCTTTAAAGGTATGTTTAATAAGAAATCCAATTTGATTATAACAGATGGTTCTCCTGGTATAGGATGTTCAGTTATTTCATCAATAACAGGTTGTGATTTTGCTTTAATAGTTACAGAGCCTACAAAGTCAGGTATGGAGGATTTTATAAGAGTAATGTCTCTTTGTCAGCATTTTGAGATTCCTGCATTGGTATGTATCAATAAATATGATATTAATGAAGAAATAGCAAAAGAAATTGAAAACTTTTGTACTGAAAAAGGTTTTAAGGTAGTAGGAAAAATACCTTATGATGATATGGTTATGAAATCCATTAATGAACTAAAGCCTATAATTTGTTATGAAAATAGTGAAGCTAGAAAGGCAATAGAACATATGTGGAATAATATAAAAGCCATTATTTATTAAAAATATAAATGAATTCTAGGAGGAATATAAAATGAAAATAGCAATTGCAAGTGAAGGAAAATTAGTAAGTGGACATTTTGGTCATTGTGGAGGTTTTACTACTTATGAAGTTGAGGAAGGAAAAGCTTTAAAGAAAAAATTTGTTCAAAACCCAGGACATAGACCAGGATTTTTGCCAGTATTTTTAAAGGATTTAGGAATAAATGTTATTATTGCAGGTGGTATGGGAGAAACAGCTCAAGAATTGTTTAAGGAAAATGGAATAAAAGTAGTTGTTGGAGCAAGCGGTAATTGTGATGATTTAGTGCAGCAGTATGTAAAGGGAGATTTAAAATCCACAGGAAGTGTTTGTACAGAACATCAGCATGAAGGCCATTGTGAAGATTAATATTAAGGAGAATTAAATGGAGAAAGATTTAATTTTTTTAAAAAAAATGATTGAAGATAGCGGATATATGTTTACAAGACAAAAGGAATATATACTAAAAACTTTAATTAAATCTAATATTCATTTAAGTGCTGAAGAAATAAGTAAGGATGTTAAAAAGTATTCTGTTGGCATTGCTACAGTCTATAGGAGTTTGAAAGTATTTAGCAAATTAAATATAATAAAAGAAATAAATATAAATGGTACAAATTATTATGAAATGAAAATATTTAGTGGAAAACCCCTGCATATACATTTTAAATGTGTTAAATGTAATAGTATAATAGATATAGATAATAAATCTTTAAAGCTTTACTATTTGAAATTAAATAGTAAAATTGAAAAGGAAAATAATTTAATTGTATCTGATGCTGATATAATGCTAATTGGATTATGCAATAAATGCAGGGAGGATGAAAATGCCAAGACCAACTAAATTTAGAAAAGTTGAGTTTTTTCCAAAAGATGATTATTTTGTACCATGGGGAAAACCTAAATGTGAAACTGAAGAAATAGTTTTAAAGGTAGAAGAACTTGAAGCGATGAGGCTTAAGGATATAGAAGAACTGAATCAAGAAGAATGTGCTGAAAAAATGGAAATATCCCGCCAAACCTTTCAAAATATAATTGACAGTGCTAGAAAAAAGATTGCAATGGCACTAACAGAAGGGAAGGCTATAAGAATCAGTGGAGGATATTATACTACAAATCATTGTAAATTCAAGTGTATGGACTGTGGAGAAATTTATGAAATAAATTATAAGCATGATAAATTAGTTTGTCCTAATTGCGGATCTCAGAGAGTGGTGTGCAGCAAAAAGGCTGCATTTTGCAGACGATGGTGTAATACAGAAAGTTTAACATAGAATAATGAAAACTTTATGGCTTTAAAAACTACTACTTTGAAAAAATATGAATTGTAGCTATCAAGAAAACATATATGTAATACAAATAGGTATAAAATTTAGCGAAAATTAGTTGCGAAATAGCAATAACGTACAATACGAAGCTTTTAAATTCATTTATTATAAAAATAAAAAAACATTTTGGAGACCTTAAGATTTAAATATCTTTCAGGTACTTCATAGGAATACAAGGAGGCTAATTATGATAAATGATAGTATTGTTAAAGTTTTTAATGGTGGTAAGGTGATATACCAAAACAAGGAAATTAATATTGAAAAGTTAGAATGGAACAAAAATCCTAATAAAGGTGTGTATCTAAAGCACATTGTTAAAGGTGAGGACACAGCTGGAAAGTTTAGTTGTCATATTGTAAAGATTGAATCAGGATGTGAAATAGGACAACATATTCATGAAGGCAATTGGGAACTGCATGAGGTAATTGACGGTGAAGGAAAATGCTTTTTAGAGGATAAAGAAATAATTTATTCTATTGGAACACTCAGTGTAATACCACAAGGCATACAACATAAAGTTAAAGCTGTTAATGGTGACCTATATTTGTTTGCTAAATTTATACCTGCGTTGGTATAGAAAAAAGTTATATTATATGTAAAGCTTCTGATATAATTACTATATTGGAAGTTTTTGTTTTAAATCAATAAAAATATGGGGGAGTATACTTGATAGATAAGGAAAAAATTAAATTTCGTCATTTAAATGACTTTTATAATATTGATGTAATTGAAGGTATTAATGTAGGAAGAGCGTTTCCTAAACATTCACACAGCAGTATGTGTTTAGGAGTTATAAATAGGGGGACAAGAATATACTCCATAGATAAAAGGCAATTATGTGCTGATAAAGGTAAAGTATTTGTTCTTAATACAGGTGAAGTTCATTCATTTAAATCTTTAAATAGAAGGACGCATGATTATATGTGTATTTGTTTTGATAAAGATTGTATTAAAAATGTTTTAAGAGATACAAAAGAAAAAAGTTCAAGAAAATTATTTTTTCACAATATAATTGATGATTCACATTTGTACGTCTTAATAAATAAACTTTGCTGTAATCTTTTAGATAAAAATATAGATTCTGAAAGTAAAGGTTTGTTTCTTAAAATTATGGAGCAATTAAATATAAACTATTTGGATAGAATATATAGCTTAAAAAGTACAGGTAATGAACAAAGAGTTATAAAGTTATTAAAAGAATATATTGAAGATAATTATAAAGAAAATATTTCAATAAACCAACTATCTCAAATTTCAGGTTTAAGTCCTTACTATTTAATTAGGCTTTTTTCCAATGAATATGGATTTGCTCCCCATTGTTATCAGAATAATATCAGAATAAGGAAGGTGAAAGAGCTTTTAAAAGATGGAAAAATGAAAATGACAGATATAGCATTAGAAGTAGGTTTTGTTGATCAAAGCCATATGATTAAACATTTTAAAAATAGTGTAGGAATCATCTCTAGTAAATATTTTAATGAAATGAAAAAGTAATAATAGTTTTAAATTTAGGTAGTCTCTTAAGTGGGAATATTTTTTAAAACATTAAAAAAAAACATATTGACATGTACATTACAATATCATAATATATAAATATAAATATAAAGATAAAAGGATGAATTTGAAAATATGTTGTTATATGCAAGTTTATGTGAATACTTGTTAATCAACCGTATTTTCATACTTATAAAAATTATAAGCTAGGCAGAAATTAATTATATAAATATTAATTGAAATAAAAAGTTTCAAATGAAAGAAAGGTGATGTTATTATGGTTAAGGTTACTAAACAGGCAGCTGAAAAGTTTAATGAAATGTTGCAAAAGACTAAAAATTCTGAAAATTCAATGTTGAGAGTTGTTTTTGCAGGTTATGGTTGAGGAGGTCCAAAATTACAGGTAACTCTGGATGAGTTAGAAAATAATAATGACGTAGTTGTTAAATCAGAAGGTATAAATGTTGTTTATAGTACAGATCTTGAAGCGTATATAAATGGATCAGTTATTGACTATTCAAATAGTTGGTTTGGACAAGGATTTACTATAAGTGGAAGAAATTCTTCTTCATATTAAAATATTAAATAAGTCAATTTTTGCAGTTTAAGAACATTAGGTCAAAATTTTTTATGTGCGAAAATTGAGTTGAATAAAATGGAAAAGATATATAGGAGGTTTATTAATCATGGCTAAAATAATAAACAGTAATGAGTTTCAGAATAACGTTTTAAACAGTGATGGAGCAATATTAGTGGATTTTTTTGCAGAGTGGTGTGGACCATGTAAGATGGTTGCTCCAGTTTTAGAAGAATTAAGTACAGAAATGGAGGGAAAAGCTAGAATATTTAAAGTGGATGTAGATAAAAGTGGTGATTTAGCTGAAAGATATGGAATTTCAGGTGTACCAACACTAATAATTTTTAAATATGGTAAAGAAGTTGACAAAATAGTAGGATTTCAACCTAAAGAAACGCTCAAGGCTAAATTACAACAATATTCAAATTAAAAAATTAAAGTAGCTAATATTTATGAATTAAAATTATATAGTAAATGAAGTAAAGCCTATATCTTATTTTACATGGTAATTTAAGATATAGGCTATTATCATAAAAATGCTTTTTATGGTATAGAATTTGTATAACAAGCGGGTATACAAATTCTATATCATATAGGACTGTAGTATGCATATGATATAATAACTATTAAGAGTAGCACAATATACTAATTTGATGTAAATACAAAATAATTTTGCAATTAAAAGCGTAGCAAGGAGGATTGGACATATGTTAGAATTAAAAAATTTATCCCTAGAAGTAGAAAATGATAATAAAAAAATTGATATTTTACAAAATATAAACTTGAAGTTTGAAAGAAATAAAGTATATGCAATAACTGGTCCCAATGGCGGAGGAAAGTCATCCCTGGCTAAGACAATAATGGGAATATATAAAGCTACTTCTGGAAGTATATTATTAGATGGGGAAGATATCACAGATTTGGATATCACAGAGAGGGCTAGACAAGGATTAGGCTTTGCATTTCAACAACCAGCAAGGTTTAAAGGTATAAAAGTAAATGAATTGTTAACTTTGGCTGCAGAGGATAAGGAAGTAAGTATATGTAATTTGCTTTTGGATGTAGGTCTTTGTGCTCAAGACTATATAAATAGAGATGTGGATTCAAGTCTTTCTGGTGGAGAGCTTAAGAGAATAGAAATAGCAACTATACTTGCGAGAAATCTTAAAGTCGCATTATTTGATGAGCCAGAAGCAGGAATAGATTTATGGAGCTTTAAAAAGTTAGTTGAAACTTTTGAAAGTATGAATAAAAGTAAGGAAACAACTATAATTATAATATCTCATCAAGAGAGAATTTTAAATTTAGCAGATGAAGTTATTGTACTTAAAGATGGACAAATTAAAGAAATAACTTCAAAAGAGAATATACTTGCTCAAATAATAAAAAATGATAGTTGTAACTGTGGTGAAACATGTGAAAAAGGGAGGACATTTTAGATGTTGGATGCATTAGATAAAAATATGTTAGACGAAATGACGGGACTTCATGAATTGCCAGCTGGTGCCTATAATATAAGAAAAAATGGAGAAAAGGCTGCAAGAAATACTACAGCAAATATAGATATAGTAACAAAACAAGATAAGCCTGGAATGGATATAATAGTGAAACCTGGAACAGTAGGTGAGAGTGTGCATATACCGGTAATTATAACAGCAGAAGGTTTAAATGATCTTGTTTATAACAGCTTTGATATTGGTGAGGGCTCAGATGTACTTATAGTAGCAGGCTGTGGTATACATAATCCTGGTGATAAAAAATCCCAACATGATGGAGTACATGAATTCTTAGTTAGAAAGGGTGCTCGTATAAAGTATGTAGAAAAGCACTTTGGAGAAGGGAATGGTAATGGTGAAAAAGTACTGAATCCTAAAACAATAATAGAGGTTGAAGAAGGAGGATATGCAGAATTAGAACTAGTCCAAATAAAAGGAGTAGATAGTACTAAAAGGGATACAGAAATAAAACTTCATAGAAATGCTAGAGTAGTAGTAGTAGAAAGAATGCTTACATACAAAAATCAAGATGCAGAATCCAAGATAAATGTAGAAATGGTAGGGGTAGATTCTTCGGCACAAATAATTTCTCGTTCTGTAGCACGAGATGAATCAAAACAAATATTTTATTTAAATATGTCTGGACATGAAAGATGCAGGGGTCATATACAATGTGATTCCATAATAATGGATAAAGCTAAAGTAGAAGCTATACCTAAAATATCAGCATTTCATTCAGACTCACAACTTATACATGAAGCTGCCATAGGAAAAATTGCCAATGATCAGCTTATAAAGCTTATGTCTTTAGGACTTTCAGAAAAAGAAGCGGAAGATACTATATTAAAAGGATTTCTTAAATAATTAAAAATTGATATATAACTTTTTTATTGTATAGAGTAGTATATTAAAATTAAATATCAAAGTTTTTATACTAAAAACAATAACCTATATCTTATTTTAAGTGGTACTTTAATAAAATATAGGTTATTCGTTTTTCATTTCCATAGACGAACTTGTTTATATATGGTAGATCTTTATTTGACATATATCATAAAAAGAGTAAAATAAAATCAAAACGATATATGTCAATAACTAAATGAAGTGCTGACTTTGTTGTAAATGAGGTGAATGTTTTATGCCTAGACCAAGAAAATGCAGAAGAGTATGTTGCTTACCACAAAGAGATATATATGGGCCACTTAATGTTCCTGTTGATGAAGATGATTTTATAACTATGACTGTTGATGAATATGAAACCATACGACTAATTGATTTGGAAGGGTTTACTCAGGAAGAATGTGCTAATCAAATGAATATTGCACGTACCACAGTTCAAGGTATATATAATGATGCGAGAAGAAAACTTGCAGAATCACTAGTAAATGGCAGGGGGCTAAGAATTGAGGGAGGAGATTATAAACTTTGTAATGGATTTGAAAAGTTTTGTGGTGGTCCAAGATGTTGCAGACATGATTGTAATAGAAATTTTGTAAGAAATGAAGATAAAGGTGTATTGAAATAGAAGTACTTCTATAAAGCATAATTAATAATATGAAGTAAAAGGAGTTACAAAAAATGAGCGAAAATTGTAAGTATAATCATAATATATGCAGTAGTAAATACAGTGAGATTAACAGCTTTAAGGAGCGTGCGTTGGAATTGTTTAAGCAAGGGTATAATTGCTCACAGTCTGTATTTGCAGCTTTTTGTGAAGAATGTGGAATGGATTTTGAAACAGCTCTTAAAATATCATCTTCCTTTGGCGGAGGTATGGGTAGGCTGAGAGAGGTTTGTGGAGCAGCAAGTGGCATGTTTATGGTGGCTGGTATGAAGTATGGTTATGTTGATCCAAAGGATAGATTGTCAAAAGTGGAACATTATAAGCGTATTCAACAGCTTGCTGAGAAATTTAAAGAAAATAACGGCTCATTAATTTGTAGAGAACTTTTAAGACTATCTGTTCAAAGTGAAAGCTACATACCTGAAGAAAGAACAAAGGAATATTATAAAAAACGTCCCTGTGTAGAGATTGTTGGCAGTGCCGCAGAAATTATGTATGAATATATAAAATCCAATAAACAGAGTTCTTAGCATCGGATAAAATAGATGTGTTGTAGTAACAAAGTGGATTTTTCATATCTAGGCAATTAATAAAGCCAGTTAGAATAATTTTAAAAACTATTCTAACTGGCTTTTTAATGGGTATATGTTAAATAGAAATTAACTATGACATCCATGTTCATGCTCATGGCAGCAGTCACCAGAATCTACAAGTGAACCTTGAAGCCAGCTATTAGCTACTGCATTTATGTCACCTGAACATCCACGTACTACATTAATGCCAGAATTCTTTAGTACTCTTACTGCACCTTCTCCCATATTACCTGCAAGCATAAGTGTAACACCCATTGATGCAAGAGTTTGTGCAATATTTGATTTACAGCCACAGCCTGCTGGTGAAGGAACAACTTGTGAATCAACTACTTTTTTAGCAGCTGTATCAACTGTAAAAACCGTAAAATATTCACAGTGACCAAAATGATCATCAATTTTATTTCCACGAGATGGCAATGCAATTTTCATGTATAAATACCTTCCTTCTAAATTATTTAACATATTATAAGTTATTGTCATATGCTCTTTATATATATAATAAACTTATATCCGACATATGTCAATAATAATAAAATAAAATTGCTCAAAGTAAAGCCAATACCTATTTCTCTTTCCTCCTTGATAACTTAGTCATTATGCTTATTTACATAAGTCTTTTAATGTCCATTTTTCATTAAATCTACTACCACAGGATCTTTTGATGCTATCCCTTGCTTCTTTAATTCTGTTATCTTTCCTTTAAATTGAGGAAGATACTTTTCATGTGCAACCAATAATTCATCTAATATTTGCCTTGCTTCACGCCCACTTTGAACTAATGGGTTTATTGTAAATGCTTGTAACGCTGTTCCGTAATCACCTGATAATGCAGCGTTTATTGTACATTCTTCCATTGCTTTCATAATCTGAAGCTGCCCTTTTTCAAACGGTCCCATATTACCCCATACAATTGGTTCAGCCCCTTTAGCAGAAATTATGCATGAAACCTCAACAATAGAATCTGGACTAAGACAAGGTATAGCTCCATTATTTTGTGTACTTACCACCATACGAATTCCCTTATTATTATATATTGCACTTATGCATTCACAAGCTGCATCACTATAATATGCTCCCCCACGTTTTTGAAGTTCTTCAGGCTTTTTATTTAAGTTTGGATTTTTATATATTTCAAAGAGAGAAGCTTCTACTTCTTTCATTTGTTCTGCACGGGTTCCACCTTTTTTGAATTCTTCTATGCTGTGCTCTAACATCTCTTTTTCTGAGTAGTAATAACGATGATATCCACAAGGAAGCAAACCCATAGAATGTAATAATTCTAATGAAAATTCAGCTTGATAAATGTTAACTGGTGTTCCACCACCTTTTTCATTAATATGCTCAATTAACTGACCAGTTATATCTTTTTCATTTTCATCAAATACTTTATGCCAATGGAAATGATTTAGTCCTGCAAATTGATAATTTAACTCTGAAGTCTGTTTTTTAATAATTTTTGGTTCATTCATCATTGCGATCACAGGAACATTACACAATCCAATACACTTTTTCCATTCAAAATGTTTAATTACTGCTTCTGTAATAATTCCACTAGGATTAGTAAAATTAATTAGCCATGCATTTGGACATAATACTTTCATATCTTCAACAATTTCTTTTATTATTGGAATTGTCCTGAATGCTTTAAACATCCCACCTGCGCCATTAGTTTCTTGTCCTAACATTCCATGTAATGAGGGTATCCTTTCATCCTTAATCCGTGCATCTAGTAAACCAACTCTAAACTGCGTTGTTACAAAATCAGCACCTTTTAATGCTTCCTTTCTATTTAAGGTTGTAATCACTTTTACATCATATGGTGTAGCATCCCACATACGTTGAGCTAGTCTTCCGATTATATCCAACTTTTCCTTTCCATCTTCAATATCAACTAACCAAATTTCACTTATTGGCATTTCATCATATCGCTTAATAAAACCTTCAATTAATTCTGGTGTATAGCTGCTTCCTCCACCAATAGTTACAATTTTTATAGGTTTTTTCATGTATTTCTCCTCCAATCTAATATTATAAATTTATTTACTTATATAATTTTTTAATTTCTTAAATTTTAAGTAGAAGAACATTTTTATGGTTATAATATATTCTCTACAACTACTTAAATCAATGGATGTAAGTTATTCTGATATTTTTTTTTAAAATTATCATTAATCGATACATTATATTGAAACTTTTTGAAACTTTTAATTAATTTTCGCATTCCAAATTGAAAAAAGCCCATCAGAAATTTTTTCTAATGAGCTTTTATAATAATGTAATAAAAATAGTATTTTTCCTATTCGTTAATATTTCTATCATCAACAATATTTTCAACTTCTTTAATATAATGTATATTTTTTTCATAATCTATTTTAAAAATGCAGCTAAAAATTAAATCCAACATGTACTGCATTGCAATATGCGATGAAAACTGAGATATTCTATTTCTTAAATTCTCTCTATTACTTATATATAAATTATGCTTTATATGATTTGATTCAACACTCTTTCCAAGTCTACCTATCCAAATTATTTCTATACACTTTTTATGTAATATTTCTACAATAGAAGGTAAAAAAGTTGCCCTTCCTGAATATGATAAAATAATGGATACATGATTCTTTTTAGATGCCGTTGCAGTACAACGTTGATCATAAAATGATTTTGGACAATTAACCAATCTTCCAATTGTACGCATCTTATCTTGAAAATTTTCAGCAACATTAATATTATGTGCATGTGTATATATATCTATAATATCTGCATTCTTTAGTAGTTTAGCAGATTTATTTAACACCTCTAAATCAATAGAATTATAAGTATCAGCTATTGATGCTTCATATAATTTTAACAGCTTTTGAGCTATTATTTTTTGAGTATCATTAGAATTAAACGGAAAATTAACATCAATTTGATTATCAACTTTACTTTCTTCCACAATGTCTTGAGCAAGCTTTACCTTAAGATCATTAAATCCGTTAATTCCTATTTTTTTACAAAACCTATGAATTCCAGATTTTGATATAAAGGTTTCCTCAGAAAGTTCTTGGATAGATAATTTTTTAATTTGATTTTTATTTTGCAGAATGTATTGTGCTAATTGAATTTCTGTTGGGGTTAAATTATCACAGCATTTAATCATATTTTCTATTGTCATAATAACCTCCTAGGTTGATTCATCTTAAATTTTTAATTTAATCTTAGCACAAATACATTCTTTTTATTATATCAAATTGCTTTTTTCGCTTATAGATTTGGATTTTTTTGATTTTCCCTTCGCCTATAGTAGCTTTAAAAATATTTATAATACTAATTATAAGTTGTATACTTGGAAAAGTTGAATAAACAAAAACAATCCATTATTACAAAAAATGAAATGGTATGTAAACTTGTTATTTTTTTGAAGATGCCTAAGGATAGATGATTACAAGCGCATTCATGTTTAGTATTAAAAGTTTAATTAGAAGTAAAAAAAACTATTGCTTTTTACATCATTATATCGTAATATATAAATATAAGGATTGCATATAAATATTTAAATTAATACCGAAGATTATATTAAAAAATAATGTTAAATTATATATTCTTAACTAGAAATAAAATGCAGCTAGTGAAATTACTAGTGTACAGGATTATCAGAAAAGTGATAATATGAAAATGTCTAATAATGTTTTAATATAAGAAGGAGTTGTTAATATGACAAAAGCATCAGAATATCATAAGCAAGGATTTACATGTGGTGAAGCTATAATAAAAAAATATAATGAGGAACATAACACTAATATACCAGTAAGCATTGGAAGTAGTATGGGAGCTGGATATACTATAGGAAGTTTATGTGGAGCTATAGGAGGAGCAACAGCAGTAATAGGATTTTTAAAGGGAAGAGAAAGTAATGCTGAAGCTAATGAAGCTAGAGGTTATGCAAAAGATCTAATGATAAATATAAAAGAAAAATATGGAACAGAGCTTTGTAGAGATTTAAAGAAAAATGGTGTTAGTTGTGCTGAAATTGTAGATTACACTTATGAAACTTTAAATAAAATACTATAAAATAGAAGTTAGGGTAGGATAGGTTAATATAATCTATCTTACCTAAATATAATATTAGTTAAATATAAAAAATTTTACTTTATAAATCGTTATATTAATATATACAAATGTAAAGACAAAACATAATTTTTGACGGGGAGGGAAAAATCATGGAGAAGGATTTTAATAAATATAGTGAAACTGCTGACATGCTTAAAGTATTAGCACATCCAGTAAGAATCTGTATAGTGAAAGGTCTTTTAGATAATGGGGAACGTAATGTTAGTCATATGCAAAATTGTTTAAATACTCCTCAGTCAACTGTTTCTCAACATCTACAAAAACTTAGAACGGCTGGGATAATTGAAGGGAGAAGAAATGGTCTTGAAATATATTACACTGTTTGTGATGAAAAAGTATCTGATTTAATAAGTGTGCTTTTAAATGGAGAAAAATAGATTAATATAATTTTTGTATTAGGAGGAAATGTATATGAAGAAAATACTAATAGTTGGTGGAGTAGCTGGAGGAGCATCGGCAGCTGCAAGACTTAGAAGACTTGATGAAAATGCAGAAATAGTATTATTTGAAAAAGGTGAATATATATCTTTTGCAAACTGTGGATTACCTTATTATACAGGAGAAACTATACAGAAAAGGGAAAAACTGTTAGTACAAACTCCTGAGGCTATGAAAGCAAGCTTTAATATTGATGTTAGAGTAAATAGTGAAGTGATAACAGTAGATACTAAAAATAAAAAAGTAAAGGTTAATAGTAAAGATAAAGGCAAGTATGAAGAAAACTATGATCATTTAATTTTATCACCTGGAGCATCCCCTATTAAACCTCCTATCCCTGGTATACAAAGTGATAAGATATTTACACTAAGAAATATACCAGATACTGATAGAATAAAAGCTTATGTTGATAAGGGAAATATAGAAAATGCAGTTGTTATTGGTGGAGGATATATAGGGGTTGAAATGGCAGAAAACCTTAAAGAAAGAGGTTTAAATGTAGCTTTAGTTGAAGCAGCACCACATATATTAGCACCTTTTGATTCAGAAATGGTAACCTTTGCAGAGAAGGAATTAGAGGATAATGGTGTAGGAATTGTACTAAATGATGGAGTTAAAGAATTTAAAGAAGAAGGAACTGGATTAAACGTAATTTTAAACAGTGGAAAAGCTTTATATGCAGATATGGTTATATTTGCTGCAGGAGTAAAACCAGATACAGAATTTTTAAAAGAGTCAGGAATAGAATTTGGACCTAAAGGTCACATAATAGTAAATAATAAAATGGAAACTAATATAGAAGGAGTATATGCTGTAGGAGATGCTATTGAAATAGTTGATTTTGTAAATGGAAGCAAAACTGCTATTGCACTTGCTGGGCCAGCGAATAAACAGGGAAGAATTGCAGCAGATAATATATGTGGTTTAAATTCAATTTATAAAGGAACTATGGGAACAGCAATTATTAAAGTATTTGGACTTACTGGCTCAAGTACAGGAAACAACGAGAGAACATTAAAATCAAAGAACATACCATATAAAGTTATTTATCTTCATCCTAATTCAAGTGCTGGTTACTATCCAGGGGCAGCACCAATGACAATAAAGCTTATTTTTAATAATGAAGGAAAAATATTAGGAGCGCAAGCTTTTGGATATGTTGGAGTAGATAAGAGAATTGACGATATAGCAGTTACTATGAGGCTGCAGGGTACAATTTATGATTTAGAAGAACTGGAACTTGCATACGCTCCACCTTATTCTTCAGCTAAAGATCCTGTAAATATGGCTGGATTTATTGCAGAAAATGTTTTAAGTGGTAAGTCTGAAGTAATATTTCCAGAGGATATAGATAATAGAGATAAAGATAAAACACAGCTTGTAGATGTAAGAACTGAATTAGAATATAGTAATGGCAATATAGAAGGATCTATAAATATATCTTCAGTTGATATAAGAGCTAGAATGAATGAGTTAGATAAGAATAAAGAAATACTAATTTATTGTCAGGTAGGACTTAGAGGATATATAGTTTCAAGAATTTTAAAGGCAAATGGATTTAAGGTAAAGAATCTAACAGGTGGATATAAAACTTATACTATGAGTAAGTTTAAACCAAGAGATGTTGTAATGAATAAGAAAGGTGAAGATGGTTTTATGGATTTAAGGGGAAGAGAAGCTAGTGTAAGTTTAGAAAGTAATTTAAATGAATATAAAGAAGTTGACGAGGCATATAAAAAGGGATACTTTGACAAAAATCTTGATGCTTGCGGATTATGTTGTCCGGGACCTCTAATGCGTGTTAATGCGGATATACAGAACATGAAAGAAGGAGAAGTATTAAAGGTTACAGCATCAGATCAAGGATTTTATGTGGATATAAAATCTTGGTGTGAAAGAACTGATAATGAGCTGGTTTCTAGAGAAAAAGATAAAGGTAACATAATAGCATTTATAAGAAAAGGTAATAAAAGTAAGGTAACTCAAAATAATGGTTCTGTAAATGCTTGCACTACTCAACAGAAGGATAATAAAACATTAGTTGTATTTAGTGGAGATTTAGATAAAGCTTTAGCATCCTTTATAATAGCAAATGGAGCAGCTGCTATGGGTAAAAAGGTTACAATGTTTTTTACCTTCTGGGGACTAAACATTTTAAGAAAGCATGAAAAGGTTAGTGTTTCAAAGGGATTTATGGATAGTATGTTTGGATTTATGATGCCTAGAGGAGCTAAAAGATTAAAACTTTCTAAGATGAATATGCTTGGAATGGGTACAAAAATGATGCAAATGGTAATGAAGAACAAAAATGTTTCATCACTGGATGAACTAATTAAATCAGCTATTGATAGTGGAATAGAAATAGTTGCATGTCAGATGAGTATGGATGTAATGGGACTTAAACAGGAAGAGCTAATAGATGGTGTTAAAATAGGTGGAGTAGGGTACTATTTAGGGGAAGCAGAAGATTCTAACGTTAACTTGTTTATATAAATCTATGTACGTTCTCTATATCTTTATTAAAAGCCAGTTAGAATAGTTTTAAAAATTATTCTAACTGGCTTTATGTTTTTCAATGAATTAATCATTATAACAAATAATTCAGATATAAAGTATATGGCATCAGAAATAGCTAAAGAGTCTCAATTTATTGGAAGAAGAATCATATATAATTTATTAAAAGATACAATTTTTGTTTTGAAGGTGTAACTTTTTGATATATTAAGATATAATAATGGGAAGATGAGACTATAAATATTTAAATTTAGTAGGTGATATTATGAAAAAATCTGAGGATATAATTTTTGATTATTTAAATGATAAATGTACTAAACAAAGATTAGAAGGTAAAAGTAAGGTTATTGGATGTACTACTAAGGAAATTACAGATGCATTATCTCTTCAAAGGACAAATGTTAGTACTATTTTGAATAAGCTTTGTAATTCAGGAAAAGTGTATAAAATAAAGGGTAAACCTATTATTTATGCAGTAGCTGTAACTGATGAAATGCAAAAATCCATGAAGGTTCAAGGGAGTTTTGAAACCCTTATTGGAAGAAATGGAAGCTTAAAAAAATGTATTCAACAGGCCAAAGCAGCTATATTATATCCTCCTAATGGACTTCATACATTGCTTTTAGGACCTACTGGTGTTGGAAAAACAATGTTTGCAGAATTAATGTATAAGTTTACTATAGAAAAGTCAGTTTTCCCACAAGGAGCACCTTTTGTTGCGTTTAATTGTTCAGATTATGCAAATAATTCACAGTTGCTTCTAGCTCATCTTTTTGGATGTAAAAAAGGAGCCTTTACTGGAGCTGATAGAGATAGGTTAGGACTTGTAGATAAAGCTAATGATGGAATTTTATTTTTAGATGAAATTCATAGACTACCGCCTGAAGGACAGGAAATGTTATTTATGCTTATAGATAAAGGGGTGTATACACCTTTAGGAGATATAGATAAAAAGAAAAGTAGCAAAGTACTTATAATTTGTGCTACTACTGAGGATGCAGATAGTACTCTTTTATCCACATTTACAAGAAGAATTCCCATTACAATTAATATACCTTCCTTAAAGGAGAGAACATTAAATGAAAGATTTGAACTTATTGGTGGATTCTTCAAAACTGAATCTACAAGAATAGGTAAAGAAATAACAGTATCCGCAGATGCAATAAGAGCTTTATTACTTTACAATTGTACTGGAAACATTGGTCAGTTAAAAAGTGACATTCAGTTGGGATGTGCAAATGCATTTTTAAAATATGTATCTAAAGGTGAAAAGAATATAGAAGTACATAGTACGGATTTTTCCAGTAATGTGAGACATGGATTGGTTATGTATAAGCAATATTCTCAAAAGGTAGATGAAATTATAAGAGATGATATGAAGCTTAGTTTTAATTCTAAGGGTACAAAACTTCATGTTGAGTCTAATTATGATTTACTGCCAAATAATTTTTATGAGAGTATTGAAAAGAGAATTCAGGAACTTAAAGAGCGTGGAGTTGAAGAAGAGGATATAGATTTTATAATGTCTTTTGATATAAAGAACTATTTTAATAAATATATAAGAAAGTTTGAGCAATCAGTAAATAAGAAAGAACTATCTAAAATTGTAGATAATAATATTATCACTATAGTAGAAGATTTTTTAAAAACTGCTTCTGAACAGTTAAAAAGAATTTTCCAAGCTAAAGTATTTTATGGCTTATGCCTTCATATAAGTTCTAGTATTGAGAGAATATTAAAACATAAGAAAATAGTAAACTATAATTTAGAAGAGATAATACAAAAACATGGAGAAGAGTATGGTTTGGCTTTAATTATAGCTAATAAATTGGAAGAAGAATTTAATATTAAAATCCCTGCTGATGAAGTAGGTTTTATGGCTATGTTTTTATGTATAGATGATATAGATGAAGCTGCAGAAAGAAGTAAACCAATTATTGTTGTGGCAATGCATGGGAAAAATACTGCATCCTCAATGGCGGAAGTGGCTAACAAATTAGTTGGTGGAGATAATATTTATGCTTATGATATGAACCTTGATAAAAAATCTGAAATAGCATATAGGGAACTGAAAGATTTAATAGTTGAAAACCATCAAGGGGCAGGAGTAATGCTTCTAGTGGATATGGGATCATTAGGAATGTTTGGAGAATTAATAACTGAGGAAACAGGTATAGAAATAAGAGTTATAGATATGGTATCTACTCTTTTAGTTATTGAGTGTTTAAGAAAAGCACAGACAATTAATAACATACATCAAATATATGAGGAAGTAAAATATTCAATAAGTTTCTTGAATAAGTATAACACTAGTTTAACTCAAACTTATATGCCTAGCAAAGATAACATAATAATAACAAACTGTATTACAGGCGAAGGTAGTGCTATTAAATTAAAAAATATGATAGAAGAAAAAGTAAATTTAAGCAATAAGGATATAGAAGTTATCGCCATATCAGCTGGTGACAAGAAAGAAATGTATAACACTATAAATGTTTTATCTAAAGGTAAGAAGATAATTGCAATAGTAGGAACAGTGAATCCTAATATTTATGATATACCATTTATTCCTACTTCGGAATTATTTTTAGATAGCAGCTATACTAGAATTAAGAATATAGTTGAAAGAATAAAGATTCCAGAGGATATTTATAAGGATATTTTTGAAAGTTTAGAGAAAGAGGTAAAAGAATTAAACATAAGTGATTTTAAACCTTTATGTGTAAACCTTATAGATACTATTAGGAGAAACATTACTACAAATTTAGATATATATATAGTATCTGGGTTTATACTGCATTTAGCATGTGCAGTGGTGAGAATGATAAATAAAGAACCAACTTCAGTGTGTTCGAGAAGAGAAGAAATAAAAAATACATATATAAAAGAATATACTAGTTTAAAAGAAGCATTGATATCAATAGAAAGTCATTATAACATACAGTTTTCACAGGATGAATTATGTTATATGCTTATGATTATTTTAAGTATTTAGCTATATAGATAAGTATAGAATTAGTTAACTTTCTATGTATTTATTTATGTGTATAAGATGAATTATATAAAGTGTTACTAAACAGTAGAATGTGTATAAAAAATATGCAATGTGTATAAAAAATATATAATGTGTATAAAAAACACGAATTTATGTAGGATAAATAATATTAGTTATCCTACATTTTTTATAAAAATTATAAAATTTTTTAGGTTATAAAAATATTTAAATTAGCTTAAATAGCTATGTGAGTAGTACAAATGGTGGAAAGGTTATCAAAAAGATATTATAATTCATTAAATATAAAAAAGTTTGGCATGAGTATTGCTATATAAATAAGTGTAACAAACAGAAATAAAAAAACTAAAGTAAAAATTAAATTTTTAGGAGGAATTACTTATGAATATTTTATTAGCATGTGCATCAGGAATGTCAACAAGTTTAGTAGTAAAGAAGATGGAGGAAGCAGCAAAGCAAAAAGGCATAGATTGTAAGATCTGGGCAGTTTCTCAGGATATAGTTGAGGAAGAAATGAAAAAGGCAGATGTTTTATTAATAGGACCACAAATGAGATTTTTGAAAGGAAAATTAGAACCAAAGGCCAATGAAGTTGGAATAAAAGTTGATGTTATTAAACCTATGGATTATGGAAGATGCGATGGAAACGCTATTTTAAACACAGCAATTTCTATGATAAAAAATAATACAAAATAACTAAAGAAAGAAGAGGTATTAATTTATGGATAATATAATGAATTTTCTTGATAGACATCTTATGCCTATAGCAGATAAACTAAACAATAATAAATACTTAGCTGCTTTAAGAGAAGGATTTATGTTGAGTTTGCCTTTAATCATATTTGGTTCAATATTTGTAGTTATATCTAATTTGCCATATTTAGATAAGGTTTTAGGTACTGCTGGTTTAAATCAGCTAAAGAACTTATTAGGTGCAGCATCCAATTCCACAATGTCAATAATGACATTGTTTGTAGTATTTGGTATTGGGTATAGTTTAAGTAAGCAATATAAGGTGGAGAGTGTTTATGGTGCGGCAGTAGCTGTTGCTTCATTTGTAGTGTTAACACCTACAACATTTCAGTTTGGAAAAACAGCAAAGGATGTAGTAGATGGAGTTATTCCACTTGATAGACTCGGAGCTAAGGGAATGTTTGTTGGAATAATAGCATCATTTATAGCAATAGAAATTTATAGAACAATAATACAAAAAAATTGGACAATCAAGATGCCGGCAGGAGTTCCAGAAGCAGTTTCTAAGTCCTTTAGTTCACTTATTCCTGCGTTTATAACATTAACTTTCTTTCTTATGGTAAGAATATTATTTACATTTACTCCTTGGAACAACATACATGATTTTATATATAAAATAATACAAGTTCCATTAATGACTTTAGGATCGGGTTTAGTTGCTAGCCTAATTGCAATTTTCTTTATACAGTTATTTTGGTTCTTTGGGTTACATGGACAAATAATTGTAAACTCAGTTTTAGATCCAATTTGGAGAGCATTATCACTTGAAAATTTTCAGGCATACCAAGCGGGAGCAAAACATTTACCACATATTGTTAACAAGCAGTTTATGGATACATTTACTGTTGGAATGGGTGGAACGGGTATGACTTTAGCAGTAATCATTGGAATAATAATATTTGCAAAAAGCAAACAGCTAAAGGAACTAAGTAAATTAGCAGGACCAGCGGGTATATTTAATGTAAATGAGCCAGTAATATTTGGATTACCAATAGTTTTAAATCCAATGATACTAATACCTTGGATTTTAGCACCAATGGTTGTAACAGCATTCACATATTTTGTAATGTCAATTGGCATTGTTCCTGTACCAATAGGAGTTGACGTGCCATGGACAGTACCAATATTCTTTAGCGGAATGCTAGCAACTGGTTCTATAGCAGGAGGAATATTACAGCTTGTGAACCTGTTAATAGTGTTTATAATATGGACGCCGTTTATAATAATGCTTGATAGACAATATCATAAATCAGAAAAAGAAGCTGAAATTACTGATAAAGATAGTGTAGTTAATGAATAACATACCAATTGATTTATGATAGATTATATATTAAATTGTTGATAAATGATAATGGAGGAAATAAATTATGGATGATATAAATAATATAGCATTTGAACTAATATTATTTGCAGGTAATGGAAGATCTAATGCAATGGAAGCAATACAAGAAGCCAAGAAAGGAAATTTTGAAAGGGCTGAAGATTTGCTTAAAGAAGCAACAACAGAACTAGGAAAAGCTCACAAATTTCAAACTAAGTTAATACAGGGAGAGGCAAATGGAGAATCAAATCCTGTTAATATATTATTAGTTCATGCACAGGATCATCTTATGACAGCAATGACAGTTAGGGATTTGGCAAGAGAAATAGTCGAATTATACAGATTAAAATAGGAGGATATAAAATGACTGCTAAATATAAATTCCCAGAAGGATTTTGGTGGGGAAGTGCAGCCTCTGCAACTCAAATGGAAGGTGCTGCAAGAGAAGATGGAAAGGGTTTAAATATATGGGACTATTGGTATGAAAAAGAGCCAAACAGATTTTTTGATGGAGTAGGACCAGAAATTGCTTCGAATTTTTACCATAAATATAAAGAAGACATAAAACTTATGAAGGAGATAGGACATAATAGTTTTAGATTTTCTATTTCATGGGCAAGGTTGATTCCTGGGGGAATTGGACAAGTCAATGAAAAAGCCGTAAAATTCTATAACGATGTAATAGATGAGTTATTAGAAAATAATATAGAACCTTTTATAAATTTGTTTCACTTTGATATGCCCTTAGAACTGCAAGAAAAGGGCGGATGGGAAAGCAGAGAAGTAGTTAATGCTTATGTTGAGTATGCAAAAGTATGTTTTGAGTTATTTGGACATAAAGTTAAAAGATGGCTAACTTTTAATGAGCCTATAGTACCTGTAGAAGGTGGATATTTATATGATTTTCATTATCCTAACGTAGTAGATTTTAATAGAGCAGTTCAAGTTGCTTATAATACTATGATAGCTAGTGCTAAAGCTATAGAAGCATTTAGAAGTTTAAGTATTAAAGATGCAAAAATAGGTATAGTATTGAACTTAACTCCTTCTTATCCAAGAAGCAGCAATCCAGCAGATTTAAAAGCAGCAAATATAGCAGATTTATTCTTTAATAGAAGCTTCTTAGATCCAGCAGTAAAGGGAGAATATCCTAAAGAGTTAGTTGAAATAATTAAAAGAGAAGGTTTAATGCCAGTTGTAGAAGAGAAAGATAAGAGTTTGCTATCGAGCAATACCATAGATTTTTTAGGAGTTAACTATTATCAGCCAAGAAGAGTAAAGGCTAAAGCTTGTATGCCAAATCCAGAAGCACCCCTCATGCCTGATAATTTCTTTGATAACTATGAGATGCCAGGTAGAAAGATGAACGTGTATAGAGGATGGGAAATTTATGAAAAAGGTATATATGATATAGCAATAAATTTAAGGGAAAATTATGGGAATATTGAATCATATATATCAGAAAATGGTATGGGAGTACAGAATGAAGAGAGATTTATAGAGAACGGTAGAATAGAAGATGATTATAGAATAAATTTTATAAGAGATCATTTAATATGGCTTCATAAATCTATTGAGGAAGGCTGTAATGTAAAAGGCTATCATATGTGGACATTTATAGATAACTGGTCATGGAGTAATGCTTATAAAAATAGATATGGTTTCATACAGTTAGACCTAAAAACTCAAAAGAGAATTATTAAAAAGAGTGGATATTGGATAAGAGAAGTATCGAAGAACAATGGATTTTAAGTTAATTAGTAATATTGTATAGTTTTATAACAGTTTGTGAGTTAAAATTAGATAAGACTTTCGCTTAAAAAATAAGCGGAAGTCTTATGTATATATTATGAGATAAATCTAAACAAAATAATATTTTAACCAAGCTTCTAGGTAAAGAAATATAAGAAAAGTATAAATTATTATAAAAGTGGTTGAAAAAATAATGTTCTATGCTGTCATTGTAGATTAAAGATTTTTATATTTATGAATATATTTTAAATTGGAGTGGATATATATGAAAAAAAAGTATGTAATAGCTGTAGATTTAGGAGGAACCAAAATTGCTTGCGCTCTTACTGATTTAGAAGGAAATATAATAAATGAAAACACTATTCCGACTAATGCTCAAGAAGGAGAACAGGAAGTTTTAAAAAGAATGTTTTTAGTAATAGAAAAAGTATTAGAAGATAGTAAAAAGAATTCTGATGAAATTAAAGCAATAGGAATAGGTTCACCAGGTCCATTAGATTCGGATAAAGGAATTATTTTAGATCCTCCTAATTTGCCTTTAAAAAATGTTGATATCGTTAAGTATATAGAAGATAGATTTAAAATAAAGACTTATTTGGAAAATGATGCAAATGCTGCAGCTATAGGAGAGTATTTGTTTGGTGCAGGTAAAGAAACAAGAAATATGGTATATATTACAGTTAGTACAGGCATTGGTGCAGGAGCTATTATAGATGGAAAAATATATAGAGGTGCTACTTGCAATGCATTAGAGTTAGGACATGTTACTATTCTACCAGATGGACCAAGATGTAACTGTGGCAATTTTGGATGTTTGGAAGTACTTGCATCAGGCACAGCAATTGCTAGAGAAGCTAATAAGAATTTGGCACATGGTATAGAAAGTTCATTAAATAATTACAAGAAGATTACTTCATATGAAGTTTTTAAGGAAGCTAGTTTAGGAGATAAAATGTCCCTTGAAGTTGTTAATAAAGCTTTAGGGTATCTTGGAATAGGCATTGCTAATGCTATAACTGCCTTTGATCCACAAAAGGTTATTATTGGTGGAGGAGTAGCTATGGCTGGTGATATGCTATTTGATAAAGTTAGGAAAGTAGTAAAAGAAAGATGCTTTAAGGTTTTAAATGAAAGCTGTGAGATTGTTCAAGCATCACTAAAAACAAAATCAGGAATAATTGGTGCAGCAGCAGTTGCCATTACCGAAAGCAAATAAAGGTAAACTTAAATTACTAGAAATTAAGGTAAGTGCAACTATTTGATAAAGTCTACATAAACTTTAGTTGTAATGTGTAAAGTAGATTATATATATGAAAGGAGAAAAATTAATGTATCCTATAAAGTTTGAAAATATTTATTTTGATAAAATATGGGGAGGTAGAGACTTAGAATTATTTAGAGATAATCTGCCAAAAGGAAGTATAGGGGAAAGTTGGGATGTGGCATGCCATTCACATGGTACATCTGTAGTTAAAAATGGAAAGTTTAAAGGTAAAAAGTTAGATGAGTTAATTGAGCTTACGGGTTCAAAACTAATTGGTACAAAAATAGTCAAAGAAACATTTCCACTCTTAATAAAACTTATAAATGCAAAGGATAAGTTATCTGTTCAAGTTCATCCGGAGGATAGATATGCAATGGAAACAGAAGGAGAAATGGGAAAAACTGAGGTATGGTATGTTGTAGAAGCTTTTCAGGGTGCTAATCTTGTAGTTGGAACAAAGGAAGGATGCACTAAGGAGCAGTTTAAAAAGGCTATAGAAGATGGAAAATTAGAAATGTATATGAATAAAATCCCTGTTAAAAAAGGAGATGTGTATTTTGTTAAAAGTGGTCTAATTCATGCTATTGGTGAAGGAGTAATTATAGCAGAAATACAGCAGAATAGTGATACTACCTATAGAGTATACGATTATAACAGAGGAAGAGAACTTCATGTTGAAAAAGCACTAGATGTGGTCAATTTAAATCTAAAAGGTACCAGAAGTATGGGAATTAAAGTTGAGATGAATGGGTACAACAAAATATATTATTGTGCCTGTGATAAGTTTTCATTAGAATTATATGATGTGAATGAATCTTTTTCAGAGAATAGCGATAACGAAAGATTCTATGTATTTACGTGTGTAGAAGGTAAAGGAAAAATTAAATATGATAATGGAACTGAAAGTATAGAAAAGGGAGAGAGTATCTTGATTCCTGCTTTTCTTGGAGAATATATGATTGAAGGAAATGTAAAATTATTAAAGAGCTATGTACCAGATATAGAAAAGTTAAAGAATCAAATATTTGAATATGTTGTAAAAAATTAAATGAAATTTTGGATTTAGCATTGATTCATAAATATGTTATTTTGTAAATTTACTTTTTATATTCTCTAAGTTAGAGGTGGTACTGTAATTTTTTCCTTCTGTTTCAATTGGAACAGAAGGCTTTTTTATTATATAGAAACTTTCTATTTTCGATCTAAAAAAGGTGTTCGAGAGAGTTTAAAAAAACTTATATGCAGCTTTAATTAAAAATATTAACAGGACTTAAAAGTAATAATAAGGTAAAATGTACTAAAGTATTTTTTAGAGGATAAGAAAATGAGCGTAATTAAAAAGATTTTTGGAGAACATTGAAATGAGTTTATCTTGAATTCGGCAAGTAATCCATATAAGAATTGATATAGCTATATTTTGGTATAAAAATTTTTCCATAGAGAAATTAAGTAGTATTAATAATTTGCAGATTTGCTTGCCAAATTGAAGTTCATAATATTATATTCCGATAAGATAAGAAAAAGTATATTTAGAGAAGTGAAAAAAATGCTTGAGTGTGGCTTTTCGATACAAAAAGTTATCTTAAAAGTAACAATTATGCTAATTAACTTTAAATGAAATGAGCTGCCGCATTAAAATTAAAGCAAAAGTTTTATTTTTAAGTAAAGTAAAAATATGTTGACGGTAGTAATATTTAGGATTACAATAACTTTATTGAACGCTCGATGAATAAAATGGAGGAGAATATGAATAGTAGAAAAAAAATGACCAGTAGAGAATTGCAAGCTATTGAAAGAAAACAACAATTGCTTAAAACATCTAAAAAATTGTTTGCACAAAATGGTTATTATAGTACATCTGTTCGATCTATTACTAAAAGTATAGGTATGGCTGATGGACTAATTTATTACTATTTTCCTAATGGTAAAATGCAAATACTAAAAAGTCTGTTTAAGGAAGGTAATGAAACTTTAGACAAGCATTTGTATGAAACACTAAAAGGGATAAAAGATGAAATGACACTAAGAGAAGCAATGATTTATTTAGGTAATAATTTCAAGGAAAACTATAGAAAAGATGATGAGTTTGCATCTATTATTTTTCGTGAAAAAGATTTATTAGAGAATGATGATGTTAATTTTCTTTCACAAATTTTTAAGAAACAGATTAACATATTAGCAGACTTTTTCAGAAAAAGAGCTGAAAAAGGGGAAATGAAAAAATTAGATTTTGAAATGGTAGCATATCAATTTATAAGCACTATTATAACTTTAGTTATACTGGAGTATATGGGAATTTATGATATATGTAAACAAAATGATGTTGATGAAATAGAAAAAGTAGTAGATTTCATGTTGAATTTGTGGGTGTGATAAAGAATTTAACTAAGTATCAGCAAATTAAATATATGACAAAAGTCATAGTGATTTTTATAACAAAAGTAACTATAATTAAGACAGCTTGTAGACTAATATATTCATGTAAATATGACTAAATTATACAAAGTAGCAAAAGTTAGAAATATAAAATGATTAATTTAGGGCTATGTATTATGGATGTTAATAGTGGATTTACGGAGGTGGTTATGTAAAAGTTTTTTAACTGAGTAGTATTTAAATTTAGACATACTAAAAATTATAGTAAAGATTGTTAATGGAGGTAAGGCATGAGTGTAACTGAAATATCAGTAAAAAGACCAACTGCAGTGTGGATGGCTGTAGTATTAATACTTGCATTAGGTGTATTTGGTTATAAAAGCATGGGATCAAGCTTATTACCAGATATGAATATGCCTATTTTATCAATAATGACAACATATAATGGTGCAAGTGCTGAAGATATAAAGAAAGATATAGTTAAGCCCATAGAGGATTCAGTATCAGGAATAAGCGGCGTTGATACTATTAGTTCCACTTCCCAAGAAGGAAGCGGTTCTGTTATGATAAAATTTAAGTCAAGTGCTAATATGAATACTGCATACCTAGATGTGCAGAAGGCTATGGACAATGCATCCAGACAGCTTCCTAAAGATGCTAGCAAACCTACTATATTTAAAATGGATACTAATGCTATTCCAATTCTAGTGGTTTCATTAAATGGAAATGCTAATTCTGATGAATTGTATAATGAAGGAGATACGTTAAAGCAAAAATTAGAAAAGGTACCTGGTGTAGGACAGGTTAGTATAATGGGCGCACAAAAGAAAGAGTTGGTTATAAGGATTGATAAAACTGCTATGGAGTATTATGGAGTGAGCACTAACACTATATCTAGTAAAATTCAAGCAGCTAATACTACAGTACCAGCAGGACAAATTAAGCAGGATAATATGAATCAGTCAGTTAGAGTTATTGGACAATTTAATAATATAGATTCTGTAAAAAATATGTTAATTCCTACAACAGGTGGTGGAACTGTACGTCTTGGTGATATTGCTAAAGTAAGCTTGGAAGCACCTGAAGATACATCAATAATGAGGTATAAGGGAAAGAAAACTTTAGCAGTTGTAATTAGCAAGCAAAGTGATGCTAATGTAGTAGAAGTAGCAGATACTGTAAAAAAAGAATTACAATCAATGAAAAAAGATATTCCAAGTGGAATTAATATGGATATTGCAATGGATACTACTACTTTTATTACTTCTTCATTGGTTCAAATAAAGCACAATCTTATTGAAGGAATTATAACTACTGCAATAGTACTTTACTTATTCTTCCGTAGTTTACGTTCTTCTTTAGTTGTTTTAGTTGCAATACCTACATCACTTATAGCTACTTTCTTTATGATGTATGAATTGCATTTTTCAATGAATATGCTGTCTATGATGGGATTATCTCTTGTTGTAGGTACTCTGGTGGATGACTCTATAGTTGTAATAGAAAATATACAGAGGCATTTTGATATGGGAAAACCTCCTATAGAGGCAGCTATTGGTGGTCGTAAAGAAGTAGGACTAGCAGCTATAGCAATAAGTTTTTGTGACATGGTTGTATTTGCACCTATTTCACTTATGTCTGGACAAATAGGTCAGATGTTTAAGGAATTTGGTTTAACTATAGTTGTAGCTACAATATTTTCACTTATAGTATCCTTTACAGTAACTCCAATGTTGTCAGCACGTTTACTTAAAAAGAGAGAAGAAAGTAGTAAAGAAAAAAGTGGATTATTTACTAAATCAATAGAAATTTATAGAGGTTTAATTATAAAATCATTACATCATAGATGGAAAGTTATAATTGCTTTTGTTATAGGATTGATATTTAGTGTGGCCCTTATTCCAATGGGATTAGTAAAATTGGAAAATATGCCAAAGTATGACCAAAGTGAATTTACTATTGATATAAAACTATCAGCTGGAGCTACATTAAAGCAAACAGATGAAAAAGTAGCACAGGTAGAAAATTATTTAAATGGATTAAAGGAAGTAAAAAGTTACTATTCATCAATTGGAGCAAGTGGACGAAATTCTCAAGCAGCATCAGGACAAATTACAGTTAACTTAGTTCCAAAGGATAAGCGTAAAAAAAGCCAAAGTCAGCTTGTAAGTCAAGTTCGTGATTTTGGAAGTAAAAATTTGACTGGAGTAGACTTTAATGTATCAGAATCAGAGGGTGGTTCAAGTGGTGCTAGTAAGCCAATTTCTATTGAGATAAAAGGTAGTAATTCAGATACTATAAAGGAATTGTCAAAAGAGGTTGAAGATATAATAAAGAAGGTTCCAGGTGTTATAGATATTGGAAGTTCGGCTGAGCAAACAGATAATGAAATTAAGGTAAATATAGATAATCTTGCTGCTTCTCAATATGGTCTTTCTACTACAGATATAGGAAGTACTATTAGAGTAGCATTAGCAGGCAGCAGTGCAGGAACATATAGAGCAAATGATAATGAAAATGACATAACTCTTAAGTTTATGGATGGACAAATAAAAAGTGTTGAAGATATAAAAAATATGAAAATAGCTAATCAATCAGGTCAGCAAATAGCAGTAAGTCAAGTTGCTACTGTTGAGAAAGCAGATACTAAACAATCAATATCAAGGGAAGATAAACAAGACATAGTTACTGTTAGTGCTAACATTGCTCAAGGAAAATCCTTAGGAGAAGTATCAAAGGCTATTGACAGTAAAATAAAGGCTACTACAATACCTTCAGGTTATACTGTAAGCTTTGGTGGAGAGCGAAAAAGCATGGATGACTCATTTTCGTCTCTTGGAAAGGCATTGGCAGCTTCAATAGCCCTTGTTTATATGATATTAGTAGTACTTTATCAATCATACTTGACTCCAGCTATAAGAATGTTATCTTTGCCTTCAGCTATGATGGGAGCGCTTATTGCACTTGCACTAACGGGGCAAAGTATAAATACAATGTCATTCATTGGTATAATCATGCTTGAAGGATTATCATCTAAAAATGGTACACTGCTTATAGATTATACTAATACTCTTATGGATAGAGGAATGAGCTTAAGAGAGGCTCTTGTAGAATCAGCAATTACCAGATTGAGACCTATAGTAATGACTACATCTACAATAATAGTTTCAATGCTTCCAGTTGCATTATCTCTTGGAGAAGGTGCTGAATTGAAAAAGAGTATGGGCATAGTAATAATAGGTGGTATGCTTATGTCAACGGTACTTACCCTTTTTGTAATACCAGTAGTTTACACATTAATGGAAGATTTTAAAAACTTTATTTTCAGAAAAAGAAAATCTAAGAATGTAGGGGGTAGAGGACAGTATGAAGTTTAAAGGTATTAAATTTAACGCTGCTAAGTTAAAAAGCTTACTAAAGAAAAGAAATATAATAATACTTGTAGTTTTGATAGTTGTTGTAGCAATAGGTTCCCGTTTCCTAGGTAAAGGTAATAAAAAAGTAGAAATAAAGCAGAATGTTAAGAACGTAAAAACAGAAAAAATAAAAGTTAGTTCAATATCTTCTGATGTACAGTATGCATCGGCTTTAAAACCTACAAAACAGGTAGAGGTTTTGCCAAAGAGCAGTGGTAAAGTTGCCAGTGTAAATGTTAATGTTGGAGATAAGGTTACAGCTGGGCAAACATTATTCACATTGGATACTTCAGAGCTTAGAGCTACTCTTCAGCAACAGCAGGCAATGGTAGATTCTGCAAATGCTAAGTTTCAACAAACAGGTGGTTCAAACTATCAAAAGCAATTAGCAAGCTATGAACAAGATCTTAAAGGTAAACAAATAAAGTATAATGCAGCACAGAGAGATTATGAAAATTATCAGAAATTGTACAATGCAGGTGCTGCATCAAAAAATGATTTCGATCAGAAAGCGGATGTATACCATACTGCTGACACGGATCTACAAACAGCACAGCAAAATTTGAATTTGTTCGAGAATCAAATAGGAACTGAAGATACTAGAGTTGCAGCAGCTGCTGTTACACAAGCCCAAGCAGGTGTGAGCACAGCACAAATACAAATAAACAATGCTACAGTTACAGCACCAATTTCAGGAGTTGTATCGGTAAAAAATGTTGAAGTAGGTCAAATTGCAGGTGGACAATCTGGTTCAGTTACTATCATAGATTCAAGCAGTTTAAATGCAGAAATAAATGTTCCAGACAAAATAGTTGAAAAAATCCAAGTAGGACAATCAGTTCCTGTAATAATAACCGCATTAGACGATAAAAAGTTAACAGGTACAATAGATAATATAAGTCCTAATACTAATTCAAAAGATAATTCTTATACTGTGAAAGTTAAAATTGATAATGCAAGTGGTGAATTAAAAGCTGGTATGTTTACTAAAGTATCATTACAGGCTGAAAATAAGAGCAATGTATTAATTGTTCCAAATCAAGCCGTAAAGGTAGAAAATGGTGTAAATTACATTTATGAAGTTAAAAATGGAAAGATAAAAAAGACAGCTGTCACTACTGGAATTTCAAATGATAAATCAATTGAAGTATTAGGTAATGTAAAATCAGATGATGATATAATTACAGAAGGCCAAAGTTTGTTAAGTGATGGTGAAAAAGTTAATATAGTCAAGTAAGGTTTTAACTTTTAAGTAAAGAGAAGAGTTAAGTATAGTAAATTGGGGCTGTTTATAGCAATTTTTAAGTTGCTATAAACAGCTTCTTTTTAAATATCATATTTAAAATTGGTGTGTAGTTTCTTTATAATATCTTCATAAAAAAATGTTATTATTACCTCAAACAAATAACAGGAGGTAATTAAATTATGAATATGACACATTATATGTCTCTTTTGGCAGATAATCAGCCATGGAATCTTATAATATTTATGGCAATACCAGTTATAATGGCGGAAACTCTTACAATTACAGAATTTTTTATTGTGTTCAATAGGTTGAAAAGTGGTGGAATTAGAACTTTAAATAAAGTTGTAGGTATTTTTGATGGATTCTATTTTACAGGAATTTTTATATATTTACTTATGAATGCAGTAATACCTTTAACTCAAAGTTCTGGATGGCATACTTGGGTAGATGTTGTAGCAGTAGGTTTTTATTTAAGTGGAGTTCTATTCCTTCTTCCAATAGCATTTATGGAACTTGGAATTCTATTTAGGGGAAAAACTGATGAAGAAAGAATGAAAATTCATTTTATTTTAGTGAGTGGATTTTTAGTGGTTGCTCATGTGGCAATGATATTTGGTATGGTGAACCCTGAAATAGTAGGAAGTATGTCAAATATGAAGATGTAATAGGAATAATTAAGTTAACCATGATTTAGATAAAATATAATGTTATATAATTATGTAATAAGGAAAGCTATATTTTGTTATGATTAATAATCATTGAAAATATAGCTTTTTTATTATACAGAAATTTACTAAGTTTTGTGAGTGCATATTAAAATATGACTAAATTTTTGCATTATTGCAGTATTTTTTGAGGCTTATTCATTTTTAACAATGCCCTAAAATGGAAAAAAATAAAGAGTATGATATGAAAAGTAACATTAATTTATATAGACAACCTCTAACGATAGCAAGAAATTTTCTCATGAAAGTATGTAAGGTTTTAGTTTTTCATATTATGGATATATAATTTATCTATCATATTTGAAGAGAGGATATGACACATCACAAATAAGAGCATAGTTAGAAGGGGGAAAGCAAATGCTAGATTTAATATTTTTGATAGTACTTTTTGGATCACTGTGGGTATTAGCATTATTTATAAAGCTATGTGAAATTCAAATTGAAAAATAAAAAAGAGTAGTATAGGAGGAATAAAATTATGTTGGCTTTAATTGTAATAATAGTTCTACTTTTTGTTTATTTGTGTTATGCACTTTTTAATCCAGAAAAATTTTAAAATTGTTAAATAAAGGAGGCAACTATAAAAATGGATATTTTGCAAATAATAATACCTTTAATCATATTTATATTACTTATAATTCCTGTTGGTAAGTATTTATATTATGTAAGTACAGGAGAAAAAAATTGGGGAGATAAATTGTTTAATCCTATAGATGATTTTATATTTAAGGTATGTAAAATAGATAAGAAAGAAGAAATGAATTGGAAGCAATATGTATTATCAATAGTAGTAGTGAATGGAGTTATGCTTATTATTACTTATATAATACTAAGAATTCAATTCATTCATGTTTTAAATCCAAATAAAATAGCCAATATGGAACAATCACTTACATTTAATACCGTTATAAGCTTTATGACAAATACAAATCTTCAAGATTATAGTGGTGAATCAGGATTATCTTATTTAAGCCAAATGATTGTAATCATTTTTTTCATGTTTACTTCTGGAGCTACCGGTATATCAGCAGCATTGGCATTTATGAGAGGATTAATTGGAAAGAAAAAGACAATGGGAAATTTTTTTGTGGATATAGTAAGAATTACTACAAGAGTATTACTTCCATTAGCGGTGATTGTTACTTTACTTCTAGTTTCACAAGGAGTTCCTCAAACCTTATCAGCTAATCATACAGTAACTACAATAGAAGGAAAATTTCAAGATATAGCTGTAGGTCCTGTAGCATCACTTGAATCTATAAAACATTTAGGAACTAATGGAGGAGGGTTCTTTGGAGCAAATTCATCACATCCATTTGAAAATCCAACGCCCATATCAAATTTAATAGAAATGTTATCAATGATGTTATTGCCAGGTGCCATTGTTTACGCTTTTGGTTTAATGTTAAAAAATAGAAAACAAGCATGGTCAATATTTTCTGCAATGGGAATACTTTTCCTTATAGGTTTACCAATTTGTTATTTTGCAGAAAAAGCAGGAAATCCTATGTTTGTTCATTTGGGTTTAAATAACATAATCGGAAATATGGAAGGTAAAGAACTTAGATTTGGAATTCCGGGTTCTACGCTATTTACTGCAGTAACTACAGCCTTTACTACAGGTTCAGTAAATAATATGCATGATTGCTTAATGCCACTTGGTGGTGCAGTACCTTTAGTTAATATGATGCTTAATGTTGTATTTGGAGGAGAAGGCGTAGGACTTATGAATATGATTATGTACGCAATACTTACTGTTTTCTTGTGTGGATTAATGGTTGGTAGAACACCAGAATTTTTAACAAAAAAATTAGAAGGAAAAGAAATTAAATTAGTAGCACTAGCAATTATAATACATCCACTTTTGATATTAATGTTCTCAGCAATAGCGTTAATTTCATCACAAGGATTAGCAGGAATATCAAATCCAGGTTTTCATGGTTTAACTCAAATAGTTTATCAATTTACTTCTTCTGCTGCTAATAATGGGTCAGGCTTTGAAGGTATGGCAGATAATACTATGTTTTGGAATACAACTACAGGTATAGTAATGTTTTTAGGTAGATATTTGTCAATTATAATATTGCTTGCAGTAGCAGGTTCATTAGCCTCCAAGAAAGCTGTACCAGTAACTTATGGAACTTTTAGAACAGATAATGCAATGTTCACAATTACATTAGTTTCTATAGTTTTAATAATAGGTGCGTTAACTTTCTTTCCAGCAATTGCACTGGGACCTATTGCGGAACATTTAACGTTGTTTAAATAGAAATAATTAAATTAAGTATAGAAGCAAAATCTTTGAGGCAGAAGTAAAAATAGAGAAAACTAAAAAGGAGCATTTTATATGAGTAAGGAAAGAAAAAATAAACTTATTACTAAAGAAATAATGAATCAAGCTGTATTAGATTCTTTTATAAAGTTAAATCCTAAATATATGATTAAAAATCCTGTTATGTTTATAGTTGAAATAGGCTTTGTTATATCATTATTTCTTACCCTGTTTCCTAATATATTTGGGGACAAGGGTGTTGGTTTAAGAACTTACAATTTAATTGTATCTGTAATTTTATTTATAACAGTTTTATTTGCCAATTTTGCAGAAGCTGTAGCAGAAGGAAGGGGGAAAGCTCAAGCAGAAAGTTTAAAGAAAACTCGTAAAGATACATCAGCAAAACTTTTAGATAGGAATGGAAATTTCAGGGTAGTTAGTGCTAATGAATTAAAAAAAGGAGATATTGTCCTTGTTGAAACAGGAGATTTAATTCCTAATGATGGTGAAGTTATAGAAGGTATAGCATCCGTAGATGAATCAGCTATAACTGGTGAATCAGCACCAGTTGTTAAAGAGTCAGGTGGAGATTTTGCATCTGTTACAGGTGGAACTAAGGTAGTTAGTGATTGGCTAAAAATAGAAATAACAGTTACTCCAGGACAATCTTTTCTTGATAAAATGATTGCTTTAGTTGAAGGAGCATCAAGACAAAAAACACCCAACGAAATAGCTTTGAACACAGTCCTTGTAAGTTTAACACTAATATTTTTGATAGTTATTGTTACATTGTATCCTATAGCTGTTTATTCAGGGGTTACTATTAGAATTTCAACATTAATAGCGCTACTCGTATGTCTTATACCTACTACTATAGGAGGATTGTTATCTGCCATTGGAATAGCTGGTATGGATAGAGTTACTAGATTTAATGTTATAGCAATGTCAGGTAAAGCTGTTGAAGCTTGTGGTGATGTTAATACAATGATACTTGATAAAACAGGTACTATAACTTATGGTAATAGATTAGCAGCTGAGTTTATTAAAGCAAAGGGTGCTGATCAAAAAGAATTGATAAATTATGCTGTGATATGTTCTTTAAAAGATGATACTCCAGAAGGAAAGTCTATAGTTGATTTAGGTGAAAAGTTAGGATCCGTAGTAAACATTGAGGAATATAAAGATTTAGAATTTGTAGAGTTTACTGCACAAACAAGGATGAGTGGAGTTAATCTTAAAGATGGAAGAAAAATAAGAAAAGGTGCTCAGGATGCTATAAAAAAGTTTGTACTTAATGCAGGTGGAAAAATTCCAGAGGATTTAGATGAAAGCCTGACTAGAGTGTCAAAAGAAGGTGGTACTCCATTAGTAGTATGTGTAGATAATAAAATATATGGAGTTATATACCTTAAAGATACTGTAAAACCTGGAATGGTGGAAAGATTTGAAAGACTTAGAGAAATAGGAATAAAGACTATAATGTGTACAGGAGACAATCCGCTCACTGCAGCAACTATTGCAAAGGAAGCAGGTGTTGATGACTTTGTAGCTGAATGTAAGCCAGAAGATAAAATAGAAGTAATTAGAAAGGAACAGGAAGAAGGAAAATTAGTAGCAATGACTGGAGATGGTACAAATGATGCTCCAGCCCTTGCTAAGGCAGATGTAGGTTTAGCCATGAATAGTGGAACTACTGCTGCAAAAGAAGCAGCAAATATGGTAGATTTAGATTCAGATCCAACAAAAATACTTGAAGTTGTTGAGATTGGTAAGCAATTACTTATTACTAGGGGAGCTTTAACTACTTTTAGTATAGCAAATGATGTTGCTAAGTATTTTGCTATAATTCCGGCTATATTTACTGTAGCAATTCCACAAATGCAAGCTATAAATATTATGAGGTTATCGACACCATCAAGTGCTATACTTTCAGCATTAATATTTAATGCTATTATAATACCATTATTAATTCCTATAGCTATGAAAGGTGTAAAATACAAACCTATGAAGTCAGAAATGCTTTTACTTAGAAATATGTTAGTATTTGGACTTGGAGGCATAGTAGTTCCTTTTGTGGGCATAAAAGCTATAGACTTAATTATAACTCCAATTTTGCAAGTATTAAGTTTGGGTTAATGACTTTGTTTAGTAAAGGAGAATAAAGTAATGAAAATGTTAAAAAGATCAGTAATTCTTACAGTAGTTTTAATGGTATTATGTGGAATTATATATCCATTAGCTATGACAGGAATAAGCCAAATTGTTTTTAATAAAAAAGCTAATGGAAGTATGATAGTTGTTAATGGTAAGGAAGTAGGATCAGAACTTATAGGACAAAATTTTACAGATACAAGATTTTTTAGAGGAAGAGTATCTTCAGTAAATTATAATACTTATACTGAAGCAGATACAAAGCCAGATAAAAATGGAAAAATTAATTATAGTGGAGTAGGGTCAGGAGCTCAAAATTTAGCGCCTTCCAATAAGGCATTAGAAGATAGAGTAAAGAAAGATATAGAGGATTTTTTGAAAGCTAATCCTAAAGTAAAGAAAGAAGATATACCAGTAGATTTAATAACTAGTTCAGGTTCAGGATTAGATCCAGATATATCAGAACAATCAGCAAGAATACAAATTGATTCAATTTCAAAAGCTACTAATATACCATCTAGCGATTTAGAGAAAATAATAGTAAAATATACTAAAGGTAGATCATTAGGATTATTTGGAGAACCTAGAGTAAATGTACTTTTAGCTAATTTAGAAATTTCCAATATTCTTAAACACAATGGAAAACTACAATAAAAGTAAAATCTAATAACTGTTAAATCATAGGCACTTTGAGCAAATTGCAACGGAATTTGCTCAAAGTGTCAATTCATAAGAGGGGGCGTTTTTATAAAAACATTAAAAAGCAAAATGACTTATATATATTGTTTTTTGATATTTATCATAGCTATGGTAGGTATTATTTCTAGTTTTAATGTATATAAGTTAGAAAAATCAATTGAAGGTTTAATGACAGATAACTACAAAAGTATAGCTGCTGCTAATAATATGAACCAGTCTATACAATTACAAGATAAAGCAATACTACAATATATTCAATTTCAAAAAAAAAGTGCTGTAGATTTGTTTTATAAAAATAATGATGAATTTTATAGCTGCTTTAATATAGAAAAAAATAATATAACTGAAGCTGGAGAAAAGGAAAGTGTTACAAAAATTAATGCTGATTATATTGATTTTGTAAAAGTATTTTCTAATCTTCAGGAGTATCAAAGCAGTCATAATAGTAGTGAAACCATGGAATTTTATAATACAACGGTTACTTTAAAAGTTAATAAGTTAGAAAATGATCTAAAGGATTTATCAATGCTTAATGAAAAAGCAATGTTTAATGGTAAAAATAAAGTAAAAGTTAATGCTAAAATATCTTTATATATAATATTAATTGTATCTGCAATTTTATCATTTTTAGGATTAATTGTATCAATTATATGTACCAATAAGTCACTAAAGCCTATATATCTTTTAACTGAAACTATAAAATCTGTTAAAGAAGGAGAGCTTAATAAGCAGGCTCCTATTGTTTATGATGATGAAATTGGTATGTTGTCTAGGGAATTTAATGATATGACCAAAAGACTTCATGAGTTTGAGCAAAGCACAAAAGGAAATTTGTTAACAGAAAAATATAAATCTGTGGCAATAGTAAAAAGTATATCTGATCCATTAATAGTATTAGATGAAAGTTATAAAATTACATTAATAAATCACTGTTGTGAAGATTTTTTTCAGATAAAGGAAGAAGATGTTTGTAATAAACATTTTTTAGAATCTATAAGAAATGGAGAATTATATGATTACATTTTTTATGTTATTAATAACAATGCAATAGATAATGAAAAGGTAATAAGTATTAATATAAAAGATAAAATTTATTATTTTAATACTATAGTAACAGCAGTAAGAAATAAATCAGGAAAAATAAATAGTGTGGTAGTACTTTTGAAAAATATTACTGAATTTAAAAATCTTGAAAATATAAGAACAGACTTTATTGCTACTATATCTCATGAATTAAAAACACCTCTTACTTCAATTATGATGGGAACAGGTCTTTTACTTGATAAAAATATTGGAATATTAAATGATAAACAGAAAAAACTTTTAGATACTATAAAAGAAGAAGTTCAGAAGCTTACAGACCTTGTTGGTAATCTTCTTAAATTATCACGAATCCAATCTGATAGAGCTATATTTGATATAAAACCTTCCTTTATAAATGAAATTATAAATAACAGTATGAGTAATTTTTATGAGCAAGCAGAAAGATGTAAAGTTAAACTCTGTAATGTTGTGCATGAAAGTTTGCCAAAAGTAAATGTAGATGAAGAAAAAATAACCTGGGTATTGAATAATTTGCTGTCAAACGCATTAAAATATACAAGTTCAGGAGATGAAATAACTATAGGGGCTTATATAGAGGATAAAACAATGAAGATTTATGTTAAGGATACAGGGAAAGGAATACCAGAAGAATATACAAAAAAAATATTTGAGAAGTTTGTAAAGTCTAATAGATATGTTTCGGAATTAGCGAGTACAGGGTTAGGACTATACATAGCAAAGGGAATAGTAGAGGCTCACAAAGGAACTATTTGGTGTGAGAGTAAAATAGGTGAAGGTAGTACCTTTACTTTTACACTGCCACTTGAAGAATAATGTGTTAGGGTATCTTCAGAAAAATATAGGAGGTATTTTTGACTTACTATTTCTGTGAAAATATATAAATTAATGGGGGAATTAAGTATGAAAAAGGTTCTAATAGTAGATGATACAAAAAATATAAGGGTACTTTTAACTACCTGTCTTGAGTTAAGAGAATATGAGGTAATTACTGCAGATAGCGGTAAAGAAGCTTTAAATATTATAAAAAATAAAAAAAGCAATATTGATTTAATTTTCTTAGATATTAGAATGCCAGAAATGAATGGCACTGAGGTATTAAAAGATATTAGAAATATGGGAATGGAGTGTCCTGTTATTATTATGACTGCTTTTGCTACAGTAAAAAATGCAATAGATTGTACTAAACTTGGAGCTGTTGCTTATCTTCAAAAGCCATTTTCTCCAGAGAGAGTAAATTCAGTTTTAGATGAAATATTTAATGTAAACAATGAAAATTATTTTATAGAAAATAAAGATGAAAATGTTTTAGTTGAAAAAGCAAAAGTATTAATTGAAAAATGTAGTTTTGTACAAGCTGAAAATAATTTAAAGAATGCACTGGCAATTAATCCTTATAATAAAGAAATATATTTTTTAATTGGTAAAGTTAATGAAAATATTAATAATAAAAAAGAAGCAAAGAGATTTTATGCTATAGCTGAGCTTTTTGAAAAAGAGAATAGTTAGGAGATAATGTCAATATGAAAAATAAACCGTCTAAAAAAGATTTAGATGAAATGGAGAAAACAAAAAAAGGAAGGCTTAAAATATATATTGGTGCAGCGCCAGGAGTAGGTAAAACTTATCAAATGCTCAGAGATGCAAATGAATTTAGAATAAACAATACAGATATTGTTATTGGTTTGATTGAGACCTATGGGAGAAAAGGAACTATCGAACAAATTAGTGAGTTAGAGATGATTCCTTTAAAGGAAATAAAATATAAAAGTGTAATATTGAAAGAACTTGATCTAGAAGAAATAATAAAAAGAAAACCAAAGATTGTTGTTGTGGATGAATTGGCACATACTAATGTAAGTACTTGCAAAAATCAGAAACGTTATGAGGATGTGCTTGAAATTTTAAGTAATGGAATAGACGTAATGACAGCGGTTAATATTCAACATATAGAAAGTTTGAATGATCATGTAGCTAGAATGACAGGAGTAAAGGTTAGAGAAACAATACCAGATAAAATTTTGGATATTGCTGATGAAATAGAAGTTATAGATATTTCACCAGATGCTCTTAGAGAGAGACTAAAAGATGGGAAAATATATTCAAAAGATAAAATTGAAACTTCTCTTCATAATTTTTTTCGTCTTGGTAATTTAACTGCTCTTAGAGAATTGGCTTTAAGAGAGGTAGCAAATGAGGTAGACGAAAGACTTACTATTTATAAAAACGAAAAGAAAGTAGATGGATTAGTAGGAGCAAATGAAAAGATTTTGGTGTGTGTTAGTCTCAATTTTAATGCTGAATATCTTATAAGAAGGGGGTATAGAATAGCTAAAATGCTTAAAGCTAAGCTTTATGTTTTATATATAAATAATAAATGTGAAACACAAGAACAGCAGGGGTTAGAAAAGTTACAGAAAATAGTAGTATTATGTAACAAATTAGATGCTAAATTTAAAGTAGAAAAATCCCAAAATGTTGCAGATACTATTATTAAATACGGAAAAGATTATGGTATTACGCAGATAGTAATAGGACAATCTGCACGTACTAGATTGCATGAAATTATGAAAGGATCTATTGTAAGAAAGATAATGAGAGGAAGTAAATATATAGATATATTAGTAGTGGCAGATCCTGAACGTTAACTTTGTTATGCATTTAGTAAACTGGGATGGTAATATTTCCTATCCCAGTTAAATGTACATATAAGTGAATTAAAAGGACATTTTCAAATAAAAATCAATCAAAGAGTCATATAGAGTATTGGCTTATTGATTAATTATTTTTGAAGATGTCTTATTTGTTATACTACGATTTCTTAAATTTTATATATGAAGAATTATTAGGGTTAGAGAAAATAATAACTGATCCATATACTTGTCCTGATGAAAGGTTGAAAGCCATAGCACTTAAGTTTTTATCATTAAATAATAAATTTATATGGTTATTGGAAATAGTATATTTTCCTGTAATACTATTTTCTGTTTTACCTAAAGTGGTATGTAGTACAAATAAATTATTGGATTTTAATACTAATGTTTGGTTTGTACTATTCTGGCATGTATATTTTCCTGAATAAAAATTCAAATTAGGATCAAGGATGTGACATGTCAAAATGATTACTGAAACAAGTAATATAAATATAATTATCTTTTTCTTCATAACTTTAGCCTCCACTAAATAAATTGAAAAGCACACTATATTAATACATAGTTAATATTTGTTATTTGATGATTTAATTATATTACTCTGTAATATAAAAATAAAATTATAGTAAAGTCACTATAAAACATTATTAGTATTATAAAAATTCATTGGATTAAATAAACTATATATAATATAAAGTATCTTAATATTACAAAGGTATAGACAGTTAATGATAGATTGACAGGAGCTTATATGAAATATACTGAAATAATGTTATTGACATTAACATTACTGAATTTTAATATATAAATATAATGATTGATAAATACAACCATGTATAATAATAAAGCTTAATGATGGAGGTAAAAATAGATGGATAAAGATTTTTCAAAATACAATGAATCAGCAGAATTATTGAAGGTACTAGCACATCCTGTTAGATTGTGTATAGTTAGAGGATTATTAGAAAACGGAGGGTGTAATGTTAGTCATATGCAGGATTGTTTAGACATTCCTCAATCTACTATATCTCAACATTTACAAAGACTTAGATCAGCAGGGATTGTGGAAGGAAATAGAAATGGTCTAGAAATTTATTACACTGTTTCAAATGAAAAGGTAATTAGAATAATAAAAGAACTATTTGATAATTAAAAAAGAAAGTGGTACAAAAAATGTACCACTTTTTAAATGTACCATCTAGGGCATATAGAATTATTGTCAAAGCATCTAAGGTTATTCAATGTAGATTTCATTAAATAGTATTTTTGAAGTCGTTCATTTACTATCTTCCAGTTTATGTTTTCTATAAATACTTGAATATATTTTTTTCTATTCGTTTGGAAATCTATAAAATAAGCATGTTCATATACATCCATGACAAGTAGAGGATAGCAGTTCCACAAGGCTCCAATATCATGAGCATCAGAACCTATTATATGAAGTCTATTATCTATAGGATCTATGACTAGAATAGCCCAGCCTCTCATGGAGAGACCTACATTTGTTAAATACTCCTTGAAATTTTCAAAGCTTTTAAAATCTCTCATTATCAAATTAAGTATTTCACCATAGGGTTTTTTTAAACTATTGCATATATTTTCAAAATATAGTTGGTGAAGAATAATTCCATCTAAAGCATAAGTTTCTCCTAATTTAAGGCTTCTCATATTGCTATAAGTTGAATTACCTTCACCGTAGCTTCTAACATCTACAGGGAAATTCCACAGTTCATTTAATTTCTTTACATATCCAGAATATAGTTTATAATGCTGTATTAATTGATCCTTAGTAATACCTTTTACAGTAGAAAAATTAAAATTCATAGGTTCTAATTTAAACAATGAAAAAATCTCCTTAAAATTTCTTACTTAATTTGCATACTATATTACTATGCAAAATGAATATATTGCGGCACAATTTTTTTAGAAGGAATTCACTATGAAAATTTTTTCTGGATTTCTTCATTAAAGTTCATTAATATAAGTAGCAATGTAGAGTTTAGCATCTAAAGGTTTAATATAAAAATTTAGTTCACCATTTGTAATTTCTACTTTATCATGTTTATCTAAAAAGTTAGTTAAACAACTATAATTGAAATTGGTTAGATTGATTTTAATATTGTAGGTTTCAGTAGGACTTTTATTTACTAGTATGAGGCACAAAGAATTTTTACAAGGAGTGCTAAATTCATCTACGTTATTATCTATATAACGAAGATAACCATATACACTGTCATAAAAGTATAGCTGGTTCCATTTTCCTGTTCTTAAGGCATTGTTATCATTTCTTATATGGATTAAGTTTTTATACCAATTTAAAATTTCTTTATTTTCAAATCCCCAGGGGTAGGTGGCTCTATTATCAGGATCTTTATCTCCTTCAAGCCCTGTTTCATCTCCGTAATATAAAAGGGGAACTCCTGGAAATGTAAATTGAATTAATGTTACTATTTTTAATAACTTAAAACATATATCATCTAAATTATTATAAGAATTTATCATGAAATTATTATTAGCAATTTTTTTAAGTAATGTGTAAATTCTTTCAACATCATGACTTCCTATAAGATTAACTAGGGAGTAAAAATTATGATGGGGGTAATTTTCGTATAAACTCATAAATTTATTGTGTAGAGTTTCAGCATTTATTTTATTCCATAGAAAATTTAAAAGATTATCTCTCATTAAATAGTTAGTTACAGAATCTAGTTCCTTACCTAAAAAATATTGTCTTCTTTTACTATAACTTATTTTATTTGAAGCATCTTCCCAAACTTCACCTATAACCACGGAATCTGAATCTGTACTGGTACTTACTTTCTTTAATTCTTTTATGAATTCATCAGGAAGTTCATCTGCTACATCCAGTCTCCAGCCTTTTATTCCAGTCTTTATCCAATGATTTATAACGCTGTCTTCATCTTTTATAATGTAATTCAAATAGCTTTCATTTAGCTCATTAACATTAGGTAAATCCGATACTCCCCACCAGCAGTCATATTCATTTGGATAGTTCCTGAAGTTATACCATGAGTGATATTTACTATTTTTTGATTGATATGCACCTAAGGAATCATAGTTGTTATATTTATTAAAATATATACTGTCAGAACCTGTATGGCTAAAAACACCATCAAGAATTATATTTATATTCCTTGAAGAAGCTTCTTTTATAAGAAGCTTAAATAAGCTTTCATCGCCAAACATACTATCTATTTTTTTATAATTTGCAGTATCATATTTATGATTGCTGCGTGCTTCAAAGATTGGGTTTAAATAAATAACGTTTATACCTAAGTCTTTTAAATAATCCAGCTTTTTAAGAACACCTTTTAAGTTTCCTCCATAAAAATCCCATCTTAATATTTCATTGGTTTCAGGGTTTCGTATATACATAGGTTTATCAGACCAATTACCGTATATAAAGGTATTTTTTTTGGGATTTAATATGGATTTATCATCATTACCATTAAAAAATCTATCTACAAATATTTGATAAATTACTGAATTTTTAAACCAGTTAGGTGTAGTATATCCTTTTTCAAAAACTGTAATTTGATAAGGAAAAGGAGAACTTTCATAAAGATTTCCTTTTCCACCTGTTATAAAAGGAGTATTTCCACAATAAATGATTTTGTTATTTATTAATACCTCAAAATAATAGAAAAGTAAATCAGGATTTTTCGGAGTTTTTAAGTTGAAATTAAAAATAAACTTATCATTTTCTTTAAATTCCAAATTCATAGGATAATAATTTTTATTGTAATCATCAAATAATACTAATTTAACATCATTAATATAAAAATTTGTATTTATCTCAATTCTAAGGAGAATATCCTTATCACATTCAACGGCACCAAAAGGACATCTGAAAAAAGAATCCCAGGAATTGTGCAAAATTGAAATTGAGTTCATTTAGTGTTCCTCCAATTTAATCAAGTGATTGATTTTTAAAATTGATTTTTTTAATATTCCATATTTCATCAGCATATTTTGCTACTGTATTATCACTAGAGAAAATACCTGAATTGGCTATATTTATTATACTCATTTTCATCCATTTTTCTTTATCCATATAAAGCCTATTTATTTTGTTTTGAGCATCTACATAGGCATCAAAGTCCTTTAATACAAAGTATTCATCATTGTTAAATAGAAGACTATTATATATATCATTAAATTCGTAATTAGATACATTTAAAAATCCATTTGTAAGTTGAGTTAAAATTTTATTAACCCTAGCATCATTATTAAATATGTCTCTAGAATGATAGTTTTTATTTTTATAAAATTCAATTACCTCATGAGCGGTTAAACCAAATATTACAATGTTATCATCACCAACTATTTCTTTTATTTCTACATTTGCTCCATCTAAGGTTGCTATAGTAACAGCACCATTCATCATAAATTTCATGTTTCCTGTACCAGAAGCTTCCTTGGAAGCTGTTGAAATTTGTTCGCTTACGTCTGTACAAGGAATAATATTTTCAGCTAGGGTAACACCGTAATTTTCAAGGAAAAGTACCTTGAGTTTATCCCTTATGCTATGATCATTATTTATTTTGTCTGCCACACTGTTTATTAATTTTATAACTTGTTTTGCTAGATAGTATCCTGGTGAAGCTTTGGCAGCAAAGATAAAGGTTCTTGGAACAATATCTAAATTTGGATTTTCTCTTAATCTATTATATAAATCTAAAATATTTAGTACATTTAAAGTTTGCCTTTTATAAGCATGAAGTCTTTTGGCTTGAACATCAAATATAGAATCTGGATTAACGTTTATATTATATTTACTTTTAATGTAGTTTGATAAATTTATTTTATTTTCTTTTTTTATATTTGCAAATTTCTCTTGAACAGAGATATCATAAGCAACGGCTTCTAATTTTTTTAATTCTAGAGGATGTTTAACCCAATCTGTGCCTATGGTTTCATTAATTAAATTAGCAAGTTTAGGATTTGACTCAATAAGCCATCTTCTATGGGTTATACCATTAGTTTTATTATTAAATTTTTCAGGATAAAAATCATAAAAGCTTTTTAACTCTTGATTTTTTAATATTTCTGTATGGAGTTTTGCAACACCATTTACCGAATGACTTCCTACAATAGAAAGATAAGCCATTCGTATATTGTTATCATATATTATAGACATTTCGTTTACTTTATCCCAATTGCCATTATATTCATCAAAAACTTCCCCACAAAATCTTCTATTTATTTCTTCTATAATCATATAAATTCTTGGAAGAAGTTTTTTAAACATATCTACAGGCCATTTTTCTAAAGCTTCAGCTAGGATAGTATGATTAGTATAAGCCATAACATTAGTAGTAATTTTCCAGGCTTCTTCCCAGGACATTGACTTCTCATCAACCAAAAGTCTCATTAATTCTGCAATAGCAACAGATGGATGAGTATCATTTATGTGTACTGATATATATTGATCCAGTTTATTTAAAGGTAATTTCATTTTTTCATATCTTCTTAATATACTTTGAAGCCCTGCACTTACAAAAAAGTACTGTTGTTTTAGCCTTAAAATTTTTCCTTTTTCATTTGAATCATCAGGATATAGTACTTGAGTAATGGATTCAACAGAATATTTATATTCCGCAGCTTTTAAATAATCTCCATTATTGAAAGAAGAAAAATCAAAATCTTCATCAACAGTTTCGGCATTCCAAAGTCTCAAATTATTTACAATATTGTTATCATAACCAACTATGGATATATCATAGGGTACTGCAAGAATAGGCTCGTAATTTTTGTGTATTACCTTAAGTTCGTCATCTTCCTTAATAAGCTCTACATCTCCACCAAATTTAACTATAACAGATTTATAAGGCTTTCTTGTTTCCCATACATAACCTTCTTTAAGCCAATTGTCTGGCACTTCAACCTGATAACCATTTATAATTTTTTGTTCAAATAATCCATATTTATATCTTATGCCACAACCATGACCTGGAATTCCAATAGATGCCATTGAGTCTAAAAAGCAAGCAGCTAATCTTCCAAGACCGCCGTTTCCAAGACCAGCATCCATTTCAACCGATAACACCTCATTAAAATCTATACCAAGCTCTGTTAGGGCTTCTTCACAGACGTTTTTTATACCAAGATTAATTAGATTGCTTTCAAGAAGCTTTCCTATTAGAAATTCCATTGAAAAATAATAAACTTGTTTTTGTTTATGGTTTAAATAATATTTATTTGTTTTCATTAAATTTTCTGAAATATAGTCTTTTACCAAACTACCTAGAGCTGTAAAATAATGATATTTGTTAAGTTCAATTATATCCTCTGCAAATAAACTCGTTAATTTTTGCTTAAATGCATGCTTTAAGAATTCCTTATCTAAAACCACTTTTAATCACCTCGTGTAAATTACTATGAAAATGTTTTGTATAAATCTATATAGGCTTTTGCAGAATTTTCCCAACTGTTATTTTGAAGCATAGCTGTTTTTATAAGTTTATTCCAGGCTTCTTTATTATTATATATTTCTAAAGCATATTTTATTATATTTAACATTTCATGAGCATTGTAGTTTTTAAAGGAAAAACCATTACCTTCTTCTGTATATTCATTATAAGGAATTATTGTGTCTTTAAGGCCTCCTGTTTCTCTAACTATTGGAATACATCCATATCTTAGAGAAATCAACTGACTTATACCGCATGGTTCAAAAAGGGAAGGCATAAGAAACATATCAGAACCTGCATATATTTCTTGAGCTAAAGAATTATCAAACTTTATATTAGATGAAAGTTTTGAAGGATATATATTAGAAAAATACTGAAAAACATCTTCAAAATCCTCATCACCCGTACCTAATATTACTAGTTGAATATTCATAGAAAGTAATTCTTCAATGGCTGAAGCTACTAAATCTAACCCTTTTTGTCTAACAAGCCTCGATATTATAGCAATCACTGGAATATTTTTGCTTTCAGGAAGTTTCAATGTTTTTTGAAGCTTTAATTTATCCTTTACTTTATTATAAATAGTAGATGAATTATATTTATAATATATGTGTTCATCTGTATTAGGATTAAAGAGTTCATAATCTATTCCATTTACAATGCCATAAAGTTTACTGCTTTTGCTGCGCAGCAATCCATCTAAATTTTCACCATAGAAGGGAGTTTTTATTTCTTCAGCATAAGATTTGCTTACAGTAGTTATTATATCTGAAAAATTAATACCAGCTTTCATAAAGGAAATTCCATTATAATATTTAACTGCATCCTCACTAAAATATTCTTCTCCAAGAGAAAGCAAATCACTTAAATTTTCCTTGCCAAAAATTCCTTGATACTTTAAATTGTGAATTGAAAAGATAGTTTTTGTATTAATAAATTCATTGTTTTTTTTGTAATGTTCATTTAACAAAACTGGAATCATTCCAGTTTGCCAATCATTGCAATGTATTATATCTGGAATGAAATCATCCATGTATTTCATAGACTCTAAAACAGCTCTGCAAAAATATGAAAATCTTTCACCATCATCAAAAAATCCATAAAGATTGCATCTTTGAAAATAGTATTCATTGTCTATAAAATAAAATGGAACTTCATTAAACTCGTAATATGCCAGCCCACAGTAACTATTTCTCCAGCCAACAGGTACAGTAAAATCACTTTTATGCATCATTTTTGATTTGAAATTTTGAGATATATTCGAATAATTGGGAATTATAACTCTAGCATCAATTCCTAATTTTCTTAGTGTTTTAGGAAGTGAATAGGATACATCACCAAGACCTCCTGTTTTTATAAAAGGATAAGCTTCTGCTGCTGCAAATAAAACTTTTATCATATAATTTTCTCCCCCAATCGTAAAATAGATTTGCAGTATTTAGTCAGAACTTAGAACGCTATTTTTTTCTACAACTAATGGAAATTCTGATGCACCTTGAATCTTTATATTTTTATCAATTAAAACGTCTTTATCAAGTATTACATTGTTTAAACAAGCGCCTTTTTCTATTTTGCAATTTTCAAATAGTATAGAGTTTTTTATTATAGCGCCTTTAGCTATATGTACTTGTCTTGAAACAATACTATTTTTCACAGTGCCTTCTATAATGCAGCCATTAGCAATTAATGAGTTGGATACCAAAGAATTTTTAACATATTTTGTGGAAGGTTCATTTTTAGGTTTAGTATATATAAAACCATTATTATAAAAAAGTTCATGAAGTACTTTTGGATTAAGTATGTCCATATTAGCATGGTAATATTGATTTATTGAATTAACAGAGGTTACATATCCTTGAAATTCATAAGGATTTACATTATATTTGTGTATGTTTACATATATGCATTCGTATAGGTTTTCGTATATATCAGATTGAGCAAGTTCATATAAAAAGTTAAGAAGCAAATCTTTTTTCATCAATATTACATCCATACAAACATTAGCTTCAGTATGCAAACCAATGTTTTTTTGTACGCTAGATATTTTATTTTCTTGATTTATATTTATAATATTACAGCCATGAATATAAGTATCAGCATTTTTTACATTTTTATAGACTACTGTAATGTCGCTTTTAGATTTTTCATGGCTTTTTATAACTTCGCTAATATTAATATTACATATCATATGTGATTGAGATAAGATAACATTTTTTTGTTTACTAATAGAAAGATATTCTATGAAGTTTTTTAATAAATTTTCATTTTGATGATAATGGTATTTTGGATAAGAGCTAAATATAAACAAGCCGTCTACATTTCTGTTTAAATCCCAGGCACGCCCCGTACCGAGATGATCAATTAAAGAACGAGAATTATTAGGTGAAAAAATACTAACATTTCTTATACCGCAGTTAACTATATTTGAAAGAATAAAATCAATAATACGGTATCTTCCGTAAATAGGTATAGATGCAAGAGGTCTATTTTTAGTCAAGCTTCTAATATCTTGCTGATTTTCATTTAACATTAATACTGCCATGTATGAGTTTTTTATCATGTTTATCACCTCATATAGTTATAAATTTACTCCTATTTCTTTTTCTTCACCAATAAGGGTAATTTCTTTTGAATTAGCTACAATATTATTTTTCCTTATGATGCTGTTATTTCCTATTATTGCTCTATCAACTATTACATTATCTTCAATTGTTACATTAGGTAAAATTACAGAATTAATTATTCTTGAATTTTTACCAATATGTACACCTGGAAATAAGATAGAATGTAATACATCTCCTAGGATTACACAGCCATCGGAGATTAAAGAATTTTCTACTTTAACATCACTGCCGATGTATTGTGGTGGTAGGGTAGAGTTATTAGAATAAATTCTCCAGTTTTTTTCATATAAGTTAAGCTTATTATTTTCTTTTAATAAATCCATATTAGCTTCCCAGTAGCTTTGTATAGTTCCAACATCTTTCCAATATCCCTGAAATGGATATGCAAATAGTTTTTTCCCTTTTTTAAGTAAAGCAGGTATTATGTCTTTTCCAAAATCATTATTAGAGTTTGGGTTATTTTCATCTTCTTCTAAAAATTGCTTTATTAATTTCCAATTTAAAATATATATTCCCATAGAAGCCATATTATTTTTAGGTTCCTTAGGTTTTTCTTCAAATTCAATTATGCTATTGTCTTTATTAGTATTCATGATTCCAAAGCGGCTTGCTTCTTCAAAGGGGACTTGTATAACTGCTATAGTTGCATCTGCATTTTTTTCTTTATGATAGCTAAGCATGTCTGAATAGTCCATTTTATATATATGATCACCTGACAGTACAATTACATATTCAGGATCATAATAATCTATGAAACTGATATTTTGATAAATAGCATCAGCTGTGCCATTATACCAGTTCATTCCTGATTGGCTTACATGAGGAGGAAGAATTGTTGCTCCTCCATTCATTGTATCAAGATCCCAGGGACTGCCTATACCTATGTGCTGGCTTAAAATTAAAGGTTGATATTGGGTTAGTATTCCAACTGTATCAATCCCAGAATGTGTACAATTGCTTAGAGTAAAATCAATTATTCTGTATTTTCCTCCAAATGGCACAGCAGGTTTGGCATTATATTTAGTCAAATCTTTTAATCTAGTACCTTGTCCACCTGCTAATATCATTGCGATAATTTCTTTTTTTATCATTGAACACTCCTCCTAATAGCATTTATTCTAAGATGCATTTTAATTAGGTTTGAGCCTTTATTTTGAAAGAGTTTTTTTGAATTATTAATATTTTTAAATATTGGTTTAATAAAGATTGTTGATAAGGCTGGTATTTTTATTCTTATGCAAAATGGTCTGCCATTCCACTTTTCCATAATAGGGGTAATAGTTTCACTATTTAGCTTATTTGAACCACCATAGAGAATGTTATCACTATTTAAAACTTCTTTGTAGTGAGTAAATCTTGGTACTCCAATTTTATAGTCTTCATATGAATTTAAGGTGAAATTACATATAACAATAATAAAGTTATTAGAATTAAATCCATATCTTATAAAAGAAACTATACTTTGATTACTATTTGAGGCATCTATCCAGCTAAATCCGTGAAAATTATGATCTTGCTGCCATAGAGAACTTTCATTTTTATATAAATGATTTAAATCTTTAACATATTTCTGCATTTTTAGATGCATAGGGTAAAGCAATAAGTTCCAGTCTAACCCTGAGTTAAATTTCCATTCATCAAATTGAGCAAATTCATTTCCCATGAAAGTTAATTTTTTACCTGGATGACCAATCATATATCCGTAAAAAGATCGCACTCCTGAAAATTTATCTTCATAAGTACCTGGCATTTTATTTAAAATAGATTTTTTACCATAGACAACTTCGTCATGAGAAATAGGAAGCATAAAGTTTTCTGAGAAAGCATACATTATTGAAAATGTAATTAAATTGTGATTAAATTTTCTTTGAGTTATGTCAAGCTGCATATATCGTAAAATGTCATTCATCCAACCCATATTCCATTTGTAGTTAAAACCAAGACCACCATCATAATCAGGTCCTGTAACCATAGGCCAGGCTGTTGATTCTTCTGCAATAACAAGAGCAGAGGGAAAATGTTTAAATATGGTTCTGTTAAGTTTTCTTAAAAAGTCAACTGCTTCGAGATTTTCAATTCCACCATATTTATTTTTTAAGTTTAAATTTCCTTCTTTTCCGTAGTTTAAATAAATCATGTTTGCCACTGCGTCTACTCTTATGCCGTCTATATGATACATTTCAAACCAGAAAATGGCATTGGATATTAAAAAGTTTTGAACTTGTGTTTTACCTAGATTAAAGTTAGCAGTACCCCAACCATAATTTTCTCTTAGATCATCATTACTATATTCATAAAGATATGATCCATCAAATTTATATAGTCCGTGTTCATCTTTGCAAAAATGACCTGGAACCCAATCTATAATAACACCTATGCCATTTTGATGAAATTTATCTATAAAATATTTAAAATCTGAGGGAGTACCAAAACGACTGGTTACAGAATAATATCCTGTTGTTTGATATCCCCAGGAATCATCAAGTGGGTGCTCTGCAATTGGAAGTAATTCTATATGGGTATAACCCATATTAAGTACATAAGGAACGAGTAAATCAGCTATTTCTTTATAAGAGTAGAAAGCGTTTTTACCATCTAGTTTCCATGAACTTAAGTGTACTTCATATATATTTAATGGAGAAGAAAATGTATTCTTTTTACCCCTGCTCTCCAGCCATGATTTATCATTCCAAGCATAATTATCCTTAATGTTTGTAACAATAGAAGCTGTGTTAGGTCTTAATTCTGAATAAAAAGCATAGGGATCTGATTTCAAAACAGATTTACCATCAGACATTAAAATTTCATATTTGTATAAATCTCCTTCCATAACATCCTCTATAAATAGATTCCAAAAGTCAGCGTTAGGCTGCTTTTTCATAATGTGATTTTTTCCATTCCAATTGTTAAAATCACCAACAACACTAACATTTATAGCATTAGGTGCCCAAACTCTGAACAAAGTTCCTGAAGTTCCCTTTAGTTGTATAAATCTACTTCCCAAAAACTTATAAGCCCTAAAGTTATTTCCAGTATTAAATGAATATGTTTCATAGGAATTTACGTCTAAATTTAACATAATTAAATATCTCCTTATAAAGAATTATAGGTTATGAATAGTGCTTTCACCGTATTTTACTAATTATTTAACAGAAATTGTATAAAGAGTATATATATGCTAAATAATACATATTTTCCTGATGGTTGTCAATATTGTTATTGAAATTGTGAATTTAATTTAAGAAAATTTTATTTGGATTGCTAATTTTATTATATAGGAATTTTCTATTTTTTAACTTAAAAAAATGCTTGTTAGGGTTTGAGACAGCTTGTATGTAGCTCCAATTAAAATGCTAACAGTTAAATAGCAACAGAACTTTAAATTAATAACTTAAGTTTTGCGTTATGATTGCATTATTTTCAAACAGAAAAGTTGAGGCAAACTTTCTTAAAAGGTCGTAAATTTATTTTTAAGTACATTTATATGACTGATCCACCAAAAATCAGTAAGTATTTATATATATTGTTTATCAATAGTTTGAGAATGGTGAAAGCTATTCTTTTTTTTGATCAGATCTTTCCATAGTTCTCTTAAAAAAAGCTTTTATGTAATATATTAATAAAGCCATTAGTGGTACAATGATTATTAAAGGCACATGGATATACTTAACAGTATAATCAAGACCTATCTTTATGTGCTGTGGATAGTTTTTTGCAATTAATTGCGAAGCAATTAAGATAATTATTCCAAAAGGTATGGCTAAATATTTAGTATCTTTTAAATTTGCAAGCTGTGCTACTCCCTGCATTGCTCCATACATAAATAAACTTACCTTAAAAAAACCACCAATTATTAATACAAGTATGACAAATACATCTAATCTGTCGAAGGCTTCTCCTATTTTCATAATACGTAATGTCTGCAGTAGTGGGAACAAAGAAGTGGATGCAAATTCTACTCCTAAAACAGAAATAAATAATAAATTATTCAAGGTAAGAATTATTCCAGTAGTTATTGTAGCCAATATCATTACTTTTCTTACTTTTGTGTTTTCAACTACGGAGGAATATAACATAGTGAACAATATGCTCTCTCCAAATGGAAAAGTGATAAGCGGCCAACCTTCTTCAATTACAAAAATTATACCTTTCTCAAGCATAGGTTTTAAATTATTTAATTTTAAAGCTCCTGGAGTTGTAGATATAAATAACCATGACATGATAATGAAAATAAACAAGAAAGGTAAAAAAGCTTGAGAAAATCTTGATATATTTTCAAGTCCTGTAAAGGTACTATAAATATTTAAAATAACAACCATTAAAGAAATTACTAACAAAGGCATTTTGGGCATTATAGCTACCCTCATAAGTTCTGAAAAATCTCTTACAACCCTTGAAGCAATATATGTAAAATAAACAATATATAGTACACTCAGCATATATCCTATAAATTTTCCAAAAATTTTTGGCATAAAAGTAATAATATTATCATTAGGATATTTATTCCATAAAGTTGTATATATTATCTGTAATATGATAGCAGGAAATATATAAATTAACATTGCTATCCATGCATCTTGTTTAGTTTTCGGAACTAAATAAAAAAGTGAAGCAGTACCATATTCAAATAATATTATATTAGAAAAAAGCTGATAAGCTGATATTTTAATTTTCACGTTAACCCTTCCTCTGAAATAAAAATTTTTTGTTATTTTACTGGTTTAGAAATTGTTCCTGGTCTCTCTAAACTGGAGTCTACCATTATTTTTACTTCAATCAGTGGAAAAATATTCTGCCAATTTTCACCTATTTTATCCCATTCATTTGGATAAGTTTTATGTACTATTTCACCAAAATCAAAAATATCTGCTTTTAACTCCTTTTGTGCTACAAATAAAGCTTCCTTAACTTCTTTTTGTATGGTTTCATTCTGAAATTTGCTAAATTCATCCATTATTTTTTCATCCTCCATAGGATCCAGTTTACCTGTCATTTCTCTTATATTTGATTTTTCTTTTATGCTTATCAGCATCATCACACTATCATTTTTCTTGATGGCTTCTACTTTACTACTAGAACCTAATATTTCAAAGGAAATAATTTTATTATTTTGAGAAGGTACTAACAAGTTTCCTCCTTTAACCTTACCATTTATCCATTGAACGCCTCTGGTTTGATTTTTATTTAAAAACCCTATAAGTTTATCATTTTTAAATACAGCAGTACCTTCCATTTCAAAGGTACCATAAATATTTTTATTTACATTAATAACTCCTGCTATAGGTGCTGAGGTTTTACTGGATAATTTATTAGCAAAATTCATTCTAGTTTGGACAGGTGCATAACCCATTATTGATTGTTGTCTAATTAACCTGTAAACAGTATTGGCAGGAATTGTATCATCACTAGTTATGGATGATACTATATCTGTAGCATTACCTTTTGTCACAAGAATAGGAATATCTGGTCTCGTTACATATCCTCTTAATAAAGAATCAATTAAAGTTGCTAACCCAGCCTCAGCTAACCCTTTACCAATAACTGTATACTTACTGTGAGCAAAGAATAAGTTTTTACCAATTCGTGTAGACAGATGAGCTATAGCCTCTGCAGGTGAAGCTCCTGTATCACTATATATTATTACATCTGCAGTAGACTGTGATCCTCCTACTTTTTCCTTACCTGATGCCCCAGAGGACGACTTTTGTGGATTCAACACTTGTACTGTTAATAGATATTTGTTCCCTGGTAATTGATCATAACCTGTTGCCATTACTACGGCTAGATTTTCTATTTCAGTTTTCGTACCTTTACAGCCTGTAGTAGAAAATAAAGTTAGAATTATCATAAAAATTGCAGTAAATTTTTTCATTACTATTGTTCCTCGCATTATTGTTTATTTTTCTCATTAGTCACTTTTTATGTTCTTCTTTTATTTCTTTAATTTTAGATTTTTGTTTTCTCTTTATTGATCGTCTCCAAGTTATAAGCCAAGGTCTTTTAAATCTAGCCCAAATTGGTCGTCTCATAAATGTATCCAGTAACTCATCGCCAACAACTGGGGCTAAAGGGCCCATATACGGTACACCAAAGGAACGTATGGATATAAGCTTTAATAATAAAATTATTGTTCCGATGATTAACCCTAATAAACCAAAGGTTCCCCCAAGTATTAGAAATATAAATCTTGGAAAGGTGATTGCCATATTTAAGTCTGAAAGTGGAACAGCAAAGGAAGATATTGCAGTAATAGCCACTACAATTATCATAGGTGTACTTACCAAACCAGCTTCTACAGCAGCCTGACCTAGCACCAATGCACCAACTACACTTATCGCCTGTCCAACGGCTCTTGGCATCCTAACTCCAGCTTCTCTTAATATTTCATAAGCAAATAACATTAATAAACATTCAACTAAAGCTGGATAAGGTACACCGGAACGAGCCTTCATAATAGTAACAAGTAAAGGAGTAGGAATTACTTCTTGATGAAAGGTTGTAATAGCTACATAACTTCCAGGAAGGATAAGTGCTATAATAAATGAAATATATCTGATCCATCTATTTATGGTGACAGGAATAAAGTTCAAATAATAATCTTCACTGGTAAAAAAGAACTCAATAAAAATAGCAGGTACTGTGCATACTAGTGGAGTTCCATCTACAAAAATAGCAATACGGCCTTCTAATAATTTACCTGCAACCACCTCTGGCCGTTCTGTAGAAAATATGGTAGGAAAACCACTTATATGTTCATCTTCTATGTATTCTTTAATATAATTAGCACCTAGCACTGCATTACAATCAATTTTGTTAATTCTTTCTTTTAACTCTTTTACTATATTCCCATTGGCTATATGTGAAAGATAACTTATAGTAACATTAGTTCTTGTTTCTCTCCCTAGTTTAAAAGATTCCATTTTAAGATTTGTACTCTTTATTTTTTTTCTGATGAGAGCAATATTTGTAGCTATAGATTCTGTAAAGCCTTCCCTTGGTCCTCGAATAACACTTTCTACTACTGGCTCCTCTATATTTCTCCCTGGAGGATTATTAATATTAATAGTCATTGCCACATTTAATCCATCTGTGAATAAGACTATTTTTCCACTTAATATTGAATCAATAGCTTCATTCATGTTTGTATATATATCTTCATCTCTTATACCGAGTAAATACTGAGAATATTCCTTGCTGCCTGGTGTATAAGTGAAGCCCTCATTTTTATATGTTAATTTTTCAAGTATTGTTTCTCCAATAAGATCTGTTTTTACCATGTTATCTATATAGGCAAACATTGAACCTAACTTTGGATTATTTGTAATTTTTAATTCTCTAATTATAAAATCGGAACATCCATTAAATTTATTCTTCAGAAATGTTTTGTTATCTTCTAATGTATATGAAATGCAAATATTTTTATTTTTTGTATCTGCAGTTTTATTGGCTATATTCATTGTTTGCTTTTTACTATTTATACCATTCACTGAGAATAAAATTTTTATGAATTTTAACACAATTTATCCACCTTCCTCTGCAAATATTATGTGTTAAGCATATAATTTTATTCAAGTTTTTAGGATTTTCATCAATACATAAAGTCTAAGGTATTCTAATATAAGCTAAAATAGAATAACAAGATTTAGGAATACAAATATATAACAAGAAATTTTTAATAATATTGTGTTTCAATCAATAAATAAAAATAAGTTTAAAAGAGAACAAATTATATAATTATTTTTGCAATTTTTAAAGAATGCATTAATCAATTTGTGAATAATATTCTTTTTTTATGCTACCATATAAACATTTAAGGCAAAATTAAATCCAGCACCTTAAGTTCTGGATTTATGAACAATATGGAAGTCCTAGAGGATGCTTATATTTTTTATTCTATATAAAAACATTGACAAGTTAATAAAAAAACTAAGTGGTATATTAAGTATAAGTAATTAAAAGTTAAAAGAAGTTTAAATATAATAGAAACAAATTTAATGATATTATTACTATAGCTATCAATATACCCAGGATTTTAGTAAAATTATTATTAACGAGATTCCCCATTAAGCCTTTATGGTTTGCTATATATAACATTTGAATAATTGGGAATGGAAGTATAAAACTTAACGCAACTTGACTTAAAACAAGAACATTCATTGGATTAATACCAATAGCTATAACTATTATGGCAGGAGCCATAGTTATAAGTCTTCTAATATTTATAGGAATGCTTAAATTTACAAAGCCTTTCATAATAGTCTGACCTGCCATAGTGCCCACAGCAGAAGAAGATAATCCTGATGCAAGAAGTGCAATACCAAAAGCACCACTAGATAAAGAACCCAATAAAGGTTGTAATGATTTATGAGCTTGTTCTATAGTATCAACAGGCATTCCATTTTTATAGAATACTGCAGCGGAAACAATAACCATTGCTGCATTAACTATAAAAGCAATATTCATGGCTATGGCAATATCAACCTTTTCCATTCTAAGGTGTTTCAATTTTTCTAAATCAGATGAACCAGATTTTCTATACTGAACTAAGTGAGAGTGTAAGTATATTACATGAGGCATAACAGTAGCACCAAGCATGCTAACAGCGATTAAAACTGCTTCATTGTTAGAAAGTGTTGGAATTATTGTGTGCATACCTACTTTAGTCCAATCAGGGTTAGCAAGAAACAATTCCATGCTATAGGCTACACAAATTATAGTTACTAATATGGTTATAATAATTTCTATAACTCTTTGACCGTATTTTTCCATGTATACAATTATAAAAGTTAATATTCCAGTTAAAATACCTGCATATATTAAAGGCATTTTAAATAACAAGTGCAGTCCTAAAGTTCCACCAAGAAACTCGGCTAAATCAGTAGCCATAGCTCCTAATTCAGCTACAATCCAGAAAATCCAATTTAAAGATTTAGGAAAAACCTTAGCACACATTTCAGGAAGATTTTTACCTGTAGCTATACCTAGTTTAGCAGACATTGTTTGGAGAAAAATAGCAATTATATTACTCCATAGAATAACCCAAATTAATTCATAATTAAATTTAGACCCACCACTTATGTTTGTTGCAAAGTTTCCTGGGTCAATATAGGCTACACTAATAACGAAGGCAGGGCCTAGATACTTTAATAATTGTCTTGCTTTAGATAGGATATTTCTATTTTTACTATTTATAATGCTTAAATCAGAAGAAGATACATTTAACTCAATTGCACTTCTATCGTTTCTCATATAATACACACCTCAATTATTTATTTTATTTCATATGTATAATATAATTATTAGGGGGTAAGTATCTTAACCTAGACTAAGTTTGTTTCAGTAATATAAATTATGCATTGAATTAAAAAAATGTTACTTTGTAAAGTAATTTTTTTCTTTAATTGAGCATACATATATATTTTATATGTAAACATAGATGTTAGGCATTATGAGGAGTGATTAATTTGAAAATATATATAACAAGACACGGAGAAACAGAGTGGAATAAAGAATTTAGAATGCAGGGATGGAAAAATTCAAATCTTACAGAAGAAGGAATTGAAAATGCTAAAAAACTTGGAAAGTATTTAAAGGATTTAGAGTTTGATTTGATTTATACAAGTCCTTTAAAAAGAGCAGTAGATACTGCAAAATATATAAGGGGAGAGAAAAATACAAAAATAGTAATTAACGAGGATTTTAAAGAAATGAATTTTGGATTGTGGGAAGGAATGACTGCAAATGAATTAATTAATAGATATCCTAAGGAGTATGAAAATTTTCTCCAAAGACCTCAATTATTTAAATCTTTTGGTGGTGAAAATTTTGAAGAATTTGTACAAAGAGTAAAAAGGGGACTATATAGCATTATTGAAAATAACAATACTTGTGATAATGTGTTAGTGGTAGCACATGCGGTAGTTATTAAGGCTGTTTCGAAAATAGTTAAAGGATATGGTATTGAAGATATATGGAGTCTTCCGTATATAAATGGTACAAGCATTACAATTCTAGAAGTAGAAGGTAATAATATAAGGATTTTAGTGGAAGGGGATACTTCTCATATAAGTTAATATGGGATGTACATTCTTTTATTTTAAATATAAATGGAATATAATATAATTATTAAAATGAAGGTTGAGGTGTTTTATAATGAAATTTAAATTTGATCATAATAATATTAATGTACTTGACTTAGAAAAAAGCATTAAATTTTATAAGGAAGCTCTTGGACTAGAAGAAGTGAGAAGACATCATTCTTCAGATGAAAGTTTTATACTAGGATTTTTAAAGTCAAGTGAAGGTGAACACCAAATTGAACTTACATGGCTTAGAGATAGAAAAGAGCCATATAATTTAGGAGATAATGAAATACATATGGCAGTTAGAACAGATGACTATGAGGCTGCTCATAAAAAACATAAAGAAATGGGATGCATATGCTATGAAAATGAAAAAATGGGACTTTATTTTATAAAAGATCCAGATGGATATTGGACTGAAATATTACCTTTTAAAGCATCTGAAATTAAATAGTAGTATCCATCCTATTAGTGCAAAAGTTGACTAAAGTAAGGTGGGATTTATTTGAATGGTCTAAAAATACATTATTTATACAATAGTGGATTTTGTGTAGAAACTGAAAACAATATTCTCATATTCGATTACTATAATGATAAAGGTATAGAAGATGAAAAATCCATTGAAAATGGAGTTATAGGTGGAGACTTATTAACAACGGGAAAGAGGGTATATATTTTTGTATCGCATAGTCATTATGATCATTTTAATTCTTTAATATTTGAGTTTACTAAATTAAATTCAAGTGTTAAATACATTTTAAGCAGCGATGTAGAAAGTGTAGAAGAAGGTATAGATTATTTAATTGTAAAAAAAGGTGAAACAATAAAATTAGATAATTTAATTGTAAAGGTATATGGATCAACAGATCAGGGAGTATCTTTTTTAGTAAATTGTGATGACTTTAAATTATTTCACGCAGGAGATTTAAATTGGTGGCATTGGAAAGAAGACAGCGCACAAGATAATCAAAATGCTGAAAAATGGTTTAAGGAAGAAATAGAACTTATAAAAGGTGAAAAAATTGATGTGGCTTTTTTCCCTGTTGATGGAAGGCAGGAAGAGTATTACTACCTTGGTGGGAAATATTTTATAGAAAATTTGAAACCAAAAGTTTTTATTCCTATGCATTTTAGAGAAAATTTTGAGATAACTAAAGAATTTAAAAACAAAATGAATGCTTCAGATACTAAAATCTATGAAATACCATATAGGGGATTTAAAATAGAAATTTAAATTTTACAATATAAGCATAATGAGAAGCAAAGCTTCGCATTATGCTTATATTGTAAAATTAAGTTTATTATTTACTCAAGGTGATTTGTTAGTTCAACATATTGGCTAACATCTTTATCATAATCTATATCTGAATGTTCAAAACCAAATAATTTGAAAAATTCATGTTTGAAATTATCTATGTTAGTTAATTCTGCTACATTTTCTGTTGTTATTTTATTCCATATATCGGATATGGATTTTTGAACATCTTCTTGCATTTCTAAATCATCCAATCTTATTCTGCCATTACCATCCAAACGTAAATCATCTCCATATAATTTGTCAGAAAATAATCTATATATTTGTTCAATACATCCTTCGTGAATTCCCTTCTCTTTCATAATTTTGTATAAGGCAGAGATATATAAAGGAACTACTGGAATAGCTGAACTTGATTGAGTAACCAAGGCTTTATTAACAGACACAAATGCTTTTCCGTTAATTTTTTTTAGCTGATTATCTAGCACTGAAGCTGTTGCTTCTAAATGTTCTTTAGCTTTACCAATGGTACCTTGTCTATAAATAGGATAAGTAAGTTCAGGTCCTATATATGAATAAGCTACTGTTACAGCTCCTTCAGAAAGTACTCCAGCACTGCTTAATGAATCAATCCACAATTTCCAATCATCACCGCCCATAACAGTTATTGTTTGTTGTATTTCATCTTTATTTGCTGGATTAATTTCAACATCAGATATTTTATAATTATGAAAATTTACTGTCTTATTTTTATAAATTTCACCAATAGGTTTTATTACAGAATGAAAAGTTTCGCCTGTTTCTGGATGAACTCTTCTTGGAGACGCAAGGCTATATATAACTAAATCAATTTTTCCTAAATCTTTTTTAATAAGTTCAATGGCAGTATCTTTTGCTTCTTTTGAAAATGCATCTTTATTAATGGTTTTACAATAATATCCTGCTTTATTTGCTTCTTTTTCAAAGGCTGCTGTGTTATAAAAGCCAGGTCCAGCTGTTCTAGTTTCTGAAGCTGGTTTTGCAAAAATAACACCAATAGTACTTGCACCAGCTGCAAAAGTTGATACTATTCTAGAAGCTAGTCCGTATCCTGTAGAAGCTCCAATTATAAGTGCTTTTTTAGGACCATTACTTAATTTAAGTTTTTTTACATAATCTATTTGTTCCTTAACATTTTTACTACAGCCTTCTGGGTGTGCTGTTGTACAAATAAAATTTTTAAACTTAGGTTTTATTATCATAATTTTACTCCTTTTTATATAAAACTTTTTAAGCTAAATGTGGAAATTCATTTGATTATTCAAGTAGTTTTTTTTAGTCAACAAATGTAATGTTTGTTAATAAATTATATATATAATAATTGTTAATCAAAAAATGAATTATCGATTCATTTTATAATATTTTAAAATTTTCCACATGTCAATAGTTATTTTAATTGCAATTAATAACAATTTACAATTATATGAATTAATATTTTACTAATTTTATTGTAAAATTAGTAGATGAACTATCAGTTTCTCATAAATGGTTAATTGTTAGGGAGCCTTAAATGAGTTTTATTTATTTTTACGTAAAACTTTATTTTTTATTTATTTTTAATACATTTTTAATATATTTTTGTCTTTTATAATTGTAGATATTGGAAGTAAATAAAATGTATTAAAAAGGATGATGAAAGTGATAGAAAAAGTTTTAGAATTAAAAAATATTTCTAAAAAGAGAGGAAAAACACAGGTATTAACTGATGTTAATTTTTCTATAAATAAAGGTGAGATATTTGGTTTTGTAGGAAGAAACGGGGCAGGAAAAACTACTTTAATTAAAATTATAACAAGCATGTTATTTCCGGATAAAGGTGAAATTATAATATGTGGAAAGAATCTTAAAACTGAAAGAGAAGAAGCTTTAAAAAATGTTGGATCAGTAGTAGAAACACCAGAGATGTATGGATATATGACAGGAAGACAAAATTTAAATTATATAGCTAGTGTGATGGAAAATGTAACAAAAGATGAAATAGAAGATGCTATAAAATTTTCTAATTTAGGTATTAAAATTGATGAAAAAGTGAAGAAATATTCTTTGGGCATGAAACAAAGACTAGGGTTGGCACAAGCAATCATAGGAAATGTATCTTTACTAATACTAGACGAGCCCACAAATGGACTAGATCCTATGGGAGTTTTTGAACTTAAAAACACTATAAATACTTTAGCTAAAGAAAAAGGAGTAAGCATTTTTATATCTTCCCATATTTTAAGTGAGATAGAAAACATATGTACAAAAGTTGTATTTATAGATGAAGGGAAAATTATTAGTATTCAGCAAATAGGTGATAAAGAAAAAGTTAGCACTGAAAAAAATATGTTTATAAAAACTAATTTGCCTCAAAAAGCATCAGAAATTATTCAAAAGATGCCTAATGTAAAATTATTTAAAGTAGAAAGTGACGGTATTTCAATTTTAATAAATACTGAGTTACATGATATTTTTGAGATATTAAAAAATTTACATGAAGATGGAATAAGTGTAGAAGGTTGCTTTGAAGTAAAACAAAATCTGGAAGATAAATTTATAAATATGATGGGGGAAGGCAGTAATGAGTAAATATATATGGGAAGAACTTAAAAGGGTTATAATTAAAAAGAAGATTTCGATTATTATTATTGTTATGATTACAATAGCTTTTGGAATCATAAATATTTCAAAAACAAAAACTTTGGAGGCAAATCTTCAGGGAGATAAGGCTCTTCTTGATATTCAAAAGAGTGGTAGAGATAAAGCAAAAACGGAGTTTAAAAAAGCAGAATTTTCAAGAGATATAGCAGGTAATGAAAAACAAATAGCTGCTATAGAGGAACAATTAAATACAATAAATAATTATGATAAATCAAAATTAGATGAACAAATTCAAAAATTAGAAAAAGAAAATAATCCTAAAAATGAATATAAAATAATTCAATTAAAATATGAAAAAGAACATAATATAGAAAAAAGTGAGTTAACACCTAGAGGAACATATAGAACTATAGAAATCCTAATGGGATTTATTCCAATGATTTTTTTACTTATTATGATTGTATTGTTATCTGATATAGTATCAGGAGAATATGCGCCTAATACAATTAAAATATTGCTTACCAAATCTATTCCAAGAAAAAGAATTATAATATCAAAGTTTATTGTTTCAATAATTTTAAGTGCAAGTACTATGGTTATAAGTGCAATAATATTTATTTTGGAAGCAGGAATTCATTTGGGTTTTTCAGATTATAGATTGCCCTTTGATGTAGGTGCAAAGTATGTTTTTGATAAATCATTACCTTTAACTTCATTAACTTCACAAATGAAATATGTACCTGGAAGCCGTACTATAATTCCACTTTGGAGCTCAATTATTATATTAGTATTAATTACAATAATTGTTTCAATAGCAATTATATCAATAATAATGTTTATATCAACTGTTTGTAAAAATTCACTAATTTCGGCACTTACAAATTTTATATTAATTTGTGGAACAGCAATTTGGTATGTGCTAGAATTTGCAGGTAGAAATCTTGTATCAGCTAAATATGGTGTCCTCGTAAAATTTTTCCCTATTCCATATATAATTAATGGTATTGAGATTTTAACAGGAGTTATTTCTCAGCAACTTACCAGCAGTGTAAACATATTATTTATTTTAATGGTATGTTTTGGTTGGACTTTAACTATGATGTTTTTAAGCACTTATATTTTTGGAAAAAGAGATTTTGATTAGTTATTTTGAGTATGTCTTAAGAGTCAGTACTAAAAAAGTGATATAATTTAAAATTGGGTGATAAATGTGAAAGAAAATATATTGATAGTGGATGATGATAGAGACATAAGAGAAATGCTTGTAAATTATTTTAGTAAAGAAGGTTATGCAGTAGAACAGGCTTGTAATGGAGAGGAAGGGTTAAAGTTTTTAAAGGAAAAGACATTTTCTTTAATACTATTAGATGTGATGATGCCTAAAATGGATGGTTATACTATGTTACTTAAGCTTAGAGAATTATCCAATATACCTGTTATTTTACTTACTGCAAAGAATGAACAAATGGATAAAATAAAAGGGTTTATAAATGGTTGTGATGATTATATAGTAAAGCCTTTTGATTTTACAGAACTTTCATTGAGGATTATAGCTATATTAAAAAGAACTAAAATTAATAACAACATATCCCAGAATATAATAAATGTCAAAGATATAGAGATAAATACTCTAGAATATACAGTTAAAAAAGATAATTTGGAAATAATATTAACTCCCAAAGAATATGAAATTTTACATACATTAGCAGCTAATAAGGGAAGAGTATATTCTACTAAAATGCTTTACGAACTTTTATGGAATGATACCTTTATGCAAAATGATAATACTGTAACTATGCATATTAAAAATTTAAGAGAAAAGCTTGGAGATAGCGTTAAGCAAGGCAAATATGTAAAAACTATATGGGGAGTGGGGTATAAGGTTGAAAAGGATTTTTAAACTTAGAAGTGAATTAGTTTTTTCTGCAGCTATTTCAGCTATTATAGCAATTATATTTGCAATTTTCTTGAAAGAATTTATTTTAGGCTCATTTCTAAATAATTCTAAAAATACCGCGGAATATGTACAAGATGATGTGATTACTAGAATTGAGTATCAATTAAAAAACATGAATATTAATGATTCTAATAGAGTACAGAAATACATGGATGAAGAAAATAGCATGCTATACCTTATTTCTATAGTACATAAAGATGGAAAAACAGTAGCTTCAAACAACAAACAAATTAAAAGTATAGATGCCCAAGAAGTTGTAGATGGCAAAAAAACATTTAAATTTTTAAATGATGATAGAAAAAATTTAGTTAAGATAACTAGATGTGATTATTTAAAAGACGGATGTTATCTATACTATATATATATGGGTTATGGAAAATTAGAAAATGGAAATATTGTAGGCATAATGACAGGTATAATTTTCATAATTATTTTTTTCTTGATTATATGGAGGCGCATATCTTATATATCTGAAATAAAATCATCAGTGAGAAGTATTGCAGAAGGCAATTTATATGAAAGAGTTCCGTTAAAATATAAAAATGAGCTCCGAGAACTATCAGAGGACATAAATTATATGACTTTAGAGCTGGAAAAAGAAGATAAAAAAAGAAGTGAATTTCTTACTAATATATCTCATGATTTAAGAACTCCTTTAACCACTATACTTGGATATATAAATATGATTAAAAATGGTAAATATGTATCAAAAGATGAGCTTAATAATTATGTGGATATAATGAATAAAAAAGGATTATATCTAAAGAATATGTTGGATGATTTCTTTCAATATTCAAAACTTTCTTCTAAAGATATTGTGCTTGAAAAGCAAAAAATAGAGTTGAATGAATTAGCAAGGCAGATTGTTCAAGAAGCGGAAGATGAATTTATGAAAAACAAATTAACACTTTCTCTTAAATTAATGCATGAATTTATTTATATTTATGTAGATACTAATTTATTTTTAAGAGCAGTAAATAACCTTTTAAGTAATGCATTAAAATACTCAAAAAATAATACAAATGTTGAATTCAATGTAAGTAAAGAAAAATATAATAATAAATTTTATGCAATAATTTCAGTTTGTAATATACCCCAAGAACCAATTACTGATGATGAAATAGAAAACTTTTTTGAAAGGTTATATAAAAAGGATTTGTCAAGACAAAAAGAAGGCAGTGGTTTAGGTTTATCAATTGTTAAAGACATTATTAAACTCCATAATGGTTTTGTAAAAACATATAAAGAAAATGATAGATTGTTTTTTAAAATATACATGGATATAAAACTTTAATTAAAAAAGGTATTGACAATGAGGAAAATCATAATTATAATGAGAATCATTAAGTAGGTAACCAATTAAAACAAGAAATAAATTTAAAAGTGAATATTTTTTACCTTATCAAGAGAAACTGAGGGACTGGCCCTATGAAGTTTCAGCAACCACATGCAGCGAGCATGTAAAGGTGCTAATTCCAGCAGAACTTTGTTCTGGAAGATGAGAGTGGTATAGAAAATTTATGTACTTTAGTACGGTTTTTTATAATGAGAATCCTCTTCTTCGAAGAGGATTTTTTATTTTTTAAATAACTAAGCAAGTATAAATTAAGGAGGGACAAAAATGATATGGCTAAAAAACATTAAAAAAATTTATACAAATGGAAATATTAAGGTGGAAGCTTTAAAAGAAATTAATCTTAAGATTAAAGCTGGTGAAATTTATGGAATTATAGGATATAGTGGAGCTGGTAAAAGTACTTTGATTCGATGTATAAATTTATTGGAAAAGCCTACTTCAGGAGATGTAATTGTAAATGAGAAAAACTTAACGCAGCTATCAACAAAAGAACTTAGAAAAAGCAGAGAAAAAATTGGCATGATATTTCAAAACTTCAATCTTATGAGGAGCAGAACTGTATTTGAAAATGTAGCTTATCCTTTAAAGGGTAAAGGATTGAGCAAACAAGAGATAAAAGATAAAGTACTAAGCCTTTTAAAACTAGTGGAACTTGAAGAAAAAGTTGATGTTTATCCTTCACAATTAAGTGGTGGACAGAAACAAAGAGTAGGTATTGCTAGAGCTTTAGCCAATGATCCCGAAGTACTTTTATGTGATGAAGCAACTTCAGCTTTAGATCCACAAACTACTGGATCAATTTTGAAATTACTTAAGGACATTAATGAAAAGCTAAAATTAACTATAGTGATTATAACTCATCAAATGGAGGTTGTTAAGGAGATTTGTCAGAAAGCAGCAGTAATTGATGGAGGGCAAATAGTAGAACAAGGACCTGTAATAGATATATTTACAAATCCAAAAGCAGATATAACAAAAAGGTTTATAGGTTCATTATTTCACTATGAAAAAATTTATGATTTCCTTAAAAAAGAAAATTTTGCTTTTAATGAAATTACAGAAGGAGAGAAGGTAGTAAGAATATCATTTACAGGAGAAAAAACAGGTCATGCGTTTATTTCCAAAATTTCAAGGAAGTTTAGAGTAGATGCAAGTATACTATTTGGAAATATAGAAATCATCCAGCATACCCCAATTGGTAATTTGATAGTAAAGTTAAATGGATCTAATGAAGGTATAGCAAATTCAATAAAATATTTAGAAGAAAATAATATTTCTGTAGATAAAATAGATATTAAAAACGATGATAAAAAATTAAAAGTTAGCAGTAATTAAATGCTAAAAACTTTATGGAGGCGATGAAATTGATTGAATATTTAAACAATATAGCACCGAATTTAATAAAACTCTATCCAGATATGATAAGAGCATTATTTGAAACTTTTTATATGGTTGCTATTTCAGGAATTATATCAGCAATTATTGGAGTTATTTTAGGAGTTACATTGGTAGTTACAAGGGAAGGAAATATATTAGAAAATAAAATTATTAATGGAGTGTTTGCAAAAATAATTAATATATTTAGATCTATACCATTTATTATTCTTCTTGCAGCTATTATTCCAGTTACAAGACTTTTAGTAGGTACTACCATAGGTACCAAAGGTGCTCTTGTTCCACTCATATTTGGATGTACCCCTTTCTTTGCAAGACAAATTGAATCAGCACTACTTGATATAGATAAAGGAGTAATTGAAGCTGCACAAGCTATGGGCTCAAGTCCTCTAGAAATCATATTTAGAGTAATGTTAAAAGAAGGACTGCCAGGCATTATTCATGCTGTGACTATAACCATTATAAGTTTAATTGGATTATCAGCTATGGCAGGTACTGTTGGAGGGGGTGGACTTGGTGATTTTGCAATACGCTATGGATATCAATACTTTGAAACTGATATCATGGTAGCTACAATAATTGTACTTTTAATTATTGTTAATATCATTCAATTTTTAGGAGATATTTTATCAAGATTAGTAACACATTAATTTTTAGGAGGTTAAAGATCTAAATAACCTTTAATGTGCTATAAACTTATTATATGAGGAGGAATATTCATGAAAAAATTTACAGGTATATTTTTAGCAATAACATTATCTTTAGGACTTTTATCAGGTTGTGGAACAAGCGGTGGTTCACAACAAACTAGTTCTAATAAAAAACAGGTAGTAAAAATAGGTATAACAGGCGATGACCATAAGATATGGGATAAAGTTAAAGAAAAGGTTGTAAAAGATAATATTGATTTGCAAGTAGTTAGTTTTTCAGACTATGTACGTCCTAATTTAGCGCTTGCTCAGGGAGAAATTGATTTAAATTCATTTCAACATCATGCTTATTTAGATAAATTTAAGAAGGAACATAATTTACAAATAACTGCTATAGGTGATACTGTGCTTGCACCTCTTGCAGTATATTCAAAAACTTTAAAATCTGTTAAGGATGTTAAGAATGGTGGTAAGATAGCTATTCCTAATGATGCAACCAACGAAGGAAGAGGACTAAACCTACTTCAAAGTGCAGGATTAATAAAATTAAAAGATGGTGTAGGAAATTTACCAACACTTAAGGATATATCAGAAAATCCAAAAAACATTCAATTTGTAGAGCTTGCAGCAACTCAAATTCCAAGATCTCTTCAAGATGTTGATGCAGCTATAATAAATAGCGGAGTTGCAATAGATGCAAAATTTAATCCGGTTAAAGATTCTATACTTATAGAAGACGTTACTAATGATAAAGCTAAGCCTTATATAAATTTAATAGCTGCTAGAGAAAAGGATAAGGATAATGAAGCTTACAAAAAAGTAGTTAAAGCTTATCAAAGTGATGATATAAAGCAGTTTATAAAAGAAACGTATAAAGGTGCTCAAGTACCTGTGTTTTAAAAAATCAAAGTTGATGAAGGAGTTTTTGATATGATTGATAATAATGAAGGGTATGAACTAAAAGCATCCATTACTGATGAAGCAGAAAGAATGGGAGCAAATCTTATAGGATTTTCTCCTGTCCAAAGATGGGAAGAATTTAAAGACACTAAGTCAGAATTTTTTCCTCAAAACATATGGCCTGGAACTAAAACAGTTATTGTTTTAGGATTACAAATATTTTTACCTATGCTCGAAACAACTCCTTCAGTTGTTTATTCTGAATTGTATAATACTACAAATAGACTATTAGATGATATGGCATATAAGCTTGCAAATTACCTCAATAAGAAGGAATATAAAGCATTTTTCTTTCCAAGGGATTGCTATGGTGATATTTCTGTACTTGTTAAAAAGCCAGGAGCTGCTTTTTCTCATGTGTTAGCAGGCAAATATGCTGGACTTGGTACTATTGGATGTAATCACACCTTACTTACAAAAGAGTTTGGTCCGAGGGTAAGGCTTGTATCAGTTTTAACTGATGCTATTATCCCAGAAGATAAAATGTGTGAAGAGGAATTATGTATTAAATGTAGTATATGCCAAAAATGCTGTCCAACAGAAGCATTTACTTCAAAGGAAGGCTATATTTTTAAAATGGATAAAGAAAAATGTGCTAAATATCATGCTGAACTTAAAGGTGCTTATAAATATCCATGCGGAGTATGCATAAAGGTATGTCCTGTTGGAGAAGATAGAAAAATTTATGGTATGGATGCTAATAAATATTTAAAGGAAAAAGAAGTACTTAAGGAAAATAAGGATACGTCAGAATATAGTGGATGGATTCATTGCAGAAGTTATGGTTCCAATTGATTTAAGCTGATATTTAATATTATATAATTATAAATTATATAGCTAAAAAGATTTTAAAAATATTTACGTATGATAATAATGTTATAAAATGACTATTGAAATAAATAGAAGTTTGGGGGGAAAATAATATGAAAAAAAGTTTTGCAACAAGTCTTGCTCATTTAGGTGAAAAGAATCCACCATCAGTATCTTCGGCAAAGTCCATACCTATATCAATGAGTTCGGTATTTGTTTTTGATGATGTAGAAACATTAGATGCAGTATATGAAGGAGAATCTAAGGGCTATGTGTACTCAAGAAATGGAAACCCAGTTCATGATGCATTGCAGGAAATAATAGCAAACATAGATGAAGGGGAAGATGCTCAAGTATTTTCTTCAGGAATGGCTGCTATTACTATGGCTATTATTTCGCAAGTAAAAGCAGGGGATCATATAATAGCTTCAAATGTATTATATGGAGGAACTTATCAATTTCTTAAAGTTGAATTAGATAAATTTAATGTAGAGGTTACATTTGTTGATGTTGTAAATGATGATGTGGAAAAATACTTTAAGCCAAATACAAAATTAGTATATGTAGAAACTATATCAAATCCATTAATGGAAGCTATTGATATAAATGACATCTCTAATAAAGCTCATAATCATAATGCAAAGTTAATTGTAGATAATACTTTTGCTACAGCCGTGGTGTGTCAACCACTAAAATTAGGAGCGGATGTTGTGGTTTATAGTGCTACAAAATATTTAAATGGACACAGTGATGTAACAGGAGGAGCTGTAGTTTCAGATAAAGAGACTATAAATAAGGTGAAAAATACAGGAGCATTATATGGACCTATGATGAGTCCTTTTGATGCATGGCTTTTGATAAGAAGTTTGAGAACATTAGAGCTTAGGATAATTCAGCATTCAAATAATGCTTTGAAATTAGCAGAGTTTTTAGAAAAACACCCTAAAATTGAAAATGTATATTATCCTGGACTTATAAATTCACCTTCTTATAAAATTGCAAATAAGATTTTCAATAGTAACTTATATGGAGGTATGCTCAGTATTGATTTGAAAAATGGGGAAAAGGGAGCTTACGATCTTATAAGAGAGCTTGAAACAATAAAATTTGTACCAAGTTTAGCAGGAGTTACTACATCAGTTTCTTACCCTGTTAAAACTTCTCATAGAGCATTAAATGATGAAGAACTTAAAAAGGCCAATATTTCAAAGGGCTTGATTAGAGTTTCAACGGGATTAGAAAATATAGATGATTTAATTTCTGAATTTGATAAAGCGTTAAACAAAATATAGACAATTAAAAGGTTATAGAGAAGTTTATTTACGCTAAAAGGGGGCATTTATACATGAGTATACAGAATGTTAAAAAAACTAAACAAGATATAATTGATGAATTAGAAAATAAGAAAGAGAATTATATAGATATAAGCCATAAGATACATGAACATCCTGAAATAGGAAATGAGGAGATCTATGCTTCTGAATTGCTTATAGAGACTTTAAAAAAAGAAGGGTTTCAGATAGAAAAAGCGTTAGCAGGCCATCCTACTTCTTTCATAGCTAGGAAGAAATCCAGTAAAAATTCTGGACCTACTATAGGATTTTTAGCAGAATATGATGCTCTTCCCAATTTAGGACATGGCTGCGGTCATAATATTATAGGAACTGCCAGTACAGCAGCAGCTATTACTTTATCTAAATATATAGATGAAATTGGTGGAGAAGTTTTAGTGTTTGGAATGCCTGCCGAAGAAGGTGGAGAAAATGGCAGTGCAAAGGCAACCTTTGTCAAACAGGGATTATTTAAAGGTGTAGATGCTTGCTTAATGGTTCACCCCGGAGGAGAAAACTCTGTAACTCCAAATTCTTTAGCTAATAATCCTATACAATTTGAATTTATAGGCAAAGCTTCTCATGCTGCATCTGCTCCTGAAAATGGTATAAATGCACTAGATGGAGTAATTCAGCTTTTCAATGGAATAAATGCTTTAAGACAGCATGTAACAGATGATGTTAGAATACACGGAATTATAACTGATGGAGGAAGTGCACCAAACATTGTTCCAGATTATGCAAAGGCTAAGTTTTTTATACGTGCATTTACAAAAGAAAATTGTGATTTAGTTACAGAAAAGGTTAAAAATATTGCGGAAGGAGCAGCTTTAAGTACTGGTGCTAAAGTTAATATAAGCTTTTTTCAAAATGAGGTAGATAACTTTATTATAAATGAAAAATTCGATGAAGTATTTGTAGAAAATCTAAAATTACTTGGAATAAATATAGACAATATTCCTAAAAAAGGCATAGGTTCTACAGATGCAGGTAATGTAAGTCAGGTAGTTCCAACTATTCAGCCTATCATAAAAATAGGTGATAAAAGTTTGTGTGCTCATACACCTGAATTTCGAGAAGCTGCTAAATCAAAAGGTGGAGATGAGGCTTTGATAACTTCATCAAAGGCTTTAGCACTTACAGGGCTTACTCTTTTAACAGACGAACATAAGTTGTTGGAGATTAAAGAAGAATTTAACAGATGTAGGAATAGAAATTTGTAATAACATAAAAAAAGCATATTGCGACGTAAGTAACCGAAGAAACGTTAAGCTGTATTACGTCTGATATATGTTGTGCAGGAACACTCGCTTCATTTAAGAAGTTCTAATGCCTGAGATATTAAAAAATGCCTACCTCCT
>NZ_JABBNI010000067.1 GCF_012926525.1 Clostridium muellerianum
GCATGCCTTCCAACATTAAGACATCATAGGAATTTCACCTAATAATTCAGATATGAAGTTAGACTGAACATCAGTCTTCTAGTTTTATTGCATATTTCTATGCAGATTGTCTAGAAACAATTCATACGGTGTGATTTTCCACTGCCAACTTGTCCTAAAAAAGCTATACTATTTTTTCTAGTGTTTTTTATGAGCTTAAAGCTTTTAAAGTATTTTAGAGCAGTATCCATTGCCTTTTCTGTGGCTTCATTATAAATTTTATAATTTTTAAAAGTCAGCTTATTTTTTTGAGTTTCTATGCCTGAAAAACTCCACATTCTTTTAACCTTGTCCATTTCTCTGCACTTACAGAATATAATGGTATCTTGAGCATCAGGAGAGTGTTTTATAATATAGCCTTTTCCACCACAAATAGGACACAATTCTTTAGCTTCAGTTTCAGATGAGCCCTTCCAGGTCTCTTTGATGCCATATGTTTTTTTCATCCTTTGTTTTATGGTTTCCATATTCTCTTTTCTCAATTTTTGAATTAAAGTAAGGACTCTTTCCATAGTCTCTCTCTGATTTTCCAACTTTTTTTCCTCCTTTATGTTTTTTATAATTCTTTAAAAAGTCTATAACTTCTTCTTCCTGCTTTAACCCTTTATGTTTCCAGCTGTACAGAACTTTTTCAATATATCTTAAATTTTTAGCATTACTTTTTAAGGCCTGCTTCATTCCAAGTATAATTAAATCTTTGGAATCAAAATCATCCATAAAAACTTTTAACTGCTGAATTTCATAAGGACTAGCACAGCTTATATTTTTTCTGTAAAAATTTACAACATCGCTGAACTCTCTCTTTTTTTCTTCTTCTTTAAAGCTAGTCTCTGTAGTAATCTCTGGTATTGCTTTATTAAAATTGGCGTTATCCATTTGACTTTTTGGCATTACGGAAGAAGCTAAGTTGTACCTATTAATTAACTTATTTGCTTTATCAACATGTTTCGAAGATCTACATTCTTTTTCTGCGGAGATATTTGATTCATTTAAATTTTCATAAGTTTTATTTTTAGAATCATAATCATGTTGAGCTTTTGAATTTTCATTATCCACAAAAGCATCATATAAGCTTTCAAGTTTTTCATAATTTATGGTGTACCATTTGGTTTTGTCCATTTTTGATTTATTAAAATTAGAACTTAAAACTACTCCAGCATCTTCAAGTTTTTTTATAGCTCTTATTATGGTTCTTTTACATAAAAAGTTTATTTGACTGTGCCAGGCTTCATAGCTATTGTAAATCCAAGGAGTACCATCTATTATGTGTTTGCTTTTTAAAAGCCAGTAATGCATCTGCTGAAGTATTATACTTTCCGTAACTCCAAAAATTTCTGCAAGCTTAGGCTGAAAAACCATAGTAATTTCATTTTCTAAAAGTACTTTTTTCATAATGTACACCATTCCTTTACTTATATATTTTTAAACTTTAAGCATTATACAACACAACTGCAAGTAACCGAAGCAACTTTTTCAGAGGACATAGGACAGAGGAAAATTGACAGTGAAGAAGGATTTTTCTCCATTACACTACGAAAAATCTTTAATTAAGTTTTGGATATAATAATTTGTTTTAGCTTCTCCAGTGCTCTTTCTTTTCTCTTTTTTACAGCTTCATATTTTATATTTTTGAGTTTTGCATATTCCTTTAAGGTTTTTTCTTTAAAATAGTACCAGTATATAATTTCTCTAAAGTCACAGGGAAGAAGTTGTAAAGCTTTTCTTAAAAGTTTACTATCTTCCCTTAATAGAAAATTTTCTTCAATATCTTCAGGGCTTAAAAGCATGTCCATGAACTCAGTACCTTCTTTTGTAGTATTGTTTAGACTAGATTCAAATTTTTCTCCATTTCTTTTATTTAGAGCACTTCTCAGTTCATTATTTGCAGCATTCTTAATAACAGTATTAGCATAGGTTGTAAAGGCATTTTTTAAGTTACAGTTATATTTAAATACAGCCTTAAATAAAGCAAAGTTTTCTATTTGAATAAGATCTTCTGTTTCATATCCATTTATATAAATAGAATTAGCAGTTTTATAAATAAAGCCTTGAAATCTTTTCAGTATCTGCTTAAGAGATATTTTATCTCCTTCTTGAGCTTTTTTTACTAAATCTTCAAGTTCTTCTATAATAATCACCACCCAGCAATACAATTAATAAGAATAAGAAACCACCTCAAAGTTTCAACAAGGATTTGATCTCGTTATAGTTTTTTATAATGAATCCTTTGCAGTATTTGAATAGTTCCTTAAAGGACTCATTATCTTTGGACCTTAACTTTTTTGGAAAATTTTGAAAATTAGTTTCGTAAGTAAGCATATTATTACCCCTCTTTCTTTTTTTACTCTTCAATAGCTTATTTCCAATTTATGAATGAAATGTTGCATAAATCGTTTTACTTATTTATACAGCTTTTTTCTACAATACGTGAAAAAGTTAGTGTTATATGCTGATTGTTTAAAATTAAGGAAGAAACATAACTACTTTTAGTGCTGAATTTTTTCTATATAGATAAGTTTTATGGGAAAAATAATTCAAAAAAAATTCTGATTGGCTTACTAACAATCAGAATTTTTTAAAGTTGATTATTTTGTATCAGGGATCATTTGACTTTTTTTCATCCAGTAACATTTGGTTTATAGCATTGGATAAATTATTTATGCTGCAGGTTAAGTTTTCCATTTTGCTTTCGATTCTTACTAAAAGATAAACGGATACTGCAATAGGAAAACCTAAATTGCCTATTAAATTTACAAGATTTATTTCCATAGTTTAAACCTCCAAGGATAATCATACATAACTTTCAACTTTCCACTATCAATTATAAACAGTTAAAAAACATGTATAGGTGTTAAAAGGGCTGACACACTAATTAGTGTAACAGCCCGTAATAAATATTATGAGTTTAAAAATTTACTTTACTGCTAAGCTTGAACTGCTTCTTTCTATTAAGTGAGCTGAATCCTTTGTTTTTAAGTCTAAACCACCACATGTAAATATATTTTTAGCCAATATTACATCCATAGCTGCTTTAACTTCAGCTTCAGTAATATCATTCTTAACGTTGTTTAAGGTTATAGAAGATTTTTTTCCATCTTCATTTAAAAAAGTCATAGATAACGATTTTGCCATACTAAAACCTCCTTTTTCATTTTAAAATAGTTAAATGTTTAATTTTTGTAGTTTAATCATAATGCAAAGCATTTTTTAGAGTTAGCAAAAAATCAACCTTCACTGTCCATTGTCTTCTGTCAACTGTCCTCTAAAAATAGTACTTCGTATTATTTTTAAGCATTAGTTATTCCACTTTGGTCTTCTCTTATAAGTTCATCTAAAGTTCTTCCAAGCAGTTTTTCAAATTCCTTTGCTACATCAAAAAGATCTTGATCCGCTGCTGAAGTTTTGATTTTTGAAAAACTCTGTTTCTTGATTACCTCCTTCCCGTTTTTATCCACCCCGTCTGGGTATTTAAGAATCATTACAGTTTCAAGTTTTGTTGCTTTTGCAGCCATGATTACCATCTCCTTTCACTTAATATATAGGGAGAAGTTTTTAAAAGGGGACAGAGATTTTTAGAGAATGTTTTAGGATTAAAGAAAATCAGGCAATTACTGTTAGAAGAATATATCAGAAATTTTTTTGATAGGTAGTAGTACTATACAATAGTAGAGCATTTTACACAAATAAGAATTATAATATTGATACATATGGAAATATATAAATAAAATAATGGTTTATAAATACCACGCTGAAGTAATATTCAGAGTGGTATTTAATATTCTAAATTATTATCAAGCAATTTAATAAAATCATCCATAGTTAGGATACTTGCTTTTTCTTAATTATTCTAACAACTCAGCAGAAATAATCGGAATTTTAAATTTTTCTTCAAACCCATCCATTGGAACACCATCATAACTATATAGTTTTTTTAAGAGCCTCCATAATGTTTCCAATTCTTCTTTGCTGAAATCTTTAAATATATCGTTCATAAAATTTTTCTTAGCATCCTTTGAATTTTTCGAAACAGAATAGATGCCAGCTTCTGTCAATACTACATTAACAGCTCTTTTATCCTTTTCTGATGGCATTACTGAAATATATTTTTTCTTCTCAAGGCTTTTGATAATCCTTGTTGCATTCTGCTTAGTGGTGCCCAATTTACCTGCTATATTTATGATTGTAGCATCACCTTCAGGTATATGAAGTATTGCTAAGAGTGTTAACATCTGCTTAAGTGTTAGATCTCCGGAGTAATTATCACCTGCAGTCTGAAGCTTGTTTGAAGTCGTCATGAGACTAGCACATGTCTGATCCATTATATATTCTAGTTCGTTAAAATTTTTGTTATCCAAATTCAATCCTCCTAACTGATATAGTCAATAAAAATATTATATCACATATAGACAACGGGTTGACAAATTATTTTTAAGGGTATATATTACATTTAGACAATGCGTTGACTAATATTAAAAAAAGAATTTTAAGGAGAATAAAAATGAAATTTTTAACTTTTATGGGAAGTCCAAAGAAAAACGGAAAAACTGATTTTGTACTATCACTATTCGAAGACAAGATGAGAAAAGCTGGACATGAAATCGAGAGAATTAATGTCATAGATATAAACATTAATGGCTGTAAAGAATGTTACGCCTGCACAGGTAAAAGCTCAGAACATGGATGTCCTCAAAAGGATGATTGGGACATGGTATTTAAAAAAATGCTTGCTGCAGATGCTTTAATATATGCAACACCACTTTTTTGCTATGGTATGAGCGCTCAACTTAAACCACTTACGGACAGACACTTTAGCATAATGGATAAGGATCTGATAAAAGGAAAACTTTCAGCAATGCTAGTTACCTGCGGAGGTGAAGAAGCTAATAATGCAGACCTTATTCAAACAATGTTTAGACGTGGTTTTGATATAAATAAAGGAGATAAATTTAAAACCACAGTTGTCGGTACATATGTTGGGGAATGGAGTATAAAGCCTGACTTTGAAAAAAGAGCATCAGTAGTTGCAGAAAAAATGTTCAACGACTTTAACTGTGCTATTAGAAGTAAATAATTTTTAGGGAGGTAAAATAGTATATTGCTTTAATAATTTGAAAAGCATTATACCCTATATCCTGTTTTCTTCTTCGAAATCCATAATATACGCTCCTCTGATAATATTATCTTAATTTTATATTCGTTTTATGTAAAGAACAAGGAGTTAAACTAGTAAAAAAATAGGCAGATGTCAAAGGATTTAAAGGATTTTAAGTGAATATTGATGTGTGTTATGTTCCATCAGACTTAGGTTTGAAGGAATTTTTGTTTTAGGGAGTGTGCAACTACGCAGAAATAAAGATATTTGCATTGAGGTTTAGGTTTTGAGTATTGGTTATAATTAATGGCATAACGTCTCATAGTTTTTATACTAGCTAAATTCAAAAAGAAAAACTTATATAGAGGTACTTATAGGGATTTGAATAAAAATTTCTATGAGTTTCTTAATATCTAGTTAGAAAATATATTTTCTTAAGCTTTTGAGTGTAAAGAATTTACTTGAGGGTTTTTATAATATTAGATAATTATTTTTAAATTACATAAAGTTTGTAGTCATGCAAAAATAGTGTTGAATTTATGAGAGTAGATTGAAATTATTTATAGATTAATTTAATTTTAAAATATACAATTTGAATATTTTATCAACAATGAAATAAAAGGATGGCGTTGTTCATAATTGAGTTTAATCTAATTTTATATAGTATTTAGAATTGCTATTATGTATATTAATTTATATGTATACCATTATTTAATGTAAATAATAGTTTATTCTATTAGATTTTAAATGACTATATTTTTAATAAAAATGTGTAAGTAATGTCATTGTAATTTACTGTTTAGTTTTTATCTTAGATTTTTTATTAAAACTATTTTATAAATAGATTTTTTTTAATACTTTTATTTATAAGCACGAACAAAAAGGAGGGGTATTTACAAGATTGCTAAAGAAGTATATAATATTAGCTAGTTTGTAAAGGAGAATAAGATATGGACTATTCAAAAATGCTTAGACAATTAATACGAGAAAATGGTGGCATTGTTTCTACTAAAATGGCTTCAGAACATGGAATCCCTCGTATATATCTTTCTGATTTTGTGAAAAAGGGAATTTTACAACGTTTTGAAAGAGGTATCTATATATCTACGAATAGTATAGATGATATGTATTGTTTTCAAATGAGATTTGATCAATCAATTTTTTCGCATGAATCAGCATTGTATCTGCATCAATACTTAAAAGATCCTCCAGAACAAAAAAATGTTACTGTTAAAACTGGAATGAATACTAAAAGTCTTATTAGGAGTGGAGCGAAAGTCTATTCGATAAAGATGGAATTATATTTATTAGGTACTACAGAAATTATAACGAATTATGGCCGAATTGTAAGATCATATGATATTGAGCGTAGCATTTGCGATATAATTCGCAGCAGGAGCAAGGTGAATAATGAAATTATAGTAAAATCATTGAAAATATATAATGATAGTCCCGAAAAAGATTTATCTAAACTCATGGAATATGCAAAAAAGTTAAATGTTTTAAGAATACTGAATGGTTATTTAGAGTTTCTATAATAGTTTTAAGGTATAAAAATTTTAGATTAAGGGGCTAAGTTAATATGGAATCAAAATTAAACTATATAATAAATCTTTTAGCTAAAGATATTAAAGGTAAACTTCCAAAAGAATTTGAAGCTAGGTATTATGAAAAAATGTCTTTTTCTAAAGAGAATATTGTTGTTGAATTGAAAAAAGATTTATTGCATGAAACTATAAGCTTTGAGATAGCTTTTATCCATGTTATTTTATTTGTTATTATAAAAATATTAAATTGCAAAGAACAGAACTATCTTTTATTTTTAATAAAGTTAGATAAAGATAAGTTTTTTTCATGGTATAAACCAGAAGAAAAATTTTTAAAGAAATACCTAGAGAAACTAGAGATAGATAATAGTTTGGATGTTTATTCTTTGATAAATCAACATGATAAATTAATTAATAAAGATATTAAAAAGAAATTAGGGCAGTTTTATACTCCAGTTGATATTGTTAAAAGAATAATTATGGAAATGAAGAGTAGTTTGAAAAATCTTCAAATGGGAGATTCAGTGATTGATCCAGCATGTGGCACAGGGGTTTTTTTAATTGAAACTTTGAAAATGCTAAAAAGTAAGTTTCACATAGTTGAGTTAATTCACTATGTGAATGAAAATGTTTATGGATTTGATGTGAATCCGTTTGCAATACTTGCAACAAAGATAAATCTCATGTATGAAATGTGTGTGCAAGCAGGATCAAAACTTGAAAATGTAGTTGAATTTATTTTACAATCAAATACAGTGTTTAGAAATGTTCAATGGAAAAATACTATAATTGAAAATGATTCTAACAAATATACAATAATTTTAGGAAATCCACCCTATTTTAAACTTAACAAGAAATCCATTAAAGAAATTTCTGATTATGATGATATATTATATGGACAACCTAATATATATTCATTTTTTATGCATTGGGGAATAGAACATTTAAGTAAAGATGGTATCATGTGCTTTATTGTTCCTCAGTCTATAAGATCTGGTCTATATTTTAAAAAATTGCGAGCTAAAATGTCTAGTTTAAGGATTAAATCTATCATACATATAGATTCTAGACAGAATATATTTGATAGAGCAGAACAAGCAGTACTTATTATATGTTTGGAAAATAAACCAGTAGCAAACACTAAAACCAAAATTCAGTTTTATGATGGTAATGGTTCAATAAATGCTGAGTTTAAAATCTCTAGATCAAAATTAATGATGAATCAATCATATAATAATATTTTCATAATTAATAGAAAAGTAGAGATGTATGATATTTTAGATAAAGTATATGCAAATAGTTTATCAATGGATAGTGATAATAGAAATCTTAAATTTAGTAATGGACTCTTTGTTTGGAATCAACACAAGGAAGATATTGTGGATTATGAGGAGCAAGCAGTTCCTATCATATATGGTGGCAATGTACAACCTTTAGAATTCAATTTTAATCAATGCTCCTCTAACAAGGAACGAAAACAATTTGCAAAAATTAATGATAAGACAAAAACGTTTGCACTTAGTGGAAGACGTCTTTTAGTCCAAAGAACTACTAACTTTGAAAAGGATATTCGATTGAAGGCATGTATAATTCCTGATAGTTTTTTAGAAATTTATAAAACATATTTTTTAGAAAATCATGTTAATTTTCTATGCCACAATGATGGAAAGAGCTATTTATTAGAAAAAGAAGTGCTTTATTATTATTTAGGAATGCTTAATTCAAAATTAGTAAATTATATCTTTATTAGTAAGAGTGGAAATACACAAGTATCGGCAAATGAGCTAAATTCGCTTCCCTTCCCAATAACAGATATAAGTGAGATTGCACAGTTTGTGAGAAAATATATGAAAAATTTAAAGGAATATCAAAAGGAATTAGATTTATTAGTTTGCAGGTCATATATGTTATCTGAAAACGAAACTGATTTTATTATTAAGTATTGAGGTGAAATAGATGAAAAAATTAAAGTTTAGAACAAATTCAAGGCATATTAGTCAGTTGGGACGAGAACTTGTGACAGATTTTGTGACAGCTCTTGTTGAACTTATAAAAAATTCTTATGATGCTGATGCTTATGGAGTAAAGATAATTTTAGATAAACCTAATACACCAGATAGCAAAATAATTCTTATTGATACTGGTTCTGGTATGACTCAAGAAGATTTTGAAAATAAATGGATGGTAATAGGAACTAATAATAAGGTCACAGAGCCTTTTTCTATAAAAGGAAGAAAAAAAGCTGGCAAAAAGGGTATTGGACGATTTTCAGTAGAAAGAATTGCAGAAAAAGTAAGTATATATTCTTTTACTAGTAATGAAGAACCTTTTAAAGTAAATATTAACTGGAATAGCTTTGAAGATATAAATATTTCATCATTAATCCAAAGAATTAATATTTTAAAAGATCATGAAGATCCATCAGCTGCAAAGTTTATTTGCAGTCAAATAGAATACTTTTTTCTCACAAACAAGGTTGATAAAGAGGATAAAGATTTAGTAGCTGCTTTGCTAAAGAAAAAAGAACTTAAGTATTCTATGTTTTATAATCAAGAGTTCCTTGATATTTTAAAAAATGATATTGTGCCTATACTTAAAAAATATGAAGATATTGAACAGTTAGTTGAAGAAGTAGAAAGTTCATTAGAGATTATTGATCCTAAAGAAGATGTAATTGTTTATAACTTACTTAATGATATTTATCAAAAATATAATTTAAATACACCACAAACGGGCATGATTTTAGTAATGAAAGGGTTAAGAGATCAATGGAAGCAAAAGGATATTGATAAACTGCAAAAAGAGTTAAGGTTATTAGTTGCGCCAGATTTGATTGAAAAAGATCCATTTAAAATAGAATTAGTTGCACCAGAGTTTCAAATTGATGATATTATTTTAGTAAATGAAATATTAGATTTGAAGTATGCTAAAGTTGAAGCAAAAATATATAATAATGGAAAAAAAGTACATATATGTTATAATGATAGGGATGGTAAAAGTGATTTAATTGAAGAGGTTTCAGAGGAACCTTATCTTTGCGGAGATATAGATGCTGAAATATATTTCTTTTTACGTGACTCTAATAATCTTACAAATGCAGGTGCAGGATACAATTTTAGATTTGCACAAAAAATGTTGGATACTTATTGTGGAATTAAAATTTATCGTGATAGCTTTAGAGTAAAACCTTATGGTGATATTGGAAATGATTGGCTATTCCTTGATCAAAAGAAAGTAAAAGATACACATGGCTATTTAGTTGGTAACAATCAGGTTATTGGAGTAATTAAGATTAGTGATATCACAAATCCATTACTAGTAGATGCTACAAATAGGGAAGGAATAATTGAAAATGAAGCTTACGAACAATTAAAACATTTTATAACCCGTTGTACTAATTTAATTAGTGATGTCAGAAGAAAGGCTTATTTGGAAAAGCAAGAAAGAGAAAGAATATTAGAAGAACAGAAATCTAAAATAGATGATCAATTTAATAATGTAAAGCAACAATATCAGAGTAATTCCTTTGTTAAGCAAATTGAAGAAGTTACAAAAGTAGTTAATAAAGAAGATATTCCTAAAAAGTTGGAAATTTTAGTAAAGGCTTATATTGAAGATTCAGAAAGAAAAAAATCTGATATTCAAAAATTACAGCTAGATTATGACAAACATTATAATGATACTAAAAAAATGTATCAAGAAAAAATTAATTTTCAAGAAAGTGAATTGAATCTTTATAAAAATTTAGCTTCACTTGGAATGTTAACAGGGTCTTTTGGACATGAGACAAGTGATATTGTTAGTAGGATTCAAACAAGTATTCACCTCGCCAATATTTACTTAGATATAAATAGTGAAAAAGAAAAAATTAAAGATATTATTGAAATTGTTAACGATGATTTTAAAAGAATATATTCTTATAGCAACCTTATAGTTAATTTCTTAAGAAAAAGAAAACGAGAATCTAGGGTAGATGTAGAATTAGATACTGTATTAAAAGAAGTATGTGGATTCTATAGTAATATTGTAGCATCATTTGATGTTGAATTAAAGTATCATTGCCAAGAAGGAATTACCTTTTTTATGAAACAAATAGATTTAGAATCTATTATTATAAATATGATAACAAATGCCTTTGAGCAAGTAAAGGGAAGAACAAAACGTATAATTCAGATTGAAATTAAACAAAGTATTTCACATATTATTTTGAACTTTGAGGATTCTGGTAATGGAGTACCAAAAGGAAAAGAAAATGATATATTTAGACCTTTTGAAACAACAAAAGAAGAAGGAATTGGATTGGGTTTGAATATTGTAAAAGACATTGTTGAAAACTATAATGGAGAAATAAAAGTTGAAAGATCAGAAGCTCTGTTGGGAGCAAAATTTATAGTTTTATTTCCTAAAGGAGGTAGTGATGAATGATTAAAAAGTTAAAAGGTCTTTTTATAGAAGATGAGGTTGCGAATATTAAAATATATACCGAATTATTTGCTTTAGAAGGTTTAGAACTAGAATGTCTTGACAAACTTCCTGAAAACTTGGAAAGGTTTTATGATATTGTATTAGAAAAGAATGTTGATTTTTTAATAATTGATTATCATCTAGATAAACAAGTTACATATAAGGGAATAGATGTATTACGAGAAATACGAAAATCAGATAGCACTATATATGCTGTATTACTTACAAATTATCAGTTAGAGGATTTTGCTGACCAATTTGGTGATTATGATTATGAATTAAAAAAAGATACAATTGTGGAGAGATATAAAGATGTAGCCGAGAAAATAAAGAGAGCATGCGAACTACGAAAGGAGAATTTAATTTATAAGTCAATTGATGGGCAGCAATCAGAAGAATCGGATACAATAAAATTATTGAGAGAAATTAGTTCAAAACTAGATACTAAAGAATGATTGGAGGGAAATATGCATGGAGTATCATAGGAAAAATAGGTGGGCAAATTATGGAACTATTAAATGTAAGGAGTATTTAAGAAACGATTTTTCACATGAATGTGCTTATTGTAAAATACAAGAAAAAGAAGTAGGATTAGTTGATTCGGCATACTTTGAAATAGACCATTTTAGACCACAATCAGATGATGATCCAAAATTCAATCCACATTTATATAATAATCTATATTATTCTTGCGAGAAATGTAACAGCGAAAAAAGTGATACATGGAGTAAAATGCTATTGGATCCATGTCAGGATGAAATATTTTCTGGATCAAATCCACCAATATTAGGTGGATACAATCCAGAATTTCTTTATAAATATAAGGGAGCAAATGATCGAGGCGAATTTTATATTAATACGTTTAAACTTAATTCTAGACATCATATTAGAATCAGAAAACGTAGAGTTGATAGAAATAATAATATTAGAATTATAGATAAGTTAGTTGATGAAATTTTGCAGAAGTTTTCTAATAAAAAAGATACAGGGAATCTACATGAATTAATTAAACAACTAGATAATTTACGTTTGGATAAGAAAAGAGAACTTTCTAAGTTGTCTGAAAATGAGAATTTCGAGTTAGTTGAAGAACATCTTTTAAAGCATAATATTAAAAGTAGTATTGTTTTTGAAGAATATAATATGGATATTAAAATTAAAGTGGGAGAATACAGTTGTTATTGTGAGTTATGTATTGATGATTCACAAAATGATAAAGAAGAAAAATTAAAATTTATAGATAAAGAAAGATTAGAAACGTGGTATAAAAGGCTAAGCTATAAATTTGGTATATTGTATTATTATCCTAAGTTGGACAAACTATATTTCTATCCAATATCAAATAATATAAGTAAGGATGATTTAAGTAAATTTGGAACTAAAAAGCAAATTAAGTTAACTAGTGAGTTATTAATTTAATTGTAGAAAAATTAATGAATTTACTAGGTGTAAAATATGTTTAAGAAAAGATTACCATGGTTTAAAATTGTACAAGTGTATAGATAGAATTAAAGCAATCTCGGACATTATATATGCCTGAGATAAGGGACAGTTTCTCGTGTAAAAATATCTTGTCACTTTTAATTATAACCACCGATTTAGTAATGTCGGTGGCTTTGTTCATACCTTCTCTAAAAAATTAGCCTGTGGTACATAAAGAACATTTAATTTATATCCTCTATTATTTAATATCTGTGCCTTTATCATTGCAAGTTCAGTATGTGCAACTAGTATAGTAGCTATATTAGCAAGGAGATAATTTTCAATCATATCCTAAGGCCCCTGGGTGTAAAAAGTGGAAATTAAAAAGTGAGTCTAGCAAAGCCTGCCCTCACAAAAGAGACAGGCACTTGTAAGGAAATGTAAGATATAAACAATGAGTATCTACTAAAAAACTTTAAAATCGTTAATTTTAAGGAAAATTATTATAGTTTTACAACTTTTCTGCCAGAGCAGTTGCTCGCTTACATCCATCTGTTTTGTGAATATCTCCGGCCAGCCATACACCGGGAACTAAAACTTCTCCAATCATTTTCCATTTCAGATATGCTGCACTTCGTTCAATGGGAACACGAATACCATCTAGTACAGACATATCATCTTCTTCACAACATCCAAGTAAAATACATTCCTTGCCTGCAACCTTACGATCAGATACCACAAAGCTATAAAGTTTATCAAGAATAGCCTTAAGAGGTGCAGGAACGGCATACCAATATACCGGAGTGGAAATAACAACAACATCTGCTTCAAGTATTGCTGGTGCAATTGTATTAAAATCATCATTATAGCTGCAGGCTTTTCCCGTCTGAAAACAGGTTTCACAGGCATTGCAGTGGCCAATCTGAAGAAAAGCAGCATCAAAACGCTGTACCTTATGACCTTTTTTCTTTGCAGTATCAATAAATGCCTCAGCCATCAGCATACTGTTTCCTGCTTTACGTGGACTACCTGTTATTACTACAATTTTTTTCATGATGTTACTCCTCCTTACGATTAACTTCTCCCCATTTGCAAAGACTGTCAAGAATTGGCAAAAGCGAATTTCCACGCTCAGTGAGGCTATATTCTACCTTGGGTGGAATCTGTGGATATTCTTTGCGAAACACTAGATGGTCAGTTTCCAGTTCTTTCAGTGTTGTACTCAGCATCTTAAAAGAAATATAGGGGATATATTTCTTCATTTCATTAAAACGAACAGTTCCATATTCTGCAAGGCAGTAAAGGACAATAATTTTGAACTTACCGTTTATGCGAGATAAGGTATAGCTAAAATCTGTATCTTCCAGTTCTCGTCGTATTTGTTCGGCACGATTCATATTTATTCTCCTTTCCTTCCAATGTCTCAATTATGTTCTATAAAAAAATATGACAAAGAGCAACTTGAAAACTGTAGGAAGCTCTTTAGCATAAGATATGTGTTGCAAGCTATTCCAATTACTTTGTGCCTTTAGTTTAGCAAAGATTGGAAGCTTAAGCAAGTACGCACTTTTTCTTCATATACTGAAGAAAAGGTAAGTATTGCTGATACTTTTTTCATGTGTTATACTCGCTGTAAGAAAATGCGTGAAAGGAGGAACTTCATGATTATTAATACTGGAGGACGAACAGATATTGTACAATACTATACAAAATGGTTACTAAAGCGTTTTGAAGAAGGATACGTATATTCCCGCAATCCGTTGTTTCCAAGTAAAGTAACGAGATATGAATTGACATCGGATAAAGTGGACTGTGTAGTGTTCTGTTCCAAAAATTATAAGCCTATTCTTTCTTATATTAGGCATATAAATGATGGGTTCCATACGTATTTTTATTATACTATTACAGCTTATGGGAAGGATGTGGAACCTGGAGTTCCTTCAATTGAAGAGAGTATGAATACGTTAATTGAACTGTCACAGCTTGTGGGAAAACAAAAGGTGGCTTGGCGATATGATCCGATACTGCTTACAGAAAAATATACCATTCAAACCCATCTTGAAACCTTTGAAAACATGGCAAAGAGATTGTCTCCATATGTTGAACGGTGCATTTTCAGCTTTGTGGAGATGTATAAAAAGCTGGAATACAATATGCTGGAGCTGGTTTCGCTGACCGATATAGACAAGCAACAACTGGCGAAGGGGTTAGGAAAAATTGCAGCAAAGTATGGTTTGTATATTCAGACATGTGGTACAAATGGAGATTTTCAGCAATACGGTATCCATCCATCTGGCTGTATGACATTGAAGATTTTGGGAGAGGCCAACAGCATTGTATTCAGGGAATTGAAGCATAAAGGAATGCGTCAAGGATGCCATTGTATCGAAAGTCGGGATATTGGTGCTTATGATACCTGTATGAATGGTTGCAAATATTGCTATGCTAATAAACGTCCGGAAAAGGCTTTTGAAAATTTCCAATATCATGACTCGGAGTCACCTTTATTGCTAGGGCATTTGAAGGATACTGATATGGTGAAAAGCGGCTTGCAGAAAAGTTTTTTAGTGAAAGATGTTGTGTGTGGACAGCTGGAATTTGAGATGGAGGAAAAGAATGAAACCGATTATCAATGAAATATCAGTGAAGAGTGTACTAACGAAATCTAATTTACCTGTCAGTGATTACTCAGTCAATACCTATGTAGGCTGCACACATGCCTGCAAATATTGCTATGCGTCTTTCATGAAACGTTTCACTAATCACCTGGAGCCATGGGGAGAATTTTTAGATGTGAAATATTGGCCAGACATCAGGAAGCCAGAGAAATATGCCGGAAAAGAACTGTTCTTCGGTTCAGTTACCGATCCTTATAATCCGCAGGAGGCGAAGTATCAGCGAACTCGCTCTCTATTGAAACAACTACAAGACAGTGGGATCAGGCTATCTATTGCAACGAAATCTGATTTGGTATTGCGGGATTTAGACTTAATCAGGACCTTTACAGATGCACGTGTCAGCTGGTCCATCAATACCCTGGATGAGACCTTTCGCTCCGACATGGACTGCGCTGTGAGCATTGAACGGCGGCTTGATGCCATGAAGCAATTCCATGATGCTGGAATTTGCACCACCTGCTTTATTTCACCCATTTTCCCAGGGATTACTGATGTTTCAGCAATTGTTAATAAAGTGAAAGACAAGTGTAACTTAATATGGCTTGAAAACTTTAATCTTCGTGGAAGTTATAAAACAGTCATTCTTGATTACATTCAACAGACGAGACCTGAGCTCATGCCATTGTATCGAGAAATATACCAATATGGAAATCGAAACTATTGGGAGCTGCTTGATATGGAAATGCGTCAGTTGGCTAAAGAAAATGGATTACTATATCTAAGGGATGATGATTCTGTTAGATGCCAATTTAATGAACCACCGATTATTGTTAATTATTTTTATCATGAAGAAATAAAGCAATCGGCAAAGAAAAAGAATAAGGAGGAACTATAAAATGCCTGAATTGCCAGAGGTGGAAACGGTAAAACGTGTGCTTGAACCGCAAATTAAGGGACAAAAGATAAAGTATGTCGATATTAGTAATAAGCAAGTTATAGCTTATCCGGATGCAGAGGCTTTCTGTGATAATGTAATAGGTCAAACCATTGTAGGTATTAGACGTAGAGGAAAATTTTTGAACATTTTGTTTGAAAGCGGTGACCGAATGGTTTTGCATTTGAGGATGACAGGGTGTCTACTTATCACTCCATCTGAATATGAAAAAGCGAAGCATACCCATGCTGTATTCTCTCTCAAAAACGGAAATGAACTCCGGTATATTGATACTAGGAGGTTTGGCCGTTTTTGGTTTTTGAAAAAGGATGAGGAGGATACCTTTACGGGTATTGATAAACTGGGGCTGGAGCCCTTTGACAAGAATCTGACTGGGGAATACCTTCATAACTGTTTGTTAAAGAGGAAAAAGCCTATTAAAGAATGTTTGCTTGAACAGAGTATGGTGGCTGGAATAGGAAATATCTATGGAGATGAAATCCTGTTTGCAGCAGGCTTATGTCCCAGCCGTCCTGCAAATAGCCTTACATGGGAGGAATACCACAGACTTGCAAAGCAGATATCAGTAACATTAGCATATTTCATCGAAAAGAATGCCATATCTCCAGAGGACTATCTTGCCGGAAAAGGTAAGGATTACAGAAACACACCGTATCTTAAAGTTTATGGTCATGAAAAAGAGAAATGCCTTGTGTGTGGACATGATTTAAAAAAAATCATACTTGCAGGCAGAAGTAGCGTGTTCTGTCCCAATTGTCAGAGAGAAACGCCATAATGATAGTACTTAGGGAAGTAATCTATCATTCATTAACGATGCATACACCAATAGCAAAGAGATGATTCTCAATCATATCCTAAGACCCCTGGAGTGTAAAAAGTGGAAATTAGCAAGTGAGTCCAGCAAAGACTGCCTTCACAAAGGGGTCAGGCACTTAAAAAAATGTAAGATATAAACAAGGAGCGTATTTTAAAAAACTTGATTTAGAAGGTCAAAATTAAAAAAATATAATATTTATAAACATATACTTTTGATGTATAATAAACAGAATAAAAACCATAGCACTATTTTTTGATAGTTTAAATGAAAAAGAACTTCAAGTATTAAAACATTGGATAGAAAATTCAGTAGAAGATAGACTTGCAAAAGAAGCAGTAAAGATATTAAGTTCCAGTAAAGAGGAGGTAGAGAGTATGGTAGCAAGCAATGCCTTTATAATTACGGAGATGGAAAAACATGCACAGGAAAATGGAATAAAAGAAGGAATAAAAGAAGGGGAAAAGAAAAAAGCTATTGAAATGGCAAGAGAAATGCTAAAGGATAATGAACCAATAGAAAAAATTAAAAAATATACAAAACTTTCAGATGAAGAAATAGAAAAAATCAAATGATTCTTAGGTTAAGATGGAATTTCATCGTTGGCACCACAAAGATGTCAGGCACTTGTAAGGAAATGTAAGATATAAATGACTTAAAATAAAAGATTATATCAAGCTGAAGATGATATTTAACCTCAGAGCAGTAGTTAATTCTACTGCTTTTTAGCAATAAGGAGATGATTTCCAATCATCTCCTAAAAGCACTGGAGTGTAAAAAATGGGAATCAAGCTCAGTCAAGTTTTCGCAATGACACACATGCTAATAGTTAACACATCGTTGCTGCATTCCTTGTTTTCTTCTTTGAAATCCATAATATACGCTTTTTTGATAATATTATCTTAATTTTATATTGGTTCTATGTAAAAAACAAGGAGTTAAACTAGAATTATTTATGTTTCCATATACTGCCTATGTGGAGACAAGCATGTTGCTACAACGAAAAACTATATAGAAATCCTTAATTTTAGGCACTTCTTCAACCATTTTGTTTTTACAAATGAGGGTGATAAAATCCGCAATAAACAGTTAAAAAAATATATTAACGTTTCTGTAGTTATCGATATGGAGTGTGGGAACACAACAGAATAAAATTAGAAATTAAGTGATACTGTTAAAAATGGTATCCATTTTTCAGAATTAGACGTTCATAGATGAGCGTCTAATTTTTTGTGAAAAAATTAGAAAGGGAGTGATTCGCATACAACGCAAATTTAGTTGTTATTAATTCATTTTCAATTAAATAAATCAATAATGTTGACAATATTAGTATAACGAATTAATATATATCTATAATATATATATCGAAATGATATATATTATAAGTATATATGGAGGTGAAAAATGTTAGAGTATATTATTCTTGGTTTTTTAATGAGCGGTGAAATGAGTGGATATGATTTAAAGCAAAAAATGACTGAAAGTACATCAAACTTTTTTGATGCAGGTTATGGAAGCATATATCCTGCTTTGAAGAGAATGGAAGCTAAGTGTGTTATAAGTTTACGGGAGATTGTTGAAGGAGGAAAGTATAAAAAATTATATGCTATAACTGAGTTAGGAAAATCAGAGTTTTTGAATTGGCTTGAACTGCCAGTGGAATTTTCAAGGACAAAGCCAGATCACCTTATAAAGATATTTTTCTTCAAGTTTTTGCCGAAAGAAAGGGCAATAGAAAAGCTGAAAGCTTTTATTAATGAAGTAGAGCCTGTATATAAAAAATTTAATGAAGCTGAGAGCAAGGTAAAGGGAAAATATGATACTTTTGAATTTTCTACATTGATTTTTGGAGTGGGCTATTATAATTACGTAATAGAATGGAGCAATAATTTGTTAAAGGAATTGAAAGGAGAAATTTTATGAAGATAATAACTATTTTAGGAAGTCCGAAAAGAAACGGCAAAACTGCGAAAGCTCTTGATATGCTCGAAGAAAATCTTATTTCACAGGGACACGAGGTAGAAAGGGTGCAACTTAGTGACCATATTATTAAAGGATGCATCGGATGTTATGCTTGCATGGCAAATAACGATGGACCTGGATGTATTTTGAAAGATGATGCGGTATCGATATTTAAACGAATGATATCGGCAGATGCTGTTGTATATGCTTCTCCTATTTACTGTTATGATTTCACCTCACAGTTAAAGACTTTTATTGACAGGCATTATTGTCTTACAATAAATTTTGGTTCTCCAAGCAACACATCATCAATTGAAGGAAAGAAGGTTGCTCTTTTAATTACATGTATGGGTAGTGAAGAAGGAAATGCAGATCTTGCAAAGGAGATTTTCGATAGGTCAATGAGAAATGTGCTAAAATGCAATTTAATTGGAAAATATACTATTCCATTAAGCGAAGCACCTGATTTTAATGATAGAGCTAAGGAAGTAGCTAATAAGTTGACAAAAGATATAATACAAAAATAACCTTTGTAAAAAGTATTGATTTTGATACGAGGAAATTTATTTATCTTAAATTGAGAAAAGAGATAAATAGTTGGATTATAATAGATTTTATTTTGTAATTTATAAGAGAGGAAGTGTGAATTAGCTTGAGTAAAGTAGATATGATAAATAAGAACATCAGGAGTAAGGTTGTGTCGAAACGTATCATGCAGTTGATATTTGCTCTAATAGCGATTTTAGCCATATACACAGCTTATCTAGGATTTGCTTATGGTGCGGTTAATTGGTATTATGGATTTTCAGCTGAGCAGGGGTATTCAAAAGGGCTTCTTATGCTAGATAGCAACATGCGTTTTTACAGTGGATTATGGTTGGGTGTTGGAATTACAATGTTGTGGATGATCCCGCGGGTTGATAAGGATAAGAGCACGCTTCGTGTTATTGCGATCTTCTTTTTTCTTGGTGGAGTTGGTCGATTGATATCCATATTAATGTGTGGATTGCCTTCATATATGTACGTGTTTTTCGTGCTATTTGAATTTAGCTTTCCGCTTCTTACGTTGTGGCAAAAAAGTATCTTGAAATGATGTATAATTTAGGGTACGAATATGAGTATTATGGGACGTGTAGAAGTTTGCGTTGCCACGAAGAAAACTATATCAATGTTTCTGAAGAATATATGGCATGAAGACAAAATAGAATAAAATTAAATATTAAGGGATACCGTGAAAAATAATACCTCTTTTTAATATAGAGTATATTTTTTGTACTTTGAGTACAACGAAAGGAATGATGGTTAATATGAAAAATAATGTTGATTTCAATTTAGGTGAATATCAATTACATGCTAATCCTAATTTCAATTATCAATTAAACCGAACCTACAACGTAAGTAATGGGAATCTTGATGAAATTTTAGAACTGGCTAAAAAAATAACTGATATTAAAGCATGGGAAAAAGAAATGATGGCTCTTGCTAAAAAAGCTTTAAAGGAAGACAGAATAAAAGATGCTATTGCATATTTCAGAATGACAGAATTTTTTATGTATGACGGTAATCCAGATAAAATAAAAACATATGATAAGTCAATAGAATTGTTTTATAGATATCATGATGAATTGTTTCAATCTGGAATATTAAAGTTTGACCATGTTCCATATGATCAAGGGTATCTTCCAGTAATACATGCTGTACCTGAAGGGGAGTGTATAGACACAATTCTAATACATGGCGGATTTGATTCCTATATGGAAGAATTCTTTCCTTCATTATTGTATCTTAGAGAAAATGGATTTGAGGTATATCTATTTGAAGGTCCAGGTCAGGGAAATCTTTTAAGGAAACAGGAAATTAAATTTTCAATTAAATGGGAAAGACCTGTAAAAGCTTTACTAGATTATTACAATTTAAGTGATGTGACAATAATAGGCATATCCATGGGGGCTATTCTGGCACCAAGGGCGGCGGCGTTTGAAAACCGAATAAAAAGAGTTGTAGCTTGGAGTGTATGTGTTAACATGCTTGAATTACTTCTTGACGCTGTTCCTACAAAAGAAAAAGAGACTTTAACAAAATTGCTAAGACAAAATGATAAAGATACTATAAATAATATAATGTATAAACAGATGGAGAAGGAACCTTTAATAGATTGGTCAATGCATCATGGCTTTTATAATATGGGGGTAAATAACCCTTACGATTATATGCTTGCAGCAAATAAATATGAATATAGGGATGTTGCGGATAAGATCACACAGGATTTTATGTTACTAGGTGCTGAAAAAGATCATTTAATACGTATAGAAAAATATAAAGATGCTATTGATAGTCTTAAAAATGTAAAATCATTAACATACAGAATGTTTACTGAGAAAGAGAATGCAGCAAGTCATTGTAATACTGGAAATCCTAAATTAGTTCTTGATACTATCATTTCATGGATAAAAATAATTAAAAATAGAGAAGCATAGTTTTTTAGGAATCTATAAAAAAACTAGAGTTTGGCGGGGGGAATCAATGCACTTGTCCTCACAAAGGGGTCAGGCACTTGTAAAGAAATGTAAGATATAAACACCTTAAAATAAAAGATTCTATCAAGCTGAAAATGATATTTGATCGCAGAGCAGTAGTTAATTCTACTGCTTTTTTTATATGTTTCTAAAGAGCAATAGAATCTTAAAAAAAGAAAAGAATTGTGTTAAAATGAAAATAAAGCTAGGGTAGGGAGAAACTAATATGAAATACAAAATATATATTATAGAAGATGATACATCAATAAGTACTTTATTAAAAGAATACATAGACAAGTATGGTTTTGAAGTAACAGCGGCAGAAAATTTTGAGAATATAATGAAGGAATTTAATGAATATAGTCCAGATTTAGTACTTCTGGATGTTAATTTACCAAAATATGATGGATTTTATTGGTGCAAAAAGATAAGACAGCAATCCAAAATTCCTATAATATTTATATCTGCAAGAGACAGCGGAATGGATCAGGTTATGGCATTAGATAGTGGAGCTGATGATTATATAATTAAGCCTTTTTACTATGATGTTGTTATTGCAAAAATAAAAAGTCATATAAGAAGAGCCTATGGTGATTATGCACCTAAGCTTGAGGAAAAAATAGTTGAAGTTGATGGTCTTAAGTTCTATCCAGAAAGGCTGGAAGTTGAATTTAAGGATGAAAGATTAATTATCACCAAAAGGGAAGGTATACTTCTAGAATTTCTTATGAAAAAGTATCCTAAGGTAGTAAGCAGGGATTTTCTCTTAGAACAGATATGGGATGATATTGAGTTTGTGGAGGAAAATACTTTAAGTGTAAACATCAGCAGGATAAGAAAAAGACTGCAAAGTTTAGGTATAGACAAAGGTATAGAAACTATAAGAGGAGCAGGTTACAGGCTAAATAAAACCTGGTAGTGTGAATTAGATGAAATTATTTTTAAAGTATAATAAAGGCTATATTTTTATATATTTATTGAGTTTAGCGCTTACAATTATATATTCTAATGTTATGAGGTTTATAGAAGCTTATGAAAGTATTTATATAATAATCTTTAATACATTTATTTTAATGTGCTTTTTAGCTTTTAGATATTATCAAAACAGGCAGTTATACAGAGTTTTAAAGAATGGAGTAACCTCACTAAATGATGCCTTTCTTGACTTTGGAAGCTCAGATTTGAGCCGGGATATTTCTAATCTATTAAAGGAACAGCATAATTTATATGAAGTTGAAATACAAAAATGTAACAAGTTTCATAATGAGCATTTGACTTTTATAAATCAATGGGTACATCAGATGAAGACGCCTCTTTCGGTAATGCAGCTTCAGCTTCAAGAATATCAAGGAGAAGAAAAGGCTTTGAGCATGGAAGAGGAGATTAGCAAGTTAAATAAAGGCTTGAATATGGCAATGCATTATGCCAGGATAGATTCTTTTAAAAAGGATTTTTTAGCTCAGCAGGTTGCTTTAAAGAAATTAGTTTTTGATGTGGTAAATGAAGAAAAGAAGACTTTTATAAGAAATAGAATAATACCTAAAGTAGAAATTGATGAGAATATAAAAGTATATAGTGATAATAAGTGGCTAAAGTTTGTATTAGGTCAGCTTATTGTTAATGGTGTAAAGTATTCAAAAGGTAAGGGCAAAGAACTAATTATAAAGGCCTATGAAGAAGAAAAAGAAATTAAGTTAAGTGTTATTGATGGCGGAATCGGAATACCAAATAAAGATATTAAGAGAGTATTTGATCCCTTCTTTACAGGAGAAAATGGACGAAAATTTGGAGAGTCTACAGGTATGGGATTATATATAGCCAAAGAAGTATGCAAAAATTTAGGACATGAAATAGAAATAGAGTCTAAAATTAATGAGGAAACAAAGGTTACAATAAGTTTTAATAGGTAGCAAATGGATAGGTTAACTATTTGTTTGCTATTTTTATTTGAATTATGAAATCTTACATGGCTGTCACATTCCTGTAAGCTTTGAAGATAGCAGATTACAAATTGTTATTATAAACTATATACAAGTAATAAGTAATAAGTAATTTGTAAGGAGTGTTAAGACATGGATATAATATTTATATTGAAAGCAATTGTAATAGCAATAGTGGAGGGAATAACTGAATTTATACCAGTATCCTCCACAGGGCATATGATATTAATTGGATGGGCAATTCATTTTCAAGGAGAATTTGCAAGGATGTTTGAAGTTGTAATTCAACTTGGAGCAATAATGGCAGTGGTTGTTTTGTACTTTAAAAAGATTAAGGATAGTATAATAGAATTTTTTAAATTTATATTTACTAAGGGAAGAGAAGGAAAGACAGGCTTTAGATTTGGGATAAATGTCATTGTATCATCTATTCCAATGGGTATTGCAGGGGTGCTGTTTTACAGTAAAATAAAATCAAAGTTTATACCAGAGGCTGTAATAGTTGGATTTATAGTTGGAGGAATATTGCTTTTAGTAATTGAAAACAGATTCAGAAATAAAAAGCATAAAATAGAAAATATAGATAAAATAACATATGTGCAGGCTTTTACGGTTGGTTTATTTCAGCTTCTTTCTATGTGGCCTGGAATGTCAAGAAGTGCATCTACAATAATGGGTGGATGGATTGCAGGGTTAACAACCTCAATAGCAGCAGAATTCTCATTTTTTATGGCCATTCCAGCTATGATAGGGGCAACAGGAAAGGACTTATTTGAATTTAATTATGCTATAATGACACCAACTTTATGGGTTTCACTAGTAATTGGATTTATTGTGGCATTTATTGTAGCTTTAGTTGTTATGAAGAAGTTTGTTGACTACTTAAAAAAGAAACCAATGAAAGTTTTTGCAGTTTATAGAATTGCAGCAGGTGTTTTGCTTGGAGTATTAGTATTAACTAAGGTTATTGTTTTAACAGTATAAAAGGGGTGATAGAAGATGAAAGTTTTAGAGGTTATGAATTTAAGCAAGATATACGGCAAAAAGGTGACATTTAATGCTTTAGATAATATAAGTTTTAATATAGAAGAAGGGGAATTTGTAGGTATAATGGGACCTTCAGGAAGTGGAAAAACTACTCTTCTAAATATGGTTTCAACAGTAGATAAACCAACTTCAGGTGAAATAAGAATAAAAGATAAAAATCCATTGAAGCTTAAGGGAGATGCTTTAGCTTTATTTAGAAGAAGGGAATTAGGTTTTGTATTTCAAGATTTTAATTTGTTAGATACTTTAACTGTAGGAGAAAATATAGTACTGCCCCTTACATTAGATGGAGTAGATGTTAAAGAGCAGGATAGTGAACTTAATAGAATATCAAAAATATTGGAAATAGAAAGTATAGTTAATAAGAGAAGCTTTGAAATATCAGGTGGGCAGGCACAAAGAACGGCTATTGCAAGAGCATTAATACATAAACCTACATTATTATTGGCAGATGAGCCAACAGGCAATTTGGATTCAAAGGCGGCTAAAGTCGTAATGGAGCTATTTGAAAAAATAAATAAAGAAGAAAAGGTAACTACAATGATGGTAACTCATGATCCACTATCTGCAAGTTACTGCAGCAGAATTCTATTTATAAAAGATGGCACTATATATAATGAAATTTATAAGGGAGACAGTAGAACCAAGTTTTATCAAGAAATTATTGATGTGCTTGCTCTGCTTGGGGGTGGAAACTAATGAATTTTAAAGAGTTTGCCACTAAAAATGTATATAGAAATGTAAAAGCATATTTTGCATATTTCTTGAGCAGCAGCATATCAGCAGCACTGTTGTTTTCTTTTACAATGATTATATTTCATCCAAAGTTCGTGGTGCTTAAATTACCTGGGCATATGAGAAATGCACTTCATATTACAACAATTATTGCATACTTGTTTTTGTGTTTCTTCGTATTTTATTCTGTAAGTACTTTTTTAAAAAGCAGATATAAAGAATTTGGAATACTTTACATTATAGGAGCATCAAGAAGACAAATACAGAGGATGATAAGTATTGAAAATATAATTATTACTTCATTATCAGGAGTAGTTGGTATAATACTTGGAATAGTTTTTTCAAAGATACTTTTAGCAGTTAGTGGAAAGTTATTAGGAGTTAATGCACTTGGCTTTTACATTCCCTTTAAGGCTATGATTATTACTTTTATTGGATTCATAATCATTGGAATAATGATTTCAATATTCTGTTCTTTTATAATAAAAGAAGATATGGTTTTAAAATTGCTTAAAGGAACTAAAAAGCCAAAGGCTGAACCTAGAACATCTATTATTCTTGTAATTTTATGTGTAGTATTACTCATAGTAGGATATTATATGTCAATTACAAGCAGTGAAAAGAATATAGCTTATAGAATAATTCCCGTAACAGTAATAGTTATTATAGCAACTTATCTTCTATTTGCAGAGCTAAGTACCTTTATAATAAAGCTTCTGAAAAAGAATAGAAGGTTATATATGAAAAAAACTACAGTATTATGGGTATCAAACTTATTATATAGAATAAAAGATAATACAAGGATGTTTTTCTTAATTACAATAACCACAACGGTTGCTCTTTCAGCAGTAGGGTCGGTGTATGCTTATTGGAGAGATAAAGAGCACCAGATAAATAAGGATTTTCCACAGGCATTTTTCTTATCGGACATTTATAGCAATAAAAATAAGATTGATTTAAAGGGCAATTTCATAGAAACTTCTCTTAAAAATAAAGATATAGAATATAATAAAGCTAATAGTGAACTGAAGCTTATTATCTATGGAGCAGAGGATAAGGTAGCTGTAATTAAAGAAGACACTTATAAAGAATTGGCATCAACACTAGATTTAAGTATTGTTAGGTTTAATAAAAATGAGGCAATAATGATAACCGATTCCACAGCGCACGAAGAAAAAAGCGTTGTTTTAGACAATACAGAAATACAAGTTGCAAAAAAGGTTAATAATCGAATAATGCCAGCATTTTATGGAGATGTGTATGTAGTTAAAGATAATGTATATGAAAGGATAAATGGTAGTAAAGTTTACTTTAGTACATTTAATGTAAAGAATTATAAGGATACCTTGAATATATGTAATGGATATAAAAATAAATTTAGTGAAGACAATATGGATAAAATTTGTAAAAGTTTTCTGAAAGCTAATATATTAGAAACGACTAAAATAGCCTATAGTGTAATTTTGTTTAGTGCAATATTTATAGGACTTATTTTCTTTGTAACAACAGCTAGTTTTTTGTATAACAAGTGCTATATGGATATTATAGAGGATAAGAGTAAGTATAAACAGTTAAATAAAATAGGTTTAACCTATAAGGAAATAAAAAAGGTATTAAATATTGAGATAGGAGTACTATTTTTATTACCATATGCAGTTGCTGTGATACATTTTATTTTTGCTATTAATGCATTAAATGCTTTTCAAATCAAAATAACTGTACCGGCATTTCAGGTAATAGGGATTATGCTAATTGTTCAAATTATGTATTTCCTCATAATAAGAAAGAACTATTTATTAGAGATTAAAAAGAGCTTGATATGAAGAAGGTGGTGCTTTAGTAGTAAGTGAGTCCAACAAAGCCTTTGCAATGACACACCCGAAAGTATTTAACATGTCGTTGTTGGCTTGTTCAATTACTTCTTTGAACAAACCTTACAATGAGTGTAAGTGAAATATTGTGTCACTATGATATAAAATGAACTTATAAATCAAGAATTAGCAAGGAGATGACTATTAATCATCTCCTAAGACTCCTGGGGTGTAAAAAATATAATTTTAGTTGCTTATACAACTGTTATCACTAAGAATTTTAGTTAAAAAATTAGTAGCTTTCCAAATTGCATGAGGGGCTACTATTTTTGAGATTTTTTCTATAAGAATCACTATTAATGTTAATATAAAACCCATTTACTGAGCTTATTGTTGCTTTTTTATAATAGGAATTTGAATTTCTGAAATATACTCATTTTCTGAATCTGAAAAATCATAATCCACTATATTTTTTTCAATTGAGTCTCCAGAAATTTCATATCCATTTTCATCAATCCACTTTATAAGTATTTGATAATGCTTACCCATATCTCTGTAGGGTCCTAAAAACGCAATACAAACATATTCATGCTCAGGAATTACCTTCAATTGATTACATAACTCCGAGTCTATAGGCACAATTTCAATAAAATATCTAAATTTATTTAGAATACCCTTGTCCATATTTTCTTTTGATAGGGAAGTATAGATCTGGCCTTCAATAAGCCAGGAACTTATTTTTAAATATTTTTCGTTATTTTTAAAAGCCTGTTTAATCTCATAATCGTTTTCAACATCATTCATATCTAAAAAAGCTCCTATTCTTTGGGGGAGCCTCTTAATAATTATTTGATCTAGCTGTCCTTCTATGTTTTCCAAAAGATCACGTTTTGTTTGAATTTTCTTTTTCAGATTGAGTAGTTTATTTATTTTTATATCAATTTCCTCTTCCTTATTTTTTAGTAAATTAAGTAAATTGCTTGTGTTCTTTTTGCTCATATATTTTTTAATATCAGACAAGGAAATATCAAGATTTTTAAAAAAAAGAACTCTACTTAACTTGAAGAAATTTCTTATGTTATAGTAGCGATAGGCATTCTTCTTGTCGTATTCGGGTTTTATTAGATCAATTTTGTCATAATGTCTTAGGGTGTCTGTACTAATATTAAATATCTTTGACAGTTCTCCAATTAAAAATTTATCTTTCATAAAAATCTTCCTTCATTTATTTTTAAAATACTAGGTGAATTAAAGGCTATTATACAGCAAGAATCCTTTATTTGCAATATTTAAGGTGTTTTCTTTATTGGATTTTTTCTCACTTTTAAAAAAATTTTAATAATACCTATTGACCTTAGAGCTAGTCAAAGGTTTATGATTTATCTAGATGAATTTTAAATTCAATCAACAAAACAAATGATAATACCAGTATGAAAGGGGAACACTATCATGAACAACTATAATATAGTATTAGCAAGAAATACGGAGAATGCTCCAAAAGGTATCGGTCCATATTCACAAACTGTAGCTTTCTCCCATTACAATAATCTTTCAGCTCAATTACCTATTGATCCAAAATCAGGAAAATTGGTAACTGGTGGTGTAAAAGAGCAGGCTGAACAATGTTTTAAAAATATTAAGGCAATTGTAGAAAGCATCGACCATGTCATGAGCGATGTTGTTAGAATAACTATATTTGTTAAGAATATCAAAGATATTGACGTTGTAGACGAAGTTTATAAAACATTCTTCCCAACTTATGTTCCTTCAAGGACAGTAGTCGCAGTTGCAGCTTTGCCTATGGATGCTTTAGTGCAAATTGAAGCACTTGTTTCAAATGGTGAAGGTACAATTCCAAATGCACCACAAGCAGGTGATCTTATAAAACTTACAAATAATACAGTAAATGCACCAACAAGTGTTTTATCTACACAAACTGTAGCTTTCTCTCATTATAATAACCTTTCAGCTCAATTACCTATTGATCCCAAGACTGGTAGATTGGTAACTGGCGGTGTAAAAGAGCAGACTAGACAGTGCTTAAAAAATATCAAGGCAATTTTAGAAAGTATCGACGTTCCTTTTGACGATATTGTTAAAATTAATATCTTCCTTAAAAACCTTTCGGATATTGAAGCCGTAAACGAAGTTTATACAACATTTTTCCCAGACTCGGCTATCGCTAGAGCCGTAGCCTATGTACCTGCAAGGACAACAGTTGCAGCTTCAGCTTTACCTATGGATGCTTTGGTACAAATTGAAGCAGTGGCGTCACACGGAGATGGTACACCTCCACAAGCTGTTGAAGACAGACATGGACTTATCATATGGGCAAAAAATACAGAAAATGCACCAAAAAGTTCTCTATCTACACAAACTGTAGCTTTTTCTCATTACAATCATATTTCAGCTCAATTACCTTTAGATGCAAAAACTGGTAAAATGGTAGCTGGTGGTGTAAAAGAGCAGGCTGAACAGTGCTTGAAGAATATTAAGGCAATTATAGAAAGTGTAGACCATGTTATGGAAGATGTGGTTAAAGTAAATATCTTCCTTAAAAATATCGCAGATATTGATGTTGTAGACGAAGTTTACAAAGCGTTCTTCCCAAGTGGTGTTCCTGCACGAAGAACAGTTGGCGTATCAACTTTACTTAACGATGCTTTAGTCCAAATCGATGTAGTTGTAGCAAACGCTGAAGGAACACCTCCAAGATCATAACAGGCATTTGTTTATAGCAAGGAGATGATTCTTAATCATCTCTTAAGACCCCTGGGGTGTAAAAAATGGAAATTATGTTATTGGAAATAGTGCTAGATGTTTATTCATCTAGCACTTTAACTTACCCCAAAATAATAGCAAGCTCAGCCAAGTCTTTGCAATGCTTGGGGGTGTTAATAAATTATTACAAGTTGTTTTGCTAATCAAACAAAGGCAATGCAAATATCACAATTTGATGAAGAATTCATATTTATTTTGTCTTCATATTGATATTATTCGGCTGTCCGTATATAATATAGGGTGATATTGTTTACAAACGAAAGGACGGTGAAGTTATGGAATATATTTCAGCTCCCGAAGCCGCGAAAAAATGGGGCATTTCAGAACGGCGCGTACAAAAACTTTGCGAGGAAAACCGCATACCGGGCGTTTCAAAACTCGGTTATATGTGGCTGATACCAAAAGACGCGGAAAAGCCGATTGACGGCAGAATAAAGAGGAGAAAGGATCTACAACATGAATAATGTTTTGATTATAGATGATGACAAAGAGCTTTGCGTTCTTATGAAAAAATGCGTAGAGCAAGAGAATTTATCTGCTATTATTGCACATGGCGGTGCGGAGGGGCTGCGTCTGGCTAACGAAAATAAAAATAGCTGCTCTCTTTCTCTTGTGATTCTGGACGTAATGATGCCGGATATAGACGGTTTTCAAGTTCTGAAAAAAATTAGAGAAACAAGTAATATCCCGGTGCTTATGCTCACTGCTAAAAGTGACGAGGACGATAAGGTTTCCGGGCTGCGGCTAGGTGCTGACGATTACCTAACAAAACCCTTCAGCATTAACGAACTGATGGCTCGTGTCAATTCTCTTATTCGCCGCTATACCACCTTAAACCCTGCGATGGAAATAGGTACGGAGTGCATGATGCTGAAAGGAATGGTCATTGATAAAGCAAACCGCATTGTTTCTGTCAATGATATTCCGGTTGAGCTTACAAGCAAAGAGTTTGATTTGCTTTCGTTTCTATCTTCTAATAAAGGACGGGTGTTTACCAAAAAACAGATTTATACGCAAGTGTGGGAAGAAGAATATGCTTTTGACGATGGTAACATTATGTCTTTTATCAGTAAATTGCGCAAAAAGATTGAACCAGACCCTGACCGTCCATTTTATATTTTAACAGTCCGAGGTGTAGGCTATCGTTTTAATAAGGGGGCTTGACGTAAATATGAATGTTTATCTGATTTTTGCATTGGTTCTTGCCCTGATTATTATAGCGTACCTTGTTTCTATCTTATGGCGTGTCCAAACACAACTTGCACTTATGAAAGACGCTTTAGAAGATATAAAAAATGGAAACCTTAATCGACGTGTTTTAGCAATGGAGAGCGATATGACAAGGCAAATTTGTTATGGTATTAACGAAATTGCACTAAGCAGCCAATCACGGCTTATTAAGCAAAAACAATCAGAACAGGCATACAAACGGTTAATGGCAAGTCTTTCCCATGATGTAAAAACACCACTTGCTTCATTGGTTGGTTATTTGGAAGCAATCGAAAGTAAAATTGTTGTAGGAGAAGAAAAGGACGAATATATCCATGTTGCCTATGATAAAGCCCAGCACTTAAAACATTTTGTAGAAAATCTGTTTGAATGGGTTAAATTAGATTCCGGGGAACAAATTTTTCATTTTGAGATTTTTGATTTGAATGAGTTATCCCGTAATATTATAGCTGATTGGATTCCTGTTTTAGAAAACAGCCATTTTGAATATGAATTTGATATACCTGAAACAGAGTATTTCATGTGTATAGACGCAACTGCGTATAACCGTATTCTCAATAATCTATTACAAAATATTATCACTCACAGTGAGGGTGATAATATGGCACTGAGTATCTTTGAGAATGAACAGCAGGCTAAGATTGTAATAACAGACAACGGAAAAGGTATATCTTCTGATAATCTCTCACTTATTTTTGAAAGAATGTACCAATGCGACCATTCACGAGCTGCCAAAGGAAATGGGCTCGGACTTTCTATTTCCAAAGAGCTTGTCAGCGCTCATAAAGGGACGATTACAGCATCAAGCATTCTCGGCTCTGGAACTACATTCACCATTTTATTGCCAAAAGCCCTGTGACAGCACAGGGCTTTTTTACTGCTAAAACAAGATAAAAACAAGGTTACGGCAAGGTTTTGGCAATGTTAATGTTGTATACTTTTAATTGTGATTGTTTCTGCCTTTATATCGAGGATATCACATTGGTAAAGCACAGTTATAGAAAGTGAGGAATTTTTATATGAATGATTTTGTGATTGAAACGAAACAACTGACAAAAATTTACGGAGAGCAGACAGTAGTTAGCTCAGTGAATCTCCATGTAAAAAAAGGTCGGATTTATGGTCTGTTAGGGCGCAACGGAGCCGGGAAAACCACTATTATGAAAATGATTTTAGGGTTAACTCCAATCACATCTGGTGAGGTAGATGTGTTAGGACGAAATATCAAAGGTCAAGAAAAACGGGTATATCCCCGTATCGGTGCTATTATCGAAACACCAGGATTTTATCCAAATTTGACAGGAACAGAAAACTTGGAGATTTTTGCGAAGCTACGAGGTACAGCCGCCCCACATGCAGTTGAAAACGCATTGAAAGTAGTAGGATTACCTTATAAAAATAAAAAGTTGTTTAGTAAGTATTCCCTTGGAATGAAGCAGCGTCTTGGTATTGCGAACGCTATTTTGCATGACCCAGAACTGCTTATTTTGGACGAGCCTACAAACGGTCTTGACCCTATCGGCATTGCAGAAGTAAGAGATTTTATTAAGAATTTGAGCGTTGAGCGTGGAAAGACAATTCTTATTTCCAGCCATATTCTCTCGGAAATCTCATTGCTTGCGGATGATATTGGAATTATCGACCACGGTGTTCTGCTTAAAGAAAGTAGCATGGAGGAACTTAAACGAAAAAACGGTAAGTATATTCTACTGCAAGTTTCTGATGTTTCTAAAGCAACCTTAATTTTGGAACGTAAATTCGGCTTGAAAGAATATTCTGTGCAAGATGATCATACGTTGAAGCTCTATGACACCTCACTAGATATGGCATCTGTCAATAAGACACTTATGCTTGGTGAGGTATCGGTTATCAGTTCGGGGATTTGTAATGATACTTTAGAGGACTATTTTAAAAAAATTACAGGAGGAGATGGCATTGCTTAGACTTATTCAAATAGAATTTCTTAAACTAAGACGTAGAAAATTTGTGTGGATTATGATGTTGTCAGCTTTCATAATGCCATTTCTAGCATTCTTATTATTCAAATATGCAAAAAAAACAGGTGTTGATCCTTTACAATTTTATAGATGGTCAGCGTTTGGTTATACGATGTTTATTATCCTGCCCTTCGTTTTGGGAGTACTTTGCACCATGCTTATGTATGAAGAAAATCAGTATGATATGCTCAAACAACTTTGGATTGTGCCTATCAGCAAAATGGGATACTTTTTTAGTAAATTTTTTGTTGTTTTAATTTACTCTATTTGTTTCATGCTGATTACAGGTGTTGCTTCTGTTATGTTCAGCATACTTTCCGGATATGTGGCATTTCAATGGGGAAGCGTTTTATTCTTGCTGAAAAAATGTTTAGAGATTGGTGTTATTACTGCTTTTGCAATGCTGCCGATATTTGCAATAGCTGCGTCGCAAAAAGGATACATCCTCCCAGCTTCTATATCATTGGTTTATGCCTTTCTTGGCTTTACTTTAATGTCGATAAATATGTATCTACACCCATTATCAAGTATGTCAGTTATTGTCCTTGGAGATATTCCCAGTATTGCAGTTCCACAACCAATCAACATTCCTTTAGCATTTCTTTGTATTTTTGTTTGGGATATTGTTTCAGTATTATTTGCAAATATTGCATTGGGAAGAAGAAGGTGAGGTGTGAATCATGAAAAAATTACTTTGGGTGGAATGTCAAAAACTTCGCCGTTCAAAGATTGTTTGGATTACAGTTTTTGCTACAGTTATGATAGCGGTTATTGTCTTTTTAGGAGGGCAGGATGTGTATGATGCATCTCAGAATATAGACAAGGTAGGCTGGTATATAACTGTAGCTCAACCACTGGCAACAATTTTTGTTCTTCCAGCGGTCATTGCTCTTTTAGGTAGTTATATGATTTGTCGTGAAGAACAGGAGGATACAATAAAATCTCTACGGCTTATTCCCGTAAATGAAGCGAACTTAACCGCTGCAAAAATGATTGTTACTTTTGCGTTCAGCATACTCCTTTACTTGTTACTCTTTGCTATAACATTTTCGGTTGAGGCTATCTTACATTTTTCTGATTTATCAATAGGAATGGTTCTAAATTTTCTGAAAGCATATTTTCTGGACGGCTTAGGTATATTCTTTGCTATCTCACCCATTATTGCTTTTGTATCGCGTATGAAAAAGGAATATTGGCTTGCACTGTTATTTGCTGAAATTTATTCTTTTGTTGGACTATTTACGAGTATGTCAAATACCCTAAAAGCTTTGTATCCTATTACGGCTGTATTTGCCATTTCTGGCTACTATGACGCATCGACATGGCAAATAATACTTAGTTGCATTAGCTTACTGCTTTGCGGCTGCCTTTCTGTCCTTATATTGAAGGGCCTACAGCATAGTGAAAAAAGTTAAAGTAGATCATCTCAAAATGAAGAAACTGATTATATTTCTACTGCTCTTTGGTATGTTACACTGTTACACTGAATGGAAATTCAACAATGACCCTCTTAAAGGGGTAATAGAACAGATAGATAAGTGGGTTGGCAAGATTGGTTATTAATCAAAGAGCCAGACACAAAAGTGTAGGGCTGATGAACAATGACAGAAAGGTAACTGTTTATGAAAAAAAGATTATATAGAATTAGAGAAGGAAAAATGATTGCTGGTGTTTGTGGCGGTATTGCCAAATACTTTGATGTAAACCCAAAAGTGTTACGGTTACTTTGGATGGTATTTTTTGCAGCATACGGAAGCGGACTTGTGACCTATATTCTGTTTTCGATTTTTGTACCGAAAGAGTCAAAAAATTAGAATGAAATAACTTTTAAAATCGGTTGAACAATGGCAAAAGAAAAAAAGCCGTCGTACAGCAGACATATCTTCATGCGCCAAAGAAACGGCGGATTTAATTTTCAGAGCCGCCGTTTCTTTGCGTTTTCAAAAATTTATGACAACTTACACGGATACGGCGGTATCAAGGAGGTATCGCCATGTTTATTTTTATTTGCAACAGACCCCTTAATCATTTTTCGTCAAAAAAAGTTTATGTCCATCATTAGGATATTCCGGCTATCAACATGAATACACACATCATTATGTAATTGTTAATAATTCCCTTATGCTTGGTTGCTCTATGCAGTCGGACTTTTTTGCATTTTTTAAAAATTTTTTTGCCCGTAATGCAACTGGCAGCCCTTTCGTGTCGGGACTTAGTGCGAAAGGAGCAAGTGAGTCCAGCAAATCTGTCCTCACAAAGGGGTCAGGCACTTGTAAGGAAATGTAAGATATAAACACCTTAAAATAAAATATTCTATCAAGCTATTATCGTTTAGGGAAATAGCTTAGCATCCTTCACTACCATAAGCTCGAAAAACTGCAAAATATAAAAAAATTATATTCAAATTAGATGTTTATTTAGAGAGGAGCAAAGATATGGGTAATGCATCTAAGAATGCTTCTGAAAACCTCTAAAAAGCTACAGTAAAATATCATAATAAGATATAATATAGAGTATAGAGTATTTTCGATGGGAGTGGATGAGATGGAGAACAATTTAATTAAAGAAGAATGGATTAATGGTATTGTGATGATGTCACCTAGGCCACAGTATAACCATATGCAAATTGAAGGTAAAATTTATATGCAGCTAGAGAAGTATTTTAATGGCAAATGTAAAGTTGCTATAGAGAGTTCTTTATTTCTGACAAAAGATAATCCAGTAGAATTAAAGAAAGACTTTGCAAAGTTAAAAGAGTTGATAAGTTCAAAAAAAGCTGAAATTGTTCCAGACATAGCTGTATATTGTGATAAAGAGCAGATATTTAAGAGAGGATTGTTAGGTATACCTCAGTTAATTGTGGAGATATTAAGTCCTAGTAACGCTACAGATGATACAGAAATTAAAAAAGAAACATATCAAAAATATGGAGTACCTGAATACTGGATAGCAGACCCGATGACTAAAAAGGTTTTTGCATATGGTTTAGAAAATGAACACTATGAATTAAAAGGTGAATATAAATTTCTAGAGGAAGAAATAAAGTCCAGTAGGTTTGATGACTTAGTAGTGGACATAAAAGATATTGAATTATTTGAAGATGATGAAGATGATATTTAACCTTAGAGCAGTAGTTAATTCTACTGCTTTTTTTAGTAGAAATACATTTAGTTATAAAAATTAGCTATAAGCTGTAATTATTCAATATTAAAATATTAATAGGTAGATGATGCATTTATTAATAAAATGGTAACTGCTTCAGACTTTCATTGTGAAACTTGGAGATATCTATAAGGGTGTAAAAACATGAATGGCAGCATCAGAAGTAGAAAAAGTAACCAATAAGGAAATAAAAGGATAAAATTTAATTATATTGAAATATTGCTTGGAAATGAATTTTTGTGTTAATATTGGTATGGCTAGTAAATAGAAAATATGTAAATTTATTTATGATAAGGAGAAATTATGAGCGGAAGAAGCGTTTATTATTATATGAAAATGATTGAATATAGTAATGCAGAAAGAATACTGCTAGATAAATTAGAAAGTATAAATAGTAATCTTAGACAATGTGATGATAGTTTCTCTAATTTTCCAAGAGTACATATGAACAATATTAATTTAGAGGGGCAAGTTATAGAAAATTTTAATAGCAAATCTAAAAAGTTCGGTAAGGAATTGGAAAATATACTTAATAAGGCTAAGTCTAGTAGAGATGTAATTAGTCAAAAACAAGTATTAGCACATGCAAGATATTTATATTATATGCAGCTGTACGAGGCGTCATTAGATGATGATTAAGAAATGTGAGATAAAGCAGGAATCTAGCATGCTAGATACGGAAAGGAGTTCATGATATATGCAATATGGAGCTAATAGTAATTTATTATATGAAGTTAATAGTAACTTATCAAATGAAATTTATGCTTTAGAGCAAGTTAATCAAAAATTAAGAACTTCACTAAGTGGAGTTACAGATATAATAAGGATATTGCAAAGCGATGTATGGCAAGGACAAAGTAAGAAAACAGCCTTAGATTTATTGTCAATATTTCATACATATCATGCTAAGCTTATAGAGGCTAGTGAAATGAATCTTAGTGCAATGAAGGTACTAGATGATAAGGCTACTAGTTATATGAGTAGTGGAGCAATTCCGGTGCTATGGAGGAGTGATAGTCCAAGCAAGTCATTTAAAGAGAAGGTAGTAGCAAGTCTAAACCAAGCTTCAGATTATGTATACAAAGAGGCTTGTGAAGCAGAAGAATATGTATCAGAAAAAGCAAATGAAGCAGGTGAAAGCATATCAGAAACTGCTAATGAAGTTGGACAATTTGTTTCAAATATACTATAGAATTGGTGGTGCTAATATTAAATGATTAATTCCAATGAACTATATTATTTAAATAGAGCCTTAGATGGAATGGAGATTTATGGAGTAGATCCTATGGAAAATATGATTAATACTTTAGGCAGTGGAAAAACGGCCAGAGAAAGTTTAATAGAGAAGAACATATTAACAAAGGAAGGAAAAATAAATGAAGCATCTTATTTGTTAATTGAAGGCTTAGAAAAATATAAAAAGGCCAAAAAGTATTTATGGGTGAATAGTAGAATAGTAGCATTAGATGACACAAATTTTGTAATACATTTAGAAAAAGAAGAAGAAGGCAAAATTGTATTAAAAGAAATTACTAAAGCAATAATGTTATATAGCATAATTAAAGAAAATTCCTTTTTATGGGGAAACAAAGTAGTTGAAAGTAAGGGAAAGTACGTTTCAGTTAAGGAGTTTATATCAAATATACTTAATGGAAAAAATGATGAGGATATATTATACATAAAAATAGAAAATCCAAGCAGACAAGAGGCATATAACATATATTATAAGGAAAAAGATGATATTTTTAAATATGATGTGATTTATAAATCACTTAAGAAAGTAAACCCAAAAGATATAAGAATTGAATTAGTAAAATTATTTGATATGAATTGGGGTGAAAAAATTGGCTAATATAAAAGTTGGAGAAGAGTTAATTGATATTGCAGAGAAAATTGATAATTGCCAGAAGCTAGTTGATGAAGCCCTTGGATTATATATAAATGTAATGACAGAATTTGAAGGACAATATAAAGGAGCAGCTTTGGACAACATAAAGCAATTTTGTAATTCAGAAGGAATGCAGATTAAAAAATTGTCAGATCTTTATGGAAAAGCATCTACTTATATAACATATGCATATAACCAAATGAATTTCACAGATGGAGAATTAGCTCAAATGATAAAAAATCGACAATCCATAGTTGGAGGAAAGAAATAATGGTTAAAACTTTTAAGTTAGATGAAAATACCATAAATGACAAAGGGCAGACAGGATATGAAGTTACAGATAAAATATTAGAACACTTAAAAAAAGCAGACAGCTTAATGGAAGATGCATATGCTGAAATAAATAGACATGAGGATTTAGCTTATGTGCAATATAATTCGTTATCTTCAGATTGTACTAAGATAAGTGATTATAGTAGAGATTATAAAGATTTTAAAAGATTTACAAATGAATATAATGAAAATGTTGATTCAATATTTTTTAAAGCTCAAGAAGAGGCAATGAAATATTTAAGAGATGTGAGATTAGAAGAAATTGAATTAGATAATAATTTAGGAATAAAACAGATGTATACAAGCCATTACCCCGGATTAGAAGGACAAGGGTTTGTAAAATCTAAAATAAATATAAAGGATTTACTTGAATGTGGTGATGTAGATAAGGCACTTAAAGAAGAATTTCAACAGCAGCAACTAGCAATAAAAAAGCTAAAAGAATTAGCTGAACTGCCAAAAGAAAAATGGCCACAAGGCATGACAGATGAAAGAATGGAAAAAATAAGAGCCTATGTAAAACAATTGAAAGAGGCAAAAGAAGATCAAGAATCCTATGATGATTCCATAAAAAAATTAATTACTTCAGGGGAACTTGATTATGAAACTAAAGGTGAGAGAATAACGTCTATGGTACTAGATTGTATTCCAATAGTAGGAGATATAAAAGGAATAGCAGAAGTGGCAATTGGAAAGGATCTAGTATCAGGGAGAAGATTCTCAGACACAGAGAGAGCCATAATGTTAGGTGCAACAATAATAGGATTTAGCCAAGTGGGAAAGGTAGGAAAGGTTGCTCTCAAACTAGGAGGAAAAGAGTTATTAAAAGAAGGGGTAAAATGCACAGTAAAAGAAACAGCTAAGAACTTAGTAATGGTTGAAACTTTTGAGGGATTGTCAAAGTTAGGAAAAAATCTAGGCTTAGACCCAAAAGCAGAGCTTGGAATAATGGCGGGAATTGTAATAGGTGGAGGAAAATTACACACCAAAGTCCAGAATTATATTAAAGATGTATCAAAAGAAATGAAAGGTGATTCTTTAAATTCAATAATTAAAGATATAGAAGTAGAAGGCACAGCAGGTAAAAATTTAAGTAATATTGAAAGTGAAGTAAAGGATATTGCAAAAGATGCATCAAATGGTAAAATATTAGATGATATAAATACAGCCTCAAAGTCATCAACAATGGAAACAGTAGCTAAAGATGCTGATGATATAAAAAATATAAAAGATGAAGCTACAGGAATGGCTAAAGATGGAGTATCTGCAGAATCAAAGTTAGATACAGTATCTAAATATGCAAAAGATAATATAAAAAGTATAAAAGATGAAAGTACAGGAATAGCTAAAGATGGATTATCTGGTGAATCAAAATTAGATACAATATCCAAAGATACAAAAGAGCTTGATAATGTGAAAAATGAAGCTAAGATAGCATCTGAAGTGGATACTGTGATTAAGGAAGTAGATAAGGGGGGTAGTAAAGCTGGAGTAGGCAAAACTGGTGAAGGAATACCTTTAGAAGAAGTAAAGCCAGATGTACTTAGACAGATACACCCCGATGATAATGGAGCATATGGGTATTTACCAAATGAAGGCACTGCATATCATAGACCAAAATATGATTTTACTAATGTTGATTGGGCGAAAGACATGCAAAACGTTAGAAAGGACTACCTTGAAGCATCTAAACAATTATCAATTGATATTGAAAGAATGACTTCAGAAGGATTTTCTAAAAAAGATATAGCAAAACATGTTGTTGATGCACGTAATCAACAGAAAGTTACAGCTAGAGCAAAGATGACAGTAGAAGAAAGAGCAGGATTAGAAGAAAGAAATATAGAGATATATGGCAATCTAATAGGTCCAGATTCACAATGGTTATTTAATAAAACTAAGAAAAAATTAATTAAAGAAGGCACATATATAAATGATGATGAGATTTGGAGTAGTGTTATTAAAAAATCCATGAAAAAAGATGATGTAATAAATACACTATTAGGGATAATTCATTAGGAGGAGTTTATTATGATATTTTTAGATAATTATTCTAAAAAGAACACATATATTAGCATAACATCACAAGGATATTCAATAGTTGATGCAAATAGTATAAATGATATAGAAAATGGAGAAGGCGGATTTAGTGAAGATGGTGAGCTATTAGGTTTATATATTGATGATGACAAATTATATTTCCAATATAATAATAAAAGTTATGAAACTAAACCAGATGAAATAAATTGCACAAATGAAATACTAGATGATGGTAAGCGTAACTTCAGAGTAAAAATAAAGGAAGTTCTTGTCTGCAATATTATATATAAACCATATATAAGTCCATTCGTTTTAACCTTCGGAGATGATGAAGATGAATTTGATTTTTTACTTTATTTAAGTAATTTAATGGCAGATGAAAACTCTATTATAAATTTTATTAATGGCATAAATAATTTAAAGCAATATTATTCTAATATTTAAGAAAGAAAAGTTCTATTTTGCAAATAGCTTTCTACTGCAAAACTAAGAAGTATCCAGATGCATAAACTAACAGAATTAATAAATGCTATAAATGTAACACTTGCAGAGAATTCAGTATAATAAGTCTAAGTGCATAATAATAATTAAGTAGTTAGCATTGTCCACTAGAAGAAAAGTAAACCAATAAGATGCCCAATAGATGCTGACGTAGTATCTATTGGGTATTTTGCTGTAGCAAGTTCAATACTTGATGGTACTACCAAAGTGCTAATAAAAAAGCAGATCTTTTAAAGGAAAAAATATCAGAGGAAGCACTTAATTTCTGTATAATAGGATGTTTTACAGGAGATACTTTGGTATTATCAAAAGAAGGACAAGTCAAGATAAAAGATATAAACAGAGTTCTTAGCATCAGGTGGAGGTTAAATACCATTTAGGTATTTAACCTCCACCTGATGCTTAGAAATCGTTATCCAGGGACGTAGCTGCTCGAAACGTACGCTTGAAAAAGCGGGAGTATTAGAGCTGGTAGTCATCGGATAAAAATAGGTGATTATGTATATTCACAAGATGTAAGAACAGGAGAAAAAGGCTTTAAAGAAGTATTACAGCTTCAAAAAAGAAATACCTGTGAATTTGTAAAAGTTAAAGTAGAAAATGAAGAAATACAAGTGACCCCATCCCATTTATTCTACACAAATGGTCAGTGGGAATTAGCAGAAAATCTAAAACCAGGAGATATCTTAACAGCAGCTAATGGAGAGGAAAAGAAAGTAATATCTGTAGAAGAGTACTTGGCAAAAGAGCCAGAGGGGATATATAATTTAAGTGTTGATGAGTATCATACTTATTTTGTATCAAAAGAAGAAGTTTTGGTTCATAACTGGATGTGTACTAAGAAAAAAATACAAGAAATATCTAATCTTTTAAAAGATGGAGAAAATCTAAAGGATACTACAAGTAAGTTAAAAGAATTTATAGAGAAACATAATATATCAAATAAGATGGATATTTTAGATAATCTTCATAGAAAAATGCCAAATATAAGAGGGAAATATTTAAAAGAAATAAAGGATTTAATGGTATATTAGAATCTGGAAAATTAAATCCTTCAATAAAAGCTTTGAATCCCAAGGATGGCAGATACGGTGTATATTTGATTCCAAATGAAGGACCATTAGACATAGCTAATAGAATAATCAATTATGGTAAGTCTACTAAACAGCTGAGGTGAGAAAATTGAAGTATGTATGTGTTGAATGGTTTCATGATTTTAGTGATGAACCAGTTAAAATTTACTCAGAAATAGATAATGAAAGATATGAGATTAGAAAGGTCGAGTTATTTAAAGATGGCATATATGGATATGCATATGAGAATATTGAGATTGGCAAAACTGGATTAGGAGAAATACCATTTCCAGAAGATCTGAATGAAATTAATGAGAACCCTAAATTTAAGGCAATAGAGATTACAAAAGAGGATTTTGAAAAGGTATGGAATAGGATTCAGGATAAGTAGGATGATATAATTAGAACTCGATTCAAAAAATGGAAGTGCAGACTGCATCAAATAAGCCATAGAGAATGGAATTTTGTATAGGAGTATAATTTTTATGATTACTTTAAAAAATCTAATAGATAAAGTAGACTTTGACTTGGTATGGAAAGAATATATTGTTTTTTACCCTGATACAGTAAATTTAAGAGGAAAATACTTACAGATGTTTAATTACCTTTTGTATAAAGAACCTAAAGAAAATATGGAAGAGATGATTATTCATATTGATAGACAAGATTATGAAGAATTTGATGATGAAGAAGATTGTCGATTAGAATTAGTTGACAAGGAAATCGAGGATATAGGATATCGTGTGCATGGAAAGAACAACTCTAAAGAATGGAGTGGTTATTGGGATATATCCGCTGGAGATTGGGGTAGTTGGCTTGGATACTACATACATGATAAGGTCACTAAAATTTTAAGCGCTGAACAAATTGTTGCATTATGTTTATATGAAATGACTTGGCATGGGCTATCGGAAAATGAAGTTATTAATTGGGTAAATAATATTGATGGAAATTTAGAGAACTAAATCTAAGCTATGTTAGGCCACAGTCTTATTTTTAAAAAGTTAATTTGTTCAATTCTTATTTTGTGTAGTAGTGGCAAAATGTTGTGATAAAGGGAACCATTAAAGAAAGGACATTTTAATATGGATGTAGGTTACAAGGAACTTTTTAAGAACATTGAATCAAGAACTGATATTGGTATAGGTTTAGAAACTTTGACAAAAAAGATTTTAGAGACTACTGTGCGTGACCTAATTAGCGATAAAAAAATAATAGAGCATTTGTTGGAATATCGCTCAACATATTTTGTTTCACTAAACAAAAAGCTGGGAGAACTTAATAGGATAGAAATATATGAATATTTAAGAGAATTTATATTGTTAGAATATATGATTCCTTTAATATCACGTTATATAGAATTATGGCCATTAATGCCAGGTCCATTTTTTTTATGGTAAATTTTTATTTATAATTTTTCAGATTGATGAAAACTTTTGGAATGGACATAGACATTGGTTATTTTGGTATGGGAATTATGGATTTTGTAAAAATAGTTGTAATGATGAAATTACAATCTATCAGGATAAAAATAAAACAAAATTTTTGGGCTATTTTGAAATTACTACACATTGTAGTCTTGAGTATCTTATAAATAATGAAGAAGATAATTTAGAAGCTGCACAGCCAGAATTTTATAGAGAAATAATAGAATTCTTGAATAGTGACACCAAAATTCATTATACATATATTTATCCACGAGATGAAGAGGATATTAGCCATCAAGTGAAACATAATGCTCCAGTTAACAGTAAAGGGTACAAGCCTATATATATTGAAATGTGGTCAAAACTATCAGATTATTGGGATGAAAATGAAATAAAAAAATGTGTTAAAATTCTTGGTGAAAAGTTTTTTAACTAAGAAGAAAGCTGATATTAAGGGAATAATTGAACATAAAAATAAAATATAGAAAATACATAGTTGAGGTGTGAATTATGATAAAACAAATTGTAAAAGATGTATTGTTTTTAGGACAAAAATCAGAAGAGGCAACTAAAAATGATATGGTAGTAGTTGATGATTTAATGGATACATTAAGAGCAAACTTACAGAATTGTGTTGGATTGGCTGGTAATATGATTGGAGTAAAAAAGCGTATATTGGTATTTGCTGTAGCAAATTTTATTGTGCCTATGATAAATCCAGTTATATTAAAGAAGGAAAAGCCTTATGAAACAGAAGAGAGTTGTTTATCTTTAATTGGTGTTAGAAAAACAAAAAGATATGAAATGATAGAGGTGGAGTATCTTGATAGAAATTTTAAGAATCAAAAGCAAGTGTTTACTGGATTTACAGCACAAATAATTCAACATGAAATGGATCATTTTGAAGGTATAATAATCTAATTGAATAATTAAAACAGTAGCAAAACAAAGAGTGGATTATAAAACAATATATGGTGTAATCCACTCCTTTTTTAGATATTTATTTTTAAATAACTTTGTATATATTTGCAGTGTAGAAAAAAACTTATTTTTCAACAATAGATCTATCAAAGCTCAGGGCAAACGTATGAATATTTTTCTTCTCCTAAATCCCCCAAAGGTGGATTTAGAATGCCATAATGGCTTATTATGTGGTAGGAAAATATTTAATAATGAGAGCCCTGATATTATTTATTTGGGTAAAATCAAAATATTTCGGGGACTTTATTAGCTCCACTAGGATTTTTGTATAAAAAACAAAGCAGTCCTTTTTCAGAATATGCAAGTAATTGGTATACAATACATCTTTTATTTTACTATATAAAGTTTTTGATAAGTACCTGTTCAAGGTAATCATTATCCATAGAAGAAGCAAATCTCTTAGATTTCAAGCTATACTTTGGTTCTGTAGTATCTTTTCTTAAAATATTTAGAGCCATTCGTTTTAGTAATGCTAAATTTTGAGAACCATTATCTTTTCTTACTCTACGAGCATCTTCTTTAAATACAACATCAAGAAACCAATGTGTGCTTTCTATTCCCCAATGTTTTCTCACAGCACTTCCAAACTCCTCTATCGAGTTCTTTAAAGAAGAAATAAAGTATCTTTTTTCAATCTTTTTTTTACCTTATATTCTTACTTTCTATAAAATTAATAAAATCTTTCGAAGGATATCCTCTGTCAAATAAAATTAAATCATTATAGGAACCTAGTGATTCTAACTTGTTTATCAACAATAATAAATAAATTACTTACAATACCTCCAACAACACCTATAGATAGTAATCTATCAACTTTTATGTTATTAATTTTGCTATAAAGGTCGTTTTACCATTTTTGACTTAGTTATCCCTTCAATAAAGTTTATGAAGGAACTCCGCAAGGCGATTGTCGCATTAAAGAGTGAATACTACAATTCCATTACAGATTTCCTCCATTATTCTTTATATCTGTAATCTTAGCAAAATTAACTTTTTATAGAAAGCCATTAATTCTTTTACAGTTACATTTATATTTTAAATTTAGAAATTAATTCATGTAATTCATTTGCAATATTAGTAAGCTTTTCTGTAGTTCCAGAGATATCTGCCATAATACTATGTTTGTGTCAAGTTAAAGTGGGCAATTTCATTTTTTATTTTTTCCATTATAAATTCAGTTAAAAATTTTATTCCTAAAGGGCTTCGCCCTCAGCCCGAAAGGGCGCACTTTTCCCATTGATTTTTTATTTTCAATTTTTAAATTATCTATAAATAAGTTCACTAAAATTTCTCTGCTTAAAAAAGCTTTGTATTGCCTTTCTACCATTAGTCATGGCGCAGCCTGCAAATGGTATCCTTGCCTGTTGTACAGGATAGTACTTACTTTTCTATTTACATCAGCTGCTGTTAATGTAATCATCTCTGTTACTTTTTCTAATTTATCCTCTGAAATAATTCCTGAGCACACTTCATTTATTACCTTATATATTCTTTTGTTTGCTTTTTCAGCTAATATCTTAGCTAAATTATTAGCACCACTAATAGACCAACTCATTTTTCTCCCTTTCATTCTTTGAGCTAGTATATCACAGATATTATGCTCCATTGTACCTAAATTTCTGTACTCTAAACCATCTGGAGACTTTGGCATTTTTATTTCTTCTCTTAAGTGATATGGCCTTAATCCTATTTTGTTATCAAAAAGATATGTATATAATTTTTCTAACTTCTTAAACTTATTTTCATCCTCTGTATATTTAACCATTAGATTTGTTAGGTATTCAAAACTTTCATCTACTTGTCCAGCATTTAACATTTTTATTAGTTTATGAGCTTCTTTTTTGTCCTGTATACTTCTTAATACAGCTTGGCTCTTATGAAATGGATCTAATTGAAAATACACCCCTTCTTCTCTTATACTTTGTTTTATCCATGATGCTCCATCTCCATTTAAGATTCTTACTTCTATTTCATCTGTATTATATATTTCTGCAATAGTAGCCTCACTAAGTTCTTTAAATTTTTTACTACTACTAAAACTAGCACATGCTATTTTATTCTCAACCACATAAGCATCTTTACTGCCATTTCTCTTCTTCCATCCTTCATAAGTTATTCCAAGTTTAAGTTCTTTCTTTTTAGATTTACCTTTCTTAGGGTTGTCCTTTCCTTATTCTCTTCTTTTCAAATTCATTAACTTCTTCTATTGTATACTGTGAAAAATCTACATCTACATTATTTAATAAACTATACTCATCCTTCATAGATTATATCCCTCCTTATGACCTAGAAAATAATCTTCTTATCTTGCTCTTTGCTCTAGAAATTCTATTATATATTAGAGATGGTTTAATATTAAACTCTTCACTAATTTCCTTTATAGATTCTTCTTTTACAAAAAGCTTAATAAAAAACTGTTTATCCATTGGATTGAGGTTTTTAAGAATCTCCTCTGTTTCATACTCTAATTCATTTTTTAAAACTTCTTTTTCTATAGTAAAATCACTTTCTATATCTATCTCAGATATACCAATATATTCAAGCGTTTTTAAATACTTTCTCTTATAATCAATAGCCGTGTACTTTGCTATCGCAGCTATCCAATTCTTTAAAATATTTTTTTCTTTATTAAAGCTAGCTATATTATTCCAAATTCCAAGATACACATCATTAATACATTCTTCATGATACTGTGAAAGATTATAAGGATTTATATAAAAATCCCAATGTACTGCCTACATCATATTGGCAAATACAAGCTCAAATAGCATTGTTAGAAGTCTAATTGAAAAAGCTGATGTCAAGACTAAAAAGGAAATAGAGCTTTTAATTGAAGGAAAGAGTATAGAGAAACCAGTTCATGAAGATATAACATATGATGCGATTTATGATACCATGGATAATTTGTGGGAATTCATGTTATTTACAGGATATTTTAAAAAGGTAAGTGAAAGAATTAGTGAAACTAATCAGAAATATTTGATATTAGAAATTCCCAATGAAGAAGTTAAGTACATCTTCAGAAATAAAATATTAAGGTGTTTTTAAGATAAAGTTAAGATAAAGGATTTAAGTGATTTGTACACTGCAATAATAAATGGAGATCCTAAAACCTTTGAAACTGAGCTTGGAAGACTTTTAATGGAAACCATAAGCTTTAATGATGCTTATGAAAATTTCTATCATGGATTTGTAGTGGGAACACTCACAAATATGCACGATTATATCATAAAATCTAATCGAGAAGGTGGAAGCGATCGATGCTACTTATTTATAAAATCTATATCAAAACGAGGGGTAGCAATAGTTATAAAATTTAAAATTGCTAAAAACTTTGATGATTTGGAAAAAAGAGCAGATGATGCACTAAAACAGATTCAAGATAAGGGCTATGATATGGAGCTTAGAAGTGGGGGCTACAAGAATATTATAAGATATGGAATAAGCTTTTGTGAGAAAGACTGTTATGTTAAATTAGAAGAAAATCCGTACGTACGGTTCTAAGAGGGACTAGGAAAGTGATTCTCTAGTCTACTTGCTGGGTTGTTAACAATTGGTTTTGCTAGTTGAAGATTTAAGGGATGAATTCTTAATTAATGTATAAAACTATCATGATTTGTTATACTAATTACGAAGTTTAAAATATAAAATATGAGGAGTAGTGATAAAATGAGTGCTACATTGATGCTAAATAAAGAAACTGAATTCAATCAATTACTAAAAGATGTAACAAAACAAGTAACTGTACAAATTGCAGATGCTGATCTTGCTATATTAAAAAGATCCAATTATAAATTATGTTTTGCAAAAAAAGTGAACGATGTATATACTGTAGTGTGGGAAGCTTATGATAAGTATTTAACTAAAAACATATTCTCATGGACCCCACAATATCAAGTATTTGGTACTAACACATTTGAATCTGGAGTGAAAGTTGAAACAAATACAAAAGTAATTGATGTTACATTAGGTGAAACTGTTGTACTTGATGAGAATGGTCTGTTGAACAATCCTACTACTGGCGGTCCGGAAACTGCAATAACTTTCAAAAATGAATATCCAGTTCCTATTCATCCTGGAATCAATCAAATGGCAAAGGATTCATCAGGTATAATACATTCTACGCCTATTTATGTAGCTGCAAACCCAATTGTGCAAGGGACAGACGAATTAACTCCCAAGGAATTTGTTTTGGTTTGGTTTGAACAAAATGTAGAAACTAGTACAATGTTTAGCAATGCTAAATCTAAATCACAAGAAGTTAATCTTACTAATTCCAGTGCTGCGTCTATATTGTATGAAGGTGGTAAATGGAAGATTATATAAAGGCACTAACAGAAAGAAGATAAACATGAGCTTTATAGTAATATTTCAATAAAATTCAAACATAAGAAAAACAAATTCAATTTAGTTGGTATATAGGTGGAGGCTGAGATAGATGTAAAAAGACGTAACTTAGTGGAATAAAATTTCAAAGTTGTATTCTAATTGTTACTTTTTATAAAAAGTATTGAAAAACTATATATTAAGTTTTCAATATTTCAGAAAGTCAATTTCTTATTGTTCTAAATAAAAAGAATAATTATTTTTGAATATGTCAAATAAATAGGCTTTAAGAAAGATACCATTTGGTAAAGATATTTATTAAGTTGCTACTTTCTTCACATATCTTGACTTCCAGCCTAACTAACCTAAAAATAAAATTTGTAATACTAATTTTTTGTTTAAAAGCATCTAATATATCTTAACATATATGAAAGGTGGTAGTTTTTGTGCAAAATCATCACAATTATTTACTTACATTAGATCATGCGCCATCGATAGTTCCACAGAATGGTTCGATATCTACTATATTTGATTGGAGTGCTGGAGAAAGTTTTACAGTGGTCAATGTTATAAGTTCTCAATCAGAATGGTCGAAATTAGTACATGTGCTGGCAACTAGAGACAATTCATATAGCTCTCAAAATTTTCAACACTCCAAACTTAGGTATAAATCCAATAATGAACAAATGGAAAGCCGAGAAATTGTTAAAATAACTCATTTGGATGTATAGTAATTTTTTATTTTAAAAAAAGTTTTACAAAGTTAAGTCCTAATATAATAGATAAAGAATTGAATATTATATATAATTCTGTGATAGTTAAAAGAGAAAAAGCAAGCGAAGCCAAGTCTTCGCAACCTTCAGGGGAGGTTAACAAATTGCTAACAACTTGTTTTGCCATTTTCTACTTTCTGCTGTGTGGCAGAGCTTAGTGTCATTTACAAATTTTAATACCGCACAAAAATTAGCTTTTGCCTTAATAGACTTATACTAAATTTTTAATGTTTTCTAGAAAGCTTCTTAAATGAAGCCACATATAAAACCATTCCTACTAGAGTAAATAGCAGCCTACTCATTATAAAATTCAAAGGCAAACTAAAAATAGGTTCTCCGAGACTATCAACAGATATAACTGTAGGCATATAAGTCACATACCCCTTGGCGAAAACATCAATAAAAGGTGTGCTATTAAAACTTACAAGTGACAAAATCAAAACAATTGGAATCCAAGCATAAAGCAAAGTTTGACTGTTGCTGCCTAAAAACATACTGGTTCCAAAAACAAACACAAAAGTTGGAAGTAATATTATTAACATAGGTAATAAGAATTTTTGAAAATCTGTAAAATTAAAAGTTGTCTTATAAAACACAAAACTTATCAAAATGCAGCATATGGCAATAATTAAGTAAGAAATAGACAGAGCTAAACTTTTTGTAGCCAAATACTTTTTCTGTGGTAAAGACGTACATGAAGTAATTTCTCTTACTCTTTGTTCATTTCTAGAAAAAAGTCCTGTGCACGAAAGCATTAAAATTAACAACATAATCGTATTTATGTCACACAAAAACTTGCAATAACTCCACTTGGAAAAAGGTGCTGTACCAGAAACACCTTGTATTATTTCTGTATACAGGTCAATCACTGAAAAGAAAAGTGCAATTATAAAAGTTATCACAAATATTTTTGAAAAAATTATTCTCTTTAATTCGTATTTAAGAATTTTTGTATCCATTAACCACTACCTCCTTTTAGCACCAGTAATATTTAAAAACTCAGAAAACGATAGTTTTTTATCTTTTTTACCATAATACTCTTGGTAAATAACTTTCATGGAATTAAAATAATTGTCTTCACCAATGTTATTATAAATCTTGTAGATTTCAAGTGGTGCCAAATGATACATTTTATCATCCTTTAAATTTAATGTAACGAAATACTTTGGAAGTATTGATAGTTTGTTCATGTATTCAGGATTTCTTTGATAAAAGTTTCGATTCAATTCATTTGCTCCTTTTTTCCACTCTTTCACCAATAAATTTTCTGCATAATCTTTTCCAAATTTGTTTTTCAAGAATAAATAAGTGCTAAAATCCGCAAAAGCTTCATTTGACCATTCACCGTGATTTTTATCTATTTCATTATTGCTATTTGCGTTAGATGCATCTATTCCACCACCCCACCATTGATGAGCAATTTCATGGGTCATCAAAGCAAAAGTATCAGAAGAAGAAGCTTGCGATAAATCCTTGTTGGATTTTTTATTTAAACAATCTTCGGAAATCCAAGAAACATTTCCCTCTTGAACTCCAGTTGAACCATGTACTCCTGATGTTACAACTACTTTAAGACTATCTTTACCTAGGGGCCCAAATTTTTCTGAAAAGAACGAGAATATATCAAGTGTATCACTTCCCCTAGCTTCAAATTCTTTTCTCGCAGATAATGGATAGAAGAATTCCACATTTGTACCCTGTGCTTTTCTTTCAAATATTCCATATGCTCCAGCTTTCAAAGATAAATCATCTAGTTTATGGCAAGAAAAACTCCAAGTAGTAAGACCATCCTTCTCAGAAATTTTACGATTTTTATCGCCTTCCGTTATGACTGTAAACTTTGAGTCTATTTTTATTGTCCCTTCAATAATCCTATCCTTTTGTTCAACACAAACAACAGGAGCAACGTAATTAGCATGCCCTAAACTTACATAATCTTTGTTAATTCCTTCAGAAAAGTCATTAGTTACATTTAAGACTTTCGGTGTACCTGAATACCTTATACTTAGTTTAGCTTTAGTGTTTTTAGGAATGCTTGTTTCAAAAACATTTCCACGTTTTGCGCTGCTCAAAACCTTGGGCGAAACCTTTGTGTAGTTTATGTTTACATTGTCTAACTTGATCTCATTAATGTGATAACCATCTGCTAATTCAAAATATATATTTTGAGGCTTATCAGTTCTATTTTGCAGTTCCTCAATATAAGCTCCAGCCGCACACTTTTTGTCTTTTTCTATCTTAAGATCTACAAGTATATTTGAAGTTCCTATGACACTATTGTTTACAGGCGTTTCTTTTTTACCATTAATCAACACTGTGGCCAGATCCGTAAGTGAAAATGATTTGAAAATTGGTTCATTTTGAAAAACAAAAAATGCTCCAAAAAGAGAAACTAAAAAGCAAATAGGTAACAATTTATATTTTCTGCAGTTTTTAAAGATAGATTTAAATAGTTCTTTTTCATAACATCTATTGCACAACATTCCGAACAAAAATATAGACATAGCTACTGATAATCCAAACAACCTATTCCAGAGCATTCCCAAAACGATATTTCCGCTTCCGAAATTTTCAGAAAGTCCACTAGCACCTGTCTGAACCCACATATATTGATAGTTGATATTTCCTGTTAAAAAACTAAAAAGCACCGCTAAAAGCATAATAATGCAGGTTATATTAACGTTCCTAAATATAAGATAAAATCCTGCGGTCATAAGAATTGTTAGTACAATGGAACCAAAAATTATTATGGAGTAACTGAGCAAGAAATAACTAAAATTGCTTAAACTACCCACATTAAATATATAGTGAGGAATCATAATTATCATGGAACCCACTGTTGAAATAACACCAGCACACATTAAACCTATAATTTTGGTTAAAATTATCTTTATAGAACTTGATATTGGTTCAATTATATAATTGACTCTAAACCTAAGTATTTTGTCAAATTCAAAAACTGTTAGTGCAGTAAACGCAAAAGCTACAATTACTGACCCTGTCTTTGCCGGAAAAAGTATGGTTTGAGATAAAAGAGTAAAGCTCTTTACTCCCAATAATGAGCTAATGCTTTGGGTAATGCAGGTTGAAAGTAGTGCAGCAATCAAAGGAAAAACTGACGTAAGCAAGATTATTATTTGAGTAAATCTTGACTTCAGAATTCGCTTTGCTTCATAGGCAAAAAATGTATTTCTCATTTAATGAACACCCCCATTGTGTATGACGTATGTGTACGCATCTTCAAGGGTAGGCTCTATAAGTGGAATAGAGCTTTCTATTTCTTTACCAATAACACGACAAGAGATACCATTACCCGTAAACAATTTAGATGTTATTATGTACTTATCTCCAATTCTTTTTTCTAAAGTCTCGTTATCTTTTTCCTCAATAAAACCAACACGTCCGTGTACAGCTTTTATTAAATCCGGTGAAGTTCCATCAAATAAAATCGTACCGTTATTAATGATTATAATTCTATTACAAATGGCTTGTATATCATCGATGATGTGAGTGGAAAGTAACACTATTTTATCATTTGCAGTCTGCGAAAATACATTCCTGAATTTAATTCTTTCTTCTGGATCAAGTCCAACTGTAGGTTCATCTAAAATGATAAGCTCAGGATTTCCAAGTAATACTTGTGCTATACCAACACGCTGCCTCTGACCACCTGAAAGAGTTTTAATTTTGAAATTTCTTTTTTCTTGTAAATTGGTCTGTTCAATAGCTTGTCTTATAATCCCTTTGACGTTGCTTTTAATTTCTTTTAATGCACACATGTAGTCTAAAAATTCATAAACTGTTAATTCGTCATATAAACCAAAGCTTTGAGGCAAATACCCAAGCTGCCTTCTCAGTTCTTTTTCATGTTTTTGGATTGGTTTACCATCAACAGTTATTTCGCCTTCTGTTGGTATTATCTTGGATACCAATAGTTTCATAAAGGTACTTTTTCCAGCACCATTAGGACCCAAAAGCCCTATAAAATTCGGGCTATTAACTTCTAAATTCAAATTGCTTAGTGCCTTTTTTCCTGTTTTGTATGTCATACTCACGTTTTTAATATTGATCTTCATAAATGCGTTACACTCCTTTTTTAGTATATTTTTACTAATTGTAAACTTAGACTTTTATATAATTATTCAATATACCAAGTCAATATCGATTTTGAATCAATTCATATTTTAAAAATTCCATTATGTGAGTCTCCTTTCTTATGGTTTACCTATATAATAGAACCTTCAACTTACATCTCTGTGACTTTCAGGTGAGAGATTCGTCACTTTGAGAAACGAATGAAAAATATTGCAACGCCTCCTGAGGGGTTAACAAAGATTTGATTGTATAATATTGTAATTTAAACAAAAAATAGTTATAATTATATGTAGTGTTATATTAGGGAAGGATGTACAAAAAAGTAAAATCTAAATTTATATGAAGTAATTTATTCACGTAAGGAGGGTTTAAAATGAGCAAAAAAAAAGTTATAGTTATTACTACACTTTTATTGGCTGCCGGAATAGGTTGTTTAAGTTTGACTTCAAAATTTAATGTAAAAAATGTGCAGGCTAATCAATCCAATCAAATTTCTCAAGATGCTTCATATAAGAAAATACATGGGGTAAAAGAACTTAAATCAAAATCAAATTTAATAGCAGAAGTTGAAGGAACTAATAAATACAAAATAATAGATGATAAAGGGATTAAATTTAGAGTAACTACTGTTAAAGTTCAAGAAGTTATTAAAGGTGATAAACAATTAAAAGAATTTAGTATAATACAAACTGAAGGATTAAGTACTGAAAAGCCTCCGCAAAATGGTGAAAAATTACTGATGTTCTTAAGGAAAAGTCTTAATATGGAAAATACCTATATACCGTTAGGGGGGAGCCAAGGAACTTATGATATAACAACAATTACTAATCCATCAAAATCGTCTACTAACAATATTGAAAGTATGAATAATACTCAAAATAAAGATGAAAATAAAAAATTAATTCCAAATGAAATGGTTAATGATGAAATTTTAAAGGATTTAAGTGGAAACTATTCAGATATAAAGAAGAACTTAGCACAGTAGTAAATGATAGATGTAATTGGTATCAAGCTCAGACCAATCCTCGTAACGACCCTTGGTGGTTGTTAACAATTTGTTTCGCTAATACACCATCCCAATTTTGAAAAAGAAAACGACGGTTTTGATTGTTATTTCAAAACCGCCGCAGGGCCACATTTGCGCCTCAAAACATTATCTGCTATAACTACAGCTTTTTTATTAACCTCAGGGTAGCATTTCTTTGTAATTTACATTACTTGTGTATAATGGATTCTGTATTTTAAATCAAATTATGTCATCACAAAGCACATTAAGAATAAATTTTTGTAACTACTATTCCCCACAACAGTACAATCGCTGCAAATATCCATTTATATTTGAACATAATAGCTATATATTCACGGATAAAGGCACTTGGCCAGTAATAAGCTGCTGTTCCACATCCAACTCCACTGGCCTTCATCTTCAGCTTTTTTGCATAGAGACTTGTTCTAAAAACATGATAATTATTCGTCACAAATATATAACGATGTTTCACACCATTCACATCCAGCATATCTCTGACATTTTTCAGATTTTCAAAGGTAGTCTTAGACTGTTCCTCAAGAATGATATCATTTTCCGGAAATCCAGTTTCTACAAGATAATTTTTCATTGCTGCTGCTTCCGATATCTTTTCATCATCGCCCTTGCCGCCTGATACCACAATCTTCGTATGCTTCTTGCATTTATGGTAAATATGGACTGCTTTATCAACTCTGCCTTTCAGCAGCGGAGATACTCTTTCTCCGCCTATCAGACCACATCCATGAACGATAATATAATCACAATTCAGTCGTTTCGGTAAACAGGTATAAATGAGCGAATAGATCAACAGTGCAGAAAAGGTAAAGGCGATATAAAACTCCAGAATCAACACCAGTGAGAATAGTGTCCTCATTACTGAAGAATCCTGAAAAAAATATATTCCAGCAATGGTTAATATACTTCCCATGATCATTGCTATTCCCGTCAATAAGGATAGAACATTTTGCAAATGCCGTCCCTCTTTTTTCATCATCTCCAAACCATTTACAATTAGGAAGATGGCAGTAACAAGAAAAGTTAATGGTATTAAAAGCAGCGTCAAAATCCCAAGAATCATTCCGCGTATTCCCGGTGCAGCGCCAAATCCAAGAAGAAAAATGCCAATTGTCATCATAAGCAGTAGTGCATTCCAGAAGCTTCTTGGTTCATATAGCATACTGATAATAAGGATGAGCATTAAAATACAGCCAGGCATCATTAAAGACATTCAGACCACCTCTTCTCAATATCATCTGTGTCCAAATCGCCCTTAAGAGGATTTGAACGCAGATGTTTTTGATTTTTTTGAATATGCCTTAAGTTAATATTAGTTTTGAATTAAGTCATGTCATCCCTAAGCGCGTCAATGATATTTTCTTTTTTTATTTTACGAGTAGCATACAGCATTGTAATGAACACGATAAAGAGTACACTGAACACACTAATTGCCATACTGCCCCAAGGGAATATAAAAGGGAAGTTATCCATCTTTTCTGCGGACACAAACCCTTTGTAAATCAGCCAAGAACATATTGCAGATATTGGAATTCCAAATAGTAACGTCCTCATGCCATAAAAGACACACTCGAAATTCATCATCTTTTGGAAATCACGTTCAGACATTCCCACTGAGCGGAGCATAGCAAGTTCTCGCTTGCGCAGCATGATATTGGTGGAAATGGTGTTGAACACATTGGCAACCGCAATCAGCGAAATCATGATGACAAAAACATAGGTGAAAACATCAATAACAAATGTTATACTGCGATATTGTTCAACAACAGTGTACACATTTTGCAGGTTATACGCAGAGGTAATTCCTGCGTCATGAATCATGGTTTCCATTTTAGATACCGATTGCGAAGGATTTTTTGACAGAAAGCTCAGTCCTATATCTGTATGGATATCCGGTGTTTCAAATTTCTCTTTGAGAGAATAGGGAGCCACCACCATAAAAACATATGCATTCTTATTGGAAGATTGCGTTGTTGTCTTAAGAGGGTCCACCGGGTATGTATCCACAAAGGTAATGTTTATGCTTTGACTCTGTTCCAGTTTAGGCTTATCATTTATTTTGGGAGCCACACTGAAAGTCATTGAACGACTGCCAAACATATCAAACAGTTCAGGGGGACCGTTTTTCTTCTCAACCGGTTTTTTGGCAACGGCAATCATTTTTCCATCATTACCAGTATATTCTTCTCGGGACAAGCCTAATTTTTTGATGAAACTTAGATATTCACTGTCTTCAATAAACTGGATGTCCATTGGAAGATTAACCGTTTGGTCCGGTGCAGCATAACCTGCGGATTTTCGATAACGGTCTGAAAAATCGCTTGCTTTGGTAGTACATGAATAGGATAAAATCGTTTGGTACGAGCTTTTGTAAACTCCCTCTGCGGTTTTTAGTTTGTTGTAAAGAGGGAACATTTCGCTGTCGTTCATGCCCTCAGTGGTAAAAACGATGTCATAATCAAAGTCCATTATGGATCGTTGTGCAAGTCGTTTCAGAGTTGTTCCAAAAGCATTTCCTGATACAAACAGCACCACACTTAAAACAAGAGATAGAACAATGCTGCGATAGCGTTTTTTGTTTCTCTTAAAATTCTTTAGCGCAAGAGTTCCTTCTAAACCGTAAATACGCTGTGCCAGTTTTGATGTTTTCACGGCTTTCGATTCGGTTTTGACCTCGCCCGTTTGGCGAATACTCTCCATTACAGGAGTGTTTGCGGCTTTCCTAGCTGGGATATAAGCTGAAATCAAAATGGTAACCAAACTCACCGCTGCTGCTGCAACAATTGCAGGGACAGACACCGACAAGGTTAAAGGTACGTTGCTTGAGATAATGTTTTCAAACTTCCTAGCAACAATAGGAATTATAAGTCCCATACTGCCTATGCCAACAATAATGCCAATGGGTATGCCCATTGTACCAATGCAAAGTCCTTCAAACAGCACCGAATTTCGCAGTTGCTTTGCTGTGGCACCCACTGACGAGAGAATTCCAAACTGATGTGTGCGCTCATTAAGCGATATGTTGAATGAATTATAAATCAGAAAAATGGAGCCTATCATTATTATAGCAAGTAAAATACCGCCAACTGTGTACAGAAGCACGTTGAACAGTTTATTGTCGGAAAGTCCCATGAATTGCAACACGCTATCGTTAAAAACGTAAGCTTGGCTCACCGATGTGCTGCTTGCGTAAGACTTAACTTTATGCGGATTTTTAAGTGTTACAAATATACTTAAGCTGTCTGCTTTATTTTGAGAATCTGCTTTGGTTATCAAGGTGTATCCTGGTGCGGAATGTTCCTCAAAACCGGGTCTTTCACAGATACCCACAACCCTGTAGGTTCTCTCTGCTTTTGGCACAAGAGTTTCTTTTCCAGAAATGTAAGGGGTGTGTTGACCGAGATTTTTATTGTTGTTCATGCGGTTTCCAACATCAAGTGAAAGCGTGTCTCCCACCTTGAATCTAACGCCGCCCTTTATGGCCACGTGGCTTGGGATAAGAACTTCCTCACTGTTTTTAGGCAATCTGCCTGAAACCAGAGTTAAGGGTAAGGTATCAAAGGCGTCCTTGCTAAATCCGGCTATAAAAAGATAAGGTTTTTCGGGACTTTTCCCACCTTCAAGTTTTGCGTAGCCGATATTTTCAAATGCTGCTGTGTTTTTAACGTCTTTGTCCTGGGTTCGTTTCTGTGCGAAGGAGGAATTAACATCCAAAAACTCCACGTGCCAATCGCCGTGTTTCACAATAGAACCCTTTACCAGAAAATTTAATAGGGAAGTACCAAAGGTAGCCACTGCCGTAATCATGGCAGCAGACAGAACAACTCCGATAATTGTTACAAGTGTTCGTGTGCGGCTTTTTTTCATGCTTTGTAATGTAACTTTGTTGAAAATGTTCATGGTCTCACCCTTTCGTCTCGCACTACTTTACCGTCTGATATACCGATAATGCGGTCCGCTTGTAGGGCGATATTTTCGTCATGGGTGACCACGATAAGTGTCTGTCTATATTTTTGATTGCTTAATTTCAGCAAATTGATAATTTCATGTCCATTTCGGCTGTCCAAACTGCCTGTAGGTTCGTCCGCAAGCATTACTGCTGGGGCATTCATCAAAGCACGTCCTATGGAAACACGCTGTTGCTGACCGCCTGAAAGCTGATTTGGTAAATGGGTTTTTCGGTGTTGTAAGCCAAGCAGTTCTAGCAATTCATTCAGCCTCGTCTTATTGACTTTACGCTTGTCCATAAGTATAGGCAAGGTGATGTTTTCCACTACATTCAGCGTGGGAATGATGTTGTGAAACTGGTAAATTAGTCCTACCTGCCTCCTGCGAAAGATGGCGAGTTTTTCATTGCTTTGGGCATATACATCCTGCCCGTCCAAATATACCTTTCCGCCTGTAGGTACGTCCACTCCACCTATGCTGTGAAGTAATGTGGATTTGCCAGAGCCGGAGGAACCAATGATTGCGGTAAATTCCCCCTTTTCGATTGTAAGCGAAACATGGTCAAGGGCAGTAACTTGGTTTTCGCCCTTGCCATAGACCTTACATAAATTTTCAACTTTTAAAAATTCCATTATGTGAATCTCCTTTCTTGTGGTTTACCTATATAATAGAACCTTAAACTTACATCTGTGTGACTTTTAAGTGAGAGATTCGTCACTTTGGAAAACGCATTGAAAATATGGCGCCTCCTTGGGGATGATTTTTGGCAGTAATCATCCCTCCTTGACGTGTTATAATCATTTTGCAGAGAGCCAATCCAATGCCGTATCCTGTAGCACCTGAGTTTTTTCCACGATAGAACCTGTCAAACAGGCAGGGTAAATCTTCTTTTTCAAAGCCTGCGCCGCTGTCGTGAATAGTAATTTCGGTAAACAGTGGGGTGGACCTGCAGACAATGTCAATCTTTCCGTTATCGCCTGCGCTTTCCATGCAATTTTTTATGATATTTTGAATTGCTTCCGAAAGCCAACCTGAATCCCCTTGAATAATTACTTCTTTTGGCACATTTGTTTGAAAAGTAATATTGTGCAGTTCCATTGGTATCAAAAACCGTCGAAGCGCTGAGCATATCAAGTTATTTACATCTGTCTGCTCGGTTTTAAATACCACAATGCCTGCGTCTATTCGAGATAATTTCAAGAGAGAAGTAAGCAGCCAATCCATCTGTACAAACAATTCCTTTGTTTCCCATATCAATGATTTCCGTTCATTTTCGTCAGGGTTATTTTCTAACAATGACAGAATAAGGTTAACGGATGTGAGAGGGGTGCGGAGTTGGTGTGCTATGTCAGCCATGGAATCAGCAAGATGCTCTTTTTCTTTTTTTAATGCGTCGTTTTGCTCTCGAATACGCAGGGTCATTTTTGTTATTTCGCTTTGCAGAATGGAAAGTTCGCCCTCGTCCGATTCAGCAATATACAGATGGTCAGCATTATGAAGTACAACATCAATTTGATCTGAAATCTGCGCAATGCTGTTATATCGGGTTTTAGTAAAAATAAAAAACGCTATTCCAAAGGCTGCAGCAGAAATAGTGGCAAGGATTCCAGCAGACATATTGATTGCAAATCCCAGTATTATAGTGATAGCAGCTATTAAGGAGAACAAAATTGCAAACTTACAAAACTCTTTATTCCGAAGCATACTCATCCCCCAATCTATAGCCTGTACCACGAACGGTTAGAATGATTTGTGGGCTTGCTGGGTTATTTTCTATCTTCTCCCTCAGGCGTTTAATGTACACGGTTAATGTATTGTCATTGACAAACTCACCTGCAGCGTCCCACAATTCGTCAAGCAGCCTAGCCCTGGTGATAATACTTTTGGGGTTGTTAATAAACACCAACAACAAGCGGTATTCTAAGGCTGAAAGAAAAATCTCGCTACCGTCTTTTTTCACAACACCACTTGCCATATCCACATGAAGTCCACAGATTTCAGAAGCCGATGGAGAACATCCACTTTTTCTTAAGGAGGTTCTGATTCGTGCGATAAGTTCACGGGGACGAAAAGGCTTGGTGACATAGTCGTCTGCGCCCATGTTAAGTCCGGTAACAACACTGGATTCATCGCCGGAAGCCGTTAGAAAGATAACGGGAACATCTTGCGTTTCTTTGATTTCTGTGCAAACCGTAAAGCCATTTCCGTCAGGCAAAGAAATATCTATAAGCGCCAAGTCAAATTTATTTTGGGCAAGTGCGGCAAGGGCTTCACTTCGCGTAGGGGCGTGGGTAACTGTAAATCCTTCCGAGCGGAGCAAAAGTATAAGGTTTTTAGCAATTGCCTTATCGTCTTCAACTAAAAATATACGTTTCATTTATTTTCACCATCCTTTATTTTACTGCTTTTATATCGTCCGTCAGATGGTTTTTTAGCGTCAATAGGAACAAGCCATGTATTTCCAATTTTTTCAGCTCCCTTAATTCGACCGCTAGAGCAATGGTACACTACCATTCTGTCTGTGATTCCCCAATTTTTCGCTGTTTCTTTTGTCGTTATGTAATCCACGCATAACACCTCCATAGCTCTATTGTATTTCTTTTGACGGAAATATACAAGTTGGGGAATGAAACAAAAAAACGGGAGCGTGGTAAGGAGTTCACGCTTTAGCATAGACTAAAGATGTTAGACAGCGTTAAAGATCAGTAACAGGCTCAGCCAGGTGTTCGTAAGGCTCTAAAGGGTTGTTAAGAATTTGTTTTGCTATCTGATTCTAATTATTATCAAAAAAGTACTAAGAGAATAGTTTCATAGTACTTTTTTGATATTGCTGATGTTTATTTAGTTAAAGAGGCAAAGCAAGAAAGGTTTTCTTCTGATGTGTTTTCCATGCCAAAAAGTTCAGTGCCTGAACAATATATTATATTTCCAACTGTTATCTTTTCTGCTTTACTATTTATATTTACAATTCCACTTCCAGAAATCACGTGAATTGTAAGTCCACTTTCCCCATGAGTATGAGGAGGAATTTTTTGCCCAGGTTTAAGATTTAACATAAACAAAAGAGCCTTTTCTTCATTTATCATATCTTTTTTTACAAATCTATCGTCAGAGTATATTTGGTAGTCTGATATTTTAGCTAATTGCATAATGGTAACTCCTTTCACATTTAAAATGAATTTCTAACAATATTATTTTATTAAAAGTATATATTTATACAATACATACTAAAGTTTAAGATTAGTTTACCAAACATATCAAGAATGATATAATAACATTGTTTTAAAAATAGAACATAGAAAGTAATAAATTAATATAGGTTAGGACATTGAAATGAATAATACATATAAATTGTTTATAATTGAAGATGATAAAGATATGTGTGAAGCGTTAAGTAATCTTCTAAACAAATGGGAATTTGAAGTAACTGTATGTAAAGATTTTGAAAAAGTAATAGAGAATTTTTTAGAATACAAACCTGATGTTGTTCTTATGGATATCAATCTTCCAGTATGTGATGGATTTTATTGGTGTAAAAAGATAAGACAAATATCTAAAACGCCAATTATATTTGTGTCTTCAAGGGACAGCGATATGGATATAGTAATGGCAATTAATAATGGTGGAGATGATTTTATACAAAAACCTTTTAACTCAGAAGTGTTAATTGCTAAATTGCAAGCTGTTATAAGAAGGGCCTATGAGTATAAAAATGAAGAAACAAAAGTGCTGAAATGTAATGACTTATTATTAAATTTAGATAACTCAACTCTTATATACAATGGAAATTCCTTAGAGCTTACTAAAAATGAAATGCTGCTTTTAAAAACTCTTATGGAGAATAAGGGGAAAGGGGTTTCTAGGAGTAAGCTTATGAAAAAGCTTTGGGATGACGATATATATGTTAATGAAAATACTCTTACTGTTAACATTAATAGACTAAGAAATAGGTTGGAGCAGGTTGGAATAAAAGATTTAATATTAACACAAAAAGGCATTGGATATATAATATTGTGATACTAAGCCAGCTATTTAGATAAACAGAGTTCTTGGCATCAGATGGAGGTTAAATGTATAAATGACATTTAACCTCCGTTTGATGCTTAGAAATCGTTATCCAGGGACGTAGCCGCTCTTTACTCTCATTTGGAAAAATGGGAATATTAGAGAGGATAGTCATGGGATAGAAATTCTAGATAGTTGGCTTTTTCTTAAAGGAGAGAAAAGCATAGATGAAGATGGTGGATTATATTAAGATCAATAAAATATGGCTAATAAGCTACTCAATAATTTTTATAATAATTAATTGTATATTATACAGCAGTACTACTATAAATAGTAGCTTCAAGGATATTATATACATGGACATACTTATTATATTAACAATAGTTATAGCTTTTGTTTATGGTTTTATAATAGAGAGAAAGAAATATAGTAATATTCTAAAGCACAATGAGAAATTAGATAATAAAATAAAAGATTTTCATTTAAATGTATTTTCAAATATGTTGGAAAAACAAAAACTGGAACATTTAAAGACGGAAGAAAGCTTAAAAAATAATATAAATGATTTTGAAGATTACATTACAAAATGGGTTCATGATATTAAAATAAACATCGCTGTTGTTTATCTATTATTAGAAAACTTGGCTGAACATGAATCAAAAAAGATAATATCTGAAATGAAACAAATGGAGTTTAGTGTAAATCAAGTGTTGTATGTCACAAGGGCAAATAATTATAATTTGGACATAAAAAGTGAACAAACAGTTGTAAAGGATGAAATTAGAAAGGCAATAAGGGAAAATGCAGAGTTTTTTATGAATAAAAATATTGAAATAACAGTGGAGGTTGAAGAATTTAAAATAATAAGTGATAGAAAATGGATTCAATATATTATTTCTCAAATTATTAATAACAGCAGCAAGTACACTAATGAAAATGGACAATTACATATCTTTAGTAAAGAGGACAGCAAAGCTTATTATCTACACATTAAAGATAATGGCATTGGGATTCCTAAAGAAGATATAAATAGAATTTTTAATAAAGGTTTTACTGGAAAGAATGGAAGGATTACAACTAAATCTACTGGTATTGGATTATATTATGCAAAAAAGATGTGTAATAATTTAAATATAGATTTAAAGGTAGAAAGCGAAGAGGGGCAATATGCTGAGTTTATTTTAAGTTTTTATAAGCTGGCAGATTACTTCAATGTTACATCCATGTCACAATAGAAACTAATTTGTAACCTAAATAGATGGAAGAAGGCTTCAGTACAAATTATACTATAAATATGAGGTGATAACAGATGAAAAAAATTATAGAGGTATCAGGGTTAACTAAGAATTATGGAAGATTAACCAATAAACATAAGGTATTAAAAGAAATAGATATAGAAATTAATGAAGGAGAATTTATTAGTATAATGGGACCCTCAGGATCGGGAAAGACTACTTTTTTAAATATTATGTCTACCATAGATAAGGGAACTTCGGGAAAAGTTATAATTGATGGTAGGGATATAAACAATTTAAAAGAAGAGGAATTAGCTGAATTTAGAAGAGATATAATTGGTTTTGTTTTTCAAGATTTTAATTTGTTAGATAGTATGACAATAAGAGATAATATAGCACTGCCACTTACACTAAATAACGAAAGGTTAGAGATAATACTAGAAAGAACTGATAAACTTACAAAGCTTTTAGGTATAGAAAAACATTTAGATAAATATCCTTATGAGCTTTCAGGAGGGCAAAAGCAGAGGGCAGCAATTTGCAGAGCATTAATTACATCTCCAAAGGTGGTTTTTGCAGATGAGCCAACGGGAGCTTTAGATTCTAAAGCATCTGTAGAGGTTCTTGAGTGCTTTGCAAATATAAATAAAATTTATAATACTACAATTATAATGGTAACTCATGATGCTAGAGCTGCAAGTTATGCAGATAGAGTAGTGTTTTTGAAGGATGGGAGCATAAGTGGTGAGTTACAAAGTAGTGGGAAAAGAAGTGATATGTTTAGAAGAATTCTTAATATGACAGCAATAATGGGAGGGGAAAGTGATGAACTGCTTTAAACTTTCCTATAAACTTTTTAAAGATAATATAAAGATATACAAGCTTTATTTGCTTATTACTATCATATCAGTTGCAGCTTTTTATAACTTTTTAGCAATAAAAAATAATGAGGCATTTATGTCAATAAGTGAAAGATTTCAGGCAGCAAGCACAGCCAGTATTTCCTGTGGATTTATTTTAGTATGTACAGTAATATATTTTATATTTAATGCAGACAAGTTTTTTATGTTAAATAGGCAGAAAGAAACTGCATTGTATATGTCAATGGGAATTACTCAATCAAAAATCAGTAAAGTATTTGCTATAGAAAGCTTGTTTATTGGAGGCTTATCGATATCCAGCGGTCTTGCATTTGGAATAATATTATCTAAATTATTTTTTATGCTTTTAACAAAATCAATTCATTTAAATGTAGAAATACCATTGGAAATATCATTAAATTCTATCTTTACAGTAATCTTAGTATTTTCCTGTATTTTTGGCGCAGTAGCTTATAAAAAATATAGAATAATTAAAAAAAGTAAGCTAATAGATATGATCAATGCTGTAAAGGTAAAAGAGGAGATCCCAAAATTAAGATATTTTAAAGGGATTTTAGGGGTAATATTAATTTTAGCTGGATATGTAGCTGCCATAATGATTAAAAAATGGGAGATAGATTTAATGCTTTCCTCTATGGCAGCTTTGTTATGTGTTTCAGTTGGAACTTACTTTTTATTTGGAAGTTTTATGTCTGTTGTTTTTGACAAGGTAATCAAAAATAAAAAATTAGTATATAAAAATGCTAGATTAATAAGTATTTCTAATGTGTATTTTAGACTTAAGGATAATTATAGAAATCTGGCAATGACAGCAATTTTATGTGCAGCAGCAATAACAGCCTTTGGGTTAAGTCTATCCTTCAAGGAAGTTGCACAAAGAGAGGCTATAAAGGAAGCACCATACAATTTTTGTTATGAAACTTATGATGAAAAGTCAAAGAAGAAAGCAGCAGAAATAGTTAAAGGAGCTAAAATAAATGAAAATAAGTTTATTTTAGGAAAAGTTACTTATAAAAATTATCCTAAAAAAATAGATTACAATCATGAAGCCATAATAATAAACTGTTCAACCTTAAAAAAGAACTTAGAATTTTTAAATTATAAAGTAAAAGATAATATTGAACCTTATGGAAAAGAAGCTATTTTTATATCAAGTGCAACAACTTTAGCATCTCCCTTTAACCTTGTAAAAAAAGAAGTAGAAATAAATAATAAGGATTATTTTATAAAAGTGCAAAAGGATATTCCTTTTATTGGAATTGTAGATCGATTAGCATATAAAAATATATATGTATTAGAAGATAGTGAATATGAAAAGATAAAGGAAGGTTTTAAGGAGAGAACATTAAATTGTGTTCAAATAAGTAAGGAGAATAATTCAAATCAATTAATATTTAATATAAGACAAGCATTGTCTCAAGGAAAGATATATCCTAATACTAATGAGCATACATGGGATTATTATGCAATGGAAATATTTCATTTTCTTGGAGCGGTAATGTCTATAATATTTATACTGTCAACCTTTAGTGCAATATATTTTAAAATATTAAAGGATGCATTTATGGATAGGGAGCAGTACATAACTTTGAAGAAAATAGGTATGAGTAAAAAGAATGTAAAGAAATCTGTGTATGTGCAGATGGCAATATCCTTTGTTTTGCCAGGAAGTATAGCCATATTACACAGCATAGTTGCCATGAAGATGTTAGAACAAATAATGAATTTTTCTTTTAATCTTCAATTAATTATTTCTTTAGGGATATATTTTGGAGCAATGATTTTATTCTACATTTTCATAAGTAACAGTTATGTAAATATGGTATATGAGGAAGGTGAAAATAATGTTTAGGAAAATAAGAAAGATATTAAGAGGAGTTCTTGCTGTCCTATTAACATTGTTAATAGTTATGTGCATAGTAGGTCAGGTGCGAAAGTATACAGAAAAGGGTGATGTTAAACCTTTAGGCACAGTGGTTGCGGTTAATGGTAAAAGGATGCATGTATATTCTGAGGGACAGGGAAAGAAAACCATTGTTTTAATGCCTGGTTTAGGAAGTACTGCGCCTTCAATTGATTTTAAGCCTTTAATTAATGAATTAAAAAAAGATTTTAAAGTAGTTGTTGTGGAGCCTTTTGGTTATGGTTTTAGCGATGAAACTTCCAAAGAAAGAAGTGCAGAAAATATTGCTTTTGAAACTAGGACGGCCTTGAAGAAAGCAAACATTGAGGGACCATACATACTTATGCCTCACTCTATATCAGGAATATATGCTGAGTATTATGCAGCAGCTTATCCAAAAGAAGTGGAAGCAATAGTTATGTTAGATACAACATTAGTTAAAGCAAGCTTGGAAGAATCAAATAAAGTTGATTTATCTGTTGGAAAAAAGCAATTTATTTTAACAGCTGTAGAAAACTTTTTAGGTATTGATAGGCTATACTACAAAAGCATTTATAAAGATGAAAAATGTTTTTCTGAAAGTGATAAAAAGGATTTAGTTAAAATGGGGGTTCAAAATCCCTTTAACAAAACTATGGAGAATGAATTTAGTATGGTATTAAAGAATTGTGAAGCTGTGAATAAAACTAAAATGCCAAAGGATTTGCCAATACTTAAGTTTATTTCAATTAAGTCTATGAAGGATATAAATAATGATAAATATAAGAATATAATAAATAAAAATATAGATGAGTTTAAGGAGTATTCTAATTTTAGTTATTGTGCTTTAGAAGGAGGACATTACATTTACTATACAAAATCAAAGGATATTGGGAAAAAAACTAGAGAGTTTTTAAGTAAACATTCCAATTAAATGATGTTGCTTTTAGTTGGAGGAGTGGATTTTTAGAAAGCTAAACCAAGTTTTTGCAACGCCTCAAAAGGGTTGTTAACAATTTATTAATAACACCTTGGGGAAGTCGTGAAGCTTAGATTGAACTTGCTAATATGATGAGTATGTTTGTGAAATAAATAATTCATAAAGTTAAAAATAGTGAAATAATTATTGCTATATAAAAACATTAAAAAAAAGTGTTGACAAAAAACTAGAATACGTAATATAATGATTTACAAGTTACAAAGTAAATTCGCTGAAGAGAAAAGTACTTTTTAATAAGTCTCAATTTTGATGTTTAAGCGAGCAGGGTTGGTGGAAGCCTGTGAGAAAGTTAAAAAGGAAGAGAGTCTTGGAGAAGTTTGTGAAAAAGATATAATGTTGTAATTATTGTATCATAAGCAAAACGTTAACTGCGTTAAAGTTTTGAGTGGACTTGGCATAATGCCTTGTCAATCAGAGTGGTACCACGGATATATTCCCGTCTCTATATTAGAGACGGGATTTTTATAATTAAATAGGTAAGATACATAAAGTAAATTCACTGAAAAGAAGAGTACTTTTTAATAGGCCTCAATATTCATATTTAAGCGAGCAGGGTAGGTGGAAGCCTGTGAGGGAGTTAAAAAGGAAGAGAGTCTTGGAGAAGTTTGCGAAAAAGATATAATTACTATATCAGAAGCAAGACGTTAACTGCGTTAAAGTTTTGAGTGGACTTGGCATAATGCCCTGTCAACAAGAGTGGTACCGCGGATATAATCCCGTCTCTATATATTAGAGACGGGTTTTTTGTAATTAAAATAAGGTATTTGGGTTACAAAAAAATATTTAAATAAAAGAATGTGTCTATAGTATTAAATGTTATAGAAGATTTTATGGAAATACCACTATAGTTACTGATGTAAAATATTGTATTTAATTGTAAAATTTAACTTTAGCTCTAGTAGTAAATTTGTATAAATTAAAAGTAAGAAATTAGGAGGAAATTAATTATGAAAAATAAAGTAGTATTAGCATATTCTGGAGGACTAGACACATCGATAATAATTCCATGGCTTAAGGAAAACTATGATTTGGATGTTATTGCAGCATGCATAAACGTTGGTCAGGGTGATGATATGAAGGAAGTTGAAGCAAAGGCTATAAGAACTGGAGCTTCAAAGGTATATATTGTAGATGCAATAGAAGAATTTGTAACTGATTATTTATTTAAGGGTATAAAAGCAGGAGCTTTATATGAAGAAAAATATATGCTTGGAACTTCTTTTGCAAGACCTTTAATGGCAAAAAAATTAGTCGAAATAGCACATGCTGAAGAAGCAAAATATATAGCACACGGATGTACAGGAAAAGGAAATGATCAGGTTCGTTTTGAAATTGGTATAGCAGCTTTTGATCCTACAATAAAAGTAATAGCACCATGGAGAATATGGGATATAAAATCAAGAGAAGATGCAATAGATTATGCTAATTCTAAAGATGTAGAAGTGCCAGTAACTAAGGAAAAAATATATTCAAGAGACAAAAACCTATGGCATTTAAGTCATGAAGGTGGAGAATTAGAAGATCCTAAAAATGAGCATAATCAAGAAATGTATCTTATGACAATTCCACCAGAAAAGGCAAAAGATGAAGTTACTTATATAGAATTATATTTTGAACAGGGAATAGCTAAGAAATTAAATGGAAAAGATGTAGCTCCAGTTGAATTATTAGAAACATTAAACAAAATAGGTGGGGAAAATGGAATAGGAATAGTTGATATAGTAGAGAATCGATTAGTAGGAATGAAATCAAGAGGAATATACGAAACTCCAGGCGGAACAATTCTTTATTCAGCACATAAAGAACTTGAAAGACTAACTCTTGATAAAAATACATTCCATTACAAGCAACTAGTTTCACAAAAGTATGGTGAATTAGTATATGATGGATTATGGTTTACTCCTTTAAAACAGGCTTTAGATGCTTTTGTAGATGTAACACAGAAAAATGTAACTGGCTTAGTGAAATTAAAGTTATATAAAGGCAATATGATGGTAGCAGGGGTAGATGCACCATATGCACTTTATGATGAAAGTATATCTTCCTTTGGTGCAAGTGAATTATATAGTCATAAGGATGCAGAAGGTTTTATAAACTTATTTGGACTTCCAAGCAAAATACAATCTATGACTAACAAGAAGAAGGAAAATTAATTATGAAGCTTTGGGGTGGAAGATTTAAAAAAGCTGAAAATAAACTAATGGAAGACTTTAATAGTTCACTAAGTTTTGATAGAACACTTTATTATGAAGATATTCAAGGAAGTAAAGCACATGTTAAAATGCTCACTAAGTGTGGCATTTTAACAGAGGAAGAATGTGAAAGCATAAAAAAAGGATTAGATTCCATACTTTCAGATATAGAAAATGATGTACTTCAAATAGAAGGCGATTATGAAGATATTCACAGTTTTGTAGAGACAAATTTAATAGAAAGAATAGGTCAAGTGGGCAAAAAGCTTCATACTTCAAGAAGCAGAAATGATCAAGTGGCTGTGGATTTAAGACTTTATGCAAAGAAAAAGGCTTTTGAGGTTATAGAAAACATAGATGCTCTTAGGATTGTAATAGTAAAGCTTGGAGAAGAAAATGTTTGCTTAATGCCAGGTTATACACATCTTCAAAGAGCCCAGGTAATAACCTTTAAACATCATATTATGGCTTACTATAACATGTTATCTAGAGATAAAAAGAGGGTTCAAAATGCTATAGAAATTATGGATGAAAGTCCTCTTGGATGCTGTGCTTTAGCTGGAACTACATATAATATAGATAGAAGCTTTACAGCTAAAGAACTAGGTTTTAAAAAGCCAGTGGATAATTTCTTAGATGGAGTAAGTGATAGGGACTATGTTATAGAACTTTTATCCTGTTTTTCTATAATGATGATGCACTTAAGTCGTTTAAGTGAAGAACTAATTTTATGGAGTAGCAAAGAGTTTGACTTTATTTTGATAGATGATGAGTTTTCAACAGGAAGCAGTATAATGCCTCAAAAGAAAAACCCAGATGCTGCAGAACTTATAAGAGGTAAAACAGGAAGAGTTTACGGATCGCTTATGGCACTGCTTACCACTATGAAGGGTATTCCTCTTGCTTATAATAAGGATATGCAAGAAGATAAAGAACAGTTTTTTAACTCTTTAGATACAGTATTAAGTTGTTTGAAAATAATGAGTGGAATGCTCTCCTCATTAAAAATTAAAAAAGAAAATACTCTAAAGGCAGTAAAAAAAGGCTTTTTAAATGCTACAGAAGCAGCAGATTATCTTGTAAACAAGGGTATGGCTTTTAGAGATGCTCATAAAATAATAGGAGAAATAGTACTTTACTGCGAGGAAAAAGATAAACCTATAGAAGATATTTCTTTGGAAGAATTAAAAACTTTTACGGAGATATTTGAAAAAGATGTTTATGAGTTTATAGATTATGAAAATACTTTAAGTAGGGGAATAAAAAAAGAATTGAAATAATTAATTTTGTGGATTTCACCTACCATGATTCGTATCCACCAAATAAGAACTATAATATTGATACAATAGAAAGCTCTTGATCTCAAGAGCTTTTGTTGTTTTTGGAAAGAGAGATTTTTCAGGAGCAACCACAAATTTAAATATAAGCTTATTACAAAAATTTTAATATAAAAAACATATATCTGCTTTAAAGTATTGATATATGTTTTTTATATTTTGCTTTGACTTTTGAAAACCTTATTCTTTCAAAGAACAGTATTGATTTAATAGTAGAAAGTTTTATTGATGCTTTACATTATTAGGTTAATAATTAAGTTAGTATTTTTGTACTGTGAAAATTGAGCAATAAATTTTTATCGTTTAAACCTATTTGATTTTAAAAATGCAGATGTTGCCTGTAATACCCCCCATAGACATAGTAATTTAATAGTTAAATTATATAAACTATATATTGGTGAGGTGCGCATTAATATTATGATAATTAGTACTAATAATAAATTTACGGCTAAAATAATGTAAGTTGTCTTATATTGCTTTTTTATTATAACTTTATATGAATCGCAAATATTGAAAATTATAATAAAAAAGCAAGAAATATTTAATATCAGTAATTCATTCATTTAACACTATTCCTCCAGAATTGCTAGTTATACTCTACTTATTGTGCAAGTGTGTAGTGAAATATTAAAATATTTTAACAAATTTTACTTAATATTATATTTTATTTATATTATATGCTTAAAAATATAATATTTATAAACACATATTTTTGATATATAATATAATAAACAAAATAAAAATATAAAGTTAAATTGAGGAAAAATATGAACTTGAAAAAAGATATAAATAATGTGCATGATAAAAGCTATAAAGATTTGTATAATGGTAACTCAGAATGGGATGTGTCAACAAGATTTAGAGATATTGTTGAAAATGGAGAATTATTTGGTGATAATATAATAGACTTTGAATATAACTTATTTGATATAAATAATAAATATTCTAAGGAAGAATTAATAAAAAACAAAAGTATTACATCTGCAATTTTTTTACTTGACCAAAAGGTAGAACCAAGAGAGTTTTTGGACAGAATAAAAACCATAGCACTATTTTTTGATAGTTTAAATGAAAAAGAACTTCAAGTATTAAAACATTGGATAGAAAATTCAGTAGAAGATAGACTTGCAAAAGAAGCAGTAAAAATATTAAGTTCCAGTAAAGAGGAGGTAGAGAGTATGGTAGCAAGCAATGCCTTTATAATTACGGAGATGGAAAAACATGCACAGGAAAATGGAATAAAAGAAGGAATAAAGGAAGGGGAAAAGAAAAAAGCTATTGAAATGGCAAGAGAAATGCTAAAGGATAATGAACCAATAGAAAAAATTAAAAAATATACAAAACTTTCAGATGAAGAAATAGAAGAAATCAAGTGATTCTTAGGTTCAGATGGAATTTTATTGTTGACATCACAAAGGGATTAGGCGCTTATAAAGAAATGTAAAATATAAACACCTTAAAATAAAAGATTCCATCAAGCTGAAGATGATATTTACCTTAGAGCAGTAGTTAATTCTACTGCTTTTTATATGTTCACCAAGAGCAATAGAATCTTAAAAAAGCAAGGAATTGTGTTATAGCAGATTCGCTATGTCCATAAGTTCCTTGGGGATGTTGTGGGGCTATGGTTGAATTTTCTAATAGAGGTTTCACTCAAAAGTTTTAAAAGCCGCAAATTTATCTGTTTCAATAAATATTGATTATATAGGAATAAAAATGATATAATTGGTTTCGGCAACAAAACTATCCTTTTGGATAGTTTTGTGTTGTAAGTGAGTTCAATTATATTCAAGAATGGGATTACTGTTTTTGTATAAGAAATTATTAAATTTGTAATACATAAAGAAAAAATCTAAAAAACAGTGTAAAAACTTTGCACTGACGGATTAATTAGAGGAGGACACGTTATGAAAATTTCAAAGAAAGATGCATTGGCATGGTTTGAATTTTTTTCAATATTACCAGAAGATGAGGAAATTATGATAAAGCAACAAGAAATCATTTATGCTACCTTTGCACAAATTGAGGCAGCTATAGATCATAGAAATGATATGTTAATGTCAGAAATTAAAAACTTAAAAAACTTGGAGAATAGAACTTTTTTTGTTGGAAATGAAAGCAAATTCTCTAAAGGATGCCGTTCTTGTTTGACAGGAACTGGTTTGAGTGCAATAAGAAAAACTAATAAATGTAATATAGAGTGTAAGTTCTGTTATAATTATGGAGAACTAGAAAGTATTCCTCCAATTGGCGAAGGTATGTGGGAAATTGGAGGTACAAAATTTTATGAGAAGGATATTGATCTACTTCTTTCTATACATAAGAAGCCTACTGGCATTTCCTACGTTTATTTAGAGCCATTCATGGAAATTGAAAAATACTATTCGGTTATAAAGAAATTTAGTGATGCTGAAATTTATCAACATTTATATACAAATGGTACTTTAGCTACGGAAGAAACATTGAAAGCATTAGGTGAAGCTGGGCTTGATGAAATACGTTTCAACCTGGGTGCATCTAATTGTTCAGATAAGGTTATTGAAAATATTAAAATAGCGAAAAAATATATTAAAAATGTAGGTATTGAAACTCCAATGACTCCTGAGTTTTTTGAAGCGTTTTTTAAGAAAAAACAAGCAATTTTAGATACAAAACTTGATTTTATAAATTGCGCAGAATTACATTTAAATGAGAATAACATAGACAATTATTATGGAGAAAACATGTATATTGCAAGACAGGGCTATGTATCTCCAATATGGAGCAGGGAATTAACTTTTAAATTTATGAAGGTAGCTGCTGAAGAAAACTGGGATTTAGTAGTTCATGATTGCTCAAATCACACAAAGTTTGCCAGAGATTTGAATTTAAGTAGCAAAGAGGGTAAGTGGTTCGGATCAAGTAGTTATGCTTGCGAGTTTTCTAAGATACCATATGAAGCATTTTTACCAATACTACGTGATGACAATTTCAAATTTTTAAGTGAAGAAGAATTGCCTGATGGTTATAAACCAGGAGAGTTAATTTTTTAGAGTGTATTGACAATTAAAATATGGATTCCCATTTTGTAGTATTAAATTAATTTATGTTAACGATCATTGGGGGGCTGATAGTAAGTTTTGACAGAACTTTCTTTTGTAAAACCCATCTGAGCCAATAGTAAAAGGCTAAACTTAAAACACCTATCAATATGCAATTAAGACTTCTTAATTTGCATATTGATAGGTGTTTTAAGTTTATTAGCCACTACATATAGTATAAACAGAAGATTATATTTTTTTAATCTTAAGCTTTGAACTCATAAGATAAGAAAGAAGTACTACTAAAATAATTGATAGAAACATGAAAATATCATTACTGGGTGCAGCCAATGAAAAAAGTGCAATAGCAGAGCCGGAAGCTGTTATAGGAATTCCAGTAAATTTTTCAGGTAATTCGCTTAAATTATACTTGGCTAATTTGTAACAGCCCTTCATAATATACATTAATAAAAGGCAAGTTCCTAATATTTCTACATATTTAAGATTGAGAAAATAGTACTTTATAAATATTAGAAGAGCTGGTGCAACTCCAAAAGAAACCAAATCTGCTAAAGAATCTAGTTCTTTTTCAAAGTTAGTAGCTGGATATGAAAATTTAGTAATTCTAACATTATATACGTCTATGAAAGCTGAAATAATTATTAAAACAGCAGCAAAAATGTAATTTTGATTAAAAGTCTGCATTATGGACATAACTCCTAATGATAAATTAGTAAGTGAAAGTAAATTAGGTATAGATATTTTTAACATGTAATCACTCCTTTAGTTAACTTTGTATGACTCTTGAGAGTCTTTATTATATGAAAGTTTATTTATAAGTTTATCCTTGTATAGCACACCTAGAATAAAGGATATTAAAGCCAGCAAGGATACTATTATCGTTGATGTATAGTTTCTATAATGAAGGTTGGCACCAATGCTTACAGATGCTAAAAGCCATGGAAATCTGCTAACAAGTAAGATTCCAAAAAACTTTAGAGGTTTTATAGGAGTCAACCCTGCAACGTATATCAAAAAATCTTTTGGCAATCCAGGGACTAAGAAAACAATGAATAAAATTATGGAGAATTTTTTGCTGTCCATAATATCTTTTATCCATTGAGAGTTCTTTTCATTCAATAGCTTTTCTACAAAAGACCCACCTAACATTCTAGTAAAATAAAAGGCTATAATAGCTCCAAGCAGCATACCCACCATTGAATAGATTAGACCTATGGGTACTCCATAAATATATCCACCAGCAATTTGAATTATTTCTCCAGGAATTGGAGCAATCACTGTTTGAAGTACTTGAAATGCAATGAATACAATAGAACCTGAATTCTTTAAAGAAACTATATAACTTCTGAATTTATCAGGTGACATAGTCAATTCAAGGATGGTGGGTAAATATTTTACCAATATTATAGCTGTAAAAACACCTAATAAAACCAGTAATGTTTTACAAACTAAATTTTTTTTGGATTTATTCATAATCATTTTATCCTTTCCTGTATATTGTATTATTTAACATTTTATTAGAAACATCTTAAGATTTGGATATAATAAATCTTAAAAATTCTTAAGTCGTTTAAATAGTATAGATTTTAAATCTATTGCAATATATACTAATAATGAAATGGAGGGGAAATAGCATGAAGAATATTTTGGTTGCAGATGATAATGAAGAAATAAGGGAGATAGTTCGTGTTTTATTAGAAAGTGAAGGTTATAATATAATAGAAGCTGTGGATGGCGAAGATGCTGTAGTTAAAGTTAACGAAAATATAGACTTAATCATACTTGATATAATGATGCCTGTAAAATCTGGATTTAAAGCATGTATAGAAATTCGTGAAAAAACAAGTGCACCCATTTTACTTTTAACTGCCAAAACACAAGATTCAGATAAATGTATGGGATTTTCTTCAGGATGTGATGACTATCTATCTAAACCATTTTCCTATACAGAACTTGTTTCAAGAGTTAAGGCATTACTTAGAAGGTACTATGTATATAAAGGAAAAGAAAAGGTTAGCTCAAATGAAGGCATAAATATAGAAGGATTAACTATAAATACAACCTCGAATGAAGTATCAATAGATAATGAAGAAGTTATACTTACTGAAACTGAATATGAAATATTATTACTTATGGCTCAGCATAGAAAAAAGGTATTTTCAGCACAAAATTTATATGAAAGCATTTGGAAAGAACCATATTTTTATTCTTGTAATAATACGATTATGGTACATATAAGAAATCTAAGGAGAAAATTAGAAAAGGATCCACAAAACCCTAGATATATAAAAACAGTATGGGGAAAGGGGTATAGGATTGAATAAGAAGTTTTTATGTACAAAATTAGAATTTAAGTTAATTTTAAGCATAATATTCTCGTTTACAATAGCTTGTATAATCTTCATTTTATTAGAAACTATAGGGGAAAGTATGCTAGACAGTCACTTCGGTAAAAATTCTTTTATGAATAACCAAAAAAATCAAGCTATATCCGATTTTTCAAAATACGTATCGGATAATAATTTAAAAATAAGCGATCATGATAAAATAACTCAATGGGTTCGTAAAGAGAAATATGTGAGTCTTTATATCTACAAGGACAAGCAGTTGGTTTACAATTCTGATATAAATGATGCAACTATCTACTATGGGAAACCTGAGGAAAATCCATTTATGTCTGGTGGTTCGCTTTATGAGGTTAAATTTGCTGACACAGATGCAAAAATGTATATGGAGTGCTTTTTTCAATATAAATATTATTACATTGTAAGTATCTTTGATGGTGTAATTGCTTTTTTATGCTTTATAGTGATTATGTTGGTTCTAATAAAAAGAAAGACTACATACATAGGAACACTTGAGAATGAATTAAAGATATTAGAAGGTGGTAACTTAAGTCATGAAATTACCATTAGTGGAAGAGATGAACTTGCTTCTTTAGCTCAAGGCATTAATGAGATGAGAAAATCATTTATTGAACGATTAGATAGTGAAAATAAAGCTCATTTAGCTAATAGCGAGTTGATTACTGCAATGTCACATGATTTAAGAACACCTCTTACCGCATTGGTAGGATATTTAGATATAATAGAATACAAAAAGTATAAGACAGATGAAAATTTAAAGCAGTATATTCACAATAGCAGGGAAAAAGCATATCAAATTAAATATCTTTCAGATAAATTATTTGAATATTTTATAGTGTTTAATACTAATGGTGATGATCTGGAAGTAGAAACCTTTGATGGAAATGAACTTTTAGAACAGTTGATGGAGGAACAAATTTTTATATTAGAAGACAATGGATTTAACTTTCAAATAGATTCATGTAATACAACTTTCCGTATAGAAGTAAATTTGATTTCAATACGCAGAGTTTTTGATAATATTTTTTCTAATATTATTAAATATGCAGATAAAGTGGTGCCAATTAAAGTTGAATATTACATACAAGATCAGATAGTAAACATTTGTGTTGAGAACAAAGTAAGTAATAATTTAAAAGCAGTAAGCAGCACAGGAATAGGCTTAAAAACATGTAAAAAAATTATGGAAAGACATAACGGACAAATTGTTGCTACAAAACAAAATAATATCTTTTCTGTGCAAATTAGGCTGCCTATAAAGCTGTAAAGTTGATAGCAGACATTATCAGCTGTAGCTTGACTTATAATTAATAAGGGGAGGACAACTGTAAATGAAACGAATATTGATTATTGAGGATGATTTATCCTTAGCGAATGGCATAGCGCTTGCCTTAAAGGATATGGTTTGTTAATGCTTGCAGGAGGTCATTGTGAAGCCTTGGTTTAACTTACTACTTAAAGGATTTACTGCATTTAACACATTCATTTTAGGTTTATTATAAAAGATTAATAAGAAGTGAATTAATTAAAATCTTTAGTGTTATCGGCATTTATAGATAAGTATAAAGAATAGAGTTTACTGTAGTAAGTATCAGTAAACTCTATTTTTTAAAAATAATTTAAGTATATATTTATCTTGCAGAACGAGCTATTTTTATACACTTACCATCATCGCTTTTTAAAAGTAATAAATTTTTATTTTGACCTGGGAAGTATTCCCATCTATTATCTAGATCCCAAATACATCTACTAAGAAGTTCTGCATCTTCTTTATTGTTAATTATCCCGGTACTTAGTAAAAAGTTAACAGTATAATCTGGATACTGTGCAGAACTTGGTTTAGTACGAACATGATTTCTTATTTTTACAGCATCATCATAAGTTAAAATTCCATAAAGAGAATAGCTTCTAGTATCACCAGTATCTGCAATTATCATATTAAACATACCATCTCCTGCTTGTAAAATTGCAGCACTGTAGAAATTGTCTTCAGGAAATGCTTTTTCCTTATATTCAGTTGCCAAACTATATAAACTGAAGGAAATATTATTTGCAATGCTTCTACTTAAACCATTTTTAACTAAAGTATCTCGTATACCATCAACTGTAGGGCAATTATTTGTGGCAACAAAATATTGACTTAGACCAATTAACATAGCCCCATTCAAAGAGGTGTAATAATTAAATTTTTGATTTAATATTATTGATTTTGTAGAAGTTTTTGATGCAGTAATATTATCTACCGATTTAGCTTGTACATTAGTTAAAGCTAAACTAGAAGATAATACTAATCCACATATAACAGAAGATAATATTTTAACATTTTTTTTCATAACATCAATCCTCTCTTGTATAATATTTTGAAATTTTGCAATTATACTAATAATTTACATATAATATAACGTTTATTTATTTAATTGTCAAAAAAGAAAAATATTTACTATTTGGAAATAGAATATATAAGTCTATAATCCATCGATATTGTATAAATCTGAATTTTAATAATCTCAAATTTTTAAGTGAAGAAGAATTGTCTGAGGGCTATTAGTGTTCTTGAGATAAAATTTGATGGAAAATTTTAATCTTGATATGCACAATATTATGAATTTTCAATTAAGGGATGCGTATTTTTAGTGTAGAGTGTTTAACTTTTAACAAAAATAGATTTTTATAAGAAATGTTTTAAATATATTATGAGAATAAGATATAATAAAGTTATAAAAAGTATTCTTTTGCACAATATTTAAATGATTTAACCTATGTATTAAAAGGTGTACATAAGTTAACTTACTATGAAAAAGGTGAATATATAAAATTATGAAATGGCAAAAAGTAAGAAATATATACATAAATAAATGGATATTATTTGAGAATATAGAGCCATATTTAAAGGATGGAAAAAGAATTATTGAAGAGCTTTCTGTGGTTAATTTCCAAAGATGTGGAAAAACCTAAAGATAGATGATATGAAGATAATTAACCAAGGGAGGATAATTGTAAGTGAAACGAATATTGATTATTGAGGATGATTTATCCTTAGCTAATGGCATAGCGCTTGCCTTAAAGGACAGTGAATTTACCTTTGTACAAGCACAGGATCTTCATTTTGCATGGCAAGAGATCGAAAACACGACCTTTGATCTTATCATTTTGGACATCAATCTACCAGATGGGAATGGACTGGATTTTTTGAAAGAGTTACGCAGGCACTCTGCTGTTCCGGTGATAATTCTTACCGCCAATGATCTGGAAACAGATGTAGTCACAGGCCTTGAACTAGGAGCAGACGATTATATAACAAAGCCCTTCAGCTTGATGATATTGAGGGCAAGAGTGGGCGCAAGGCTTCGAAGTGCTGCACCTAGCGTTGAGGATACAATATTGATTAATGGATTTCAATTCTCCTTTGCAAAAATGGAGTTTTTTAAAAACGGCATTTCCATTGAATTAAGCAAAACTGAACAAAAGTTGCTACGTATTTTGCTTGAAAATAGGGGGCATACCCTGACAAGAGCACAATTGGTGGATGGCATATGGACGGACGGTGCCGTATATGTAGACGAAAATGCCCTCTCAGTTACAGTTAAGCGTTTGCGTGATAAATTGGAGGATACCCCTTCTTCGCCTGTATATATTAAAACAGTGTACGGTATTGGATATACTTGGGCGGTGGTGTGATGGACAAGCAGTTTTTAATAATTGGAGTTATCTTAGTAATTTCAATTGTCACCGTAATTTCCATCATCCTTCTATATCGTAGAAGAATGCGACGAATTATGGATTCTCTGACTGTTATGTTAGATAGTGCTATAGATGGTGATTTTATGGAAAGCACTTTTGACGAATCTGTTCTGTCTGCTATAGAAGCAAAAATGGCTCGTTTTTTATTCTCCTGTGCCGTGTCTTCTAAAAATCTGGCTGCAGAAAAGGAAAGTATCCAGCGTCTAATCTCAGACATCTCTCATCAAACTAAAACGCCTGTTGCAAACATTCTGCTTTATTCACAGATTCTTTCAGAGCATAAACTGACGGGGGACAGTGCCGTATGTGTAAAAGCACTATCTGATCAGGCTGAAAAGCTGGAATTTTTAATGGTGGCCCTTGTGAAAGCTTCACGTTTGGAAAGCGGGATTATTGCTATCAATCCACAAAGAAAGAATATGAGAGAGTTGCTTCATGCTGTTATTACTCAAATTCGGCCCAAAGCAGAAGAAAAAGAGATTACCATTGATACTGAATTGAATGATGGATCAGCTTATTACGATGCTAAATGGACAGTTGAAGCGGTGTATAATGTTCTTGATAATGCAGTTAAATATTCCCCTAGACAAAGCACCATCAAAATTTGTGCTATACCTTATGATTTGTTTTTTAGGATTGATGTCACAGATCAAGGTATTGGTATAGCTGAGGATGAGCAGGAAAAAATATTCACACGTTTTTATCGTTCTGTAAAGGTCAGTGGATATGAGGGCGTGGGGCTTGGTTTATTTCTGGCACGGGAAATTATATCTAGCGGAGGAGGGTATATCAAGGTCTCTAAAGCAAAGGAACAAGGTTCCACCTTTTCAATTTTCCTCTCCCACTGAGAAAAGATAAATAGAGTTCTTAACATTAGATGGAGTTTGTCTGTGATCACTGGACAATGATTGTCTGTTAAATGTATTTAGGCATTTAACCTCTATGTGATGCTTAGAAATGGGATAAATCTTTCAAAACTGATAGATTTCAGAAAGAATGTGGAAAGAATGTTTTGTTATTCTGTTTGCATAACAAAAGAATTTGATACAGATTTTTGGGAGGACACTATGATGACCATATTAAAAACAACAAACTTAAAAAAATATTACGGCAGCGGTGAAATGGCTGTCCATGCACTGGATGGTGTGAGCCTTTCAGTAGAAAATGGGGAATTTGTCGCAGTAATCGGAACATCGGGCAGTGGAAAATCCACGCTTCTTCATATGCTAGGCGGCCTTGATTGTCCAACTAGCGGAACTGTGATGGTAGATAGTAAGGAAATTTTCAAGTTGAAAGAGGAAGAACTGACAATTTTTCGCCGCCGCAAAATTGGTTTTGTATTTCAGAGTTTTAACCTTGTGCCTATGCTGAATGTTTATGAAAACATTGTTCTGCCTATAGAGTTAGATGGTAATAAGCCGGACAAAAGCTATGTAAACCAGATTATCCAGACGCTGGGACTTGAAAGCAAATTGCAAAACCTTCCAAACCAGCTTTCTGGTGGACAGCAGCAGCGAGTTGCCATCGCCAGGGCATTAGCAACAAAACCGGCTATCGTACTGGCTGATGAGCCCACGGGTAATCTGGATAGCAGGACCAGTCAGGATGTGATAGGGCTTTTAAAAGTGACAGGAAAAAAATTCAATCAGACCATTGTCATGATTACTCATAATGAGGAACTTGCACAGCTTGCAGACCGTATTATTCGCATTGAGGATGGAAAAATATTAGGTGGTGATGCAATATGATTCGAGTGAGAAATAGAAAGATAATCCGCAAATTGGCAGTTAAGAACTTTCATGATGCCAAAATACGCAATATCATTGCTGTGTTTGCAATTGCACTGACCACACTTTTATTTACCAGCCTATTTACAATGGGATCTGGCATGATGAAAAGTATGCAGTTTGCTGATATGATTATATCTGGAGGTGACGGACAAGCCAACGTAAATTGTATGACAGAATCAGAGTATCGTACTATAAGCAGCCATTCTCTGATAAAGGAAATAGCCTATTGTCGCAAACTTGCTGACAGCGTGGATAATGCCCTCCTTATGAAGTGGCATACAGAGTTTTGGTATTATGATGATCTTGGTTTGAAATATGCGTTTGTTGAGCCCACAAGTGGTCATAAGCCACAAGCAGAAAACGAGATAATTACTGATACCAAGACACTAGACATGCTTGGTATTCCACAAAAACTGGGCACTCATATAAAATTAGACTTCACGGTCCACAATAAAAAAGTTACACGTGATTTCGTGCTTGCTGGTTGGTGGAAAAGTTACCCAGGTGTGCAGATTGGGACGATTATTGCATCTAAGGCTTATGTTAATGCTCATTTGAATGAATTGAAAAGTACCTATCGTGAGGATCAGAAAAAAACTGGAACTATCACTGGAATTATAAAATTTGCAGACACAAAAAACATAGAAGAAGACCTGAAGAAGGTAGTTACAGACAGCGGATTTTCTATGGATTTAAATGCACAGAACTATATAAATACAGGAATTAATCCTCGATATTTGTCAAAAAGTACAACAATGGGGATTGCTACTATAGTTGCGCTGTCCTGTGCATTACTGCTATTTGTATTTACAGGATATCTTATTATTTATAACATCTTTCAGATTTCAGTATTGCGTGATATGCACTTTTATGGACTTTTAAAAACTATCGGTACCACAAGACGGCAGCTTTATGCTATCATCCTGCGGCAGGCATTGATGCTTTCGGTGATTGGTATTCCATTAGGGCTTTGTGGCGGCTTTTTTGTGGGCATGGCACTGCTGCCGACGCTGATGGCGCGATCAAGTTTTAAGGGGAATGCGGTGATTGTATCTCCTAATCCTTTTATCTTTGTTGTGGCTGCCGCATTTGCATTAATTACTGTGTTTATCAGTACTCGAAAGCCAGCAAAAATGGCGGCAAAGGTATCACCTATTGAAGCAGTTCGCTATACCGATGCCAATTTGAGCAGTAGTAAGAAAAGAAAGAAAAAAGCTCAAAATGGAACTCCACAAAAAAGAATGGCATGGAACAATTTTGGACGAAATAAGAAACGTACAGTGCTGGTGATTCTAAGCCTTTCGCTGAGCATAGTGCTTACCAATACGGTTTTCAACTTTTCACAGAGTGTTGATCCAGAGAATGCTCTAAAAAATGATAATGCTTCGGATTTTCGTATCGGTCATGCTGATCTATTTTTTCAGTACAAAGTCAATAAAGAAAGTGCGCTCAGTGAGAGTTTTATCAGCGCTGTAAAAAAGCAGGATGGGTTTAAAGCAGGTGGTCGCCAATACGGTTGTAAAGCTACATACACAAGCAAAACCACCAAGCAAACATCCAACCGAAAACAGGACGGTTCATTTTCCACACAGATATATGGTATGGATGAATTCCCATTTTCTCGTCTGAAATTAGTGGATGGTAAAATGGATACAAAGAAACTTGCAACAGAGAAGTACATTCTAGAGGGTGTCTGGGTAGATTCCCGCGGTCATATGGATATGAGCAGTATGAATCATAGTATTGGAGATAAAGTCCAATTGAATTATAACGGTAATATCTATGAGGTAACTGTACTTGGTCATGTCATAGCAAATGAGGCAAATACTTATGATTGGGTTTCTTCCTGCTTCTTTCTTCCGGGGGATGTTTATAAAAAAATTACTGGCAATACCTATGCCATGAGCTATGTTTTTGATACTGCGCAAAACAAAGAAAATGACATGGAGCACTTTCTAAAACAGTATACCAATAGTGTTGAGCCAGCAATGAGCTATAAATCAAAATTAACTACCTTAGCAGGTGTTATGGATATTAAGAATACCGTTGTATCCATTGGCGGTACCATTGCATTCATTATTGGAATCATTGGTATTTTGAATTTTATCAATACCATTTTAACCAGTATCACAATTCGTCAAAGAGAACTGGCCATATTGCAAAGTATCGGTATGACTAGAAAGCAGCTTCTGGCAATGCTATGCCGGGAGGGATGCTATTATGGCGCATTTACTGCGGTAATTTCCGTTTTGTTAAGTTTTGGAAGTTCACTTCTTATTGTGCGCCCAATATGTGGTAAGATTTGGTTTTTGAATTTCAAATTTAATTTTTGGCCACTTATAATCATCTTCCCACTATTATTTTTGCTAGGTTCTTTGGTTCCATATGTTGTTTATCGCTTTACAGGTAGACAAAGTGTTGTAGAACGTCTAAGGATTGATTGGTTATAAAAATTGAATAAAGGATTTTAATACAGCCAGTTGAAGTGATTTTGTCATTTTAACTGGCTATTTTTCAACTAAATTTATCAAATATATTTTAGTACTTCTAGAATATAAACATAAACTTTAAGAAAAAATAAGTTTACAAAACATAAATGGTTTAGGAAGGATTATCAAGTGATTCTTAGACTCAGGTGGAGTTTGCTTGTGAGGAATACCTCTTACCTGAGCAAAAGCTCGTAAAATGCCATTTAGGCATTTTACCCATCTGAGTCTTAGAAGAACTTATCCAGGTGCGTAAAGTAGCTATCCACCACTTAAAGAAGATGGGGGTATTAGCAATGGTAGCGATGGGATAGATGAAACCAGAGAAAGGAGATGATAATATATTTATACCTAAAAGAATTATATTTGAAAAGGATTCGTTAGATTATGAAATGGGCAAGAGTATTTTTTCCAAGTTTAAAGATAATGATAATGTTGAGATAATAAAAATGACCTCTAATAGACTAAAACAACATATTCCAGGAAATGATTTATTCACTCAATATAGAGAAGGTAAGAGGACTTTAGTAGTTGGAATTAAAAAGACTTTAAAGTTTCAATCTTGTAAACCATCGGCACACTATCAGCTTCCTTTGGTATCAGGGTGTATGGGACAATGTGAATACTGCTATTTAAATACCCAATTAGGAGATAAGCCTTTTGTAAAAGTACATGCTAATATAGATGATATTCTTAATCAAGCTCAGAAATATATTAATGAAAGATTACCAAATATAACTGTATTTGAAGGAGCGGCTACATCTGACCCTATACCTGTAGAATATTGTACACATTCATTACAGAAATCTGTAGACTTTTTTGGAAAAAACCCAAATGCTAGATTTAGATTTGTAACAAAATATAATGATATAGAATCATTACTTAATTTAGAACACAATGGTCACACAGAAGTAAGATTTAGTATTAATACTTCTTTTGTGATAAATAAATATGAACATTTTACAGCTTCCAAGGGTAAAAGAATAGAAGCAGCTATAAAGGTAGCTCAGTCAGGGTATCCTGTTGGATTTCTAATTGCCCCAGTATTTATTTATCCTAGTTGGAAAGAACACTATCATGATTTATTAGTAGAGTTAAGTAGTAAGCTGCCTGATGATTTAAAATTCCCAGTAACTTTTGAAGTAATATCCCATAGGTATACAACAATAGCTAAAAATAGAATACTTGAGATATTTCCTGAAAATGAATTGCCTATGAATGATGAAGAACGTAAGTTCAAATATGGGCAATTTGGATATGGTAAGTATGTATATGAAAAAGAAAGTATAAGCGAAATAAAAGAATTTTTTACGAAAGAGATAGAAGGATTATTTAACAATAAAAAAGTTTTGTATATTATATAGGTATTTTACTTTCAAGGACTTCACTGAGATAATTGACATATACATTTAAAAAATTGCTGCATAAAACATTAGAATTTATAAATTAAAAATGACTATTTCAAATCTAATTAATTAGCTTTGAAATAGTCATTTGATAATTACTAATTATTAATCAATATAGTTGAATGGTAATTAAATAGCTTAGCTAAGAAGTTTAGTAGGTTCCTTTTTATTTAATCCACTTGCATACCAAGCGGCAATTAAAAGTAATATCCATACAACTCCAACTATAGCTGGGATTCTTGTGTCTGCTCCCATACACATGGAAATAAATACACCAATTAAGAATATCATAGTGATAATGCCTGAAGCTGGATAAAGTATTGTTTTAAATTTTAACTTATCAACTTGTTCAGGTGTAAGGCTTTGTCTGAATTTAATCTGAGTATAAACAATCATGAACCAAGCAAATATACCTGCAAATGTTCCTACACTTGTAACATAAGTAAATGCTTTACCAGGAGCAATATAATTTAGAATAACTCCCACTAACATAAAGGCTACTGAAACAAGTATTCCGTTTTTAGGAACATTAGTTGAACTAAGCTTTCCAAGGGACTTAGGTGCCTGACCTTGCAATGCCAAATTATATACCATACGTCCAGTTGTGAATATACCTGAGTTACATGATGATGCTGCTGCTGTAAGTACAACGAAGTTTATTATACCAGCTGCTGCAGCTATACCTAGTTTGGAGAAGGTAAGAACGAATGGACTTCCTGTTGTTCCTATACTATTCCAAGGATAAAGTGACATTATAACAAACAATGCACCAATATAGAATACCATTACTCGCCAGAAAACACTGTTTATAGCTGATGGTATTACTTTTTCAGGATTTTTTGCTTCTCCAGCTGTAACACCAATAAGTTCAACTCCTACGAAAGCAAAGGAAACCATAGTCAAGGTTGATATAGGTCCCATAATTCCTTTAGGGAAGAAACCACCATGGGCAGTCAAATTTGAAATACCAATAGGTACTCCTTTATTTCCAAGTCCAAATACTATCATAGCTAAACCTACTGCAATCATAACAATTATTGTAACAACTTTTATAAGTGCAAACCAGAATTCGATTTCTCCGAATGCTTTTGCTGCAGTTAAGTTTACAGCAGTAAGTGCACAAACAGCAACAAGTGCTGATACCCACTGTGGTACGTTTGGAAACCAAAAGTTAATGTAAATACCAACTGCAGTAACTTCTGCCATACAGGTTACAACCCACATTATCCAGTATGTCCAACCTGTTAAGTATCCTGCAAGAGGACTTACGTAATCGTTTGCATATGCACTGAATGAACCTGCAACTGGATGTTCAACAGCCATTTCTCCAAGAGCACGCATAATAAAAAATATAATTATTCCTGCAACGGCATAAGTAGCCAATATAGCGGGGCCTGCAGCCTTGATAGCTGTTGCTGATCCTAGGAACAAACCAACTCCAATAGCTCCACCAATTGCCATCATTTTAATGTGTCTTTCTTCAAGACCACGTTCTAGGTTTTCGCCTGTATGAGTTTCAACTTTATTACTCATTTTACTTACCCCTTTCTTATAAGAAAAATTAGATACTTGTAAAACCTTAAATCTCATTAGGATTGTAGAGTTTTTAGGATATATCAAAAAGGATTTCTTTCACCTACCACTGAATATGAATTATCATACTTAAAAATATATATTGTGAAGTATCCTTAATGAGTGGATTTAATTTGTGCTAAAATAAATAACTTTAATTTTTCAGAATATTAAAATTGAAATTAATTATTTGACTTTTTACTTTTTTAGTTTACAATTATTCAATTTATATAATATTCTTTCTTTATTTTATATAATCATTTCAATGTTGTCAATAATCATATAAATAACAAATAAAGTATCATTTTCTATATAACTATATCGAAATATATATGTTTTTATTGCTATACACATGTTTTTCTTCACGATATAGACTTTTTTTACTTAATTTTAATTAATTTAATTTAAAATTTTATTACAATTAATTGAGAATTATTTTTAGGATTTTATAGCTAACTATGGAAAAGTTGATTTTTATATTATGATTAATGCTATAAAATAAAAAAATGAAATCAAATTAATTAAATAAGCAAATATGTTTCTACTGTTTATCTTGCACAGAGGTTTTTACATTATACAATTATTTATTTATTTTTATATATAGATATTAAAATATTGTTTTCAAAAATGATTAGAAACATCCCAAAATTCAAACTTGAATAATGAAATAATTCAGTAAATTATTTAATTCTTATAGTCAGTTGAATCGTTAAAAAGGTCTGCAAGACCTCTGAAAGTTATTAATAAATTGATAATAATTTGTTTTGCTAAAAATTTAATAGAAAGTTAATTGGAATAAATATTAATTTGACTTACTTATACAAATATATTAAAATAGACTAGAATTAAATAGAATAGCAAAGACAGTTCATTTGTACCATCCTGTCTATAAACAAAACTAGGGCCAAGCTACCGAGTAAGGTAGTTTTTTGTTTATGGGGCAGTTAAGCCCTTTTTTAGTACCCTTTTTTGCTAAATGATGGTAAGTAATCTATAAATTATTGGTTTATATTAAGCAACGGTCAAATTAAATATTAATTTAAAAATCATTAGTAAGGAGAGGCTAATTGTGAAAAAGATAGGTTTAACTACTACAGTACCAATAGAAGTACTTTTAGCTGCGGGATATACCCCTGTGGACTTGAATAATATATTTGTGATTTCAAAAGACTATACAAAATATATAGATATTGCAGAAAAAGATGGTTTTCCAAGAAGTTTATGTACATGGATTAAGGGAATATATGGAGCATGTCTACATAATAATATTAAAGAAATCGTAGGGGTTTTAGAAGGAGACTGTTCTAATACAAAGGCACTTATAGAAGTATTAAAATCAAAAGGTATTAAGGTATATCCTTTTTCTTTTCCACACAGTCATAAAAAAGAAGATGTAAAAGAAGCAATAAAAAGATTTATGGATATTTTTCAGGTTGATATAGAGAGTGTGGAGAAGGTTAGAAAAAGGCTGAACGAAGTCAGAGGTTTAGCAAGAACTATAGATGAATTAACATATAAGCATAATAAAATAAATGGGTTTGAAAATCACTTGTATCAAGTAAGCTGTAGTGATTTTAATTCTAATATTGACGGGTTTGAAAATGAACTTAAGAAGGTAATTTTAGATGTAAAAGATAGAAAACCCATCCATAAAAAAATTAGATTAGGATATATAGGGGTTCCTCCTATGACAACAGATATATATGAATTTGTAGAAAAATTTAATGCGCATTTTGTATATAACGAAGTTCAAAGAGAATTTGCATTTCCAAGAGGAGATAAAGCGCTAGATATATATGAGCAGTATTATGATTATACTTATCCTTATGATGTAAACTTTAGAATTTTAGAATTAAAAAAGCAAATTAAAGAAAGAAAATTAGATGGAATAATTCATTATACACAAGCTTTTTGTTATAGAGCTGTTGAACACATAGTTTTAAAGGAAGAGCTTAATATTCCAATACTAAATGTTGAAGGAGATAAATTAAATCAATTAGATGCTAGAACTAAACTTAGAATAGAAGCCTTTCTTGATATGCTGTTAGACTTAAGTCATCTTCAAAAAAATAATAGGTCTACCTGCTAGTCTATTTTGTGTCATGCGATGTCGGCAGAACCCTTAGATAGGTTCAACTATCTGCGGAACCTGCCTCCTTGTCTGCGCAAAATATCCGTCACATTTGGACTAATTATTTTATTTCAGATGCCTAAAGGAGGAAAAAGTGTGAGAATTCTTGGAATAGATCTTGGAAGTAGGGAAGTAAAGATTACATTAATGGAAGAAAGCAAATTAATAGAAAACAAAAAAATAAGCACTATGTGCTTTTATAGGGATTATTGCAGCTATGATGGGAGAATTATAGTAGATTTAAATAAGCTGAATATAGGAAAAGTAGATAGAGCAGTGTCTACAGGATATGGTAGAAATAATATTAATCTTAACACATTTACACCAATAAATGAAATTAAAGCTCATGTTTATGGTGCATTTTATCAAACAGCATTGAAGGATTTCATATTGCTGGATGTAGGTGGACAGGATGTTAAGGTAGTTAAAGTTGAAAAGGGAATAACTACAGATTTAGAACTTAATGAAAAATGTGCTGCTTCTTGTGGAAGATACTTAGAAAATATGGCAAATGTACTGGAAATACCTATTAATAATATGAGCAAATATTATAAAAATCCAGTGGAGCTAAATGCAACCTGTGCAGTATTTTCAGAATCAGAGTTGATTGGAAAAATAGCAGAAGGTATAAGTATGGACAGATTATGTGCAGGTGTAAATTATTCTTTATATAAAAGACTTCAACCCCTTTTAGCTAAATTTAAGGGTAAAAAATTAGTTTTAACTGGTGGGGTCGCCAATAATGAGTCTATAAGGCATTATTTAAAAAATGATTATGAAGAAATAATATGCGCTAAGGAGCCTCAGTTTAATGGAGCTATAGGATGCTGTTATTATGGAAGTGAATTTTTGAAATAAAGTTTGGAGGAATTTAATTGTATATTTTAAAAGTGGAACTAAGCTTTGACAGTGCACATTTTCTTGCTGGATATAAAGGAAAGTGTAGTAATATACATGGACACAGATGGAGAGTTGAGATTGAAGTTCAGTCGGAAAATTTGATAGATAGTGGGCAAATGGATGGAATGGTAGTAGACTTTGGAGATTTAAAAAGTGATTTTAAAGAAATGTTAGATTTTTATGACCATGCATTAATTATACAAAAGGGAACTATGAGAGAAGAAACTTTAAAGTGTTTGATTCAAGATGAATTTAAAATAATTCATCTAGAATTTAGACCAACAGCAGAAAATTTAGCTAGATTCTTTTTTGATACTATGAAAGAAAAAGGATACAACATGAAAAGAGCAGTAGTATATGAGACTCCTAGCAATTGTGCGGTTTATGAGTAGATGAGGTGAAAACATGAGATTTAAAGTAGTTGAAAAATTTATAAGCATCAATGGAGAAGGACCTATGTCAGGTCAATTGGCTGTTTTTATAAGATTTGCAGGTTGTAATTTAAGATGTAGTTATTGTGATACTCTCTGGGCTAATGAAAAAGACGTACCTTATGAAATATTTAATGCTAAAGAAATATATGAATACATAAAAAGCACAGGCATAAAAAATGTAACATTAACTGGTGGAGAGCCTTTAATGCAGCAAGATATTATGGAATTATTAAAATTACTTTGTGAAGATAAAAATTTATATGTGGAAATAGAAACTAATGGTAGTATAGCTGTAGATAAATTTTTGAAAGTGGAAAATCCACCTAGTTTAACCATGGATTATAAGCTTCCATCAAGTAACATGGAAAGTAATATGAATATGGATAATTTAAAATATTTAACAAAGAGTGATACAGTTAAGTTTGTAGCAGGAAGTATTGAAGATTTAGAAAAAGTTAAAAATATAATATATATTCATAAATTAGTAGAAAAAACTAAAGTGTATATTAGTCCTGTATTTGGTAAAATCGCTATGGATAAAATTGTTCAATTTATGCTGGATAATAAAATGAATGGAGTCAATCTACAAATGCAGCTTCATAAAATTATATGGGATCCAGATAAAAGAGGAGTTTAGGAGGAATTTGTATGAATAAAGAAAAAGCAGTAGTTGTATTTAGTGGTGGACAGGATAGTACAACTTGTTTATTTTGGGCTAAGAAGAAGTTTAAAGATGTTATAGCAGTATCTTTTGATTATAATCAAAAGCATAAATTAGAATTGGAATGTGCAAAAAGTATTTGTAAAAAATATAATGTGGAGCATCATATTTTAGATTTAAATTTATTAAATCAATTAGCGCCAAACTCTTTAACTAGACAGGATATAAAGGTAGATAAAGAAGCTCCAAGTGGTGGAATTCCTAATTCATTTGTAGATGGAAGAAATATGTTGTTTTTAACCTTTGTAGCTGTATTTGCAAAACAAAGAGATATAAACAATATTATAACAGGAGTCTCTCAAAGTGATTTTAGTGGATATCCAGATTGCAGAGATGTATTTATAAAATCTTTAAATGTAACTTTAAATTTGGCTATGGATTATCAGTTTGATATTTATACTCCGTTAATGTGGATTAATAAGGCTGAAACATGGGAAATGGCTTATAATTTAGGTGTACTTGATATAGTGAAAAATGAAACATTAACTTGCTATAATGGAATTAAAGGTAATGGCTGTGGAGAATGTCCAGCCTGTAGGTTAAGAAAAAATGGTTATTTAGAATTTAAAAAAGCATTTAATCTGTAAAAGGATTAGATGCTTTTTTAAATTTCTCACAACATAAATTTGCTTGTTTTAAGGGAGTAGTATAGGCAAAGTGAAGAAGTGAATTTGTTATTAATATTTTGATATATTTGGAGGAATATAAGATGTTTCCAAATAAATAGCAAAAGAAACCAGGACTTCAAACAGATTATTGTATTGATGCTACTATAAAATGTGGATTTGAACATGGATTTAATATTGTAGTTCCAGCGCATGCAAATACAACAGTTAATAATAAATTTATGTCAGCAGAACAAAGCTATCAATATTACAATGAATTTATGTGGAATGGCAGATATGCAGAATGTATTTCATTGGATGAAACAATTAAAAGAATGAAATAGCTAAACTCCAATTTGAGAGGTGAAAATATGAAGGTTTTAGGAATCAATGGTAGTTCAAGAAAAGATGGAAATACAGCATTGATAATGAAGATTGTTTTTGAGGAATTAGAAAAAGAAGGAATTGAAACAGAAATGGTTCAGTTTTCTAGAAAACTGAACCATGTAAAGGTTGCTTTGCCTGTAAAGGAAAAAAAGAAATGAATGTTTTTATGAAAGAATACATAGTAGGTTAGAACTTATAGAAAAGTTAGAGGATGATAAAGAAATAGAAAAAACAAAATGAGATTATGTAATTGGTATAAAAAAGTATTTAATCCTGAAGGGATTAGATACTTTTTTTATATGCCAAATTTATGGCTTAATCATACATACAAATCAAGAAATTCAGTTTATAGGTGGAATATTCCAAGAATTATTAAAGAAGTGGGGTACTGTGCATAGTGAAAGTAGAAAAGGCAATCCAACTTTTTGCATTGTAATATATTAGAGCTTTTAGAGAGGAAATGAATTGCTACGAATAACTAAAAGCGTACAACTATTTATATAGATATACGCTTGATATTAACATTCTTATTGACTAGTGCATAATAATAGTTTATTATATATTAATACATATAATTTAATTATAGCACAACATTAAGCAAGTGTCAATAGATATTACAAAAATAATTTTAAGTGAAAAATTATTTTTGTACAGTTCAAAGTACATAAGGTACAATTTATTATTGTAATTTGAGGGAGGGAAACAATAAGTGAAAATTGAAAATGGAATTTATATGCTTGAAATACCGACTAATATAATGGAAATGCCAATTGACATTAATCTAACAGTTATTTGGGATAAGGATTCACTGGTTCTCATTGATACAGGATGTCCAGGTCAGTTACAGCAGATTCGTGAAGCATTTGAGAAAGAAGGGATACCATTTAGTAAACTGAATATGGTAATTCTAACCCATCAGGATATTGATCATATTGGAAGTATTTCTGGCATTTTGGAAGAACTGCCTGGTAGGGTTAAGGTTCTTGCTCATGAGGAAGAAAAAGCATATATAAACGGTGAGAAAAAGCCTGTTAAACTTGCTGAACTTGAAGAAAGATTGGAGTATTTACCTGATAATATAAAAATAGTATACCAAAAGCTAAAAGCAGGTTTTGAGCTCAGTAGAGTCAATGTAGATAAAACATTGATTGATGGGGAAGAACTACCGCACTTTGGAGGAATAACTGTTATCCACACACCAGGTCATACACCAGGACATATTTGCATATACATTAAAAAGTGGAAGATACTAATTGCTGGAGATATCCTTAGCGTCAAAGAAGGTTCGCTTGTTAGAGCAGACCAAGATATTAATTATGATAACGAATTAAATATGAAGTCCATGGAAAAATTGATGCAATATGATATTGAAACAGTAATTTGTTATCATGGCGGTATCTATAAGGATGATGTTAATAAACGTATATCAGAATTGGCAAACAACTTATCAAGTGATTCTTAGACTTTTGTTCCAATTTTAAAGCAGAGGATATACACTATTTACTTTGCGGATATGATGAACATTATCAAAATTTACTTTTTAATATTTATGAGATTGTACTGTGTGCGGCTATAGGATGTGTTCTTGCAGGTACAGACATAGGAAGATTAGAAATACCACCTACTACAATATCACTTTTTAATCGTTTGTTTGCAAGAAAAAACAAAAAGGAAATTTTAGCCATCTTTCTAGAAGCAGCTGACGAGCTAAAGCAAACTATCTTATTATCAGATAACTTGGAAGAATATATAAAAAACAGTTTGCCTTTGATTGCTGTGTTGATAGAAAATGCTGCACCTTTAAAGAAGTATACATCTCAATATGCTATTGACATTACAGAAGCAAGAGACAATGAGAAAATGCTATATGATTGTTTACAGAGTTATGTTGCTTCACTTCCAGCCCAGAAACAGTTGTGGATGGATAAAGCAGTTGAAGCATTGTACGATAGTTCAATTGCGCAAGAGTAAAATTATAGAGGAGTAATAGTAATTATGAAGCATAAGTATTCAGAGAAAAGAGCATCTAGTTATTAAAATATATCCTAAAAGGTAGAAAATAAAAAGAAAGTGTAATTTGCACTTTCTTATTTTTTTAGTAGTAGTAAAGTATTCGTATCAATAGATTAAAATTAATTTTGCCCAGTTTATGGTATTTATATATGCATAAGCCATAACAGTGCCTTACTAAATCTTTGAGGAACTTCAGTGAAATGACCTCCATTATTCCATTCTAGTATTATACTTTCTGAGGACATAAGCTGTTTTGACAATATAGAAAAAGTCTTTTGAGTACAATTTGAAACTTTGGCCATACGTTGATTTCGACTATGGTCTTCACTCTTGCCAAGAGAAAGATATACCTTTACAGCAGTATTTATAGGAGAATTATAACTTATGAATTCAATCCAGTCATCATACCATAATGAACCAGATAAACTTCCTACTTTTCCAAAGATTCCAAACTGGTAAAGGCTGTATAAAGTTGCAAGTCCACCTAAAGAATAGCCAATTAGTACAGTGTTTTTAGGTTCAGTTTTTGTTTTATAGTGTGCATCTATAAAAGGCTTGATAACCTTAGTAAGGACACTTAGATATTCATATGCACATCCACTAAAGTCTTCACTATTTTTTCCTACAGCTGGTGCAGGCCATGGAGAAAAATCATGATTCCAATTTTTTGACTGGATACTTATAAGTATAAAAGCACTACAGTCTGCATCAAAATGAGATTCTATAGAATCTATTATTTCTTCTATATTATTATCTCCATTCATATATACAACAGGATAATTAACATTAAGTATATTATAATTAGGTGGAAGATATAGTGAACAATGATGCTCATTGATATTTAAACTTTGTATAGTTCCGTTCATACCTTAACTCCTTAGAATATTTAAATTGATAATTATTACTTTACAGTAAATTATGGAGAAGTACAAATTTTTATTAATTGCAATGTATATGTCTGTACAATATCTGCAATTAGCAAATTGTTTTTTACTTTATGTAGATGGGTTTTGTTATTTTATACATCATAACCATAATTTAAAGGAAATTTAGTTTTTTTGTAGAAATATATATAATTAAATATTGGGCATATTTAGAGCAACGGATATGATGTAGGTAATGTCTATAAATAAAAGTTGGTAGTAGATGTACTATAAATATTTAATTTGCAGTTGAGGTAGATAATAATGAAATTAAGAAATGAGTATACTTGTCCTTTAGAATTAACCCATGATATTATTCGTGGAAAATGGAAACCGATTATATTATGGCAACTCGGAAAAGGAACTTCTTCTTTAGTATATTTACAAGAAAGCATAGAAGGAATTGGACAAAAAATGTTACTTCAACATTTGAGTGAATTGCAGGATTTTGACATGGTTCAAAAGAAGCAATTTGATGGATATCCATTGAAAGTAGAGTATTCGTTAACTGAAAGAGGAAAACAAATGTTAGATGTTGTAATTGCTATGCAGAAAATTGGAATTGAGCTTATGAAAGAGGATGGCAAAAAAGATTTCTTGAAAGAAAAGGGATTACTTTGAATCTATGCATACAAAAAAGTGTGTAATATACAACCGGATATGTTCCTGTTAAAATAAAAGAAAATATAAGCAGGAGGTATTTTTAATAATGAGAAATCCAGAACAAACAATTGGTAATCTGATTGATAAAAGTAATCTGACAATTATTAGTTATACAGATAATGAGGGATTCCCTATCAGTAAGGCAATGTTATCTCCACGGCAGCGTGAAGGAATTAAAACATTTTGGTTTTCAACAAACACATCATCAAATAAAGTGAAATATTTTCGAGAAAATCCTAAAGCAAGTATATACTTTGTTAATAAACGTTTTTTTCGAGGGGTAAGCCTTGTTGGAATGATAGAAATCCTTGAAACACCAGAAGCAAAAGAAAAATTATGGCAGGATGGTGATACTATGTACTATAAACAAGGTGTGACTGACTCGGATTATTGTGTGTTAAAATTTACAGCAAAAAAGGGACGCTATTATAGCAATTTTAAGTCTGAAGATTTTGATATCTGAACAAACTCCAATTTAAAGTTGAGTATTATAAGTAGTAATTTGTAAAGGAGATTAATTGTGAAAAAATTAAAGGGTGGTTATAAAATTACTGTAAATGAGGAGAAGAAGCTTATTTTTACTTTCTCAAGAAATACTGTTTATGTAACTGATATGGAAAATTATAAATTTTTATATAAATACAAAACTATCAGCCACATAAGTAGTGTTGCTGTAAATGTATGTGCAGACCGTTTCGCTGTTAAAAATACAAGTGGAAAAATTGCAGTGTTTTCTTTTCCTAAGGGGGAACTTTTAGGAGAAAGTGAAATGGAATATGAAGAAGGTGAGGAAATTTACTTTATGGAGGATGGGAAAAATATCCTCGATACTGATTGGAATGGTAAGATAATGATGTTAAATACTGATACTTTTGAACATAAAGTGTTGTATGATTTTGAAAATAAACCTATCAATCAAGGAAGACGTGTGGATTTGTATTTTGATAAATATGAAAAGAAAGTTATTGCAACTGAGCTGTTAACCAAAAGGGTATATAGTGCCAATCTATCAGAACAACTTGTTTTTAGAGAACTGGAAGTCGATTCTGTGGTTAAGTTTAGTCAGATATGTGAGTTAGTTATTTGTTCAACTTGTTATTTACAATATGGTGTGATACCTAAGGATGGTTACTATATGGTTGTACTTGATAAGAATTTTAGGATGAAGAGTAAGAAAAAATATGATGGAATAAAAATGATGAGGTTATCTGAAAATGAAAAATATATGTTCATAAAAGTTTCTGATGAGATTGATGAATTTAAATTAAAAGATAAAGGTTTATTATACAATTGTGAGACAGAGGAGTTAATAAAAGAATATGAGATGGATTATATATCAGATGTAGAATTTGTAGGTAATAATAAAGAAATAATTATTGCCACTTGGCAAGGAACTGTTATGGATAAATTAGAATCATCAATATAAATTTAAATTTAGCAGCAAATTCCAATTAGTCCCATTGAATAAAACTAGAATAATGATAAGTTTAGTTAAATTATTAAAGTGGTGGTATGGTTTGAAAAGATCTATAATACTTATATAATATCTAGAGTTAGAAAGGAAGTGTATATTATGCCTGTATCACCAAAAAGAAGCATAATGCTGAATATTATTATCGGGATATATTTTATAATTTCTTTAGTAATAGGATTTAGCGCAATTTTATTTGGTTTAAAAAATGCAATGAGTATAGATCTTGTTGAGAATATTGTTGTAATTACTTTATTGCTTATCTTTTTGATTTTGGCTATCCGTTGGAAAAAAATCGGTGTTTACGGAGTAGTAGCAGCTCATTTCATATTTATCATATCCTGTATCTTTGAATCTAGAAGCAGTATCCTAACAGGAGTCGGATTACTTTATTTTATTTTTTACATCATTACATTAATCATACCTGTATTATTCTTTATTTATTGCAGAAAACAGTGGGAAAACTTTAAATAAGATATAATTTGTTAAAAGCTCAAGTCTCACTAAATTTGAGACTTGAGCTTTTGTTGTCCAACACTTCTTTCTTCAACATAACGATACAAGTCATATCTGAATAAGAGAGAATCAAAGCCAGTTATTGTGGATATATTTTTTTCATTAATTTTTGTTACAAGTACGTGATGAACGAATCTAGTAGTCCAGTTATTTTTCTTCTTAAGTTTCAGTGCTTGAGATATTGGAATAGTTTTGAAACAGTATCTAACACAGAAAAGATCTAGAGCTACACAATCTAAGGATGCCCAAATACAGCCTTCTGGAACTCTAGCAGAAACTTCATCATAATTGTTATGACTAATATTTATTATATTTATAGCATCAATTACATGAAGCATAAACACATTCTGGTTCTGCACTGCTCTAATAACGTCTGTCTCAGTTCCTTATAATCCAGCTGTCTTTGTAGCGAGGTATTTACCATTATTATATTTGGTGGGTAAATGAGTATGATCATCCATCTTTAAAACCTATGGTGAATAGGGCAATTTTGCCTTTAATATGGGATCTGTTGTATTAGGGCATGCATACTTCCATGTGGTGTCATTTTTATCTTTTCCTATGGCACATTGTGAAGGGTAATTTCCTTAAAGTTTACTCCATTAGGAACTTCTACAGTTCTTCCTCTTTGGTTAGTTATGTTAAAAAATCTTTGCCACATTATTGTGGCATTAATACTTTAAATGAGTTGGAGAAAAATATGATAGTATAGCATTACAGAACAGAAGATATAAAAAAATATCAAATGAAGAGGGAGAACTTTATTATGAAAAAATTAATTGAAATTGATTTGGTAGATCTAAATCTTAAGGCTAAAAATAAGAATGAAGCTATAGTAGCTTTGGCTGAACATTTAGAGAAGGCTGATAGACTAAATGATAAAGAAGAATATGTAAAGTGTGTTCTTGCAAGAGAAGAGCTATCTACTACAGGAATAGGTTTTGGAGTAGCTATTCCCCATGGAAAAACGGATGCTGTAAAGGTACCAAGCTTATGTTTTGGAAGATGTACGGAAAAATTAGACTGGCAGTCCTTAGATGAAAATTCTGTAGAATCAATATTTTTAATTGCAGTACCAGAAGAAGCTGCAAAGGATGAGCATTTAAGGATATTAGCAGCTTTAGCAAGAAAACTTATGAGTGAAGAATTTAGAGAAGAACTTTCTAGAATTCAGGATAAGGAACAAATTATAAAATTACTAGATGAACTTTTAAATAATTAATAAAAATTAGGAGGGGTACTCATGAAAAGTAAATTAAGTGATTTAAGAGGATACTTGATGACAGGTGTATCTTATATGATACCAATTATTGTAATAGGCGGAGTGTTGATAGCTTTATCTATTGCCCTAAGTGGAGTAAAAGCGGGAACAGGTGCAAACGTTACAAATCCTATATTGGTAAAAATGATGAATATTGGAGTTAAGGCTTTTGGGTTAATGGTTCCTGTTTTAGCTGGTTATATTGCTTTTGGTATAGCAGACAGACCGGGACTTGCACCAGGTCTTGTAGGTGGAGCACTTGCAAGTGAAATAGGAGCAGGATTTTTAGGAGGTATTGTAGCAGGTTTTGTAGCAGGTTATACAGCAAAGTGGATAAAATCATGGAAAGTTCCATCACAAATAAGAGCAATAATGCCTATATTTGTAATTCCTCTTCTAAGTGCTTTAGTAGTAGGTACAGTTATGTATATAGTTGGAGCCCCTATAAGTAACCTTATGAAAGCTATGACAGCTGGACTAAAGGGCATGGGATCAGCTAATTCAGTATTACTTGCAGTAATAATGGGATCTATGATAGCATTTGATATGGGTGGTCCAATAAATAAAGTTGCATTTATGTTTGGATCTTCAATGATAGCAGAAGGTGTAGCAACAGTTATGGGACCAGTAGCAGTAGCAATATGTATACCACCAATAGCTATGGGAGTAGCTACTTTGTTAAAACCAAAGAAATACACAATGGAAGAAAAAGAAGCTGGTAAAGGAGCTTTAGCAATGGGACTTATAGGAATAACAGAAGGAGCTATACCTTTTGCAGCAGCAGATCCAGTTAAGGTAATACCTTCACTAGTAGCAGGTTCAGCTGTTGGATCGGCTATAGCAGCAATAGGTAAAGTAGCAGACCATGCTCCACATGGCGGGCCTATAGTATTACCAGTAGTAGATAATAAATTGATGTTTATTTTAGCTATAGTAGTTGGTGTTGCAGTATCAGCAACATTAGTAAATATATTAAAAAAAGATGTAGTACAAAAGGACAAAAATGAAGACAATAATATAGAAGAACTTGATATAGAATTTTAAATAAATGTAATGAAGAGGAGAGAAATAAAATGAAAATATTAGGAGTAACAGCTTGTCCAACAGGAGTAGCACATACTTATATGTCAGCAGAAGCTTTAGAGAAGGAAGCAAAAGCTAGAGGATATGAAGTAAAAGTTGAAACACAAGGCTCAATAGGGATTGAAAATGAAATAACTGAAGAAGATTTAAAAGGCGCAGATGTGGTTATATTGACAAAAGATATAGCAATAAAAAATAAAGAAAGATTTCAAGGCATACCAACAGTAAACGTTGCAATAACAGATTTAATAAAAAAAACATCAGCATTACTTGATAAAATTGAAGAACACTTAAAGAAAAACAAATAAATTATTCTAGCTTCCCAATTGCAAACTTAAAATATTGGGAAGTTAGTTTCATTTTTAGGAAAAGTATTATATTATAGTAGTTAATATTAAGTTATAGGAGGCAGAGATTGAAAGAAATGCTTTCGTCACATTTTATGCCTTCAGTGAAAGGAATGAACACAATTATGAATAAAATTATTAAATTAGAACCTGTTTTTAAATATAGAGTTTGGGGTGGTACAAAATTAAAAGAGTACTTTAATTATGATATACCTACAGATAAAACAGGTGAAGCTTGGGCTATTTCTGCACATAAAAATGGAGATTGTTTTATAAAAAATGAAGAGTTTAAAGGAAAAACATTATCATGGTTGTATGAAAATCATAGAGAATATTTTGGTAATGTACAATATAAGGAATTTCCTTTGTTAGTTAAACTAATAGATGCATCTAATGATTTATCAATACAGGTTCATCCAGATGATCAATATGCGGATTCAATGGAAAATGGCCAATTAGGAAAAACAGAAGCATGGTATATTATAGCCTGTAATGAAGATGCAGTGTTGGAATATGGACATAATGCAAAATCAAAGAAGGAATTGATAGATTATATTAATGAAGGAAGATGGAATGAGTTATTAAAATTTAAAAATATAAAAGAAGGAGATTTTTTCTACATTCCTTCTGGAACAGTACATGCAATATGCAAAAATACATTAATATATGAAATACAGCAGTCGTCAGATGTAACATATCGTGTTTATGATTACGACAGGGTAGATAAAAATACAGGAGAAAAAAGAGAGCTCCATATAGAAAAAGCTGTAGATGTAATAAAAGTACCTTATAGCGATGAAAATAATATGATGTCAGTAAAGAAAAAAGGAGATGGCTATATAAAAACAGAATATGTAAATTCAAAATATTTTAAGACTGAAAAGTTTGATATAGATGAATGTGCTAATTTAGAAAATAAGGCTAAATTTGCACTAGTTACTGTAGTAGAAGGAAAAGGAACATTGGATGGAGAAGAAATTAAAAAAGGTGATAATTTTATAATACCTTATGGATACAGTAAGTTTCAAATCAAAGGAAAGGTATCATTTATTGTTTCTAGTATATAATGAAAGTAAAGTGCACTATTTTAATAATCTAAGAGAAAGGAGGAGTCTTAATTGGATAGAGATAGGGTTATGGAAATTGTGAAGGTATTATTAAAAAGCCAAGAACACATAACCATTAATAAAATAGCAGAAAAGATTAATGTATCAAATAAAACTATTAGGAATGATTTGAAAAAAGTGCAGGAAATTTTAGAGGAAAATGGTTTAACCCTTTTAAAAAAAGCAGGAGTTGGAATAAGTGTTAACGGACTTGAGGAAAATAAGATCAATTTGTTACAAACAATTAAAAACAGGACTAATTATATAGAGCCATATTATTCAGATGAAAGAAAATTTACTATATTAAGAAGACTATTTATGAGTAAGAAAAAGGTTGTTGTTAATGAAATATCAGAGGAATTATATGTGTCAAATACCACTATTCATAAGGATTTGGAAGAAGTGCAAAAATGGCTTAAAAATTTTAATTTGTTTCTCATTAAGAAAAGGAATCAGGGTATTGAGATTGAAGGGGAAGAAAGTAATTATAGAAGAGCTATTTCAGAGTTAGTTTTTCAAATTGACAATATGGAAAGATTACAGGAAGCAGATTATATAAACTATGAAGGAAGATTAGATTACAAAACTAAAGAGCAGCTTAAATCAATAATTAATATAGATTATAAAAAATTAGAAGAACTAATATCAAAAATAGAAATAGATATGGAATTTTCATTTTCTCAAGAAGCTTATATAAGCTTATTAATGCATATTGCTATATGCATTAAGAGAATTAAGGAAGGAAATGATATTACCCTGTCACAAAAAATTTTTGACAATATATATACTACAAAAGCTTTTAAGTGTGCGAAAGAGCTCAGCAGGGAACTGGAGTCTCATTTTAATATAAGGATTCCTGAATCTGAAACAGGTTACATAACTCTTCATATATTGGGAAGTAAGATGCAGGAAAAGGATTTAGAATATTTTTCGTTAAATAAAGTTGATGAATTAAAGCTAGAAGAACAAATAGCCAGAGACATTATAGAATTATCAGGTAAATCTTTAGGTATAGATTTTTCAGAAGATAAAGCCTTTTTAAATGGATTAATATTACATTTAAGACCAACTATCAATAGATTAAAGTATGGATTGAATTTAAAAAATCCTATGTTAGAAGAAATAAAGAGCAATTATCCAGAAGTTTTTGGAGTGGCCTGGATATGTAGTTCTATATTTGAAAAATACCTGGATTTAAAAATTCCAGAGTCAGAGATAGGATATATTGCCATCCATATAGGTGCAGCAGCTGAAAGAAATAGAAAAACAATAAAAACTTTAGTTATATGTCATAGTGGTATAGGGACGTCACAATTAGTTTCAGCTAGACTAGAAAGATCTTTTAAAGAGATAGAAACTATAGGTATTGTATCCTATGTGGATATAAAAAAGGAGTTATTAGACAAGGCAGAAATGATAATATCCACAGTACCTATAGATATAAGTAAACCTGTGTTACTTGTAACTCCACTTATGACAAGAGAAGATACCAAAAAGATAGAAAAATATATTGAAAATAATTTTAATAAGGCAAAAACAAAAGAAAAGAAATTTATAAAAAAAGAAATTTTTTATAGAAGTAAAAAGTTTAATAAAAGAGAAGAAATTATTCATGATATGTGTAAAATCTTAAGTGAAAAACAATATATAAATAAACACTTCGAACAGGATGCAATATCAAGAGAAAATATGATGTCAACAGAAGTTGGAAAAGGAATTGCAATCCCCCATGGAGAGATAGCAAATGTAAAAGAATCCTGCATTGCTTTAACAGTACTGGAGTATCCTATGAAATGGCATACAGAATATGTACAATTTATCTTTATGCTTTGTATAAGTGAAAAAGATAGAGGAAAAATGAAAGGCATAATAAAAAAGTTATATGAGAATATGGATGATTCTAATTTTTTTCAAGCATTAAAAAGTAACAAACAAAATGGTGTGAATATTTTAAATAAGCTGGAGCTTTAAAAAGGTTTGTAGTTCTATAGCTTATTTTATATTGCCTTCCAATACGGGAGGCTTATTTTTTTGAATGTTGAATTAGAAGATTTAGAAATTGGGGATTTTATAGATAAAGAGAAACAAACCAGATTAGTATGGTACAGAAATTACACGAATTTAGCAGGTATTTTTATCATTTCAAAAGGTAACATTTATAGTATACCTATTTTTAAATTAGCATTCTTTTGAAGATTTAAAGAGATATATTGTAGGCGCACACCATACATATTTGAAAGGAGAATTACATAAAATAAATGAACTTGCTCAAAAATATATAATAGAAAGGATGATATTCGTGCCATTTAAGATTAGTGATACAGTTACATGGGTTGGAAAAATAGATTGGGAACTAAGAACTTTTCATGGTGAAGAATACTCTACACACAAAGGTTCTTCATACAATTCATATTTAATTAAGGATAAAAAAACAGTACTAATTGATACTGTTTGGCAGCCATTCTCTAAAGAATTTGTAACTAATCTAAAAAAGGAAGTTGATCTAAACAAAATTGATTATATAATCATGAACCACTCTGAAAGCGATCATAGTGGTGCACTTATAGAACTAATGAAGGAGATACCTAATACTCCAATTTACTGCACAAAAAGTGGGGCTAAAATATTAAAGGGACATTATCATAAGAATTGGAACTTTGTAGAGGTAAAGACTGGAGATACATTAGATATAGGTAAAAATAAACTAACATTTGTAGAAGCAAAGATGCTTCATTGGCCTGATACTATGTTTACATATTTATCTGGTGAAAATATTCTATTTAGTAATGATGCTTTTGGACAGCATTATGCCTCAGAGCTTATGTATAATGACAAAGTTGATCAGGCAGAGTTATTTCAGGAGGCAATAAAATATTATGCTAATATTTTAACTCCATTTAGCAAATTTGTTGTAAAGAAGATAGAAGAGGTATTGAGCTTTAATTTATCGGTTAATATGATTTGTCCCAGTCACGGTATAATATGGAGGGATAACCCATTACAAATAGTAAATAAGTATATGGAGTGGGCAAAGGATTATAAGGAGAATCAAATCACAATAATTTATGATACAATGTGGAACGACACAAGAAGGATGGCTGAAGCCATAGCAGAAGGTATAAAAAGTTCAAATAAAGATATTACAATAAAGATTTTTAATTCATCTAAAAATGATAAAAATGATATTATCACGGAAGTATTTAAATCAAAGATAGTGTTTATTGGCTCATCAACAATAAATAAAGGAATATTATCTTCAACAGCTGCCATATTAGAAATAATTAAAGGACTTGAATTTAAGGGAAAGAAAGCAGTGGCTTTTGGCAGTTATGGATGGAGTGGCGAATGTACAAAAATAATTACTGAAGAATTAAGTAAGGCTGGGTTTGATATAGCAAACGAAGGAATCAGAGAATTGTGGAATCCAGATGAAGATGGATTAAATAGATGCAGAGATTTGGGAAGGAGTATTTTAGAAAAAGTAGAATAATAAAAAACTTTCTTTGATTAGATAATTCTTTATCAAAGTATATCTAATCAAAGGAGGTTTTTTTTATTTATTTTATGGATATTTGAACTTAGTCTATTTTATAATTGTAAGTATAGGCTTTACGAATTTTTTTACTTACATTCCATGTGCATTTCATGCCAGCTGGGAAAGATACTAACATTCCTTCTTTGATATGAGCTGATTCATCTCCAGAAGTTACAACTACATCTCCCTCAAAAATATAACATGTTTCTAATTCTTCAAATTCCCAATCAAAAACACTAGCTTCACATTCCCATATATCCCAGTTATCTATTCCAATGTTTTTTGCTTCCTGAATAGACATTTCCTTCATTACTATTTTGTTCATTTAATCAAATCCTTTCTTAAATACAATTGTGAATTTTAAATAAATCTATATCTGGAAAAATTAATATACAGTTAAATTTGCCATACTTTTCGACATTTGTCAAGAAAAAATGCATAATATTGACGATTTATTGCTTTTAATGTAAGTGAAATTAACGATTCCTTGCTTGATTCTTTGAATTTAAATAAAGCTAATGTATCTTTAATAAAATGTAAGCAAGAATTTATTTTAAATGTTTTTTGCATACTTAGTGTCAATAAAATTAAAAATAATGTTAGTAAAGTATTGATTAAATTACAAAATTAATATATAATTGCATATATTTGGTAACAGTTTCATAAAATAAAAGGAGGCGGAGAAAAGAATGATTTGTTCATTATTAACATTTACTTAAAAATTAAATTAAGGGGGAATGTAGGATGAAAAAAATTTTAACCAAAATATCAACTGTTATTTTGTTAGCATTTTCTATGACACTAATAAACTTTTCAATGACTGTAAGAGCAGCTGAACCAAAGGGACAAGAAACACATGGTGTAGAAATAGCTACCGTTAAAGGGGAAGTAAAGGATACAAAAGATACAATAAGTTTACACACATCAGAAGAAATAAACAATTCAATAGACTTGGGGGAAAAAGAAGTTAAACAAGAAGAAGATGTGGATAAAATGCCTCCATTAAAGTTTCCGGAAATTACTGCTAAAAATGTTTTACAGGGAAATAATTATCCAATTATCTTAGTTCATGGTTTTATGGGGTTTGGAAGAGATGAATTATTAGGATATAAATATTGGGGTGGAATAGTTGATCTTCAAGAAAAGTTAAATGCTTCAGGCCATAACACTTATACAGCAACAGTAGGTCCAGTAGCTAGTAATTGGGATAGAGCTTGTGAACTTTATGCCTACATAGCAGGAGGAACAGTAGATTATGGAGAAGCTCATTCAAAAAAATTTAAGCATAATAGATATGGAAGAACATATCCAGGTATATATAAAAATATAAGCAATGGAAATAAAATACATTTAATAGGTCATAGTATGGGTGGACAAACTGTACGTACACTTACACAATTGCTAAGTGAGGGTAGTAAAGATGAAATGAACTGTGGTCAAGAAAATATTTCACCATTATTTAAAGGTGAAAAGCATTGGGTTCATAGTGTTACTACTATTTCCACACCTAATGATGGTACAACCTTATCAGATTTAATGCCAGCAAAAGATTTATTAAGTTCTACATTTGGTATATTAGGAACAATAACTGGTAAAAACGATTTGTTCAGCTCATTATATGACTTTAAACTAGACCAATGGGGATTAAAAAAGCAACAGGGAGAATCTCAATATGATTACATTGAAAAGGTTTTAGAAAGCGATATTTGGAATAGTACAAAGGATATATCAACTTATGATTTATCAACAAAAGGTGCACAGGAACTTAATACATGGGTAAAGGCTCAACCAGATGTATATTATTTTTCCTGGACAACACAAGCAACTACAGAATCTATACTTACAGGTCATTCCTTAGCTCAAATTGGTCCAATGAATCCTTTATTTTATGTAACTGCAAACTTAATGGGTAGATATTCACGTAATGAAAAAGATCTTCCTACAATTGATAAGAAATGGTTTCCAAGTGATGGTGTGGTAAACTGTATTAGTCAAAATGGACCTAAATTAGGTTCTAATGACGTTATTGAGAAATATAATGGTAGTGCTAAAATGGGGCAATGGAATGAAATGCCTAGAATTATAAATGCAGACCATATGGACATAGTAGGTACATTTGGTAACGTTAAAGATTGGTATATTGATTATGCAAATCTTTTAAGTAAATTACCAAAATAAATAGATGAAATACTTATAGCCACCCCTAAAAAGGGTGGCTTAAACAATAATCATTATATTAAAATCTTATATAAAAGGTTTAATCTATTAATATTTAATATGATTATAGAAAGTTTATCGCTGTAATGATAGAATTCAGATATGGATATAAGATAAGGAGTTGATCTAATTGATTAAGGAAGAAATGACACCAAAAGAAAGAGTACAAGCTTTTTCTAAAGGAGAAGAAATTGATAGAATAATATGTATTCCTGATATGGGAGTTACTATGGTACCTTTTATTGGAGTTACAGCTAGAGAATACTATCATTCAGCACAACTTATGGCGGATTTAGAAATAGCTTTATTTAAAACACTTCGCCATGATGGTGCAAGTATATCCACTAGTCTTAGGGGAATTGCAGAGGCTATGGGAGCCAAAGTGGGTTATCCAGATTATGGTATCTCTTATTTAATAGAACCAGCAATCAAATCTGTAGAGGAAATAGAGTCTCTTAAAATTATTGATCCTCTAAAGGATGGTAACTTGCCAGTTTTAATTGAAGCTATAAGACTTACTAAGAGTGCACTTATAGATGAAGTAGATGTTGGTGCTGCTATGTCAGGACCTTTTAGTGTTGCGGCTTCTGTAGTAGGAACAGAAAACCTATTGAAATGGATGATTAAGTGCCCTGAAAAGGTTCATACTTTAATGGATATAGTAGCAGAATGTAATAATAGATATATAGATGAAGTGTCTAAGTTAGGTGTATCTATTGGATTTGCAGATCCAGTTTCATCTAATAGCCTTATAAGCCCAAAACAATTTAGAGAGTTTTCATTACCTGCTCTTAAGAAAAATATTAATAGAATAAAAGAAAAAACAGGAAGTTCTCCTGCAATACATATCTGTGGTAAGAGCAAAGGCATTTGGGAAGATGTTGTAAGTGCAGGTATTTCTAATTTCAGTATTGATAATTATGAGGATTTAGAAGAAGCTAAAGAAATTATGGGAGATAGAGTGGTTATTACCGGAAATGTTCCGCCAGTGGATGTTGTATATGCAGGAACAAAAGAAGACATTTTTAACTCAGTTAAAGAATGTATTAGAAAAGGACACGATTCTAAAAAAGGATATGTTTTGAGCACAGGTTGTCAAATTCCAATGAATACCCCAATAGAAAAGGTTGAAATGTTTATGGAAGCTGGAAGAACCTATGGAAAATATCCTTTGAAATTATAAATTAAGATTAGGTATGTTTTAGTTATACCATGAAAGAAAATTTAATATGTTTTAAATTTTAAAGAGGAGGTAAAAATATACCTTCTCTTTTTATATTGCCAGATAACTTAAGTTTCGGACCTTTAGCTTTATATAAAGTTATGATTTTATATTTTTAATTAATTCAAGTAAATCATTCATTGGCTTGGTAATATATTTATCCTTATGCCAAAATAACTGACGGTAAACACTAACTTCAAATTCTGGTATTCTTATTGGAGCAATAGTGCCATTTTTTATCTCTTTTTTTATAATAAAAAGCGGCAAATATGAAACTCCTCTGTTTTCCACTATAAAAGAGCGTATGAGATCTGTATTACCAATTTCCAAATAAGGATGAAAGTAAAGACCTTTTTGAGCTAGTTGCTTAGAAAGCTCGTAACTATAACCAACATTGCATTCTGTCATAATAAGTTCCTGTTCTAAAATTTCCTCAATGGAGACTTCTTTTTTTTGAGTTAAATAGTTTTTTGGAGAAGCAACAAAATATACTTTATCTTCCTGAATGTTTTTTCCAATCCATTCATGGTCAATCACATTTTGATCAATAATATAAGCTAAATCTAATTCATTATGAATCATTGAATCAAAGATAAAGTCTCGAGTTCCTGTTTTTATACAAATATGCATGTTAGGATGTATCTGATGAAACTTCTTAATTATCTTTGGAAATGAAGTAGATAAAATAGATTCAGAAGTACCTATTTTAATAACTCCTGAATATAACTTTTCATTATTAAGTCCTGCTTTTGCTTCTTCTGTATAAAATAAAATTTTTCGGGCATATGTAAGAAATTCTTTTCCCTTATCTGTCAGATATACGCTCTTTCCAATTCTATCAAATAAAAGAACTCCTAAATCCTTTTCTAAGTGCTTAATCTGTATTGTGACGGCTGCTTGGGTATAACCTAGTTGCTGTGCTGCTTTGGAAAAGTTCATTTTTTCAGCAGCCACAAGAAATGTATTGATCTCCCTTAATTCCATCATTCACCATCCATAAAAAATTTTTAATGATAATATTAAATATATTAAATTTTCATATCATAGCATTAATGATATAATCTAAAATGAATAAAGTCAATACCGATGGCAAGAGTTAAATAGTAACTTAATAGAAGGCTGTTGATATACGAAGGATAAAAGGAGGATATTGTGAAAGGATTAGGTACAATTATAAATACTATAGCTGTAATCATTGGAAGTGGTATTGGTTTGTTTCTTAAAAATGGAATGAAACAAAAAATGCAAAATATTTTGATGCAGGCTTGTGGTGTAGCAGTAATTTTTATCGGCATTGCAGGAACTTTGCAGGGTATGATTACTATACATGGCGGAAAGATAGAAACAAAAGGAACTATGCTTTTGATTTTTTCATTGGTAATAGGAGGATTTATTGGACAGGTATTAGATATTGAAAAATGGCTGGATGCTTTAGGTGAAAAAATTAAAACTATTGCAAAAGCAAAAGAGGACAATCAGTTTGTAGAAGGCTTTGTTAATACATCGCTTATTATTTGTGTAGGAGCTATGGCCATAGTTGGTTCCATACAGGATGGACTTAATGGCGATTATTCAATGCTGCTTGCAAAATCTATTTTAGATTTTGTCATAGTTTTGGTTTTTGCTTCCACTCATGGACTTGGTGTTATGTTTTCTGCTGCTGCAATTTTTGTGTATGAAGGAGGTATTACACTTCTTACTGTTTTTATTGGTCCTTTTTTAGGAAATACACTAATTGAAAATATGTCTTTTGTAGGAGCAGCACTTATTTTTTGTGTTGGTGTAAATATTGCATTTGGAAAGAAATTTAATGTAGGAAATATGCTGCCAGCGCTTTTAGTTCCAGGTGTATACGAATTAATTTTGAATCTTATTAAATGAGGAAATTGCACAATTAAAATTGAGAATAAATTTTCTAAAAATATCTAATTAAAGATAAAAAATTCTTACATTTATCAATATGTAAGAATTTTTTTATTACATTAATAAAGCTTTCACTATAAATAAAATGATTACTCAGTTTTTTCTTATGACAATAATTCAAGCTGAGTAATTTCCACTTAAGTCAAATAAACTTAAGATGAAATTAAGATCATTTTAAATCCACCTTAAACTCGTACATATACAATCTAATAGAAGTCAAATTCAAGGAACTAGAGGATTGATAATCTTTTAGTACAATATGAGGAATACAGGAGGAAATTTCTATGAATATAATGGAAGTTAGAGATGTAAAAAAAGAGTATGGTTCAAAAAATGGAGGAAGTAAATCAAATGCATTAAATGGGGTGAGTTTTTCTGTTCAGAAGGGTGAATTTCTTGGAATTATGGGACCTTCAGGAGCAGGTAAGTCCACATTATTAAATGTAATATCCACCATTGATAGTCCAACCTCAGGAACAATTACACTTGGAGGAAAAAGTTTTTTAAATCTTAATGAAGATGAACTATCAATGTTTAGAAGGAAGCAGCTTGGATTTATTTTTCAAGACTATAATCTTCTTGATACTTTAACCTTAAAAGAGAATATTATTTTGCCACTTTCTTTATCTAAGGTAGATGTGGTAGCTATGGAAGAAAAATTAAAAAAAATCAGCGGCATTTTGAATATTGAAGATATACTAGGAAAATATCCTTATGAAGTTTCAGGAGGTCAAAAGCAAAGGGCTGCAGCTGCAAGAGCTATAATAACTGATCCAGAAATAGTCTTTGCAGATGAGCCTACAGGAGCACTGGATTCAAAATCTTCAACAGAGCTTTTAAACAATCTTTCTTTATTAAATAAGGATAATGAAGCAACAATTGTTATGGTAACTCATGATGCATTTGCAGCAAGCTACTGTGACAGAATTATATTTATAAAGGATGGAATACTCGATACTGAGATTGAGAAAACAGGCAGTAGAAAAGATTTCTATAATAAAATACTAAGCACTCTTTCTACTATAGGAGGTACTGAAAGTGAGCTTGCTTAATCTTGGAATAAACAATGTTAAACACAATTTTAAAAGTTATGTTTCTTATTTTATTAGTACTGCATTTTCTGTTTTCATACTTTTTGTATTTTTTTCTATTTATTTCAATAGGCAAATGGAAAGTTATAGTAGTGGAAGACTAAAGTTATATACTGTGTTTAAAGTTGCTTCAATTATAGTAATAATTTTTTCAGCTCTTTTTATTTGGTATGCTAACGGTTTTTTTATAAAAAGCAGAAAAAAAGAAATAGCTATATATTCCATTGTAGGCATGAAAAAAAGAGAAATAGGAGTTCTATTATTTTGTGAAAATATGTTTCTTGGAGTATTAGCAATAATTATAGGAGTACCATTAGGTGTTATAGCTTCAAAATTTCTTTTTCAGCTTCTTGTAAATATGATGAAGGCTAGTGTTGTTGCATACTTTACTTTAGACATAAGGGCAGTAATTGCTACAACTATAATATTTATGGCTTTATTCGTATTTAATTCAATTAAGGCGTATAGGGTAATATACAAATTTAGCCTTATTGAACTTTTACATGCAGATAAGGAAGCTGAAAAGGTGCCTGAAGGTTCAAAAGTAAAGGCACTAATATCTATCATTATGATTTTGCTTGGATATTTTATTGCTTCTACTAAAATTCTTCAAGGTGGAAGCAAAATGATGTATTTTGCACTTATTGTATTGATATTGGTAATTTCAGGAACCTATATTTTGTTTAATAATTTTATTATAGTAATGCTTAATAAGCTTAAAAAAAATAAAAAATTGTATTATAAAGGAGAAAATCTTATAAGCATTTCTCAAATACTATATAGGATAAAAGCAAATTCCAATACTCTTGCTACTATAGCAATAGTGTCAGCGGTTGCACTTACTGCAATAGGTTTTACATTTAGTTTTTATGTAGCTTTGCAAAAAATGCCTTCGTATATATCGCCTTTTTCATTAATGTATAAAGGTGGAGATGTAGATTTAAACAATAAAGTAGAACAAATAATAAATAAGCATGGTGAAGTAAAGGTTACTCATAAGTCAGATATAGAGCTGATTAATGTGAAAGCACTTACATCAAAGTATAAGGGACCTTATGGTGTGGATTTAAAGGCACCTTTTGATGCATATATAATGTCTAAAAGTGAATATAACGAAATTATGAATAATTCGGAAATGAGTAGGACTAACTCTGTTGATGGCTTTCAGGTAGTTAAAGGCTTAAACTTTACAAATGATAATCAGTGCTTTTTTATTGAGGTTACTAATGAAAGTCAACATGGAAGGCTCAAAGGAGAGAAGGTCAGTGTTCAAGACTCTAGTAATAAATTTAATTTAAATATTATAGATTCTGATGGTAAGGGTGTTGTGGGAAAAAATTTTGCAAAAACCATGCTTGTTGTTACAGATGATACTTTTAATAAATTACTTAATAGTAATAAAGATAATACTACTAAAATAAGAGGATATATGCTAGATAATTCTCTAAATTCTGAGAAGCTTGTTTCTGAATTAAGTCATGTAATTACTAAGGATAGATACTTTGATTCATTTTATGATGCCTATAGTATTTCTTATAGAGTATATGGATGTTATGTGTTTATTGGTGCGTTTCTTGGAATTTTATTTATACTTTCAACAGGTAGTATACTTTACTATAAACAACTTATGGAAGCATATGAGGATAAGGAAAGATACGGTATATTGAAGAAAATAGGTGTTAGTAAGAAGGAAAAAAGACATACTGTTCTTAAGCAACTTGCACTAATATTTGGATTGCCTGTTTTAGTGAGTTTGTTTCATAGTATTGCAGCTTTATATATATTTATTGCCTTTGCCAGCGAAGCTAAAATTATCGTAGAATGTGTTGGTGGAATAGTATTAGTTTATATTGCAATTTATTTATGCTATTATATGATTTCGGTTAAATCATATATGAAAATCATCAAGTGATTCTTAGATTCATATGGAGTTTCATACAAAGAATGGTGTGGTTATCAATGTAGATGGCGGATAAAAAGTGCTTAAAAGCAGAAGGTAACTAAACACCATATTTTTAAATATAATAGGAGGTACTGAAAGTGACACTATTTAATCTTGGAATAAACAATGTTAAACACAATTTTAAAAATTATGTTTCTTATTTTATAAGTACATTAACTTCAATTTTCATTCTCATGATATTTTATTCTATGTATTATAGTAAACAAATACATTCATTTAGTTCAGATAGGGTTAAGGTTGGAGCTATTTTTAAAGCTGCAGCTTTTGTAGTTATAATATTTTCAGCTATTTTTATATGGTATGCCAACAGCTTTTTTATAAAAAATAAAAAGAAAGAAGTTGCTATATACTCACTGCTTGGTATGAAGAAGAAGGAAATAGGCACATTGATGTTCTTTGAAAATATCTTTCTAGGGATATTAGCCTTAATTGTTGGTGTACCCTTAGGAGCATTTACCTCCAGGTTCTTCTTAAAAATGCTTAATGTATGTATGAAATCAAACAAGCCTATACAGTATACCTTTGATATTAGATCTATACTAATGACAATTCTTGTTTTTATGATTATATTTTTGTTAAACTCCATAAAAGCTTATGGAATAATATATAAGTTCAGGCTTATAGAGCTTATACACGCGGCTAAAGAAGGAGAGAAGAAGCCTAAATTTTCTAAGATTCTAGCATTATTATCATTAATAATGGTGATTAGCGGATATATTGGTGTATTAAAAATGAATTTGGAGTCTGGAGGAGTCCAAATGACGTATAAGGGTTTTCTTATAACGCTGCTCGTTGTTGCAGGAACTTATATATTGTTTGACAATCTAATAATTTATATCTTTAAGCTATTTGAGAAGAATAAAAAAGCTTATTATAAAGGAGAAAATCTAATAGGAGTATCTCAAATAGTCTATAGAATTAAAGGAAATTCTAATCTCCTGGCAACCATAGCAGTTATTTCTGGTGTTGCCATTACAGCATTATGTTTTACCTTTAGTCTTAATATGACCCTTGATAAAATTGCACCCAATGGATGTCCTTTTTCAATAATGTATCAAAGTGGCAATGAGGAATTAAATAAAAAAGTTGAAGCTGCTATTAATAATCATAAAGAGATTAAAACAACTTATAAAACAGATATTGTAATGATAAATGGAAGTGGACTTACACAAAAATATAAGGGTCCCTTTGGAAAAGATTTAAAGGCTCCTTTTGATATGTTTGTAATATCAGCCTCTGAATACAAGGATATTGTAAATAATTCAGGTTTTAATGATGGTACAGATGTTGTTGATAGAGCTAAGGACATTAAAATTAATAAAGAAAATCAATGCTTTTTCATTGAAGTAAGTAATTCACTTGAAGCAAGAGGAAGACTTGCAGGTGATGAACTTAATGCAACTATTGGAGAGAAAGCCTATAAACTTGATATCTCCGACTCAAGTAAGAAATGTGTTTTAGGAGTTAAACTTCAAAAAACAACTATAGTAGTACCAGATACATTTTTTAATAAGCTTTTAGATGAGAATAGAAATAATACAACTGTTATAAGAGCATATAATTTTGATAATGCATTAAAAAGTGGAAATGTTGTTACAGAGGTTTCCCAAATGATGCCCAAGGGCAGGATTTTTTCTTCTTACTATGACATGTATACTGAGGTTCATACTTTGTATGGAAGCTATGTGTTTATAGGTGCATTCCTAGGTATTCTCTTTGTTGTTTCCACTGGAAGTATAATGTACTATAAGCAATTAACAGAAGCCTATGAAGATAAGAATAGATACTCTGTACTTTCAAAAATAGGTTTAACTAAAAAAGAGACTTTAAGAATTATATCAAAGCAATTGGGATTTATTTTTGCAATGCCACTTCTATTTGGTATTCTTCATAGTATATTTCCACTTATAGCCTATATGAAATATCTCTGCGGCTTTTCAATATCACAGATGGAATGGATGGGTATGACCATGGGAGTATATGCAGTAATTTATTTATGCTTTTATCTTCTTTCTGTTAAATCTTATATGAAAATTATAAGCAAAAGTGCGGTATGTTAATGATATGTAAGAAAACCTCACATATAAAGATTGGTTACTCTTTAAATAATGATTATAGATTTAACATATTGGACTATATCTAGATTTATATGTATCAACGTTGTTAGTAATGAGAGAATATATAGATAGGGATAATATAAAGAAAATTATAGAAAATCTAAAGTTTATTTTGTATAATTAATTTAAAAGGAGATGAAGCTTTGGCAGCAAAAGGAATAACATATCAAGCAAAAGATGTACTTTTTAAGACTTTAAGTGAAATGTTTAAAGATAAGGCATTAATTATGTATGGATTGGATTATCCTAAGATAGTTGAAATGCTTCCAAATGAATTTCCAGAAGTAAAAGCAGATGAGCGTAGAGCTGACAGTGTATTTTTACTGGAAGATGGTTCAATACTTTTGCTTGAATATGAAAGCAATAATAGAATAACAGAGAACATGTATAAATATATTGACTATGTTTTGAGAATTTCAAGAAAGTATTATGAAGAAAATAAAGATATTAAAAAAGTAAATGTGGCAGTAATATATGCAAGCAATATTGAAAAAGCAGAAGACATCTTTAATATAGGAAGTGTTGGAATAAATGTAAAATCTGTATTTATGAAAAATTATGATGGAGATATTATATATAAAGATGTTGAAAGTAAGATTAAAGAAGGCAAAATTTTAGAAGATATTGATCTTATGAATTTAATATTACTTCCACTAATGAGAAGCAAAAAGGATAAGCATGAAATTATTAAGGATACCATAGAATTAGCTAAAGAAGTAAATGACGAAAAAAATCAGTATTTCATTATAGCAGGAGTTTTAACTTCTACAGATAAGTTTATTGATGAAGAATATGCTAATGTGGTAAGGAGTTGGTTAAAAATGACTAAGGTAGAAAAAATATTTGAAAAAGAAAAAGAAGAGGCTATTAAAGAAACTAGGGATCAAGCTGAAAAGGGTAAAGCAATAGAAATAGCTAAAAATATGTTGCTAGATAATGAGAATATAGAGAAAATAGTAAGGTACACAAAACTTAGCATAGAAGAAATTAATAAGTTAAAAGAGGTCATAGGTCTATAAATATATTTATCTAGTTTTGTAAAGTAAAAAAGCTCAAGTCTCACTAAGTTTGAGACTTGAGCTTTTTGCGGAAGAATTCAATAACAAAGAGGTGTTTTAGAGTGAATTTAGTAAATAATGCAGATAAAAAAATATTACTTATAGATGATGAAGAAGATATAACAGACTTAATAGAAGATATTTTGTTAAAGGAAGGCTTTAAGAATATCAGAAAGGCTCACTGTGGTTTAGATGGTATAAAGATATGTGAGGATGAAAAGCCTGATATAGTAGTGCTGGATATAATGCTTCCAGATATTGATGGAATAGAGGTATGCAAAAAGATAAGGCAGTTTTCTTACTGTCCAATTTTATTTTTGTCTGCAAAAAATAGTGATGTTGATAAAATTCTTGGGTTGAGCATGGGTGGAGATGATTATATTACTAAGCCTTTTAGTCCAAAGGAAATTGCCTTTCGTATTAAGGCACAGTTTAGGAGACAGCAGTATGATGGTATAAAGGAAGTAAGTGATAATAAAAATGAGAATATAAAAATTAGTAACATTAATATTGATAAGCTGCACAGCCAGGTATATAAAGAGGATATAGAGGTAAAGCTTACAGCAAAAGAATACAAGCTTCTTTTATACTTAGCAGAAAACTCTAACAAGATAGTTAATAAGGAAAGACTTTGTGAGGTAGTATGGGGAGAGGATTATATTGGGTATGATAATACAATTTCTGTTCACATAAGACATTTAAGAGAAAAGCTTGAGGAGAATCCTTCTAAACCAGAAATTATAGTTACTGTAATAGGACTTGGGTACAAGCTTGTAAAAAGGAAGGAATAAAATGAAAAAATCAGGATATAAAATAATATTTAACTTATATTTTAAATTTTTTATTGGTCTTCTTATTTTAATTTCAATTTTTATGGGAATAGTATTGTATATATTAAATGTTAATATGTACAATGAAAGCAGTTATGCTAACTGGAGCAGCTGGCCGGCATATTTTACATCAAATTTCTATAAAAAAATTAGTTTTGAAGAAGGAAAACCAAAGCTTACAGATTCAGCAGTAAGTCAATTGAAAGAGTACAAACTTTCTTTTCAAATTATTGATAAAAATGGAGATGTAACGTTAGAATATAATGAACCTAAAGGAGCTTTAAAACACTACTCTCCAATAGATATAGTTCAATTGTACAAAAATGGATACAGTTCAGGGGATTATACTATGTTTGTTGGAAGTGTTAATAACAGAGGAGAAAAATGGACATACATTATAGGTTTTCCTGCGAAAATATCAAAAATTATTATGTATGTGAATTATGATAAGTTTGCCAAGATTAAGTTCATTATACTAGGTTTATTTATATTGCTTATACTGCTTGTTGCAGTTTATGGTATATGGATGAATCGTACATTATCTAATATAACAACATCTATAAAAAGGCTTGCTTCAAATGCTTATATTCCTATAAAGGAAGAAGGTATGTATAAGGATTTATTTTACAGTCTTAATCTTTTAGATAATAAACTTAAAGCTAGTGAAGAAGAGAGAAGACGAAATCAAGCTTTAAGAGAAGAATGGATAGCTAATATTTCTCATGATTTAAAAACTCCATTATCACCAATAAAAGGTTATGCGGAAATATTAACTGATTTTAAATATGAGGTTAGTCTTTTGGATGTAAAAAAGTATGGAGAAGTAATACTTAGAAATGCAGAAAATGTAGAGAGTATAGTTGAAAATTTGAATTTTACATATCAATTAAAAAATGGCATGCTTCCTGTAAATCGCAGCGAGGAAAATTTAGTACGCTTGTTAAAGGAAGTAATTATAAACATATTGAACCATCCTAAATATGAAGAAAGAAATATTATGTTTAATTGTACAGAAGACAGGATAAACTTTAATTTTGATAATACACTTTTAAGAAGAGCTTTTACTAATCTTTTATATAATTCAGTAATTCATAATGCTCCAGATACTATAATAAAAGTTTCTGTAAGAGAAGATGACAAAATATATATAACTATAGAGGACAATGGAAAAGGCATGATAGAAGAAGAAGTGAAAAAGCTTTTTGAAAGATATTATAGAGGGACTAAAAGTTCTATAAGTGTTAAAGGTTCAGGCCTTGGAATGGCAATTGCAAAGCAAATAATAGAGGCACATGAAGGGGAAATTAATGTGAAAAGTAAGTTGAGTGTTGGTACAATTATATATATAGAATTTCCAAGGAAAAATTGATATATGACTAGAACTTAGCTATAGCACTTTTAGTTATAATTTTTATGGCTTACATATTAATTCAAAGTGTTGTGAAACCATTAAACAAGATTGAATTATTTAGTGAAAAACATTTAAAAAGAGTGGAAATACCCTCATGTCATAAATGTGATATGAGGGTATTTTTTAATAAAGTTTTATGGGATATTTACTGGTTTTAAGTAAGTGGCATGTTGATTCGGTGGTAGTTTTGTGAGTATCCATTGGTAACGGTTATTTTGAGTTTTTTAAATTACTTCAGAATGGATAGAGTTAATTTTATCCGATGATACATTTGACACCTTGTTCTTCTACTACCTTTTTTAAGTGCTCCAATTTATCAGCTTTAGGGGATTTTGTATCCTTTAATTTATATTCTTTACACAATTTATCATACTTGCTTTGTCCAAGATTGTGGTAAGGTAATATATTTATTCTATTTATCCCATTATCATATGCAAATTTTGATGTGTTTTTAATATTTAAAATATCATCATTACATCCTGGAATTAAAGGGATTCTTATTAAAATATTTTTGGTTTTCTGAGCTAAACTACAAATGTTACTTAATATCGTTTTATTGGATACCCCTGTATATTCTTTGTGCTTTGAATTATCCATTTGTTTAATATCACATAAGAACAAATCTACAAAAGGTATAAAAGGTTCAATAACTTCAAAAGGTGCATAAAGTGTAGTTTCAATTGCTGTATTTATATAATCTTCTTTACATGCTTTCAGTATTTCTAAAGCAAAGTCATGCTGATATAAAGGCTCTCCACCAGATAACGTAACGCCACCATTTTTTCTAAAATATGAAATGTCGCGGTTTATATATTTCATTACATCTTCAACTGTCTTTAAATTTCCCCAGGTAACTAATCCTTTATTCGGACAGGCATTCACGCAATCAAATGTCAAACATTTTTTACATTTTTCTTTATCTATTTTAATACAATCTCCATTTGCCGTTAATTCAGTAATTTCTTTTATAGCTTTATTTTTACAAGCTATTACGCAGGACATACAGCGTTGACACCTATCAACATGGTAGCCAACTTCCGGAAGGGCAGCTTGGCCCTCAGGGTTTGAGCACCACCAGCAGTTTAGTGGACATCCTTTCAAGAATACAATAGTTCTAATGCCCGGTCCATCGTGAACTGAAAAACTTTGAATATCGAAGACTGTTCCTGTTTTATTCGCTATTTTAATTCCCTCCTTGATACATGTGGGATGGGGTATATACAGCCCATCCCATAATTATATTATCTAATATTATTATACTGATGTTCCATATTCTGTTCTGGCTATAATTTCATCTTGAATTGGTTTGCCAAGCTCAACCCAATATGCACTGAAACCGGCAACACGGACAATTAAGTCACGGTAGTTTTCAGGATGCGCTTGTGCATCTCTAAGCATCTTGGAGTCCACTATATTGAACTGAATGTGGTAACCACCATTGCTAAAATAGCCTCTAATTAGGTCTACAAGATGATGCGATCCTTCAGTGCCTTTAACAGCGTTAGGATGAAATTTCATATTCAACTGTACACTACGCATATCAGTGCAATCCAGTTTAACCCCAGAATTCAATAGAGCCATAGGACCATTAACGTCAGTTCCTGGAGTTGCCGAAAGTATGCCGTCGGTCAATGTTACACCCGCTAACCTTCCATCAGGTGTTGCTCCACATACACGACCAAATGGACCGTGTGATGATATGGATAACGCTGCCGGAACCCAATGATATCCCAAATAAGTTGTTTGCTTTGAAACTACATCTTTATAATGCTGCCATAAATCTACAAAAATGCTATCAACATAATCATCATCATTACCAAACTTTGGTGCATCAAGACATAATTTATGAATCTTAGCCCATTTCATATCAATTCGTTTTTGTTCAAGCATGGATGTACGATTATCTGATTTTTCATAGCCGAAGTTTTCTTTCAAAGATTGTTTTAATTCATCCATAGTAAATAAGTTTTCTTCAAATACGCACTTTTTTATAGCAGCAAAACTGTTTGCTACATTAACCATTCCTGAATTCAATAAGGTTACTGACTTATTATAACGGCATCCATTTTCGTCCATAGGCCTACCAGTCTTAACACAATCCTTCATTAACACCGAAGAAAATACTAGAGGATTTATTTCACGACGCATTTGTACCGTATAGTTCCATGAATCCATGTAAAATTTAAGATATTTTGATTCAACCTTGCACCATGAATCCCACAGCTTTTCATAACTGTCTATTTCTCCTAGAGAATCATAGCATCTTACATTTGTTCTTGGATCAACACCATCATTAAGAACTATTTCAAGAATCTTTGGTTCATTAAAGAATGCTGGATGTGTGATACCATGTGAAGTTCCCTGTGTTCCGATTTCAACACATCCTGCAATAGCTACATCTCTTGCATCCTCTAAAGTGATATCCTCTTCGCTTTCATCAGTTAGTAAATGCTGAATGCTGATGTCGTTATTGAAGAATGCTGGATAGCCGCCGCCACTTTTGCAGCATTCAGCAGCCTTCATCATCAGCTTATTGCTGGTCTTTGAACTGACCTGTACTCCAAGGGTTGGCTGTATTGTCTGCATATTAATGCCGGCTTGTAAAATATCAAATTCTAGGTCATTTTCTGCTGGCATACCATTTTTATCTACACCACCCACTACCAGGTGTTGGTATGCATTTCCAGAAGCCATTGCAGACCATGCACGTGGTGCAATGTACTCATTTCCTGAGAATTTGATACGTATTTGTTCCATTGCTTCAATAACTTGTGCACGTGTTAACTTTCCTTCTTCAAGATCTTTTTTATAATAAGGGTACAACAATTGTCCCCATCTTCCTGGTGAAAGACCAACCACAGAGCAATCATGTCCTATAGCAATATGTCCTATCCATGCAGATTGAAGTGCTTCCATAAAATTACGTGCAGGTTTTGCAGGAACCCATTCAAGTCTTTCTGCTATATCTAATAATTCTTTTTTACGTGTCACATCTGTCTCAGCGTCTGCATCTTCGCGAGCTTTTTTTGCATAGTTCTTTGCCCAATTTATTACTGCTTCACAGGAGATTATTGAAGCTCTCCAAAACAAGATTTTTTCTGCAACATCATAGGTAGTAGGTAAAGTGTTGGCAATATGTTCCTTACATTCATTGATAACATCTTGAAGGCCACGATTTACGATTATATCATAAGCAGGTACCCATCTGCCTTCCATTATGGAAACAACACTTAACGGCCACATATTTACCTTATAGCCATTATTAAAGGTTTCTGCATCGGGCATATTTTCGTTAATAAATTTTTCAGCTGATTCATCAATACATTTGCCTTTCCAGTAATTGCAGGCATCCAGAAGTGGTTGAACATCCTCATCTTTGATTGCATAAATTCCACACTGCTTCAAGCCTTTTATTTCAACATGTTTACGTCCGCCGCCCATTCCTATATCATATATTTTTTTGTCTTCTAAAGATTCGGCGTGGCTTAACATAGTTGGATAGAATTGCTGACTGTACTGCAGATGAACTGGTGCTCCACGTGTGTAACGGGTTTTCTGCATTACAATTAATTCATCAGGTAGAATTGATGGAGTGACATTTTCCAGTGCATAAGCATAAGCTTTAGCATGACGTATTAATACAGGCTGGCCATCACATTCACGCCATTTTTCTGTAAATAGAATTGAAAATTCTGGGTCCAGCATAAGTCTTGCATCTAAATAGCGCTGCTTGATTTTCTTGTTTCTTTCAGTTGAAGGTTGTCCTTTAACTTCACGATCAATAAAACCAGATTCTTCTTTTTCCTCCATAGTTGGTGGCCATGTAGGTGTTTGATTCTTTTTAAGTTCCATAGAGTATTCCTCCTTAATTAAAATGTTTTATATTTGGTTACAAAATATTTACATTATATTTTAGTATTGCTCATACATACTGAACATAGGTGATACTTCTTAATATTCTGATTTAAAAGAGCATCCTGAAGTTCTTTTACTTTGCTGGATTTCCATACATTATCGATACCATCTTTAATATGACCTAGTGGCATAGCACAATTAATGTCATAACAACATGGAGTGATACTTCCATCCCATAGAACATTGAGTTTAGTAAACGGTTCTAGACATAGTGATTGCAGTTTTGATGTACTGGATATAGGCTGCTTGCTGTATAAGATAATTTTACCGTTTTCATCATAAAATTTTGGATCTCGTTCACGGCTTAGAGGAATAAATCCAATATGATCTACAAAAGGACGGATTGGTTCAAGAAATTTTTGTGCGTGTTCCAGTGATGATTGATTCCATTTGGGAATAATAGAAGATATCATAATCCATATCTTTCTGTGTAAATTCATTTCCTCACGTTCTTTATGTAGAGCCTTCAATCCGTTGTAAATATCCAGTAAACGGGCTCCTTGTCTAACAGCTTCATATGACATTTCATTTATGCCATCAAGAGAAATTCCTATTACTGAAGGTTTCGCTGACAACAATTTTTGACGGACCTCTTTATTTACAAGGGTTATGCCATTAGTTTGGATTCCAACAGTACAACCGGCCTGTTTTCCACTTTCTATTAATTTATCTAGTTGATTGTGAATCAAAGGTTCACCCATAAAAAAGAGTTTAATGGAACCCCTCTTAATTAGGGGGAAAGTAGTCCCAAAAATTAAATGCTGTATCTGCTTAACAATTACTCTATTCTTCCAGCCGTCAAGCATTTCATCGAAAATCGCTGTATCCATAAATCCTACCTTGCGGGTCATCTTACTACGAGGACACATAGTGCAGTTTAAGTTGCAGGCATTAGTTGGCTCTACTTGGAGAGTTAATGGTGAATCGGGAATTAACGCTACTATAGGCTGATTGGATGAGTTTATATGTATCCACCTTTTTAAAATATTTTCGGCAATCTGTTCTAGATCCCTTTCTCCAAGTTTATGAGCGTAAAGCTTTACTTCTTTAACCATTTGAATTGTATTCGCTCCCAGCACATCCCCCCCATGGAGCGAAAGTTCTGTAATTTGTATTGTCTGTAATATTACCTGGTTTATAAATAGTCTAAGAAGCTTATCCTCTTTATTTGCACTTAACGATTGGGTAATTAAATTCTGTAAATGCTTTAATCCTTTAGTTTTATCACCTTTTGCAATATAAGCCATTGCCAAGCAATAGTAAACCTTGATATCATCTGGATGTTCCATTAAAATATTTGAAGTAAAGTCTATAATACTTTCATAATTTTTTTCACTATTTAGCAGAGATAATACTTTCATCATATCGTCTTTCATTCTTTTGTCTCCTTTATAATTTACAACCTTCATTAGATGTACTTAACTAATGGATACATACTTTATGTTAGGAGTAGGTTCATAGCGATTTAAGTAAATCCTAGTTGTCTATTTTATTGAAACAAGATGGCAGTATATGTGCAGGAATAATAAGCATTATATAATAATATAATGCCATTTAAATCCATAATATATTTATTCTGTATGTCGTGGCATAATCCTCTATAAAAAGAAATGTTTTTAATAAGTGCGATATTTCTTATAAAAGCATATCCAACTATTGTATTATCAAAATGCTTTATAGTCATAGTGTAAGAAGCCAAACTCTTTACAAGGATTGGAATCTAATTAGCAATCTCTATTGTTAAAGTTGATTTCATTTCTTAAACTTGTTTGAAGCAAAGAAATTAAAATGAATGAAGAATCCTCATAATTATGAGATTCTTCATTCATTTCGATCAAGGTTTATACGATTCTTTTAGTCTTTAATTAACCAGTTAAGATTGGCTTTATGCTCAACATATTCAATTATCGTACCATCAAAATGTTTTACAGTCATATTCATTCCTGAGGGTACTATTTTTAAATCTCTAATAATAGTAGCACCATTATTTAATAAAAATTCTTTAAATTGAGCAATAGAATCAACTAAAAATGTTGCTTGAGTGTCTTTAAATGGCTTTAATGCTTCATCAGAACCACTTATTATCAAAATATTTCCAACTGTAGCTAATTCTAAGCTTGCTTCAGAATATTTAAATATATTGCTGCATTTTTTATTTAAGATTTTTTCATAAAACTTTATTGCTTTTTCCATGTCATTTACATAAAAACGATTTAAAACTTTTTTTATTTCCATTTGTAATCATACTCCTTTTCAAAATTGATTTCTGCTTTATAAGCTACTATAATATTATGGTAATAGATGTAATCATTCAAGTACGTACTTTTTTATTAGATACTAACCAAAATAGTACTATTGAGGAGGAAAGAGGTTTTAATGGGAAGAATATTAAAAAATCCCCAATCTAATAAATCATGTCCAATAGCAACAGTACAATATTTGATTTCTGGAAAATGGAAAATGATAATATTATTTCATTTAAGTGAAAAAACAAGGAGATTTAATGAACTTCAAAGATTATGCAAACAGATTTCTCAACCAATTTTGGCAAAACAGTTAAGAGAACTTGAAGATGATGGATTGGTCCATAGAGAAATTTATAAGGAAGTACCTCCAAGAGTGGAATATTCATTAACAGAAATGGGATGTTCTTTTGTTCCTGTATTGAAAACTATGGGAGAGTGGGGGAAAGTTTATATAAATTCTATGGAAGAAAATGAGTAATCCTTTCAGATGACATTTGACAGAGGACAATGAAGGTGAGTTTTCCTCCTTTCGTCAGAAAACTAATTTATTTTTAAGCTTGTTTTGCTAACGCAAAATAAGCTTTGAATTTATACAAGTCAGCAATGTTTCAATATTAAGTGAAAATTTTATATGTGCGAAAGTTGAGTTACTAAATTTATAATAGTATTTATAGTATAATGGTACTAGAAGGAAGTGATATTATATGAGAATTTTAGTTGTAATTCCATTAAGTGAAAATGAAAAACAAAAACTTAAATCAAAGATGCCAGAAGCAGAGTATATTTTTATATCAACTAAAGAAATTAGTGATGAAATTGTAAAAAGTGCTGATATAATTATTGGAAATGTTCCTCCAGAGTACATAAAGGGAAGTAAAAAGCTTAAATGGCTTCAGTTAAACAGTGCAGGTACTGATGGATATTGCGAAGCTGGTGTAATTCCTGAAGGAGCATACCTTACAAATGCATCAGGTGCCTATGGTCTTGCAATATCTGAACATATGCTTGGTATGTTACTTGAAATTAAAAAGAAGCTGAATTTATATTATATGAATCAGAAAAAACATATATGGAAGGATGAAGGAAATGTTACTTCAATAGAAGAAAGTACAACATTAGTTGTAGGTCTTGGTGATATTGGAGGGAATTTTGCTAGAAAAATGAAGGCACTTGGAAGCTATATCATAGGAGTAAAGAGAACCAAAGGACAAAAGCCAGAATATATTGATGAATTATATACAATGGAAGCTTTGGATGAACTTTTGCCTAAAGCTGATGTAGTGGCTTTAAGTCTTCCTGGGACAAAGGATACTCACCATTTGTTTAATAAAGATAAATTTAATTTAATGAGAAAAAATGCAGTCATTCTTAATGTGGGAAGAGGAAGCTGTATATGTACTGAAGATTTGTGTGACGCTCTTGAAAATGAAATCATTAGTGGTGCAGGCCTTGACGTAACAGAGCCAGAACCGCTGCCACCTGAACATAGATTATGGGATGCACCAGGGGTTGTTATTACTCCTCATATATCAGGATTTTTTCATCTTCCAGAAACTTTAAGAAGAATTGTTAACATAAGTATTGAAAATCTTGAATATTTTAAAAATCACCAGCCATTAAAGAATATAGTGGATTTTAAAACTGGTTACAGAGTTAATAAGAAAAAAGTTTAATAGAAGTATATTAAATTATTTATAAAGTCATAAGTAAAAGATATTAATAAATATAATGCTGAATAGAGTGATGATGGTATTTATAACTGTTTATCACTTTTTTATTATAGTAAAATGACTCAAAATAGCATTTGAAATTTTTAGTTTTATAATATACTTCTTAAATACCCATAAGAGATCTTACATCTGAATTTTTTGAAGATTTTATATCAGATGCTAAATTGTTAAGGATTTTTTGAAAAATTAATACCTTTCAATTTAAGCAAATTTATTAATGAATTTGCAGTGTAGTATAAGTTAGAAAAACTTGGATTGCTATCATATTCAGTGTGCATAGAGGATTTAGAACTTACTTTCTGAACTTTATCCTCAGAAGAATCTGAATTAGGAGACGAACTTGTACGTGTACTTGTAATATATAATTGAGGGTTTGAAAGGGCATTTATCTGATAAGCTTGATTATAATAGCTATAATTATAGTAATTAGAAGAAATGTTCATAATTTTACCTCCAAAATTCCATTTATTTTCTATATTAATTGAAAATTTTGCATGTACGAAAGTTGAGTTATGATATAATATAAAGGATTATATAAAAAATATATTATTGGAAATATGAGGTTATGCAATAAATACAAAATAATATACAATAAGATTAAGGGGTTAGATTTATGAAGTTTTCAACATATGATTTTATTTCCATGTCAGAGGATAGAGTTAATGAGGATATTGCCTATGCAGAGAATAATTATGGCTGGGTTATAGATGGTGCAACAGGACTTAACAAAACTAATCTGACAGGTTCTAAAGGTGATGTGTATTGGTTTGTTAATGAATGGAATAATTATCTTAAAGACAATATTTTAGATAAATCAAAAGATATTAAAGAAATTGTTTCTAAAGGAATGGATTTTATAGGTAATAAATTTAATAAAATTTCTTCAACAAAATATCCTGATAAAGTTGATTTGCCAGCTGCTTCTATAGCTATAATTAGAATTAACAATAATAAAGTAGAATACTTTTTACTTGGAGATTGTACACTTATAGTTGAGAATAATAATGGAAAGTCAAGTATTATTAAACAGATGTTGCTTGATAAACTAGATAATATAGCTAAAGCTGAAATGAACAAGTTAATGTTGAATGAAGGAATAAGTTTTATTGAGGCTAGACAGAGAATAAATCCACTGCTTATTAAACATAGATTGCTTAAAAATACTCCAGAAGGTTACTGGACATTAGGATTTGATAAAAATGCAGTAGAAAATTCCCTTTATGGGTATTTGGATTTGGAAGAATGTAAAAAGGCTTTATTAATGTCAGATGGGTTTTCAGCAATTTTTGATAATTACAAATATATGCAGGCTGATAACCTTATTTCAATTATTGAAAAACAAGGATTGCATCAAGTATATAAGACTATAAGACTCATTGAAAATGAGGACGCAGATGTAGTGAAATTTCCTAGATTTAAAAAAAGTGATGACTCATCTGCAGTGATATTCTTGCAATAAAGTAGTATTGTGCTACAAAATAAAACTTTAATATTTAAACTGAGCTCATACAATTTTTAAGGGAAGCTAGTAGCTTCCCTTGCTTTGCTATTTATTAAATTTATCAATTGTTTTTATTTAACATGTTGTTTGACAGTGCTGTGTGCAGAACTACCTGCAGATGTTGTCTGTGTAGTAGTAATAAAGTAAGGTTTAGTTAGCTTTTTTCTAAAGAATATGATAATGCTGCTTTACAATGAAGTTTAATGGTGTCAATTAGCGGAATATCTATATCTTCTTGATTTATTAAAAGTGGTAGTTCAGTGCACCCTAAAATTACACCATCAACATTATATTGACATATGATGTCAATGAAATTTTTTTTGGTATTGTTCATTACTTTATTTAAGACAAGTTCATCAAAAATCATGGAATTTATTTCATCTTGGTGTTTTAGAGATGGAGTTAATACGTCTATACCATATGCTTTCAATCCTTCTTGATAAAAAGAGTTTTGCATAGTGTATTTTATTCCTGTCAATAACACCTTTTTTAATTTAAGCTTGGTACATTCTTTTGCAGCTGTATCAACAATACTTAGTATAGGTAAATCTATTTCCTGTTTTACAGTGTGAAACACTGAATGAGGAGAATTTGCAGCCATTATAATAAAGTCAGCACCAGATTTTTGTAAATTATTGATTCCATTTATAATATAATTTGTGTATTCAGAAATCTTATTTTCATTTTCTAAATCCGTGAAATATTGAAAATTTAAGCTATTAATTGTTATTTCAGGGTAATAATAATCTGAAAATTTCTCATAGTACATATTAAGTATAGTTTTATAATATTGAATTGTGGAAGCAGAGCTTATTCCACCTAATATTCCAATTTTTTTCATAATTTTATACTCCTTTGTTTTTTAGATAGAAAGATTTGTTGTCTATAGCCCTCATTGTAGCTAAAATGCCATCAAGATGATCATATTCATGCTGTATCAATTCTGATAGATCGCCTTCAAACTTTATTGTTCTGTCTATAAAGTCTATATCTTTATACATAACAGTACATTCCTTATAACGGTTAACTTTTACTAAAAGATTTGGAAAGGACATGCAGTCATCCATTACTTCCATGATTTCCTTGTTGTCAAATTTTAATATAGGATTAATAAAAACTATAGGCTTATCAATATACATATATATTAATCTTTTAAATACACCAATTTGTGGAGCAGCAATTGCTCTTCCCGCATTATATTTTTTGCGAAAGTCAATTAAAGTATCATGCAAATCTAAAACAGTTCCTTTTATTGAATCTAGTTCTTCCTTTTGAACAAGTAAGCTTTTTTTATACAAAGCATCATTTCCAAGTAACAGTATTTCTTTTAACATAATATAACCTCCCTATTAATACTTTTGATTTAGTCTTCTATATCAACATATATTCTCTTATTGATTTTTCCTTTGCTTTTATAATCTACTATTTTTATTTTTCCAACTTCAGAAGTATTTTTTACATGAGTTCCTCCATCTGCTTGAAGATCTAATCCCTCAATTTCAACTGTTCTTATTTGTTTAATTCCTTCTGGCAAAAGATTTATTTTTGTTCTTATTAAGTCAGGAATTTTTAAGGCTTCTTCCCTTTCTAAAATATTTACCTTAATATCTCTTTTGCATTGTACTTCTTTGTTAACCTTCTCTTCAATTTCCTCTACTAATGCCTTATCAAAGTTTTGAAACTCAAAGTCCATTCTTCCTTTAAGACAATCCATATCTCCACCAGTTACCTGTGCTTTATAATCTCTCCATACAACACCACATAGAATATGCATAGCTGTATGAGTTCTCATTAATTTATACCTGTGATCCCAATCTATTTTTCCTGTGCATATTTCATTAACTTCAGGAAGTTTTCCATCAATATAGTGATATACATCATTTCCTTTTTTCTTAACTTTTTTAACAACATACTTATTTACATCCGTTTTTAATACTCCAACATCACAAGGTTGACCACCTCCCCCTATATAAAATGCTGTTCTATCCAAAATAACGGCATTTTCAGCCTCATCTGTACTAATAACTTTACATTCAAATTCCTTTATGTAACTGTCTTTTTGAAATATTAATTCAGTCATTTATCATTCCTCCTAAAATTTGTTTAATATCATTAAATTAAAGTTTGCAACTATGTTTTTAAGAATATGCTATCCATAAATTTTATAGGCGTCAGGATTTGCTGATGAAAAGCAAATGGAATCTTATTTGTAAATTTGATAAAATAATACTATAAAATTGTAACTATAAAAAGGTACGATTTTTATAAAATTTAGGGGGATGGTTTTTATGGAAATACCAATATTTATTGATAAACATAATGAAAAACCACTTTATATTCAGATATATCAATTCTACAAAAAGGCTATACTGGAAGGAACACTTAAAAAGGAGGATAGGCTGGAATCCATAATGCAGCTTAAAAATAGACTTGGTATAAGTAGAAATACAGTTCAGGCAGCATATGATCAACTATTATGTGAAGGATATATTTACAGTAAGAATGGAAGTGGATATTATGTAGAAGCTATAGAGCATCAGATAAAAACTATTAAAAATGAAAATAGACATTTAAAGCTTAAAAAGTTAAAAAGTATCCATATAGATGATAAGGTATACCATTGCAATTTTAAGCCTGGTTCAGTGGATCAGGAAAGTTTTCCATTTGCCATCTGGAGGAAAATTGAGCAAAGTGTTATGAAAAAAGAAAACATAGATATATTAGCTTATTCAGATCCTAGAGGTGAATTTCAACTAAGAAATCAAATTGCAGAATATGTTAAAAATTCAAGAGGAGTTGCTTGTTCACCTGAGCAGATAATTATAGGCGCAGGAACTCAAACCTTAATGGCAATATTATGTGACTTATTTAGTGAATCAAACAATAAGAATATTGCTTTTGAAGAACCAGGATTTTCAGCTGTAAGAAAGGTTTTTGAGTGGTATGGATATAATATAGAGCCAATTGAATTAACAAAAATGGGAATGAATATAGAAAAAATTGAGGAGATTAAAATAAATCCTAAGTTTATATATGTAACACCATCTAATCAACATCCTTTAGGAATGTCTATGCCTGTTTCAAATCGTATAAAACTTCTTAATTTTATTAATAAGTGTGGTGGATATATTATTGAAGATGATTATGATAGTGAATTTAGATATAATGTAAATCCAATACCTTCACTTAGAAATTTGGATAGTGAAAATAGAGTAATTTATCTTGGAACTTTTTCTAAGACTCTTTTTCCTGGAATGCATATTGGTTATATGATTTTACCTGAAAATATAATGAATACTTTTATTGAAAAGGGAAGCTTTATAAATCAGACTGCATCAAAAATTCATCAGCTTACCATTGCAGAATTTATGAAAGAGGGTTTACTTGAAGCTCACCTCAGAAAAATGAGAAGTATATATGCTAAAAAGCAGAAGTTTCTTATAAATTGTATAAGAAAAGAATTTGGAAATAATGTTCAGGTTTATGGTGAAAGCTCAGGACTTAATATTGCACTTCAGGTAAAAAACAATTTAAATGAATTGGAATTGATAAATAAAGCTTTAGAAAATGGAGTTAAGGTTTATCCTATATCATTTTATTATTTTGATCAAAATAATTATAAGAAAAACAATATGGTACTAATGGGATATGGACATTTAAGTTTCGAGAAAATAGAAAATGGAATAAAACTTTTAAAAAATGCATGGTTTTGAATCCTATATAAAAATTTATTATACAATACAAAGATTATGTTAACTAAGTTTAAAAGTAAACTAATCATATGTGTATTTCTCTTTTCGTTTTCTGAATATAAAAAAACAGCTCTACACCATGAAGTGCTGAACTGCTTATGTATCAAAATCTATTTAGTTAATCAAAGAATATCTATTGCGCCATAGCCGTCAATTTGCACGATTTCTCCAAGATGTATAGGCACAGGAACTTTATAAAACGGTGCATAAGTTACAAGAGTATGATATTCGCCGTTTTTGCCACAAACATCAGCTCCGGTTTGTCTTATTTTATCCACAAGTTCAGTGGTGAGTTCTCTGCCTAAGAATTCATCATCAAGATACTTATGGTCAACAACTTTAATAACAGCAGTAATGCCAGATTCAATTTCTTCTTTAACTGACGTTTCTCTGGAAGTTCCCCAAAGTGGAGTAAAGCATTCAAGTTCTGCGGCATTACAAACGTTCTTATTCCATTCCAAATGCTCCTCTATATCTATATCACCAAAGACGCACACCTCAGCACCTAGGGTTTTAGCTTGTAGCAAAGCATTTGTAAAAGCTTCAACATATTTCTGTGCTCCAGTAGAACTGGCTGTTATAATCGGTAAACCGATTGAGTCGGCAATCTTTTCCGCTATATTTTGTGATATGCCGTGGAACCACGATCTACTATCCCTTTCATTTATTGCAGTGATAAGACAGATAGGCTCGTGTCCCGCTTCAATCATTTTATACATGGCAAGAGCAGAATCTTTGCCAAAACTATAAGACATTGCAAATTTCAAATCTTTCACCTTCTCTTTAATTATTAATTATATAGGCTTTTAATGAATTTTTGAATAAATGAATTCACGTAAATCGTACGTAGTTACAGCTAGCTTATTCCCACTTATACATAATGCTGCACCATATGAGTTTTCATTAACTTGTTTATAACCTTCAGCGTGAATTGTGCCCTGAGAATTAACATTTCCATACCAAAGAGCTCCTTCTCCTGTAGCAGAGAAGAAAAAGGATAATTGAAGCACATAGAACTAAAATTCGTTTAAATCTCATAAGTTCTCCTTTCGGTCTTAACAAACTTTTTAAACATTTTTTTAAGATTTCAACATAATTATTATAGCACTTTGCAATATAACTTTGTACAAGTATTTTTAAAATATGGAAATATACACTAAATATTAAAGTTTTAACCAATTGCCAATGACAGCCATATATCTTATTGAATATTTTTCATAATAATTAAATTATACATAATATATTTGGCAAGACTCTTAAGTGAGTTGATATAAATGCCAAACAAGGAAAGAGGTAATTTTAAAGGTGATATTCATCATATATTGCAAAGAGGCAATAACAGGGAATATATATTTCAGGATTGAAGCAACAATTAAGTCTAGATTGCAATGAAATTGTGATTAAATTGTAACATTTACAATATAAAATAAAATCATCAAATGGAGATTAAATAAGTTTTCAGTTTTTAGACTAAGTTTCCATAAAATAATTACACAAATGAAATATGAGGGGGATTCAACATGAATTTTATTAAGAATTTAAAAATCGTACATAAAATTACTTTACTTTCTGCTAGTTTCTTTATTTTTCTTTTATTGCTGGGTGTTACTTCAATATTACAAGCATCAAAGGTAAACTATGGAATTAAACAATTAAGTGAATCAAGATTGGCACCAATTGTAGAATTAGAAAAAGCCAAATCCAATATAGAGTATATAAGAACTAAATCTAGTTCATTAATGGATGCAACAGATGATAAGACAAGAGAGACTGTAAAAGCTGATCTTACAACTCACATAAAAGCTGTAGATAAAGCTTTAGAAAATTATAAAAATAACAGCGAATATAAAACTTTACTTGATAACTATGATAAATTTATATCAGCTGAAGAAGCTTTTATAAAAATAGCTGAAACTGGAAATATTACCAAGCAAGGACCTCCTACTGAAGCAATTAATCTTGATAAAACCAAAATTTCTGTTGTGGCATCTTTTGATGAAATTATAAATAAACATGTTGCATCAGCAAATTCTACATATGAAATAAGTAAAAAGGTTTTTGGAAGTACAATGATTATAATAATATCACTTGTAGTTGTATGCTTGATTATAACAGGAATTTTATCTTGGATTATAATTAAAGAAACTGTTGTTCCAATTAAAAAGGTTACTGAAAGATTAAAACAGATTTCCAATAATAATGGAGACTTAACTCAAAGAATAGGATATGAAAGCAAGGATGAAATAGGAGAGCTTAGTTCAAATTTTGATATGTTTATTGATAAGTTGCATTTGATTATTAAAGAGATATATGGTTCTGCAAATACTATTTCAGCCTCAAGTGAGGAATTAAGTATGGCAACAAAAACTACTGCAGAGTCACTTAACACTATATCAGAAACTGTTTCAGAAATAGCATCCAGTACTTCTGATGGAGCAGCTGTTTCCGAAGAAACTTCAGCACATCTTGCAGAAGTAGCAAGGTTTACTGAAGCAACTTCTTTAGCAACCAAAAATACTACAAGGAATAGTAAAAGGGCAAAAGGAGCAGCAGAGGATGGTTCAATTAAAATATCTGAAATTGTTTCATCTATAACAGACATAGAAGATTCTTCTAAACAGGTATCTTTTATGATAAGTGAATTAGATAATTCCTCAAAAAAGATAGGAGATATTATTCAAATTATAACTGGCATATCAGAACAGACCAATATGCTAGCACTAAATGCAGCAATAGAAGCAGCACGTGCAGGAGAAGCTGGAAAGGGATTTTCTGTAGTAGCTGATGAAATAAGAAAGCTTGCAGATGAAAGCAATTCTGCAGCCAAGCAAATATCTGATTTAATAAAAGAAAATCAGTTAAAATCTGCTTCAGCTGTAAGTTCAGTTAGCAAAGTAGAAGAAAAAGTATCTCTTGGAGTTAACAAAGCTTCTGAAGTTGGACAAATTATGAAAAATATAATTGAAAATACACAGGAGATTGTAAATGAAGTAGAAGAAATTGATAAATCTACAGAAACTCAAGTTGAAAGTACTAAAGAAATGGAGATGGCTATAAATACTGTAGCTGCTAACTCAAGTGAAATAGCAGCAGGAACTGAAAATATAAGCGCAAGTATTGAAGAACAATTGAGCATTGTGAATGAAGTTGAAAGAACCACAGAAAATTTATCAGAAATGTCAAGAAAATTAAAAGAAATAGTTTCTGGATTTAGAGTATAAAACAATTTAACAGCATATATAAAGTGAGCTTATCAAAATGCATGCATATGAGTTTTGATAAGCTCTTTTTATAAATATTTTTATCTGGCATGAAAAGGTTTATGAAAATTAGATATACAATACAATAATTATGTTAACTAAATTTAAAAGTAAACTAATAATAGAAACAAAATTTAAAAATAATTGGTAACTTTGACTATTATATCTGTCTTATGATAGCATTTAAAGACAGGATATATACTCAGGAAGAGTTTAATATATAGAGGTAGAAAGGAGTGGCTTTATGGATTGGCTTAGTGCAATGAATGAGGCAGTAAAATATATGGAGGATAACATTACTAAAAAGTTTGACATTGAGAAAGTAGCTAAAATTGCATTGTCACCACTAGATTATAGATGTGAAATTTGGGTTCCTATTAGAAAATAAAGAAAATGAGGTTGTCATTAAGAATAAATATTACAATATATTGAATTTGTCATTGATTTGTAAAGCAATATATTGTATATAAATTTCTTAATGCCATAGCCTCATTTTTTTTATGTAACAAATCTAAAAAAATATTTTTATTAAATCTCGATTTACAAGGTAAAAATTAGATGAAATGTATTGTATAAATAAAGGAATTAGGGTTAAACTGTAGAATTTATTACATAGATGCAACAATTATGGCATTATTTTATAATGTTCCTATTTCCATATTTAAAATATGTGGTATGAGTTTGTTAGATATTGCAAGTGGAATAATGAATTCTAATTATGTAGTAAAAAGCGTAAGAATGTGCTAATATATTTAAATAATAATGGTTGTAAATAGTGATTTCTTTTAGATTTAATAGGTAAAAATATGCTGTGTTTTTATTGTAGAAGTATTTAAAAAAAGACTTTTAATTGCTCAGCAAAAATTAATTATTTCATTTGGAGGTATATATGAGAGTTATTAGTGTCTCCAGCCTGAAGGGAAATGAAATCCTTGGAAGGCAGATTTATGATGAATTTGGTAGAGTTTTACTTAACGTTGGAGTAAAATTAAAACCTTATTATATAGAAAAAATTAAAGAACTTGGGATTAGTTCAGTATATATTGATGATGATATATCAAAAAATGTTGTTATTGAAGAAAGTATTTCTGAAAAGACAAGACAAATGAGTAAAAGTGCTGTTAAGGAAATGATTGGAAGATATTGCCGTGAGGGTAAAACTGACGACAGTAGTGTTATGAATTCAGTTAACGCAGTAATTGAAGATGTAGTATCTAATAAAGATGTTTTAATAAATGTTGCAGAAATAAGTGCAAGTGATAACAACATATATTCCCATTCGGTAAATGTTTGTGTATTATCTACAATAATAGGAACTCATATGGGATACAGTGTTATGAAGCTTAAAGATATAGCTGCAGGTGCTATGCTACATGATATAGGCAAGATAAAAATTATGAATGATAGTAAACTTTTAGATAATTTTGAGACTAAGGAAGAATTAGATAAATATATTACATTAATGCATCCAAAAGTTGGTTATGATTTTTTAGGATCTCAGTATATTTGGAGTGCATCCGTTAAGGTAGTTGCATTAATGCATCATGAAAGAAGTGATGGCAGTGGATATCCTTTAAAATTACAGGGTGATGAAATAAACAAAATTGCAAAGATGGTATCCATATGTGATGTGTTTGATAACTTAATATCAGGCAGGAACGGGTTGGAAAGTAAAAATGTACATGAAGTTATTGAATATCTTGTGGGTGTGAGCAATAATTATTTTGATACAGAAATGGTAAGAAAATTTACCATGAACATAGCTGCTTTTCCAACAGGTAGTGCAGTTATTTTAAGTTCAAATGAAAAAGGTTTAGTAGTAAAGCAAAATAACTCAATGCCAATGCGACCTGTGGTAAAAGTTATATATGATAAGTTTGGAAATTTAATTTCAGAACCTTATGAAATTGATTTATTAAAAGAATTAACTCTTTTTATTACACAAACTTGTGAACTTTAAATTTAAGGAGGACGTTATGAGTTGTGAAGGCAATTGCATAAATATTAAGTATTCCAATGATTGTTTGAAATTAATTAATAATACTTTTGAAAGACTTTTAGATGTAAATAGTATTAATTATCAGATTGAGTTAAAAAAATCATTAGAAGAAATAGGTTTATTTTTTGATTTGGATAGAATTTATATCTATTACTTTTCTAAAGATCCTACTTTTATGCAAATAGAATGTCAATGGAATAAGAAAGATATAAGGCTAAAAAGGGAGGTAGAAGAAGAAGAGGTAGTTTATGCTCTCCCATGGTTGATTCGCGAGATTAAGAATAAGGATTTTGTTGTAATAAATAATGCAGACGAATTTCCTGATGAAGCAGTATTTGAAAAAGAAGCTTTTTTTAATGAAGAAATCAAAGCATCTCTTATAGTTCCATTAAAAAGCGAAAATAAATTAATTGGATTCATAGGTCATGAAAGTTTATCAAAGTCTATGACATGGGAAGAATATCAAGTTAATATATTAAGAGACATTTCAAAGGCTTTTTCATATACAAGAGCAAGAATTGTAAAGGAAAAAACATATAAAAAGGCTCTTAGTGGACAAGCAATTTTGCTTAATAATTGTGAATCACAGATTTGGGCTTTAAGTAATGTTACTTCTTATGCAACTGTTAATGAAGCTCATGCAAAGTTTTTTGGAAAGAAAAAAAGTGATTTAGAATATCAGGATTTATACGATATATTTGATATAGATACTGCAAATAAGCTTTCTGCAAGCAATTGGGAGTTGTTTCAAAATAATGGGCCAGCAGAAAAAGAGCTTGAGATTAAAAACTTTCGTGGTGAAAATAGACTGCTTCAAATAAAAAGTAAGCCACAGAAAGATAAGACAGGTAATATTAAGTATCTTATTTGCACTGCTGAGGATATTACAGAACAGAGATTATCAGAAAGAGAGTTATACAAGGCAAAAGAGCAGGCTGAAGCAGCAAATATTGCAAAGAGTCAGTTCCTTGCAAACATGTCTCATGAAATAAGAACTCCAATGAATGGAATATTTGGATTTCTTGATTTGCTTCAATCTACTAATTTGTCTTTAGAACAAAAAGACTTTATACGTGAAGCAAAATCTGCTTCAGAGGTATTATTATATATTATTAATGATATATTAGATTTTTCAAAGATTGAAGCTAAAAAGCTGACTATGGAAAAGATTAAATTTAATTTAAGAAATACTATAGAAGATGCAGTTTCGCTACTTGTTCCTAAGGTAGTAGAAAAGGATCTTGAACTTTATACTATGATTAAAGAAAAGGTTCCAGAAGAAGTTATTGGTGATCCATCAAGGCTTAGACAGGTTTTAAATAATCTTATAAGTAATGCAGTAAAATTTACTAAGAAGGGTGAGATTTCTGTTACAGTTGATTGCTTAAATGAAGATAATGAAATAGCTTTACTTCACTTTGAAGTAAAAGATACTGGGATTGGAATTCGTAAGGATAAGATTAATAAGATATTTCAATCATTTAGTCAGGCAGATACCTCTACAACCAGAAAGTATGGAGGCACGGGGCTAGGACTTGCCATATCTAGTGAATTGGTAAAAATGATGGGTGGTGAAATTCATGTTGAAAGTATATTTGGAGAAGGGTCTACCTTCAAATTTAATGTGCGATTAAAGATTGCAAAAAGAGCATCAGAGCATAAATTTGCGTTTGAAAAGCTTGATGGTGTTAATATTTTGATTGTTGATGATAACACAAACAACAGGAAGATTGTTACTTCATATCTGCAAGGAACAGGGATTAAAGTATTTGAAGCTGAGAATGGTAGTAGTGCCATTACCACAATCCTTTCAAATGCAAATACAAAAAACAAAATAAATGTTGCGATTATAAACTATCATATGAATGATATGAGTGGTTATGAACTTGCAAATACATTAAAAACAATACCCTTTGCAAAGGATACTAAATTAATACTTTTAACTTCTATGACTCAAAAGGGGGATGCTAAGGCTGCTAAACAACATGGATTTTCATCTTATTTGAGTAAACCTGTCAGAAGAGACGATTTACTCGGTTGTATCGCCATAGTATTAGGGCTTAAAAAAGAAGAAGAACAGCAAGTTATAACTAAACATATAGGTAAGGAAGTTAAAAATGAATTAAAACCGAATATTTTATTGGTTGAAGACAATAAAATGAATCGTAAAATTGTTATAACCATGCTTAAATCACATGATATGACCTGTGATGTGGCAGTGGATGGTAGTGAAGCGCTGAAAGCAGTAGCAGAAAAAGATTATGATGTTGTTTTTATGGATTGTCAGATGCCAGTAATGGATGGGTATGAGTGCACATCTAAAATAAGGCTATTAGAAGGAGATAAAAAGCATACTACAATTATTGCAATGACTGCTAATGCTATGGAGGGTGACTCAGAAAAGTGTATTAAAATTGGAATGGATGGTTATATCAGCAAACCTATTAATTTTGATACTATGTTTAGCATTATAGAGGAGAATACCAAAGACAGAGGGATTGTAAATAATTATAATAGGATAATAGATGATAATATTGATTACTTTGTAAAAACCACAGGACTTGATAAAGAGGATGCAAAAGAAATACTTGAAGAATATGTAAGGTGTTTACCTGATTTATTGTCAGGTATTAGACATGCTATAGATGATAGTGATTTTGATAAATTAGCTGGTTTAATTCATGAGTTAAAAGGTTCTTCAGGAACTCTAAGAATAGTTTCGATTCATGAATTGGCAGTAAAACTAGAGAAGGCAGCTTTTAAGCAAGAAATAAATGAATGTGCTGTATTTTTTGATAAAATAAAAGACCTACTTCACTAAAGAGGATCTTTAAAAATTAGAGTTATAAAGGAGTTTTTTTATATGAAAAAGGTACTAATAGTTGATAATTCATCATATATGAGGATGTTTGTAAAAAAGATTATTGAAAAAGGAGGTTTCCATAGCATATTTGGTGCATCAAATAAAGATGAAGCCATAGAGATGTTTAAGATTGAGAAACCAGATATTGTACTTTTAGATTTGAACATGTCTGAATTCAGGATGGATGGTATTCATGTATTAACTGATATAATGAAAATTGATCCTAAAGCAGATGTAATTATTATGTCGGCAGTAGGACATGAAGAAGTAAAAGATGAATGTATATCACTTGGAGCTAAGGGCTATATTAGGAAACCTTTTGATACTGAAAGTTTACTGAAAGTATTAGAGGAATTCAAGTAAGATTATACAAACTCTGCTTTTACAATTATGCATAATTGTAAAAGAGATTATTATTTTATTTGAGTATTGGCTTTAAAATAATAAATCTAGTTTTTTTATTTAATATGCCGAATGGAATGAAATATAGTAGTGATTGGTATAAGATTATGGTAAATATAGCAGTTAGTGAAAATTTGAGGCTATATAAATACAGAAATTCGAAAAAATATTAAAAAAATGTATCTAATTTTATAATGAGTCAGGTATTTTACATATTTAGAAGTTTAAAAATAATGTTTGAATTTTAGACAATACAATAACATGATCTAATAGAATAAATTAAGAAGCTATGCGTAAATAACGCAATATAGCTTCTTAATTCATTTAATACAGTAATTTCAAAACGTTGTAATAGTATTAAAAAATTAGAATAATATGATAATGTTTTCCTGTGTACAAATGTCAATAAAACAAATTTTAAACTAAAATGTTTGTTTCATATTTTGGTAAGATTTTATCTTATATCAAGTTATTTCAAACACTCCCCTTAGGGCAATGTTTGAAGGCTATAAGAAAATAATGTTTAAATTTTCAAAATTATCAAAACTGATTTTTGGTACAGAAAGGCTTATAAAATACTGAATTGGCAATAATAAGTAATTTTTATCTCACAAAATATTGGAATAATATATATTGAATAAAAAAAATTGACATTACCCTAAGGGGGAAAGATTATAATTAATTTGTTGAAATTTATTATAATTAATTTAGAAAAATTGTAAATAGAGGTGATGCAAATGAAGATAGTATTATGATCATATTTGTCATTTTAAATTTGTAAACTGATACTTAATAGGTAAAAAACACCTTTAAAAGGAGGAATACAATATGAAATTTAAGAGTATTAGAAGTGCAACTTTAGTAGTAATATTACCTGCAATATTAATGGCAACTGTTGCCATGTCTTTACTGAGTTACTACAGTGCAAAGTCTTTAATTAGTAAACAAATAGAAGATAAAATGAATTCTCAGTTAGGAGAAAATATTAATGGGATAAAAGCAAGTTTACAAAAGCATGGCCAAATTCCTGCTACCCTATCAAGAATAGTGGAATCATCATATAATACAATGACAAAAGAGAATTTTATGTCTTTAGTACAAAAAGCGCCTACTACCAATCCAGATACGTTGGGAACAGGTGTATGGTTTGAACCTAATAAATACAAAAGTGATATAAAATATTTTGCTCCTTATGGACATAGAGATAAAGACAAAATAGTATATACAGATGATTATGCTACAGAACAATATAATTATCCAGGTCAAGATTGGTATACTATGGCGAAAAATACAAATAAAATTGTAGTATGGTCAAAACCATATTATGATGAAACTTCAAAAGCTACTATGGTAACAGTTTCGGCACCTTTTTATGACGAAAATAAGCAATTTTTGGGTGTAACTACTGGAGATATAGATGTAAGTAATATCCAAAAAATGATCGGAAATATTAAAGTTGGTGAAAAAGGCAACGCAATTCTTCTGTCAAGAGAAGGAATTTACATGGCAGGAGCAGATTCAAGTAAAATTATGAAAACAAACATTACTCAGGATTCAAATTCTAGTTTGGCAGCTGCAGGAAAAGAAATTCTAGAAAAGAAAAAGGGAGAAATAACATTTAATGATTCCAATGGGAAAAATAGATTATACTATGCTAGTGACAATGATACTGGATGGACTGTTGGATTGATCATTTCAGAAAAAGAATTATTTTCCCCACTTACTGTATTAATGCTAAATTTAATAAAAATAATTGCAGTTATCTTTATTATAATAATATTAGTTGCTGTTTTTTATAGTAAATATATAACTGATAAAATAAAGCCAGTTAGTGAACTATCAAAAGTAATTGCTGATGGAGATCTTACTCAAAAATTAGAAATAAAATCTGAAGATGAATTAGGCCAAATGGGTAAACACTTAAATGATATGGTAAGTAATTTAAAGGATATAGTATCAGGGGTTTCTTCAGCTATTGAAAGTGTAGTGGCTACTTCTGAAGAATTAACAGCTAGTTCAGATCAAACAAAGGTTGCAGCTGATGAAATAGCTCGTTCTGTACAGGACATGGCTAGTAATGAAGAAAAGCAAAATGAAATAACTGATAAAGTTTCAAAGGCATCAGAAATAGTATTTAATGGAATGAAAAGTATATCAGATAGTGTGGACAAGGTTAATAAATCATCCATTGAGTCATGCGATAAAGCTAAGGACGGAAATAAGGTAGTAGAACAAGCAATTGAACATATGAATAAGATTAATGATAAAGTAACTACATCATCAAATATTATTAATGTATTGGCTCGTAAGTCTAATGAAATAGGGAATATTGTATCATTAATTACTGATGTTTCAGAACAAACAAATCTTTTAGCGCTAAATGCCGCTATTGAAGCATCTAGAGCTGGAGAACAAGGACGTGGATTTTCAGTTGTCGCTGAAGAAGTTAGAAAACTTGCTGAGGAGTCTGGAAATTCGGCAAAACAAATTAATGTTTTAATACTTGAAATACAGAATGAAATAGCAAGTGCAGTAAAATCAATGAATGAGGGAACTAACGCAGTAAAACAGGGAATAGTAGTAGTAAAAAATACGGGGGAATCTTTCCAAAGCATTTTATCTGCTGTAGATGATGTATCAAAGCAAATGCAGAAAACATCTAATGAAGTTGTTGAAACTTACAATGGTACTAAAGAAGTGGTAAATTCTATGAATAGAATTATTGAAATAACAAAGCAGTCTTCAGAAGGTACACAAAATATAGCAGCAGCTACTGAAGAGCAAAGTGCACTTATGAAAGAAGTAGCAAATGCAGCAGAAGTATTGTCTCAAATGGCAATGGAATTGGAAAGAATCTTTAGCAAATTTAAAATCTAGAGATAGTTATTAAAATATTAAATGCGTTGATAGAGAATATAGAAATTCTTAAATCAACGCATTTATTTTTAATGCTAAATAGTAGTATCAGAAGCAGATAAAAATTTTAATCTTTCTAACTTGAAATTTGATTTTGCCAATATTTCTGGCCAAATATTGACCATTTGATATACTTTACTTTTTCTCTCTTCTGATAGGTTGTTCCAGGAAACAAGTGCAGGATCAGTTTTTAACTTGTTATCTTTAACATCTCCATATTTCCATCCATTATTTTTCCTAAAGCGACACCAGCGTGTATGCTCATCTTTAGCTAAAATGTCTAATTCCTTTTCTGTAAATTGGATGTATTCTGGATTTTTCTTAACGGAAATAATATCATAATTAATTTTTAGCAGAGAGTTTGGAATATGCATAGCCTGCTCACGATTAGAATTTTTAAGTTCTTCGCTAAGTTCTTCCCATGGTACAAGAAAATCTATAAGATCCATATTTGTATTATTTTCATTAAGCAATCTATATTTATTATGAATAGCTATTGCAAGATTTTCAATTTTTTCACCATAAAAAGCATCCTGCATTAAATGTCTTAAAAATTGCTCTTCGTCTACATGCAATTTTAGCTGTTCTTTAGAAGGTAAGTCAGATTGTTCCCAAGTTTTAGCATTAGTTAGCATGCTCATTTCCAGTATTGCTTCCATGGACCTTGATTCATGTTTATATCTTTTAATTTTTAATAATGCCCTAAGTACACCATTATCAATTTGAGCTTCTCTGCTGTCATTTATAAGGTAAGGAACCTTTCGTTCTAATAATGAACGAAGTAGCATTGCTCTTCTAATTATAAATAATTGATCCTTTTCATCTGTTTGATTTGGACCTAGAATATTTACATAACCTCTTAATCTACTCGTAAAATCTGGACCCTTTGCGCCTTTAAATTCTACTGAAAATTTCTTGCTTTCATTTTCTTCTTTTATATCTTCACCAATAAACTCTTTAAAAGTACTACTTGTTCCTCCAGCAAATACAAAAATTGCTTTTCCTATAGGATGAACGGAATCACCGTCTCTAAATATACCATCCTGCATAGGAGCTAAAAAGTATTTTAGCCAACCTAATTTTCCTTCAAAAGCAGAGTCAAATTCATCAAAAAATACTAATGGAAGCTTACCCTTTAATGAAAAATCTCTCATTTTATGAAAGGCACTAATTAAATCCTCAGGTGCTCTAAATTGAGATAAATTAAAATCTAATTTCTCAATTAATTCTGGTGCAATACTAGAAGCTATTTCTGTTATACCAAAGGATTTTCCTGAACCTGGAGTTCCAAATACAGCTATAGAAAGAGGTCTAACTGAGTTCTTAGTGGAAATGTACTCACACATAAGGTTTTTGATACTTCTATAACTTTCTATTTCCGTTCTATCTACAGTTTGTAAGTTACCAAACTGTGCTATAGGTATAGATTTAAGTACATTTTTTACTCCGTTTTTTACGATATTGTAGGCTATTTCAGCTAAGTTAGAAGAACTCTTATCTTTAAGAATATACCAATAAGCATTATTTTCTTTAGTAGGTATTTTCACATCTTGAATTAATTCTTTATATATAAAGTCATTTTCCTCTTCAGTGAATATTGAGGTGATTGGAAATTGAAACTCTTCAACATTTTTTCCAAAGCCATTAACGAAATATTTTTGTGCAGCAACAATTCCTTCACGTATTCCGTCTGATATTAACGAAGATAATTCTTCATTATTGTGAATTCCTGAAGTAATGCTACGGGTAAGTCCAGCTGTAAAACAGGAAGTAAGCCCATACATTTTTCCCTGATTATCCTTAAAAGAACTTCCTTCAGATTCATAAGGTATAAAGTATAGATAGGCTTCATTTATTCCTTCATCTCTATAATAAATAGCACCTTCAAGACCTAAAGGCACTATAAGGTGATGACAACTAGCTAGAAAAGAAAGATTAGGATTATTCTGAATCTGCCATAAAAATTCTTGTGCTGTTTTTTCCCAAGAAAGACTTTTACTTATATTAACTCCCTTTGAACGCAAATCATCTCCATTTATAATAACTATAGTTTTTTCAATATGAGATTTTTCTAGTTGTTTCCAAAGAATACTAGAACCTATAGGATTATTCATTTTATATAAAACTATTGGAGATTTTTCAGTTGCTTTTAAGGCTAAAGGCCAAAATTCTTCATTAGAGTTGAAGCCATTATTTTCATCATCTATTACAACTATGTTGGCATCAACATCATCATCAGCTATAGGAAGTAGTTTAGGAGTATTACAGGATGGTCCAGTAAATCCTAAAAAGCGGTTTATTCTATATACTTTATCAGTATTTTTTTCATCTAAGGATACAGGAAAAAGATCTAATTCTGCTGTTGAACGAAGAAAATCTTTTGACAGGTTTGCTTCAATATTATCCATTTTAGGTGAACGTATATCAGCATCTGTAGCCAAGGCTACAAGTTTTGATAGAAGTAAAGACTCACCTGATCTAAGTACATTATGTATGTTTAAATGAGTTTGCCAATTTAAACCCTTATTATTTTGTGGTTCTGTTATCCATTGCAGCGAATTTATGCATATATCTCCTGTTACAACGATTTTTAAACTTTTGTTATTCATAATGCTAACTTCCCCTTTCGTAAATATAACCCTAAATATATATTTATAAATAATATCTCAAATTTACCAAATTTACAACCTTTAATTATTATTTAGACAATAATGAATAAAATAAGCATTTAAATTGTTATTAAATAAATTTTCTTCATAAAAAAGTATTTAATGAATAAGGCAAGTAGCCATGGAAAAGATATTGTTGATAAAGCTTTTAAGGTGATTAAAAAAGTAGAAATCGTCATTGAATTAAAAAAATGCTATGGGGTGAAGAAGTGAATGTTTATAAAAGTAGAAAATCTTAAAAAAAGTTATAGTACTGAAGATGTAACTACCCATGTATTAAAAGGTGTAGAAATGGCTTTAGATAAAGGAGAAATAGGAATAATACTTGGTCCTTCAGGTTCTGGTAAATCAACATTGATTAATATTATAGGTGGAATAGATCGCTGTGATTCTGGTTCAGTTGTAGTACAGGATAAAGATGTCACGAAACTTTCAGATAATGAACTTACAAATTACAGAAGAGAACAAATAGGCTGTATATTCCAATTCTATAACTTAATATCTAATCTTACAGTAGGAGAAAATGTGGAAGTAGTTTCAAACATAAGCAAATCACCTTTCCATATTGATGAAATGCTTAAGGCTGTAGGAATGTCAGATAAGAAATATAGATTCCCAAAAGAATTAAGTGGTGGAGAGCAGCAAAGAGTTTCAATAGCTAGAGCTGTAGTAAAGAATCCAAAACTTTTATTGTGTGATGAACCTACAGGAGCATTGGATTTTGAAACTTCAAGAGAAATATTAAAGCTTTTGCAGAAGATTAATAAAGAATTTGGAACAACTATACTTATGATAACTCATAATACAGCTATAAGTGCTATGGCAAATAGGGTGTATAGAATGAGAAGTGGGCAAATTGTAGAAAGTACAATCAATAAAACTACTATACCTGCAGAAAGGATTGAGTGGTAATGATTATTAATAAGAAAATAAAAAGAACTATATTGGAAAATAAGTCTCAATACTTTGGTTCTTTAGCACTCATTATTATAAGTTGTATTTTATTTACTATGTTTAATCTACTTTCAGATAACATGACAAATATAATTTCTTTTTTTGAAGAAAAGTATGTTCAGGAAGATGCATACTTTACAACTAATAGGAAGTTAAATAATATTTCAGAACTTGAATCAAAATTTAATATGAAAATAGAAGAGAGCAGTAGTTTTGATTATTCAGTATCAAAAGATAAAGTTATAAGAGTATTTACTGAAAATACAAAAGTAAACATACCTGCAATAATTCAGGGTAAAACTTTAATTGAAAGCGGTATTCTTATAGACCCAGCCTATGCAAAAGCTAATAAGCTAAAAGAAGGCGATACTATAAATATATATGACAAGAACTTTAGAATAGCTGGTTTTATGTCTCTTCCTAATTATATTTACCCACTTAAATCAGAGGGGGATATATTAGCAAATCCTAATAATTTTGGAGTTGCAGTAATAAAAAAATCAGATTATAGTGCTATAAACAAAGGCAATATTTTTTATTCAATAAAATTTAATGGAGATAAGAAGGATTTAGAAAATAGAATGGTACAGTTTAAAGAGTATTTAAGAAGTCAAAATAATATTATTACTAATTGGATGAATTCTTCTGCAAATTTGAGAATAACCTTTGTAAAAACAAAATTAAATGGAGTTAATGAGGTAAGTTCTTTCATTCCTACAGCTATTCTACTACTTTCTTGTATATTAACAGGAATTGTTATGTGGAGAATGTTAAAAAGAGAATCTCCAGTTATTGGAACCTTGTATGCTCTAGGATATAATAAAAAGCAAATTCAAAATCACTATTTAAGATACCCATTATTTATTGCTATAGCTGGTGGAATAATTGGAACTATAATTGGAATTTTCACCTTAAGACCTATGATAAATCTTATGATTTCGTACTTTAATATGCCTGTAGGCACTATAAGGATTGATATAAAGTATATGGCTGTAAGCATATTTATGCCAGGTATATTTTTAACTGCTGCTGGTTATTTAGTGGTTAATAAAGCACTTAAGAGTTCTCCTTTGGAGCTTATGAGAGGTGGAAGAGAAAATAATAAGGTTGGATTTTTAGAAAGAAGTTTAAAATTGGATAAACTAAAATTTTCTACTAAATTCAAAATAAGAGAACAGCTTAGAAGTATACCAAGGAGTATATTCTTACTACTGGGGGTTACTATTGCTACAATGCTACTACTTATGGGATTTGCATCAAAGAGTTCAATGGATTATGTCATGAAAGAAGGATTTGAAAAAGCATTTAAATATAATTATCAATATATATTCAATTCTATTCATCAAGGAACTTCTGTAAAAGGAGAAGCTTTTTCTGAATTACCTTTTACATTAAAGTCAAATAATAAAATAAATTTGGCAGTGTATGGTATAAGTCCTAATTCAGAATCCATTGTTTTAGAAGATAAACATGGTAATAGATTAAGTACAAATAAGGTAATCATTACAAGGCCATTATCAGACAAATTAAATGCAAAAATTAAAGATACTATTAAGATTATTGGTAAGGTTGACTCTAAAGAATACAGTATAACTGTAGATAGCATTGCTGAAACCTATATTGGTAACTATATTTATATGCCATTATCACAGTTTAATAGTATGCTAAATTATAAATCTGGCAGTTATTTTGGTTTATGGAGCAAGGATAAATTAGATATTCCAGAAAATCAATTATTAACTACATTATCAGTAGATGATATGAAAAATGCTGTTAACTCAATGACTCAGCCAATACAATTATCTGTAGGAACTATAGCTTTTATGTCTTTTATTATTGGACTTATAGTTATATATGTTGTAACTTTTATGATTGTGGAAGAAAATAAGGAAAATATATCCCTTATGAAAATTTTAGGATATAGGAAGAAAGAAATATATTCAATGATTTTAAATAGTTCATGGAGTCTAGTTGTAATAGGATATATTCTAGGTATACCAATGCTTTTAGTATCATTAGGTGCTATGCTTAAATCATTAACTAAAGAAATGAGTATTTCTCTGCCTTTAAGAATAAATTATATATACTTGATTATTGGTTTTTTAATTATACAATTCACTTATGAGATATCTAAAGCTTTAAGCAAGAAAAAGGTGGATGGAATTTCTATGAATGAGATTTTGAAATCTAGGTTTGAGTAATATCTAAAATTTTATAATAGGTTGAAATTTTATATTCAATCCATTCTTCCTCTATTTTAAGGGAAAATATTGTTAAAAAAATAACAACAATATACTTTTTAGAACTATTTGATAAAAAAATTATTAGAAGAAATGATGGGATTAAAATACTATTTATACAATACTTTGATAAATTTGAATAAAGCATAATTAACGTTAATATAATAACTATTATGGAAATTTTATGAATATTGTGCTAACATTAAAAGTACTAAGTGGTCATACCATACTGCCACTTTCAAAAAATGGATGTATGATTGGTGCTTGGATTACAATAATTTAATTCAAAGTTTTAGTTGAAACATTACAGTTGTTGAGTTGGCAATGATATGGTAATAAAGTTTTTTATAGTCATTGTAAACGTTTTTTTGCATAAGTGCTTATATATTTTGTAGTTTTGGATATATGGCATTTAAAAAAAATACTACCCTAGTGGTATGACCATAATACTATAGTACCACTACACCGATATAAAAACATATAGGAAAGATTATGTAGAATTAATGAGAAATATTAAGTTAACATTTGATACTAAAACATATTAAATGAATTTTACTAACAAATCATTTATATTTAGGGGAGGAATGAATATGAAATATATGCAATAAATTTTTTGGATTTATGGTAAGTATATATTAAAAGGTAAAGGGGAGGAAAGTTATGCAGATTCTAGTATGCGTAAAACAGGTTCCAGATGATTCTGTTGAAATTCATTTGGATAATAAGGTAAAGAAACCTAATTTAAATGGGGTTACTTCGGTAGCCAATGCATTTGACACATATGCATTAGAATTAGCTGTTCGCTTTATGGAAGCGAATGGAGGAAATGTTAGTGTATTAACTGTTGGAGCAGAGGATTCTTTGAATACATTGAAAAATTGTCTTGCAGTAGGAGCTAAGGAAGCATTTTTTATAAAGGATAACTTATATACAGATTTAGATGCTCTTGCTACAGCTCATGTTTTGGCAGATGCTATTCATAAAATTGAAAAAGACAAAGGTATGAATTTTGATTTGATTCTTTGTGGAAAGGAATCTACAGATGAAATTACAGGTCAAATAGGACCAATGCTTGCTGAAGAATTGAAAGCAAGCTTTGTCAGCAGCGCAGTTGAAATTAATTTAGAAGAGAATACTATGAAAGTTCATCAAGAAACTGAAGAAGGATATAACGTAGTTTCTTTAGATTCTCCAGCGGTAATAACAATAAGTAAACCAAATTATGATCCACGTTATCCTACCATTAAAACTAAAATGAAAAGTCGTAAGGCAGTTATTCCAACTTATTCAGCTGCAGAAATTGGAGAGGTAAAACAAGTAAAAGTACATTGCACCCAATATGTTGAACCTCCTAAGAGAGCAGGTGGCATTAAAATTCAAGAAAACGATGTAACACTAGCAGTAAGTATTGCTTTAGAGCAAATGAAAAAAGATAAGGCAATCTAATTAAGGGGGGAAAATAAAAGTATGAAAGCATTATTGTTTATGGAAACAGATGGGGAAAAGGTTTTAGGTGGAAGTCTTGAGTTGATTAGTGCAGCGAAGGCATTGGATGCAGAGAAAACAGCCCTTATAGTAGGTAGTAGAGTTGCTGCTGATACAGTGGCTGCTTTAGGAGTTCCAGTTATTTTTATAGATACTGCTGTAGATTGTGATACGGTTACAGAGGTATTATCACAAATGGTTAAAGAACAAAATCCAAATATTGTTTTATTATCAAATACAGTAATGGCTAAGGATGTTGCACCTCGTATTGCAGCACGTATTGGCTTAGGATGTGTCAGTGATGTAATAGAAATAAAGAAAGATGATGGTAAAGTTATATACACTAGACCAGCTTATGGTGGTACAGTCTTAGAACATATTGAAGTAGAAGGTACTGCAGTAGTTACCGTTAGAAGTGGAAGCTTTTCAAAACCTGAAGAAGGTTCTAAGGCAGCTGTTACTGAGAAAAAGGTGGAAATTCCAGTAGGTGTTATTAAAGCAAAAATTATTGATAAAGTAAAAGAAATTTCTGAAGCTGTTAACTTGGAAGAAGCAGAAATTATTGTTTCTGGTGGCCGTGGAATGGGAAATGCAGAAAACTTCAAATTTGTTGAAGAATTAGCAAATGTACTTGGCGGTGTAGTAGGTGCTACAAGACCACCAATTGAAGATGGCTGGATTTCTCGTGCACATCAAGTTGGACAATCAGGAAAGATTGTAACACCAAAGCTTTATATTGCATGTGGAATTTCTGGAGCAACTCAACATACATCTGGTATGTCAGGTTCTAACTATATTGTGGCAATTAATAAAGATGAAGAAGCTCCAATTTTTGAAATTGCAGATGTAAGTATTGTTGGAAATGTAACTGAAATTCTTCCAGTTATGATTCAAGAAATGAAGAAAGTAAAAGAAGAAGCAAAGTAAAATTTTTTTATTCTTTTACGTAAAAAAATAACTAAAAGTGATATATATAGAAAAATAAGAAAAAAGTCATATGATCAAAATATAAATGGTAGTGCTAATTAATTAAGAAGGTAGTGCCATCAAGTGATTCTTAGGTTCAGATGGAGTTTGCTTATAAGGATGACTTTCTCCAGGGTGAACCTTAGAAGAACTTATCCAGGCGTGTAGCAGTGCTTATCCCACACTTTGATAGAAGATGGGGGTGTTAGCAATGGTAGCGATCGGATAAAATTGAATAAGGGGGGAAAAAGAAATGTTATTTTTAAAATTTTTATTAGCAATGGTACCAATTATTTGGCTTATAGTGGCATTGAGTAAATTAAAAATGTCAGGTCATAAAGCTTGTTCTATCGCACTTGTTCTTACAGTAATTTTAGCTGTTGGTTTTTGGAAATTAAATGCTGTTTATACTGCATCAGCGGTATTGGAGGGGCTATTAAATGCATTGTGGCCAATTTGTATAGTTATTGTTGCAGCTTTGTTTACTTATAATTTGACTTTACGTACAGGTGCCATGGAGTCCATAAAGAAAATGTTGGCTGGAGTTTCTATTGATAAAAGAGTTTTAGTATTAATTATTGGATGGGGATTCGGTTGTTTCATGGAAGGAATGGCAGGGTTTGGTACAGCAGTTGCTATTCCAGCATCTATGCTTGCTGGCGTTGGATTAAATCCATTTGCAGCAGTTGTAGCTTGTTTAGTTGCCAATAGTACACCAACTGCATTTGGATCAGTTGGAATACCACTGGTAACACTTTCATCAGTAACCGGAGTTACATCACATACGTTAGCAGCAAACACAGCAATGATTCAAGTAATTCTTAGTTTTATAAGTCCATTTATTATGGTATGCATTGTAGGTGGTGGAATAAAGGCATTAAAAGGAGTATTTTCTATTACGTTAGTTTCGGCATTAGCATTTGTAGTACCTTGGTATATTACAGCGGTAGTAGTTGGAGCAGAATTGCCAGATATAGTAGGTTCTATTTGCTGTATGGCATGTACAGTTATTGCAGCAAAAATCTTTAATAAAAAACCAGCAGATGAGTATTGTATTGTAACTAAGAAAGAAACAACTTTACCAGTAACTAAAGAAGAAACAGCTTCATCAGTTACTCAGGATAAAGGAGAAGCTATATCATTTGGTAAAGCAGTAAAAGCATGGAGTCCATTTATTTTAATATTTATTTTTTTATTAATTACATCGACTTTATGTCCAGTAATTAATCATTTAATTGCAAAGTACAAAACAGTTGCTGTTGTATATGCTGGCAAAGGCGGAGGTAAATTGACTTTTAGTTGGATAAATACACCAGGTATTATCATCTTTGTTGCTGCAATTATTGGAGGTATTATTCAAGGTGCAAAAGCATCAACCATGTTAGATGTATTGTTTGCTACATTAAAAGCAAACTGGAAAGCAATGGCTACAATTTGTGCAGTTATGGCAGTAGCAAAGGTAATGGGCTATAGTGGAATGATTGCAGATATTGCAGGTCTTTTAGTTGTAGTTACAGGAAGAGCATATCCATTAATTTCACCACTAATTGGAGCTATTGGAGCATTTGTTACAGGTTCAGGTACATCAACCTGCGTTTTATTCGGAGGATTACAAGCAAAAACAGCTACAAGTCTTGGACTTTCTGCATCATGGATGGGAGCAGCAAATGTTCTTGGAGCAGGTATAGGAAAAATGATTTGTCCTCAAAGTATTGCAATTGGTGTAACTGCAGTTAATCAATCTGGTTCAGAAAGTAAGATTTTAGGAAGTGTGTTTAAATATTTTCTACTCTATGTAGTTATTGCTGGCATCATATGTTTTGTAGGAACATTAATATAAACTTTAATAATATTGTAAGAAAAAAAGTTAGAAGGGAAGGATTATTATGGCCAAATACAATGAATTGACAGAAGAATTAATTTCAAAACTTAAGGAGGCAGCACCAGGACATATTTTGCTAGGTGATGATATAAATAAAGATTATTGTCATGATGAAATGCCTATTTATGGGAAGAAGGCTCCACAAGTTGTATTAATGGCACATTCTACAGAAGAAGTTGCTGCAGTAGTAAAAATATGTAATGAAAATAAAATACCAGTAACTCCAAGAGGAGCAGGAACAGGACTTGTAGGAGGAGCAGTTCCACTACTCGGAGGGGTTTTGATTGATATTACAAAGATGAATAAAATACTTTCTTATGACATGGAAAACTTTGTTGTTCGTGTTCAAGCTGGTGTCTTATTAAAGGATCTTGCAGAAGATTGTGCAAAACATGGGCTATTATATGCTCCAGATCCTGGTGAAAAGTCTGCTTGCTTGGGTGGAAACGTTTCAACAAATGCAGGTGGAATGAGAGCTGTTAAATATGGTGCAACTCGTGATTATGTACGTGCAATGACAGTTGTGCTTCCAACAGGAGAAATTACGAGCTTTGGAGCTTCAGTATCAAAGACAAGTTCAGGTTATAGTCTTTTGAATTTAATGATTGGTTCAGAAGGTACCCTTGGAATCATTACAGAAATTACTTTGAAAACCATGCCAGCACCAAAGGTAGCTGCAAGTTTAATTATTCCTTTTGAAAATTTAGATGATTGTATTGCAACTGTTCCTAAATTTAAAATGGAGCACATGAATCCACAAGCATTGGAATTTATGGAAAGAGAAATTGTATTAGCTAGTGAAAGATATGTTGGTAAGAGTGTATTTCCACAGGTAGTTGATGGAGTAACTGCAAATGCTTATTTACTTGTTACTATAGATGCAAGTAGTGAAGATGAATTAAATAATCTTATTGAACAAGCAAGTGAAATAGTTTTAGATTCAGGAGCAATTGATGTTCTTGTAGCAGATACACCTGCAAAAATGAAGGATGCATGGGCTGCACGTTCTAGCTTCTTAGATGCAATTATGGCAGAAACAAAATTATTAGATGAATGTGACGTTGTAGTTCCAGTAAATAAAATTGCCTCTTATCTTGCTTTTGTAAATAAAACTGGTGAAGAATGTGGATTAACTATTAAGAGCTTTGGACATGCAGGAGATGGAAATCTTCATATATACCAATGCAGTAATGACTTAGAAGAGTCAGAGTTTAAAGCAAGAGTTGATAAATTCTTTAAGATCATTTACAAAGAAGCAACAGAATGCGGTGGCCTTGTTTCAGGAGAACATGGAATAGGAAGTGGAAAAATCAGCTATTTGGCAGATAGCGTTGGAAGTATAAATATGGAGTTAATGAAAGGTATTAAAAAAGCTTTTGATCCGAACTCTATTATGAATCCAGGTAAGGTATGCTGTTTATTAGATAATGAAAATTAATCAAGTGATTCTTAGACTCAGGTGGAGTTTATTTGTGAGGAATACCTCTTACCTGAGCAAAAGCTCGTAAAATGCCATTTAGGCATTTTACCCATCGGAGTCTTAGAAGAACTTATCCAGACGCGTAAAGTAGCTATCCACCACTTAAAGAAGATGGGGGTATTAGCAATGGTAGCGATCGGATAAAATACAAATTATATGCACATATAGAAAGGTAGGAAATTAATATGGATTTTAAACAAGATGAAAATCATGAACAATTACAACAAATGTATCGCGATTTTGCACAAAAAGAGGTAAAACCAATTGCAAAAGAAATTGATGAAACTATGAGATTCCCAAAAGAAAATGTAGCAAAAATGGCTGAGATGGGTTTACTTGGAATTCCATATCCTGAAGAATATGGTGGAGCAGGCATGGACACATTAAGCTACATGCAGTGTGTAGAAGAATTAGCTAAATGCTGTGCAACAACAAGTACTATTGTTTCAGCACATACAAGTCTTGGTGCAGGACCTATTTATGCATATGGTACTGACGAGCAAAAGGAAAAATATTTAAAACCACTTGCTTCTGGTGAAAAATTAGGTGCCTTTGCCTTAACAGAACCTTGTGCTGGAACTGATTCAGCTATGCAAAAGTCAACAGCAGTACTTGAAGGAGATCATTATGTATTAAATGGTAGCAAAATTTTCATTACTAATGCAGGATTTGCAGATGTATATATTGTTCTTGCTATGACAGATAAGAGCAAGGGAACAAAAGGTATTTCAGCATTTATCGTTGAAAAAGACTTCCCAGGATTCTCTGTTGGAAGCCATGAATCAAAGATGGGAATAAGAGCATCTTCTACTTGTGAGTTATTCTTTGATAACTGCATAGTTCCAAAGGAAAATCTTTTAGGAGAAGAAGGTAAAGGATTTAAAATTGCAATGGCAACTCTTGATGGAGGTCGTATTGGTATTGCTGCACAGGCTCTTGGTATTGCAGAAGGTGCAATAGATGAAACTATAAAATATGTAAATGAACGTGTTCAATTTGGACGTACTATTTCAAAATTCCAAAATACACAATTTGAACTTGCACAGATGCGTGCAAATACAGAAGCTGCAAAGCTTTTAGTATATCAAGCTGCATGTGCAAAGGATAATAATGAAAAATATACACATTTAGCTGCTATGGCAAAATTAGTTGCTTCTAGAAATGCTAGTGATGTAACAAGACGCTGTTTACAATTATTTGGTGGATATGGATATACAAGTGATTATCCAATTGAAAGAATGATGCGTGATGCAAAAATAACAGAAATTTATGAAGGAACATCAGAAGTTCAGATGATGGTTATTTCCGGATGGATGGGCGTTAGATAGGTAGAAAGAAAAGTTACTTATTTTAAATTGCAGATTTATTTATAAAAGGAACTGCTCAAAGCAATCTAAAAAATTGCTATTGAACAGTCCTTTTTTCATAGATAAGGTTAGAATATGAATATAATCTCAGAAATTTTTCAGTAGTTGATAATGTAGAAATGAATTATGGTAAAATATAGACATAAAAACATAAAAGATTGCAAAATAAAAGATAATTTTATCATAGATTAAGATAGGAGAAGTTATGGATAAAACAGCTGAAATTTTAGTAGTTGAAGATGAAAATGATATTAATAAATTACTTTGCAGCATTCTTGAAAACAAAGGATACAGTGCTGCAGCAGCTTTTTCAGGAACAGAAGCTTTAATGCGCGTAGAAAATGAAAAATGGGATATGATTTTATTAGATTTAATGATCCCTGGCATTAGCGGAGAAGAAGTTGTGTTAAAGATTAGGGAAATCACAAAAGCACCAATAATTGTAGTAAGTGCAAAAACATCTAAAAGGACTAAGTTGGAATTATTAGAAAAGGGAGCAGATGATTTTATTTGCAAGCCTTTTGATCCAGATGAAGTTGCTGCGAGAGTTAACTCTAACTTAAGAAGGTATTTGGAATTTTCTACAGGTGGAGAAGAAAAAAGCAATATTTTAAAGTATAAAGATATTAGTTTAAATACGGAAAGTAAGGAAGTAAAAATTGGACAAACTATCATTGTATTAACTGGAAGAGAATTTGCCATATTAAAATTATTATTAACTAATCCAAGAAAGGTATACAGTAAATCTAATATTTTTGAAAGCATATGGGAAGAAGACTTTTTAGGTGAATATAACACTGTAAATGTGCATGTGAGCAGATTAAGAACTAAGCTGTGTAATGTAAGTAATGGTAAAGATTATATAGAAACAGTTTGGGGAATGGGATATAGATTAAGAAAATAGGAATAAAAGTTTGTTGTAAAAAATGTAAAATTAAAAATTTAATACTTTTGAAAGGTTTTAGTAAGTTTTTCTTATAAAATATTGTTTATTATAAAAACATGATTTGTAAGAAGGAGGAAGCTTAAAAATGAATGAATATGCAATTAGATCTAGTAATATTACAAAAATATATAGAAAGCATAAAGTGTTAGATCATGTGTCCATGAATATTAAAAAGGGTGACATATATGGTTTTATAGGGAAAAATGGTGCTGGTAAAACAACTATGATTAGAGTACTTGCTGGACTTGCAATACCTAATGAAGGACAAGTTGAACTATTTGGACATAGTGAAGAAAAAGAACTTATAAAGGAAAGAAGGAGAATTGGTACATTAATAGAATCACCAGCTATTTATCTTAACATGACTGCAAAGGAAAATCTTGAGCTTATTAAAATTCAAAGAGGAATACCTGGAACTAAATGTATTGATGAAGCTTTAAATTTAGTAGGACTTGAAGACGACAACAAAAAGAAAACTAAGAATTTTTCTTTAGGAATGAAACAAAGGTTAGGAATTGCTATGGCACTTTTAAGCGATCCGGAACTTTTACTTTTGGATGAACCTATAAATGGATTAGATCCAATTGGAATAAAAGAAATAAGAGAAATTTTAATTAAATTAAATAGTGAAAGAGGAACAACTATTTTAATATCAAGTCATATATTATCTGAGCTTACCCAAATTTCAAATAGATATGGTTTTATAAATAATGGGAAGTTAATTAAAGAGATGACAGCTATGGAGTTTTCAAATAAATGTAAAACTTATCTTCATTTAAAAGTAAGAAATGCTTCAGATGTTTCGATTATTTTAGAAAATGAAATTGGAATAAAAGATTATGAAATTTTTCCAGACGATATCATAAAAATATATGATAAATTTGATTCGGAAAAAATTACGTTAACATTAGCCAAACATAATATAGGAGTTAAAGAAATATTGCCAATGGGTGAAGCACTGGAGGATTATTTTACTAAGTTAGTTGGAGGTAAAGATAGTGAGTAATTTAATTAGAGGAGAATTTTATAAGTTAAGAAAAAGTAAATATTTTATTGGAATGATAATCATATCAATAGCAATTTCGTTTCCTTTTATTGAGATATGGAGTGGAGATATACAAAGAAATACAATGCTGCAGCATGGAATGTATTCAATACATTATGCATTTATGTTCATATCGTTTAGTAGTTTTATATTTGCTTTATTAGCTGAAGATTTTATAGCTAAAGATTTTAAAAATAGGAATATAAGTAAAAGTTTTACTTATGGATATGGAAGAAAAGAGGTTATATTAAGCAAATTAATAGTATTTATAATGTTTTCTTTATTCTTAGAATTAGTTTACACAGTAATTTTAGTCATATATGCTTCAATGAAATATGGCTTTTGTGATACTTTAGATACTAATGCTATAATGTATTTATTTAGAATGATCAGTATTGGAATAATATATAATGTAGCTACAATAAGTGTAATAGGTGTAGTTGCTGTAATAACAAAGAATAGTTTTTTTACATTTATTTCACCTATCATATTATTCATAGGATATTATTTATTCTTTGAGTCATCACTTGGTTCTAAAAAGCTTTTTGTAATAATATCATACATTCACCCTTATTTAAGAGGAATATGGGCAATGGGAAGATTTGCGCCTATGTTGGATATTATAGCTGGAGCAGCTTCGTCAATTTTAATTTTTACTATAGCTATTGGAGGAAGTTTACTATATGGAAAATATGAGGATATTAAGTAAATTGTAAAAAAAGTTATTAAATAAATTGGGAGAAAGATTATGTACCTATTAGTTGTTATTTTAGCTATGTTTTTAGTAATTATATTTTCTGTAGTGGTGTGTATTAAATTATTTTCATATAAGAAACAAATAAGAGATATTGCAAGCCAGATTAGAGAATTTAGAGATAGAAAAAACGATAAAAAAGTTAATATTGAAATAGCTGATAAGGATATAGAAGAGATGGCTTTTCAAATTAATGAGTATTTAGAGTTTTATAAGAGTCATGAACAAGAAAAAATAATATTTGAGGACACATTAAAGCAGGGTATAGCTAATATGTCTCATGATTTAAGAACACCTTTGACTTCAATTATAGGATATTTAAAACTTCTTGAGGAAGATGCAATAGATAAAGAAGAAGCACTAAAGATACTTAAAAATAAAGCTAATAAATTGAGCATACTTATAAATGATTTTTTTGAATTAGCTTCAATAGAAAGTGAAGATTATGAGTTAAATATGGAAAGAATAAATATAACTAATATAGTACATGATGAAATATTATCATTTTATGAAGCCTTTGAAAGTAAAGGATTTGAACCTAAGGTGGATATTTTAGAAAATCCAGTTTTTATAATGGGAGATAAGGAAAGCCTAGAAAGAATAATAGATAATTTAATTTCTAATACTTTAAAATATGCAGATAAAGATATTGAAATAAATTTAGAAAAGCACAATGATAAGATTACTTTAAAAATATCCAATATATGCTTAGGCATTGATAAAGAAGATGAAATACATATATTTGATAGATTTTATATAGCAGACAGGGTAAGAAAGGGACAAGGAACAGGACTTGGATTGTCTATTGTAAAAAGTTTAATGGAAAAAATGGATGGAATAGTAAAGGCAAAGATTGAACAAAATAGAATTTTCATAATATGTGAATGGAAATATGTAAATTAAAAATTTAGATACAATATTCACCACTTATATTTTAACACAATATATTGATAATAACTAAAGAATAAAAAGTGGGTGATATTTATGTTTAAGTATTTCAATCCTGCATGGGCAGAAATAAATATAGATAATGTAATTCATAATATTAAAGAAATAAGAAGAGTTGCTAAAAGTAAAGAAATAATAAGTGTAGTTAAAGCTGATGCTTATGGCCATGGAGCTGTAGAGTTAGCTCCTATATTACTCCAAAATGGAGCAGATAGATTAGCAGTAGCACTTCTTTCAGAAGCATTACAATTGAGGGAAAGTGGTGTTAAGGCACCTATTCTAATTTTTGGATACACTCCTTTAAAGTACGGTAAGGGTAAGATTTATGATAATGCAGCAGATATAATAAACAATGAATTAGAGGTTACTGTGCTTTCATATGACTATGCAAAGAAGTTGTCTAAAGTAGCTAAGGAATTAAATAAGAATGTAAAAGTTCATATAAAAGTTGATACTGGTATGGGAAGAATAGGTTTTTTACCAACAGATGAAAGTGAACAAGAGATATATAAAATAAGTAAATTGCCTAATATAATAATTGAAGGGCTGTATTCACATTTTTCAACGGCAGATGAAAAAGATAAAAATTATAGCAATGAACAATTCAGAAGATATTTAAATTTTTATAACAAACTTAAAAATAGAGGGGTGAACATTAATATAAAGCACATTGCCAATAGCGCAGCATTAATAGATTTGCCATATACTCATTTAGATGCAGTAAGACCAGGAATAGTAAATTACGGTTACTATCCTTCAGCAGATGTTAACCATGATATTATAAATTTGAAACCAACTATGACATTAAAGTGTAATGTTGTTGCTTGTAGAACCCTTAAAAAAGGTTCATATATTGGTTATGGCAGAACCTTTAGAACTCTAAGAACAAGCCAAATAGCTACGCTTGGTATTGGATATGATGATGGGTATAACAGACTTTTATCAAATACTGGCAAAATTATTGTAAGAGGAAAGAAAGCTCCTATAGTAGGGCGTATATGTATGGATATGTGTATGAGTGATGTAACAGGTATTGATGATGTAAAGGTTGGAGATGAAGTAATATTAATAGGAGAAAGTTCAGGTGAAAAAATAGCAGTAGAAGATTTGGCAGAATATATGGGAACTATCCCATATGAAGTAACTGCAAAGATAAGTAAAAGGGTTCCACGTCATTATATAAAGGACAATAAATTAGTGAAAATAGTAAATAAACAATAATTATAGAGGAATAGTATAGCTATTCCTCTATTTGCTACATGTTATGTAGATATTAACTTCATTTAAAATTAATTTATATATTTTAAATTTTACTTAAATTAATTTTAATTTGTGTTTAGTTATTATATATCCAAGCAATTGAATAATAAAATAGCATATTAATATTTTAACTGTTTTCATTATAAAATATATATTTATATTCAAAATATAAATATATAAAATACTGGCAAGTACTGTTAAAAACACATGTGAAAAGAATATTATTCTAAGTTTACATACTAGAAGCGCATTTATTTCTTCATCAATTAATCCAATACTATATAATTTGATTTTTTTAGATTGCCAATTATAGAGATCTATTTTCATTTTAAAATATAGTATATTAGCAGAGGTAATAAAACTTAATAATACAATAAAAATATATATTAAATTAAAGGAAGAACCTCTAAAAAAATTGTAAACAGTAAAAAACATCTTTATATTAGGTATATCATAAATTCTGTGACTAATAATAAATGTGATATTTAAGAAGGCAATAAAGAAAATTGTAATTTTGTTATCTTTTAAAAAACTTTCTACTTCATTTATTAATAAAAGTTTCTTATAATAAAAATTTTTGCTTTTTCTAATGTAAATAATAAATACTTTTGTGAAAATTAAGGATAGTATATATACTATCACTATACATATTAAACAATAATCAATATAATATTTAAAATGAAAGGCCACAACATTTCTTTCACTAAAGTTAATATAGATTATTATTAAAGTGAACAGCAATGTTTTTAACAGCTTATGTTTTTTAGAATGTACTACATAAAAATTTTCATTATTTGTATTTGATAATGGTAAATTATCAATAAATTTAAATGTCCATAAAATGAATATGGTAGTAAGTAAAACACAGTATCCAATAGTAGCTATGTAAATAACTTTTTTGATTTGAAAATTAAAGGCATGAATTCCTGCTAATTTAAATATGAAAAGTACAATGATTTTTGAAAATACAATACCTAAGGTTAATCCTACAGAAACATATATGATAAAAATCAAAGCATTTTCTATAAGAAGTAATACTTTAAGTTCATTACAGGTCATACCTAAAGTCAAAAATGTTGTAAATTCTTTTTGTCTACATTTCATAAAAGAAATATACATAAAAATATTCCACAATGCTGTATTAAATACAGCAATTGATGGCAGTATAAAAATGCTTTCTTGTATAGATACTATTGCATAGGAATTATATAGTGTCAATTCAACAAAGAAGAATACAGCTGAGAGAATCAAACAAAGTATATATACAAAATATTGATCAGAATTTAATTTTATAGTTTTTTTTAGCATTTCTCTAAAATTCATATGTCATTCACCACTAATAACTGATAAAGTATCTAGTATTCTATTGAAAAAAGCACCTTGCTCTCCCTTACTGTATATATCTACAAATATTCTGCCGGACTTTAAGAAAAGCACTCGCTTGCAGCAGCTGGCAGCATATATATCATGTGTAACCATGAGAATTGTTGCTTTTCTCTCTTCGTTCAACATTTGCAGATGTTTCATAAAGTTCTTGGAGGTATTGGGGTCAAGACTGCCTGTTGGTTCATCTGCCAAAATAATGCAAGGATCATTTATTAAAGCCCTACAAGCAGCTGCTCTTTGTTGTTCACCTATTGATACATTATATGGATACTTGTTTCTTATGTCATATATATTAAAAAGTGTAAAATATTCTTTTATTTTTTTATCAATGCTTGAAGTTGATGTTCCTTTAAATATAAGAGGAAGAATGGCATTTTCTTCTAGAGTGATGTTATCAAGAAGATTAAAGTTTTGAAATATAATTCCTAAATTTTCACGCCTAAAAATAGATTTTTCTTTCTTACTTAAGGAAGTTATATATTTATTCATTATTTTTACTGTTCCACTATTAGGTTTATCAATACCAGACAGTATATTAAGCAAAGTTGTTTTACCACTTCCGGATTGTCCCATGATAGCAGTGAACTCACCATTTTCAATACTTAAATTTATACCATTTAATACATTACAAGGATCAAGCTCTAAATTTTCTCCATATACTTTAACAATATTTTCAGCACACAAAACTTCCATTGTATCACTCCAATGTGTTTAGATTTTTGATGGGTAAATAATTGAAACGGTAGTTCCTTTATTGAATTCAGATTCTACTAGAATATTATGATTTAATTTTTTGGATATTAATTTACATATATATAGTCCTATACCTGTAGCATCATTTACCTTTCTACCATTTTCACCAGTGAAAAATGGTTCAAAGATTCTTTTTATATCATAGCTGGGGATTCCAATACCTTCATCCCTAATTATTAATTTTGTTTCTTTATGATTTATGTATATGTTAAAATATATGTATTTTTTTTCTTTATTCATTGCAGAATACTTAATAGCATTTGATATAATTTGTTCAAGTATAAATTTATTCCATTTTTTATCTGTAATTATGGGTGCCTTTTCGTACTTAAAATCTATTTTAGGAAATATATTGTTGTAAATAAAATTACTTTTTTTACTGTTAATCACTTCTCTTAATAATGAAACTAAGTTTAGTGTTTCAGGGGAATAATCTTTTGAAAAGTCACTTAATCTGCTAATATTTAGAACTTGTTCCAGCCCGTTTTTGACTTTATCATTTTCTTGTTTTATATCGAAAAACAATTTTAGTACATTTAATTCATTTGAATTAGAGTTTATGTCTTTGTTTGCCTTTTGTATAATAAGATCAATTATTGAAACAGGTGTTTTTATGTTATGAATCCATTGAGATAAAAAATATTTATTTTCTGTATTTTGTGCATAAATTGAACTAATTTTATTTGTATAATTTTCGTGAATTTTAAGTATAGCTTTAGAAGCTTCTTTTTGTTCATTTGTTTTGAAATTTAAATTAAAATATCTATTTTCTATACCTTCATTAAGATTTCTATTAAATTTATAATACTTAATCCATTCATTTAATATTATAAATAAGTAAAGAATTATAGAGAGTAAAAGGGGATATAGTAAATCAATTTGAGTACACAATAAATAAACATAGAGAAGAATTAAAATTGTATTAATAAAATATCCAATAGTAAAGTTAAGCTTGTCTTTTATAAAATTTACTAATATTTTTTTCTCCATATTCAATCTCCATTATTGCAATTACACTGAAATATATATCCTACACCCCTTTTGGTTGATATAATTTCATTAACACCTAAACCTTTAAGTTTATTTCTTATTCTTGTTATATTAACTGTCAAAGTGTTATCATCTACAAAAGTAATATCATCCCAAAGTTCTTCTAAAAGTTCTTCTCTGCTTACTATTTTATTTTCATTTTTTATAAGTATATTTAAAAGCTTGAATTCATTTTTACTAAGTTCAATTTTAATATCGTTATAAAGAAGATCAAAAGTATCCTTATTAAGTTTAATACCTCCAATGCTTTCAACCATAGTTGATTCAACTGCATATTCACCATAAACTCTTCTTATTTCTGCCTGTATTTTAGCAAGTAGAAAGTCAAAGTTAAAAGGTTTTACAACATAGTCATCTGCACCTAATTCAAGACCTCGTATTTGTTCTTCATGACTATCTCTTGAAGAAATAATAATTACAGGCACTTTTGAAGTTCGTCTAAGGGTTTTACATAATTGGAATCCATCATAATAGGGTAAGTTTATGTCTAAAAGAATTAAATCAGCTTTTGATCTTTCTAATTCCATTTCTATATTTCTAAAATTTTGTATATGAATAGTTTCATATTTATATTTTTGAAGATACTCGGCTATAAGCTTGTCTAGCTTAATATCGTCTTCAATAACAAGTATCTTATACAAAACTGCTTCCTCCTTTTATAACATATATATTATGGTAATCTTACTATAATATATCATAATTCAATTTTAGAAGAAAGAAGCATCAGATTATTTTTAATTAAGATAAAGTTTGCTTATAATAAGTATTTGGGATTTTTATTAAAACTTGAATCCTAAGAGATTCCAATAATTTAGGAAAACGCTGAAAATCAAGAATACACAACAGATTACTATAGTACACACATTTTTACTAAAATCAGTTTTTTCCTTATTCCAGTACACACATGTTGAAATTAGCAATCCTAAGCTAAATATAGTAGTTACTATTGGAATAATTAAAAGACGTTTAATTGCAGGCAACAAGTCTGGTACAAAAGGTAGTGCAGAGAATAATGCAATACCTTCTTTAGCCATTCCAAGTAAAAATATTAAATTTAGAATGGATACAGAAAATATAATCCATCTACAGTATTTAAAACGTACAGGTTCTTCAACTATTTTTTTCTTAAATTTCAATAAAATCATTATGATGGACATAAATAAAAACAATACTGAAAAAATCATAAAAATTATTTTGTGTAATGCAGGATTTTCATACCATTTAACTTTTTCAAAAGCAGCTGACGAACCAGCAGTAAGGAGATAGGATATATTTCCTTGTTCATTTGCTTGAAAAGTAAGAGTATCTCCTTTTTTAACATTTCTAAAGATAAGGGGTTCTATTTCCTTATAAATATCTTCTCCACCAGGATATTTTAAAATTAACGTATCTGATTTATTTCCTATTTGCAAAGTTGGAGTGAAAAGTAATATTAGTTTACCCAGTTCATTTTTGGGATATCTAATAGATTGATAAGTTCCTTCTAATTTTTTTAAATCGCTTTTAGTAAAATTATTATCAGTACTTTTGGTAATTTGTGGTTTAGTTTGAGGATAGTATTTATTAATGAACTGCATTGATATGCTGCTGCATACACTAGCTCCACTATTACCGTTAGTTGAAATAAAAAAACCTAGACTATCTTCAGGTATTAAATTTAAGACACTGTTAAAACCATAATTATTTCCACCTTGACTTAATACCTTTACTCCATTTATATAATTTTCTGTAAGACCATAGCAAACACCAGGAATATTTTTATCTAGAGGAAAGTGCTTTTTGTGCATATCATCTATAGTATCCTTATTTAATATTGAAGTATTGCCATAGCCATAAGTACCATGATTTAAATGTGCAATCATAAATTTTGCCATATCATCTCCAGTAGTTTTCAATCCGCCAGCAGGTGAAAGTACTTCACCATAAATAGGTATTTTTTTATTTCAAGAAAAACTACTGTTAGTCATGTTAAGAGGCTTTAATATGTTATCTTCAATGTATTTATTAAAAGGTACACCAGTTATACTTTCCACTGCGTATCCAGCTACAGACATACCATAATTACTGTATTGAGGAATTTCACCAGGTTCCCTAATTATAGGACGAGGGCGAGATATTAAATTATCTTTAAGTGATTTTTCTTGTAAATAACTTTCTATTTGAGATTCTTTAATAAATTTTTCATCGAAGCCAGCTGTATGAGTTAAAAGATTATTAAGTGTTACAGGTTTTGAATATTTATTATCAATTTTGAAATCTTTTAAATATTTATTTACATCTTCATTTAGATTTACCTTGTCCTTTTCCTTTAACTGCATAACAGCTGTAGCTGTGAAAGTTTTTGAAACGGAAGCTGCTCTAAAAACTGTTGTTTTAGGATCAACAGGTGTTTTTTTATTCAAATCTGAATACCCATATCCTTTTTCAAAAATAACTTTATTATCTTTAACAACAGTAAAAACTGCTCCAGGTACATTAAATTTTTTTAATTGTTCATTAAACATCTTATCTGCAAAGTTTTCTATGCTATCTTTATTTAAAGATTCTTTATTGCTTTCTCCTAATAAAGGTATAGAACTTTCTTGATTATTACCTTTTGCAGAAACGGTTTCTTTAGCATTTAAAAAATGATATATAGTAACTGCAGGAAAACAAAAAATAGGGAAAACATAGGCTACAAGTGTAAAGATAATTATAAATGTTCTTATATAAGTTATAATTTTTTTCATAGTATTAACCTCCTAAAGTTTTTTTCACATACTTTGTGTAAATCTAACTGTTTCAAATGTAAATAAAGTTTCTTGTATCAGACAATTAAATTTTATATGAATTAAAAAAGAGAAGAAATTGATTTATATTAAAAAACCTTACAATTTTGTAAGAGTTCAGATGAATGAGAGAAATGTAAAAAGAACAAATCATACTATGAGTCGTCTTTTAATAGTGTATGAAATTGGATATAATAGAAACAGAGTATTGATGAAAGTAAGTGATGAAGAGAGAAGGTGAATTAAATGAAAAAAATATACAAATAGGAACATCAGATTTTAAGGAATTAATAGAAGGCAATAATTATTTTATAGACAAAAGTTTATTAATAAAAGAATTTATAGAAAATGGTGCCAAAATAATATTGACACCAAGACCTAGAAGGTTTGGAAAGACGCTAAATTTAAGTATGCTTAAATACTTTTTTGATATAAGGACTAAGGAAGAAACTAAAGATTTATTTAAAGGCTTAAAAATAGAAAAGGAAAAGGAAATAATGAAGCTTCAGGGGCAGTATCCTGTTATTTTCATTACTTTTAAAAATCAAAAACATATATCCTTTGAAAATTTTGAAGATGGAATAAAAGTTCTGTTATCAAATTTGTATAAAGAGCATGAATATTTACTAGATAGTGATAAACTATCTGAATTTGATAAAAATGATTTTAAAGAAATAATTTTAAGAAAAGCTTCTATAGGAAATGTATCAGAAGCAATAAGCTCTCTTATGGGGTATATGAACAAGCATTATGGAAGAAAGGTAATGCTATTTATAGATGAGTATGATGTACCAATACAAGAAGGTTATATTAATAAAGGAAACCCGACTTACATACGTTCGCTGGGTGCGTTCGAGGAGCCAAATGCAAGATTTGGACTCTCACAGCATGATGAAATGATAACCTTAATAAGAAATTTATTAACAGCGGCTTTAAAGGATAATCCATATATTGAAAAGTCATTAATAACTGGAATCCTTAGAATTGCTAAGGAAAGTATTTTTTCAGGATTAAATAATCTACAAGTAAATACAATATTAAGTTTCAAGTTTAATGATAAGTTTGGATTCACAGAAGAAGAATTAAAACATCTTGTAGAATATTACAATTTAAAGGGGAAAAGTGAAGATATAAAAACTTGGTACAATGGATATATTTTTGGAGGAAAAGTAATATATAATCCTTGGTCTGTTTTAAATTATATTGATAATAATGAAGCTGGATTTATGCCATATTGGATTAACAGTAGTAGTAATGATTTAATTAAAAAGCTGCTACTAAAGGGCGATAGAGATATTAAACTTGAGCTAGAAGAGCTTATAGAGGGTAATTCTATAAATAAATCGGTTGATGATACTATAGTAATGCAAGAAGTTGAAGATTCTAATCAAAATATTTGGAGCTTTTTACTCATGAGCGGATACTTAAAAGCTGTAAATACAGAAAATATAGAGGGGATTTTAAATTGTAAGCTTAAAATTCCTAATAAAGAAGTACTTATTTTTTATAGAAGTTTAATTAAAAAGTGGTTTCAAGAAACTATGACTAGTCAAAAGTATGAATTAATGTTAAATATGCTTATAACTGGTGAAATAGATATTTTTGCAGGAATATTTAAGCAGTTTGTAATTAATAATCTAAGTTATTTTGATGTATCAGGAACGGAGCCTGAAAAAGTATATCATGCTTTTGTACTTGGAATGCTCATATCACTTTCGGAAAATTATGAGGTTAAATCTAACAAAGAAAGTGGATATGGAAGATATGATGTAATGCTAGTTCCAAAGGATATATCTAAAATTGGAATTGTTATGGAATTTAAGAAAATAGATGATTTTTTGAGTACAACAATAGAAGAGGCAACAAAAGCTGCTTTAAAACAAATAAATGATATGAAATATGCAGATGAACTTGTCAATAGAGGGATAAAAGATATAATTAAGCTTGCCATTGTGTTTAAAGGAAAAAAAGTTGAGATTACTAAGAGCTAGTATTAGTTAACGGTAGGTTTGTCAAAATATAAAGATGTTTTCAGTATAAAATGAGTAAGCAATATTATTAGAATGAAAAGTCTATGCCAAGAAGTCATCATTAAAAAGTATATATGACTTTAATACGATAAATACACTAATACAAAATTAAATGAAAGTTCTATTGAGATAAAAGTAGGAAAAAGACTTATTATCAATGAAAGATATACAATATATGCATGTGGTAAATTTTATGATATTATGAAAAATGTACAACTTAATTTACTATGAGGGAGTGATTGCATGACAGAGAAAATGTTAAAGCCTCCTGTGGAGGTTTTATATAAGGAAGAACTTGCAGCTTTAAAGAAAAATGATGATGGTATTAAGCCTAATAATTGGATTTTATCACCAAAGGCTGTTAGAAAGTTTATACTAGGAAGTTCAGAACCTTTAACTTATAAGAATAAAACTGTACATATAAATAAAAAGTTTTTTGGAAATGATTCATTAGTTGAAAGGTGTATTATAACCCTTGCTGGCAATAGGGGATTAATGCTAGTTGGAGAGCCTGGTACTGCAAAGACCATGTTATCCGAACTTTTATCTGCAGCTATATGTGGATATAGTAACAATACTGTTCAAGGTACAGCTGGTACTACAGAGGACTTAATTAAATATTCCTGGAATTATGCTATGCTTTTAGCTAAAGGGCCAACCTTAGAAGCATTAGTAAAAGCACCATTATTTGTTGGAATGGAAAAAGGTATTATCACAAGATTTGAGGAAATAACAAGGTGTCCTTCTGAAATTCAAGATAGCTTAATAAGCATATTAAGTGATAAAGTATTGAACATACCAGAGCTTGGAGAAAGTGAAGGACTTTTATTTGCAAAGCCTGGCTTTAATGTTATTGGTACTGCCAATACTCGTGATAAAGGTGTCAATGAAATGAGCAGTGCATTAAAAAGAAGATTTAACTTTGAAACCATATTTCCAATAAAGGATGTTTCTCTTGAAGCTAAGATTATAACAAACGAAGTGAAAAAACTTACATCCCAAAACAATGTACAAATGGAAGTGGATGAAGATGTAGCAAATCTTTTAGCTTCAACTTTTCATGAATTAAGAGAAGGAATATCTTCTAATGGAATAAGAATAGACAAACCTTCTTCAGTAATGAGTACTGCAGAAGCTGTGTCTGTTTACTATCAGACTATGATGACATCCTATTATTATGGGGATTCTAAAATAAGTTTGGATTCCATAGTTCAAAATTTAATGGGTGCTGCTTTAAAAGAAAGTAGAGATGATCTTGAAAAATTAAAAAGTTATTTTAATGTTGTTGTAAAATCAAAAGCTGTAGAAGGTGGTAGTTTATGGGAGAAATATTACGAAGCAAGGAAATGGATAAAATAGATGAACTATTTAAAGAAGCTTTTAATTTAAATTCAAAGCTTGTATTTTTTCCTGTAAGACATCATAGCCCTGCATGTTCTTATCATTTAAAGAACACCATTGAGGAATATAAGCCAGATATTATATTAATTGAAGGGCCTATAGATGGAAACAGAATAAAGGATGTTTTATGTCATGAGGAGAGCAAAGCACCTTTTGCAATTTATTATTCTTATTCTGATTCAAAAGGACTTATAGATGATACTAAAGGTAAATATAGATGTTACTATCCATTTTTAGATTATTCACCAGAGCTTGTAGCATTAAGGCTGGGGAGAGAAAGAAAAATAGAAACACAGTTTATTGACCTTTCCTACAGTGATATTTTAATAAACAGCAATGAAGGAAAAGGCCTTTTGAAAAAACAGGATAAATTAAACTACAATGATGATTATTTTTTAGAAAGAAGTAAATTTTTAAAAAGCATTTGTGAAAAGGAAGGCTGCAGAAACTTTAATGAGCTCTGGGAAAAGTTATTTGAAATTCAAGGACTTAATATAAGCAAAGAAAAGTTTGTATATAATTTACTTTCCTACTGTTATTTTTCAAGAGCTTACAGTAAAGAAGAAGAGCTTATAGAAGAAGGCTGCTTGGCAAGAGAAGTTTTTATGACTTCTAAAATACAGGAAGTTCTTAAAAGTTATAATAAAATTTTAGTTGTTACAGGAGGCTTCCACACTTCAGGGATAATTGAAATTTTAGATAAGGATAATAAAATGAAGCTTTCTAAAATTGATGAAAAGGATAAGGGAGTATATGTTATGCCTTATTCTATGGAGGCAGCAGATCAATTAAATGGATATGCTAGCGGAATGCCATTCCCTAATTTTTATGAAGGAATATGGAATAACATAGAGGAAAAGTGTGAAACTTCTTACAATAACTCTGTACTTTCAAATATCATTGAAAGTGGTAAAAAGGTAAGAAAAAATGATGGATGTCTTTCCACTTTTGATGAAATATGTGCCTTTGATATGTGTAGAGGACTTGCCAGCTTAAGGGGAAAATCCCAAATAGGAGTTTATGAACTTATAGATGCTGTAACTTCTTCATTTATAAAAGGTGATTTAAATATATCTACAGAAGAACCATTAAAAATTTTGTATAAACAGCTTACAGGTAATAAAATTGGCAAGCTTTGTGACTTAGCTGATGTACCACCTCTTGTAAATGACTTTAAAGATAGTTGTTCAAAATTCAAATTAAAGATAAATACAACTATAGGTCAGGAAATTATTCTTGAAATATTCTCATCTAAAAGACATAGAGAAATAAGCTGCCTTATGCATAGAATGAAGTTTATGGATACTAACTTTTGTAACCTTTTAAAGGGTCCTAATATTTTACTTAAAAAAAATGTGAATTTAATAAGGGAAACCTGGAATTATAAATGGAGTACTTCTGTGGACTCCATTCTCATTGAAAACTCAGTTTATGGAGGAACCTTAAAGGAAGCTTGTACTTCGCTCATAAAAAAGGAAATATCCGAAAATGTAAAAAATTCATCTAGTATTTCTAAAATACTGGTGCAGGCATTTAACATGGGACTGGATGAAATATTTAATTTCACCATAAATTCATTAAAAAAGAATATTACAGAGGATGGAAGCTTTTACTCATTAGTGGAATGTTTATATTATTTAAATCACATTTATGGAGTAAGAGAATTGTATTTAATGGATTGTATGAATGAAATAAAAAATATGATCTTTTATGCTTACAGTAAAATATGTATATTGATTTCAGACATAAGTTCCATTAATGAAGAAGAGACTATAAAGTCAGTAAATTGTTTAAAGGAAGTATTTAATATTGTGCTTAATAGGGAAATTAAACTTGACGGTACTCTTTTTAAAGAAGCATTATTTTCACTTTTAAGAAAAGATTCTTTAAATACTGGAATTGAAGGGGCTGTATATGGAATATTATATGGATTTGGTGAAATGGAAGTAAATAAAATAGCAAAGACTTTAGAAGGATATATTATGGGAACCAAAGATGAAGCTTTAAAAGCACCTTTATTTCTAAATGGATTATTTTCAGCAGCTAGGGATTTAATTTTTGTGGAGAATTCTATTTTAAAATCCATTGATAAATTTGTAGGTGATGTTTCAGAAGAAGAGTTTATAAGAATTGTTCCAAATCTTAGACTTGCTTTCAGCTATTTTATACCAAGAGAAATAGATGAAATAGGTGAAAGAGTAGCACAAGCTTATGGAACCTCAAAAGGTCATTTTGATGAACTAGTAACTGTTTCGCCTGAAATTTTGAAGTTTGGAGAGGAAATTGATAAATATGCAGTTAGTAAAATGAAGCAGGAGGGCATAGTTTAGTGAGCAATATAAATAGATGGAGATTAATACTTGGAAAATATGCAGAAAATCAAATTTCCTTTGAAAGTGGTGATTCAAGTGTTAATTATATGGATATGGACGATTTGTTAGATTTTTTATATTCCAGAGAATACAGCGAAAAAGATGGTGTAAGAAGAAATAAGGGTCAAGGTAGTTCATCAGCTTCAGATTTAACTGTGCCAAAGTGGATAACTAAGATAAGAAAACTTTTTCCAAAGGAAACTGTTGAAGTCCTTGAAAAGCATGCTATTGAAAAATATAATCTTACAGAGCTTTTAACAGATAAAGAAGTTCTTAAGAAGCTGGAACCTAATAAGGAACTTTTAAAAAACATACTGCAGATGAAGCACCTTATGAAGGGTGAAGTTTTAAATACTGCAAAGAACATTGTAAAAAACATTGCAGAGCAAATAACCAAAGAACTTGAAAATGATGTTAAGAAGTCCATTACAGGAAGGATAAATAAAAATAAATCCTCTATAATTAAATGTTCAAGAAACATAGACTTTAAGAAAACTATAAAGAGAAATTTAAAAAATTACGATTTAAATGAAAACAAAATTATTGTAGATAAAATATATTTCAATGAAAGAGTTAAAAAATTTAATCCCTGGAATGTGGTAATTGCAGTGGATGAAAGTGGTTCCATGCTTGATTCTGTAATTCACAGTGCCATAATGGCCGGAATATTTGCAAAGCTTCCAATGCTTAAAACAAATCTTGTTATATTTGATACAGAAGTAGTGGATTTAACTGGATACATTGATGATCCGGTGGAAACGCTTATGAGTGTACAGCTTGGTGGTGGTACTAATATAAGTAAGGCTTTAACCTATTGTGAAGGCTTAATTGAAAATCCACATAGAACTATAGTTATTTTAGTTACGGATTTATATGAAGGAGGAGGTTATGGAAATATGTATGCTAGAGCAAAATCCATTGTTGAAAGTGGAGCAAAGTTAATTGTACTCACAGCACTGGATATGGAAGCATCACCTTCATATGATAAAAATGCTGGATTAAAAATGGCTTCTCTTGGAGCAGAAGTTGCAGCAATGACACCGGGGGGGTTATCAGATTGGATAGCAAAGATAATTTCTTAGAATCCTTTGGAAAATTCATTAAAACTATTGATAAAGAATATCTTATAGGAATAAGCAATAAGGGTGTTACAAATAGGGCAGAAAAGGATTTAGCTAAAGTTTCAAATATTGAATATGAAACAAAAGATGAAGGTATTGAATTTAAAATTGATGATATAACTTGTTTTATAAGTGAAGACATTCAAAAATATCAATGCAGCTGTCCTTCAAGAAGTATATGCAAGCATGTTATTATGTGCTATTTATATTTAATTGAAAACCAAAAAGAAATATTTAAATTAGAAAATAGTGAAGGTGAATGTAAGGAAGCCAAGGAAGAATTTTTAAAATTAAAAGAGTTTAAAATAGAGGATATAAAAAAGGAAATAGGAGAAAAAAACTTAGAAAATATAGTAAAAAGAGTAGAATACGGAATAAACTTTACAATAAAAGAAGGCTCTATTATAGAAGTGAATTTTAAGGATGAAGATATATTAGTCAAGCTTTTAGATGATATAGAAAACTCAATTTGCAGCTGCAAGTCAAAAGAACTTTGTACACATAAAGCTGAAGCTTTAATTTTATATAAGCTTGAAAAGGGATATTTGACCTTTGAAAAACTCAAGGATTTTACTGTAAGTGAGATGCTTTTTAATAGAGAGGAAATGAAAAAGGCAGCAGTAAAGTTAAGACAGAACATTGAAGATATATTTATAACAGGTCTTTCAAGAACCCCTGTAACAGTTTTGGACAAGCTAAACAGTATTGCAGTTATATGTCATAATTATGAGCTGCCTAATTTTGAAAAAAGTATAAGGGATATAAGAGCGGAATTTTTACTTTATTTTAATAAAAATGCTTCTTTTACTGCAAAAAATCTGTTAAATAAACTAACTAATATTTATACCAGGACAACTGCACTGGAAAATATAGAAGATTTAAATAAATTGGGTTCATTAGTTGGCGAATTTAAAAGTTCTTATTATGAAATTCCGCCCATAGAACTTTGCGGTTTTGGAGCTGAAAAGTGGAAGAGTAAATCAGGTTATGAAGGAATTACTTATTATTTTTTAGAAAATAAAAGAAAGCAAATTTATACCTATACTCATGCATTACCTACATACTATGATAATGTGAAAGTTAGAAGAAATTTTAATGAAGCTGCACCTTGGGAACTAAATTGTGGTGTACAGGAATTGTCTAAAATAACCTTTAAGCTTGTTCATGGCAAAGTAAATTCTAGGAATAGAATTTCTTCCAGTAGTGAATCAAAGGGAACAATTATAGATAAAAGTTATTTTACAAAATTAAATGCAGAAAAATTTACTTATGACAACTGGCAGCAGCTTTTAGAAAAGATATTTTTAAATGACAATGAGAAAAATGAAAATTATAACTTAGTATTTTTAAATATAAATGAATTTGGAGAGCCTAATTTTGATAATGTAACTCAAGAGTTTTCACTCCCAATATACGATAAGGAAAATAATCTCTGCAAAATACTTGTTAAATTTTCTAGTGAAAGCAAAAATCTTATAAGAACTTTGGAAAGATTAGTGAAATATAAAAAGACTCATTTATTTATGGGAAGGGTTTATATAGATAAAGAAAAGCTTATGTTTTATCCAATTAGCTATTATGATGATGCAGGAGAAGTGGAAAACTTAACGGTATAAGGCAAGAGGTTTGTGGAGATATAAATTTTTACTTGATATAAGCATAATGCAATGTAACTTTTTTCAGAGGACAATTGACAGAGGACATAGGACAGTGAAGGTGAGTTTTCTTCCTTACGTCAGAAAACTAATTTGTTTTTAAGCTTGTTTTGCTAAAGCAAAACATCGATTAAGCAGGCAACTAAAATTTATAATTTTCAGATGATCACTTATTCAGATAGTACTATTGAGAAATAGAAGAATGAGTTCCTTTTTATTAAAGATTTTTCGTAGTGTAACGGAGAAAAATCCTCCTTCACTGTCCTTTGTCAATTGTCCTCTGTCCTCTAAAAAGAAGACTGCTTCGCAATATTTTTAAACTATGAAAATTGAGTTAAGTATTATGCAAAATTTAAATTTCATTATTCGGTGGTGATATATATGAATGAAAAGGAAGAAATACTTGAAATATTAAAGGAAGTTGAAAAAACTTTACAGGAAGTTTTTTTTAGCGGATTTAATTCACCAGGTGATTTTACTTTAAACGAATTTTCAAGGTTAAGTTTACTCATGGAAAGTTGTGGAATGAGCTATGGTGCAAAGAAGCTAAAAAGCATACATGATAAACTTTCAATCAAAAGGCACAGCTTTGATTTTGATTATGAAGAAACTGTGAGAAATTATTCAGAGTTAAATGAGTATTGTCTAATTTGTAGCAAAAAATTACATATGTTAAACCTAAAAGACAAAATAGCAAAGCTTTGATAATTGATAGTAGGTAAAATTTAAGTACGTTTTGAAGTGAACATTGTATTTTAAAAGACAGTTTTTAATTATTGCAGTGAAAGCTATATATGAAATGGAGATGACGTTTTATGAATATGAAAGAACACTTATTAAATAGAATAATGGATGCACTTGAAGAACTTAATGTATCTGAAAATGTTATAGATGAATTAGAAGATTACCTTGAAGATGCAGTGGATGAAAATGAATTTTTAAATATATTACCTGACATAAAATTTTATTCAATTTCAGATGACAACATTAAAAAAACTGTTCATGCACTTAGTTCCATAAAGAAATATAAGAATAATGACTATATGAGAAAGTATATAAATATGCTATTTAAAATGGGTGGTCCAAGTGCCAGCCTTATAGTAAATAGAGCTTATTATTGGTTTTCAGAATACAATGCAAAGGAATTTATAGCTGCAGGAATTGAAAAATATATAGTATTAATACTTTATATAGAACCTTTAACCTACAACTTTAATAGATTGGAAAGTAAAAATTTTAAAATAATATATGATATATGCAGTGAAAATCCTGAAGCTCTAGTTAAAGCAGCTGATTTAGTAAATGTAAATCAAAAAATGCTGTTTTATTCAATATATTGCAACTGTAAAATGGTAAAAAGAGATGATACACATAAGGAGCTTTTAAAAGCTGTAGAAGATGATTTTACAGATTCTATAGATAACCTTTATGAAAATAAGATGCCAGAGGAGTTAGTTAAGAAAATTCAAGACTTTATAAATAAAAATGATTATAAATTACTTGAAAGTATTATAGATAAGGTTAAAACATATAGATTCAATGATTATTTGTTTAAATTTTTAATAGGACTTTCAGCATTAAATGCAGATAAATCTTCAATTTTAAAGAAAATTTTTCAATTATTCACAAGGGTAGATTTTAGATTCTCTTTAAACTCAGCCTATAGCATTATGTCTGTAACAAGCTGTTATTCTAATACAGTAAATAATTTTGATACGATATTTGAAATACCTTCAAAATACCATATTGCGTGGTATGCAGAAAAGTTTTCAGAAAATGAAAATGCAGCAAAAGTGTTAAATGAAAAGCTTAAAAAAGATAAAAAGCCTTTTGAAGATGCCATAGATTTGTGTGAAGGTACTGCAAAAAATTATTTAATTTCATTTATGCTTGATGATGATAAAAAATTGGATTATATAAAAAGCCTTGAGAATAACTGTGTAAATGTATTTTCAAAAATTCTTAGAGAAGATAAGGTAGATGAAGGGAACATAAGTATAGTAGAATCATTTTTATATGGAACGAGTTCCTTTGAAGAAGTAAAAAATACTTTTTATTCAATAACCCATGAGGAAACATATTATTGGAGAGTAAATAATGAACTTATAGATCTACTTTCTATTTTGTGTAAGAAAATAGGAGATAATGTTGATATATATGAGCGTTCAATTGTAGTTTTATCTGCACTTAAATATCAAAGATATATTTTAAGACTTGCATCTATGTATGATAAACATAGTGGCAATTGTTACGGTAAAGAAAAATTTCAGAGCATATTTGATATTTTAAGGAAATATAATGTATCCGTAACTGCAAAAATGGAGCTTATTGATAAAATACTAAATAATTATGATTATGAAAATAGAATAGCAAGTGCAATGGCTGTTGTTTTAAAAGACATTGTAGTACAAGATGGGGATAAAGTTATACAAAATATAAAAAATGTTTCAGCAGATGTTAGATGTATATTTATAGAATATATATTTAAAATTAAGTCAGAGGACAACGTAAAAGCAATTTTTGATCAGTTTGGTGACAGTTCAAAAAAAGTTAAGGAAAAAATTATAGAACTGTTTACAAATGATTTAAATAATATTTCTTATATGGATAATATGCTAAGTAAGTTAAAGGCTCAAAAACAGGGTGAAAGAGAAGTTGCCATAAAAATATTGTCAAAATGGCATGACAAAAATATTAGCGAGGAAAGAAGGAAGCTTATTAAGGATTCTTTAAGTCATGCTTTAGAAGCTGAAAAAAGTCAAAAGATAAGAACTTTACTTATGGAAGTTTTAGGTATTGAACAAGAAGGTGAAGAAAAAGAATTAAAGGATGATGATTTGATTAAAAATTTATTAAAAGGCAACAAGAAAAAGTCACTTTCATGGCTTGAATTTGAATCATTGTCAAAGGTTAGATTAAAGGAAAACAATAATTATTGTGAAGAGGAATATTTAAAAGCTATTCTACTTTGTTATTCGGCATCTAGCAATATAGGAATAAGTGTAGATGGAGATAGATTTGCAGAAAAATTAAATGAATCTGATATGAAGTTATTTGCAAATGAAGTTTTTGATAGATGGTTTGAAAAAGGTGCTGAATCCAAAAAGAGATGGGTACTTGGATTTTCAGCAATTCACGGTGGAGATGAAATTGTTGTAAAATTAGAAAAGGATATAAATAACTGGGCTAAAAATTCAAGAGGGGCAATAGCCAGTGAAGCTGTAAAAGCTCTTGCTTTAAATGGAAGTTCTAGTGCACTTTTAATAGTTGATGGTATTTCAAGAAAGTTCAAGTATAAACAGGTAAAGAAGGCAGCCTCAGAAGCTCTTGATTTTGCTGCAGAGCAAATGGGAGTAGACAGAGAAGAACTTTCTGATAAGATTGTGCCAAATTTAGGCTTTGATATAAATGGTGAAAGAATATTTGATTATGGAAGTAGAAAATTTACTGTAAATCTTACACCTGATCTTTCTATTGAAGTATATGATGAAAATAAAAAGAAGCTTAAAAATTTACCTTCTCCGGGTAAAAGAGATGATGAAGAAAAGGCTAAAGAAGCACATAGTGAGTTTAAAACCTTTAAGAAGCAGTTAAAGACAACAGTTTCAATACAAACTACAAGAATGGATTTAGCACTTTCTAATGATAGAAAATGGACAAAGAGTGCATGGATGAACTTATTTGTTGAAAATCCAATTATGCATCAATTTGCCATAGGACTTATTTGGGGAACATATAAGGCTTCAAAGCTAGTAGATACATTTAGATATATGGAAGATGGAAGCTTTAATACCAAGGATGAAGATGAATTTGAAATGCTAGATGATTGCAGTATAGGACTTGTACATCCACTTGAGCTTAATGATGAAGATTTAGCACTTTGGAAGGAGCAGCTTGAAAATTATGAAATTGTACAACCTATAGAACAGCTCAATAGAAAGACATTTGCTTTAACAGAAAAAGAAAAGAGCATGAAGTATGTAGATAGATTTGGTGGAAAAATTGTAAATGGACTTTCACTTGCAGGTAAGCTAATGAGCTATGGATGGTATAGAGGATCAGTTCAAGATGCAGGTGGGTATTATGAATTGTATAAGGAAGACAAGAATTTAGGAATAGGGGTAGAATTGAGATTTGAAGGTTTATATGTGGGAGATGAAAATGAAGACACCACAATTTATATTTTAAGATTTTATAATGCAGGTACAGTGGATAGAGGAAGCTATATATATGATGAAATAAAAGAAGAACATTTACTTTCTTTAAGTAAGGTTCCAGAGAAGTATTTTAGTGAAACATTATATCAAGTTGATAATGCACTTTCATCAAGTACAACAGTAAATGAAAATTGGAGAAAAGAAATTAAGCTTGATTCAAATGGAGTTTATTAAATTCTAAGGAAAAGCTGGTAAAATGCAATTTAAGTATTTTGCCAGTTTCAACATTATAGAATACCTTGTTTAGAGATATACTTCTTCTTATTTAAGATTAAAAATTATGAGTATTAAAGTGGTATAAGATAAATGCTCAGTAATTTCATTTCTTAGTATTAAGAATTATATATAAATAAAAAAGATTATGAGGAGGTTTGGATGCAATGAATGACATAAAGTGTAGTAAGAAAAATTTTTTAATTAGGAAAGCTGTTAAAGAAGATGGAAAAGCATTAATAGAATATCTTAATATAATTGGGGGAGAATCAGATTTTCTGACTTTTGGAAAAGGTGAGTTTAATAGGACTGTTGAAGCGGAGGAAGAATTCATTGAAAATGCCTTAAATAAGAAAAATGCATTATTTATTATAGCTGAAATTGATGGCAAGGTAGTTGGAAATTTAAACTTTTCTGGAGGACCAAGAGAAAGGACTTCTCATGTTGGTGAATTTGGAGTAAGTGTTCTTAAAGAATATTGGGGAAATGGGATAGGACAAGAACTTATTAAATATCTAATTGACTGGAGTAAGAATTCAGGGATAATTAAGAAAATTAATTTAAGAGTTAGAAGTGATAATAAAGCAGGTATTGCATTATATAATAAGCTAGGATTTTTAGAAGAAGGAATATCAAAGAGGGATTTTTTCATAAATGGAGTTTTCTATGATTCTATAGCTATGGGACTTTTAATTGATTAAAATAGTATGAATTATAAAGTTTTGTGAAAAACTGAGATATCCTTAATTTCATATTAAAGTAGATATTTTAATAATATAAAAATTTATAGTGGGGGTGCCTCAAAATGGGTATAACGTATAACTAATTTTGAGATACCCCAGCTTTATTTTAAAACTTATAATTTTGTACTATATTTTCGAAATATAATTTTTAGTTATAAAGTGAAAAAGTAGATGACTTAAATGCATATTTATACATTTTTAGATAAATCTTTTTACTTCGTAAAACAAGTAAGTAAATTTAATAGGAAACTAATTAAGAAGATTAAATAAAAAACTGCATTGCTCATACTTATAATATTAAGATTTCTTAAAATAAATAAGAATACTAATACTATAAGAACAATTACTGATAATCTATCTATTATTTTGTGTTTTTTACTGAAAGTAGAAACCTTCTCAAGTTCATTTGCTTTTCTATAGCATAATACACATGATACTGTTGTAATAACAGCTAGTGGTACTGTAAGTAATAAAGCAATACCAAAAATTATTCTGTATATGTCTGGTATATAATTATATTTAGCAAGAAGTACTAAAACAAAAAATAAAGCGGAAAATAACAAAAGGGGGACTACCATTACCTTTATGCACTTATATTGGCTCATATATTTTTCTGATTCAGTGTTTATATCAGTATAAATTGGTTTTGTTCCTTCAGGAGCACTGAATATATGAATTACATTTAACATAGAACATACATGATGCCAACCTGCTTCTTTAAAATATGAAAAATATTCCTTATCTGCATTATTTCTATAATCCAAAGAATATTGCAATTTCTGAGGAGTACCTTTTTTAAGCTTATATCCTAAAAATCCAAATTTGCATAAAATCCAACCTTTACTAGCGTATTCGGATAACATTTGCATTTCTACATATTCTGCAAATCCTAGTCCTTTACTCATAACATATTTAGTATTAAACATATTTTATAACATCTCCTTATCATTAAATACCTTTTCGGCAATTTCAATCATTTTTCTTTTTCTTTCAATTTCATTTTTTAGAAATTCAATGCCTTTATCTGTAGCGATATAAATTTTTTTTTGATCTGATTCTTCTGTAAGTTTTATCAATTCTGCATCAAGAAGTTTTTTTATACTTGTATATAATGATGCAGGACCTATTGAAAATTTGCCTTCAGACATTTTTTCTACTGATTTCATAATTAAATAACCATGTTTAGGGTTTATTAAAGAAAGTAAAATGTAATAGTAAGCATCTGTGAGTTCACCCATTTTTAAAGAATCATTTCTAGCCACAACTATGTTCACCTCCTAATGTATATCATTAAATGATATACTGTTAAATAAATTATATCATTTAATGATATGCATGTCAATAAATGGTATGGCTTATTTACAATTTGATTTTTGGATAAAGGAGCAGAACTTGTTCCAGATGTTGTAGTTTACTGTGATAGAGGATATGTGTTTAAAAGAGGATTTTTAGGTGTACCACAACTAGTAGTTGAAGTTTTAAGTCCTAGTAATGCCGACGATGACACAGAAATAAAGAAAGGAGCTTATAGAAAACTTGGCGTTTTAGGAAGTATGCCTTTGCTTAGGTAATAATTACATTTGAAAATGTATAGAAAAGCTATGAAATTACAATATTTATTATAATTTCATAGCTTTTTATATTTCATAAGTATTGAATTTAATGATTTTTTATCTGAAAAAATTACATTAATTAACTTTAAACTTATTTATCTGGTTTTCTAATTGTTCTGCTAACATTTGAAGCTTGTTCGAATGCTTTGTGAACTCTTCCATAGTAGCCGTTATTTCTTCTGTAGAAGCAGTAACTTCTTCAGAAGCAGAGGCTGTTTGCTCAGATATAGATGAAATATTTTCAATTTCGGACACTGTAGATTGTTTTTTATTGTCCATATCAATAATGGATATTTTCACTTCATCAACTTTAGCAATCATTATTTCAATTGATTTTAGAATTTTATTAAATATTTCTTGAGTTTGATTTACTGCTGCATATTGTTCATTTACTGCAGCTTCAGTAGAATTAATAGCATTTACTGCTGTTTGTGATTTCTCTTGTATAGCAGCTATAATTTCTTTTATTTCTTCTGTTGAGCTTTGTGACTGTTCAGCAAGAGTTCTTATTTCTTCTGCTACTACAGCAAATCCTTTACCTGATTCACCAGCGCGTGCAGATTCTATACTTGCATTTAATGATAAAAGATTAGTTTGTGCTGTTATATCAGATATTGTTTCTGATATAATGTTTATTTGTCTAGCGCTTTCATTCATACCATGAATTATATCATTAACGGAGGTAGTAGCAGTTTTAGTTTTATTGGATTTTTCTATTAAGGTGTCTATCATAGAAAGTCCTTTTGACCCAAGGTCTTTAGTATCTTTTGAAATTTTGTCAATTTCGTCAGAGTTAGTACTTATTTTATCTAATTTATTTGATAAGTCATCCATCTCAGAGGCACCCTTTTGAGCATTTTGAGCTTGCTCAGTTGCGCCTAAAGAAACTTCCTCAATTGCTTTTGAAACTTCAGTTATAGAAGCTGTTACTTCTTCAGACATATTTGCAAGACTTGTTGATGTATCTAATACTGTTTCAGATGACTTGGCTACATTATTTATAAGCTCTAATATATTTTTCATCATCAAGTTAAATGATTCAGAAAGATCTTTAAATTCATCCTTTGTGGAAGCAGTTATAGAAGCTGTTAAATCTCCATTTGAAGCCTTAGCAAATACTTCTTTTAAATTTTTGATATTATTAGATATTCCTTTACTTAATAATAATGATAAAACTACTGAAGTTAATCCCATTATTAATATTATTAGTAAAGTTATTTGTAATATAGACATTGTATCCTTAGAAAGCTCACTTTCATCTAAAGCAGCTATTAACTTCCAGCCGGTTAATTCATTGGTTTCATATGCTCCAAACTTTTTCACACCATTATATGTATAATTAACAAATCCATTATTTTCTGATTTTGCTTTATTCCAAAAGGATAGGGTAGAAGCTGTAGTGGTGCCAATAAGTTCTTTTTTAGGATGGGCCAAAACAGTACCTGACATATCGGCAATAAACACATATCCTGTATTACCTATTTTTTGTGTGGAGACTTTTTGTGAAAGAGTACTTAGTGTACAATCCATTCCAATAACTCCAACTACTTGTCCATTTTTTTCTACTGTTTTTGCAAGGGTAACAATATTATTTCCAGTGGCAGCATCTTTATAAGGAGGAGTTACTATGACTTTTCCTTTGTTATTCAAAGCTTGCTTATACCAATCTCTTTTGGTTGCGTCATATCCGTCAGGCATTTTAGCATTAGGATATATTGTAAATTTGCCAGAAGAAGTTCCATAATATATTCCAAGTATGTCCTTGTCACTTTCTTTTACACTTTTTAATACATCTGATACAACCCCAGTATTAGTGTCAGTATCAATATTTGCAATAGCCGGATTACTTGCAGTAAGAGAAACTATGTCTGAGAATCCATTAAAATAATTATTAAGTCCATTGTTGATTTCTTTAAGTGATTGAGTACTTGTAAGAGATAATTTCTCATTAAGTATTGATTTTGACTTTATATAAGAAGCAAGGCCAGATATAATTAATGGGATTAAACAAATTGATATTAAGCTAATAATTAGTTTACTGCGAATGTTGTTTAGTTTTAAATTTTTAAAGTTCATCGTTAAATCTCCTTTATTAACTTATTAAGTTTGATTTGTTTTGGGCATAGTGGTGCATACTAAATTTATCTAAATACATAGTAATATAATAAAGTATAAATTGACAAAAATCAACATATTTCGATGATGTTTTTGAACTAAAATAAAACGACTGTAAAATATTCTAACGATTAAATAAAAAATGACGAAAATAAAAAACGTACATAGATTTAAATGTATACAAATCTAGTACGCTTCTAATTATATTACTATTTATCGGGTAGCTGCCATATGAAGGTTCTTTTGTTAACGCCGTTGCAAAGGAAATCTTTTAACTAAGATAGGGTTCTAGCAAATTGAACATAATCCATATCTCTAGCTAATATGTGTCCAGATATCCATTTCATGAAAAAGTTTAATATATTCATTAGGTATTCATCTTGATTTTCATCCATTTTTTTCAAGTCTTGATCTCTAAGTTTTTTAATAAATTCTTCATGCTGTACTTTATGACTGAGAAATTTTTTGTAACCTATATCCAATAGGTATTGTTCTTCTGTGGAAAAATGGTATTCGCAATAATCTAATAATTTATTTATTATTACTATTACTTTATCATATTTGTCCAAAATTAAATCATTTTTCAAAAGAGCATAAGATTCATTTGCAATTTTGAATAGTTCCTTATGCTGTTCATCAATAACTTCTATTTTTGTTTCATATTCTTCTTTCCATTCAAACATGTAGATGCCTCCTCAAAATTTATATATTCAACAATTTAATATTAATCATTTCCTATAATTTAATTATAACAGAATATAAAAATAAATCAATAATTATTATTAAGTAATTATTGATTTTGACAAAATTATCTTTTTATAAAAATGATTTCAATTTTGTAGGGAACCCTTATTGGAAAAAATTATATAAAAATAGATTTTAAAGTATTAAGAGATTTAGTAAATAAATCATAGTTATTTGATAAAGTACACTAAAAGGAAATCCAGGTAAAGCTACTTTTATTTATTGAGATTTACGATAAATATGTTTCATAAAAGTTTTTTTATTATTTGAATTTAGCATGATAACTTTCTAATACTTCATGGATTTTTTCAATGTAGGTTTCTACCATGTCATTTTTAAGCTTTTTATTAATCAAATATAAATAATTATTTATTGTATTTAAAGTTTTTTCTTCTGTATCTTTCAAATAATCATTAATAATTAGCCTATGATTATTTAGTTTAAAATCTTCTATTAAAGTTTGTTCTCCCTTAGAATTTATAAAAAGATAAAGAGAGTTTTTTACTGCTGCTTTTTCTTTATAAATAAGGTCTTTAGTGTATAAATTTTTTACAATTAAATTTGCTGTTGAAGGAGACCAAAAGGCTAGAGAACTTAATGCCCTAGATGTAACTCCAGGAAAAGCTTCAATTATCCATAAGGCTCTTAATTGAGGATAAGTTAAATTTAAATTTTTTAATAAAAGTCTATGATCATGTTCCATATGCAAAATAAATATTCTTAAAGTGTTATAAAAAAACACAAGCTTCTTTAATTTTTTAGTTTCATCTTCAGAAAAATCAGTGTAATCTACTTTTAAACTTAGAGAGTTAATTTTATTTACATATTGAAAAATATAATCCTTACCACATTTAATAACAATGTCTTTATAAAAATCTACAATATGATCAAGCTCTTTTTCAGAAAATAAATTCATTAAATCAAAGAGATGAAAATTCTTAGATTTATTTTGTTTATTTATATTAATATATTTTTCTCCTTCTTCAGTAACATTTAGTTTATAAACTTTCTTATTTACTGAATCTTCTTTTATAACTAATTTTTTGTCAACTAGAATTTTTAAAATATTAGTTACTGTAGGACATGTCCAATAACCTATAGTTGCAATCTTTCCTAGGGATATTCCAGGAAAGGCTTTTAATATCCATAAAATTCTTAGTTGAGGCAGCGTTATTCCAGTTTGTTCTACAACAGAACTATAATTATATTCTATATTTAAAAAGCAATACCTGGATAAATTATAGAATGTATGTATATCAAGTGATTTTTTGTTTTTCAATGTGAAGCCCTCCATAGTATAAGTTCAACATTTTCAGCTTGCTATTTCTAAAATATGCTGTGTTAAGTAAAAGTCAAATATATTGTATTTTCGACAATAAAGTGATATGATAGATTTCGTGTCGCATTCTAATATTCGAATACTAACTATATTAAAAAATTTGGCATAATTAAATTTTAATACAAAAAATAAAAAAGTACATAGTTATTTTAATATTCGAGTGCTAATTATAGTAAAAAAGGAGTGAAAAGTATTTTGTTATCAACATTTTTTTGTAATGGTGTTATGAACGATCCAATTTCTATATTTTTTGCAATTATAATTTTTGTAGTTTTTGCACCTATTTTTATATATTCAATAGGTTATACTGCGGAATATAAGGGTAAGTATTCAGTTAAATATAATTTTATGTTAATGCTTTTATTTGCAGCATCAATGTTATGTGTAGTACTAGCACGAGATAGCATTACTTTTATTGTATTTTGGGAAGTTATGAGTGCTGTGTCATTTTTTCTTGTTGTTTATGAGTATAAAAATAAGGAAAATATAAGGTCAGGAATAATGTATTTTATAATGACACATATTAGCGGGTTATTCCTAATGATCATGTTTGCATTTCTATATAAATATACAGGCAGTATAAGTTTTGATAAATTTTATCAGTTGTCAAATGATTTTACAATAAGTCAAAAATATATAATTTTTACTTTTGCTATTTTAGGATTTGGTGCAAAAGCAGGACTTATACCACTTCACATTTGGCTGCCCAAAGCTCATCCTAGTGCACCATCTAATGCTTCAGCTCTTATGTCAGGGGTTATGCTTAAGGTTGCTATTTATGGATTAATAAGAGTAACTTTTACATTTATTAAAGTACTTCCTTTAAAAGCAGCTCTTTTATTAGTACTTTTAGGAGCAGTAACTGCAATTTTTTCAGTATTGAATGCATTAGTTCAAAAAGATATTAAAAAACTGCTGGCTTATTCCAGTGCTGAAAATATAGGAATAATAATTTCAACTTTAGGACTTTCTTTAGTATTTTACAATTTGAATTTAAATTCCTTTGCCAATCTAACTTTAATTGCAGCTTTATTTCATATATTCAATCATGCTATTTTTAAAAGTCTGCTTTTTGCTAGTGCAGGTAGTGTTTTATATTCTACAGGAACAAAGAATATGAACGAGTTAGGAGGACTTTATAAGAAAATGAAATTTGCAGCTATATGTGCTTTTATTGGTACTGCAGCTATTTCAGCAATTCCTCCTTTAAATGGCTTTGCAAGTGAAATTTTAATATTTAAGTGCTTTATAATTGGAACTGCTTCAATTAAAGGTACGTGGACTGCATTAATCATTATAGGTTGTGGAATTATTATAGCGCTAACTAGTGGAGTTACCTTATATGCATCTGTTAAGAGCTTTGGAATAACTTATCTTGGAGCACCAAGAAGTGAAAAAGCAATAAATGCACATAAAATTCCATTATCAATGAATATTGGGCTTGGAATTCTAGCTTTACTATGTATAGTTTCAGGAGTATTTTCACTTTTTATAATTAATTTAATATCAAAGGTTTCAAATTCAATTTTAAATACAAACTTACCTTTGATGAATAGTGAAATAAATAATGAAATAATGATCGTATCCAGTATTTTTGTAATTATAACAGCTACTTTAGCCTTAATATCAAGAATGTTAAATAACAAAGAAACTACAGTAATAAAAGAAACTTGGGGATGCGGCTTTAATAATGTAAAGTCTAATATGCAATATAGTGCAAATGGACTAAGTCAGCCTTCAACAAGAATCTTTGGAAAAATAGTTGGATATGAAAAAGAAGTGAAAAATGGTTATTCAATATTATTAAAGGACAAGGTACTAGATAACATAGAGAAATACATTTACGGATTAGTAGTTAAGGTCGTTTATTATATATCATTACGTGTTAGCAAAATTCATTTTGGAAAGATACAAGTATATGTGTCATATATTTTTGTTTCACTGTTAGTTACAGTTTTACTTGTTAACATGTTTATATGATGACAGCATTCATTGATTTAAGGAGGTAAAAATCTTGAAGTACATAGCAATTAATTTTTTACAAAGTATACTTCTTATTATAGTAACTCCTCTTTTTATGGGTATTCTTAAAAAATTCAAGGCTATTTTAAGAGGATATAAGGGAAGTAGTATTTTTCAAGTATATTATGATTACCAAAAGTTGTTTAGCAAAGGAAGGATAAGGAGCAGTCACAGTAGTTTTATAACACAAATAGGACCTATATTAAGTTTAGGAGCTAGCATAACTGCTGTTTTTATGATTCCTACTTTTTTCAGCAGTGGAGAAACATACTTAGGAAGTTTGTTTCTTATTATTTTTATGATGTCTATTGTAAAATTTTTAAATACATTAATAGGATTAGATTGTGCCAGTACCTTTGGAGGAATGGGGACAAGCAGGGAGCTTTTCTTGTCAATGCTTGCAGAGCCAGTAATGTTTCTTACTATTATGTTTTTATATTTTGAAAATAAATCCTTTAATATTTTCACCATATCCTTTAATAATAGTTCAGGAGCTTTTTATAGTATAGGACATATTTTAGCTGCAATTTCATTTTTTATATTGTTACTCACGGAAAATGCAAGACTCCCTATAGATAACCCAGAAACTCATTTAGAACTTACTATGATACATGAAGCAATGATATTAGATTTATCAGGGACGGATTTAGCTTTTGTAGAAATGGCTTCACAAATTAAGCTCATGATATTTTTAACCATTTTTATAAATCTTTTTATGCCCTTTGGAGCAGCAACAACACTAGGTGCGGTTACTATATTGAAGGCTAGTGTAATTTTCTTTATAAAGATTTTAGTTATTTTATTTGGTATTTCTATTATTGAAATTTCAATGACAAAATCAAGATTGTTTAGAGTGCCAGAACTTTTATCAGCAGCATTAGCTATTGCTATTGCAGCTATATCTTTAAACTATTTTTTATAATTAATTATTAAGTGATTTAGCATAAGCTTTGAACAAGGTATAGAAAGGAGAATAAAAAATGTTACAGCTTTTACTTGCTATTGTGATATTATCTGGGATTTTAATATGCGGACTTAGAAGAGTTAAGCTCTTAGTATTAAGCTTTGCATTCCAATCCCTTGCCATAACTTTTATATGTATTATTTTAGGATACAATACAAAAGAAGTTCATTACTACATAATGGGACTTTTAACCTTAATAATAAAGGTAATTATAATACCTTATATAATAAACAAATCTACTAGATATTTAAAAGTAAAAAGAGAATTAGATTTGATTATAAATGCAGTTAATTCCTTTGTACTTTCAGGTTTCTTTATAATAATTGTTTTTGCTTTCTTTAGAAATTATGATAATACTTATTTAAAAACAGCAGTGTTTCTGGCACTTGTTGGTGGAACCCTTATGATAGGTAGAAAAAAAGCAATTACTCAAATGATAGGTTTTTTAACTATAGAGAATGGGATTATTTTATTTGAAATGTCAGTAGTAAAGCTTTCACTTATTTTAGAAGCTTGGATGGCCCTAGAGGTTTTAATTCTTGCTCTTCTTATGGGAATAATGATATTTAATATTAATAAAACCTTTGACACTATAAATACAGACTACCTTTCAAATTTAAAAGAATAGAGGTGAGAAAATGATATTATCTATATGTGCAACTGTATTTGCAGTAGTTATTTTATTAAACATACTTCTTAAAAGTACTAAAGCAATATCTATTTTAACAATTTTAAATATGATTATGTTTGTAGCAGTTTCCATAATATTTTATAGAAATCTTAAATTACAAGATTCACTTAATTTTTGTAATAATTTAATATACATAGATAATTTAAATATAATTCAGTTAATTTTAATAAGTACTATATCACTAGTTGCAGCAGTATATTCTCATAAATATATAGGAGAAGAAATACATAGTGGTTCAATAAGTATTAATTTTGCTAAAATTTATTATTTCTTATTTAATTTGTTTGTATTATCAATGATTGCAGTTGCAATAAGCAACAACATAATATTAATGTGGATAAGCCTTGAAGCAACCACTCTTTCCACAGCATTTTTAATTGGTTTTAATAGACATAAGCTTTCATTAGAAGCTGCATGGAAATATATTATTATTTGTTCTATTGGTATAGTACTAGGTTTGATAGGAATAATTTTATTTATTTATTCATCTGGAGATCCTTCTAATAGGGTTTTAAATTGGACATACCTTGTTAAAAACTATTCTGTACTAAATAAGAGTATAGTTAAATTTGGTTTTTGTTTCATTTTTGTAGGTATAGCCACAAAAGCTGGACTTGCTCCAATGCATACATGGCTTCCAGATGCTCACAGTGAAGCGCCATCTCCAATTAGTGCTATGATGTCTGGAGTGCTTTTAAATCTTGCACTTTATGTAGTTTTAAGATTTTATATAATAGTTAAACTCATAAGTGGACTAGAAAAAATGAAATACTTATTTATAGTATTTGGATTGATATCTTTGATTATATCAGCCTTCAGTATATTGAATCAAAAAAACTATAAAAGGTTATTGGCTTTTTCTTCTGTAGAAAATATGGGAATTATTACATTAGGTTTTGGTATAGGCGGACCGATTGCTTTGTACGGTTCAATGCTTCATTCTATTATACATGCATATGGAAAGTCACTGTTATTTTTGATATCAGGCAATATACTAAGTGTTTATAAAACAAAACGTATAGATAGGGTAAATAATTTAATAAAAACAATGCCTATAAATTCAGTGCTTTTGATTTGCGGGGTTCTTGTTATAACAGGTATACCACCATTTCCATCATTTTTTAGTGAATATAATATACTTGCTGCATCAATAAAAAATGGTCATTATCTTGTATGTGGCACTTACGCTTTATGCCTTCTTATAGTTTTTGCAGGTTTTTTAAAAGTTTTTATTAATATGATATTTAGCGATGATAAGGACTTTAATACAAGAAGTGAAAAGGATAAGGAAAATATAATTCCATTAATTATTATATTTTTTATAATAATTATTCTAAGTTTCTTCTCTAGATACGAAATAGCTTCATTAATTAATAAAGCTGTTTTAATTATTAATCCTATGCAGTAACAAGTTTATTAATAGAAGGATGTGAAAATAGTGAACATTGACTTATTTAAAGAAGAATTAAGCAATCTTAAATATAATAGTGAGATTAAAAATAAAAATGAGATTTATGTAGACGTTGGAATTTCCCATGTTAAATCGTTAATTAGCTTATTTTTAGTAAAATATAAATTGAAATTTATTGCGCAATTTTGCGTTGATAACAGTAATGAAGAAAATTTCCAAAATGATTTTATGATTAACATTATACTTTCTAATAGTAAGAAAAGGTATTTTGTAATAGTACGATACAAGACCCAAGAAGAAATTAAAACTTTCCAGGATATTTTGTTTCAAAGTCATTTATTTGAAAGAGAAATGTGCGACTTATTTGGTTTGAAAATAAAAGATGGTATAGATACTAGGAAAATTGTTAAACATGAAAAATGGCCTGAGGATGTATATCCTTTAAGAAAAAGTTTCCCATATGGTGCTAAATTAGAAGAAAAAAATGAAATTTCACCTTATAAATGTAAGGAAGCTTTTGGAGATGGAGCATATCAAATATCTGTAGGACCTGTGCATGCAGGTATAATTGAACCAGGACATTTTAGATTTAGTGTTATAGGTGAAGCTATTGAGAATCTAGAACTCAGGCTTAATTATAAGCATAGGGGAATAGAAAAGATTTGTGAAAATGTAGATGCAAATAAGCTTAATCTTGTATTTGAAAGAATGGCATGTGAATCCTCTGCAGCTTATGCTGAAAGTTATGCTCTTTTAGTTGAAAAGTTGTTATCTTATGATACACCTCAAGAAATAAAAGCATTAAGAGTAGTGCTTTTGGAATTAGAAAGAATATATAATTTCTTAGGTGATATATCTGGTATATGTGTGGATATTGGATTTAGCTATCCTGCTAAAAGGTTTGGAGCCTTTGGAGAACAAATTCACAAGCTTTGCGAAAGAATAACTGGAAGCAGGTTTATGAGAAATGTTATTATTCCCTGTGGTATAAATATAGATTTTACAAAGGAAGATATTGAAGATATTAAAAATACTTTAAATGGTATGAAAAAGAGAATGGATAAGATTATAGAAATCACATTGGATTCTGTTTCTTTTTTAGATAGAGTTGAAAATACTGGGATAGTACGTAATAAAACTGCTAAAAAGCTTTATATGACTGGTATCATCGGAAGAGCTTCTGGAATTAATTATGATGTTAGAAAGAGCTTCCCATATGAAATATATGGGATTCTAAAAAAGAATAATAATACCCTTGAAATTGGCGGGGTTTTTGAAAGGTACAAGTTAAAAATTAGAGAAATTTATGATGCTTATAATTTTATTTTTGATTCATTAGATCTTATAAATAAAGACATTTTAAAAACTAAAACTGAATTTAAGTTAATAGAGGAAACAGAAGCACTTGCTGCTGTGGAAACAGTAAAGGGTGAACTTATTGTGTATGGTAAGGTTGGTAAAGGTAATAAATTCAATAGAATTTATTTTAAAACACCTTCTGTTACTAACTGGAATGGTTTAACCTATGCAGTGCTTGGAGAAATAGTACCAGATTTTCCTTTGTGTAATAAGAGTTTTAATATGTCTTATTCCGAAAATGATAAGTAGGTGATGAAATGAAGTTTTTATTAGATAGAATAAAAAATGGAAAAGATACAGTTAAAAATCCTCTTAAGGATAATCCATATAGCTATGGAAGAATAGAAGTTTGTAAAGATAATTGTACAGACTGCGGTAAATGTGTACAGGAGTGTTTGGTTGATGCTATTTCCATTAAAAAAAATACTGAACATAACAAAGTTAATATAGATAAAGCATTTGATATAGAATTAGATTTTAAAAAATGCATTTATTGTAATAATTGTGTTGATGCATGTCCATCTAAAGTATTAAAGAGCAGTAATGATTATAAAATGGCAAGCATTGAGATATTAGGACAAGAAGTTAAAGAAAAAATATACAGCAAATTTAAAAGATCCTTGGTTTTAAGATCTGTTGATACAGGGTCTTGTAATGGATGTATGATGGAAGTTGCTAATACACAAAATACCTACTATGATTTATCAAGATATGGTGTTAAGTTTGCAGCATCTCCAAGACATGCGGATGGAATAGTGGTTACAGGCCCTGTTACTTTAAACATGAAGGAAGCATTAATAAAAACTTATGATGCTATTTCAGATCCTAAGATTGTTATAGCAGTAGGCAGCTGTGCTTACAGTGGAGGTATATTTAAGGATGGATACAGCGTTTGTGAAGATTTAAATGAAATATTGAAAGTTAATGTAGTTATACCAGGCTGTCCACCATCTCCACAGGCAATACTCTATGGAATGCTTAAAATTATGAATAAGGCATCTGAAAGAAAATAACAAGTTCAATATGCGACGGATATTTTTTGTAAGACAAGTTCCGCAGATAGTTATTCTATCTAAGGGTTCTGTGGACTCAGTATTACAAAAAATAGACTAGCATATGGACTTGTTATTTTTTTGAAGATGCCTAAATTAGATGAAGAGTAAATAATACAAAGTTAACAAAAATTATAATTTTGCTATTGACTTAAAGTGCACTTTAAGTGATATTATTTTGTTATTGGGAGACAGGATAGTATAAATGATCATTTAAGGCAACATAAGGAAAGTGGGAGGAATTTTGGATTGGAATTAGAAATAAGCGAAGTATCAAAGATAACTAAATTGAAAGCACATACTCTTAGGTATTATGAGGATATTGGATTAATTAGAGGTATAAAGAGAAATTCTGCAGGAAAAAGAGTTTACAGCGAACAGGATTTAAAATGGCTTGAGGTAATAAACAGGCTTAGGGCAACAGGAATGAATATAGCTAAAATGAAAGAATATGCAAACTTAAGGCATATGGGAGATGAAACTATTACAGAAAGAAAAAATATTATGAAAGAGCATTTAAAATTTATAGAACAGCAAATTGAAAAATTGCTAGAAGTAAAGGATTATGTTGAAAGAAAAGTTAAAATTTATAGTGAGATGGAGGAAAAAATTAATGAAAGAAGAGACTAGATTAGAAAGAGGATATAGAAAATTACAAGAAATTGATGGAAAAGCAGGTGAAGAGGTAAAAAATAGTTTAAATGATATATCGCCTGATTTAGTAAAATATATGATTGAATATTCCTTTGGAGACATATATTCAAGAGATGGATTGGATTTAAAATCAAAGGAAATTGCTGTTGTTGCATCATTAACAGCACTTGGAAATGCAGAGCCTCAATTAAAGGTTCATATAAATGGAGCACTAAATGTTGGATGTACTATCAATGATATAAAAGAAATAATACTTCAAATGTCAGCATATTCTGGTTTTCCAACATCTATAAATGCTATGAATGCATTAAAGGATGTTCTAAGTGAACGTGAAAAACAAGGAATAAAAGATTCTATAGGGGAAGAGGCAACAAACAAGATTTCTCCTGAGGATAGGTATGAGGTTGGTGTTAAAGAACTTTTAGAATTAGATAGTAATCAACTGCAGCGTCTTGAAGAAGCCTATAATAGCTTTTCGCCAGATTTAGTTAAGTTTATAGTATATGGACAGGCAGATATAATGTCAAGAAACAATTTAGATAAAAAAACTAGGGAAATTGCTACAATTGCAGCACTAACTGCGTTAGGCAATGCTAAGCCTCAATTGAAATTTCATGTTAATGCAGGTCTTAATATAGGATTAACCGATGATGATATAAAAGAAATAATGCTTTTAATGACAATTTATGCTGGTTTTCCATCTGCCATAAATGGAACAAATATTTTAAAAGAAGTGTTAGATGAAAGAAAAAACTAGGTGTGATTTTTCACATCTAGCTTTTGGTTTTATTAGGAATTTAAAACTTTTATTTTCCGTTTTTTTAATTTCTCTATAACTCAAATATTTTGTATAAACAGACTAGACTTTATACCTATTTTTCAGATATATGTAACAGGAATTAATAAAAAATAAAGGGACATAATAGAAAATGTAATTAAGTTAACTTTTGAAGTTTAAAAAAGTTGTACTGCAATTTGCTTATTATATAAATTTTAAATTTTGTATGTGCTAAAGACAATTAACTAATATGTAGGAGGATAATATAATGAAAAAAATAGATGAAGCAATTGATAGAATTAAGACACTTGAATGTGCAACAGGGAATTTAGAAAATAGAATTGTGGGAATATTAGAGGAGTATGGGGTTACAGATAGAAGTAAAATAGATGTAAATAGAAATAATAATTTTGATACAGAAGAAGCACAAGGATATAAAGTAAAAATAGAAGGTGAACCTGGGTCCTTTGTGGTGCTAGCTAAATCTGGATATGATGATTATGTAGCAGAGGTTGTAGATGTTTACAAAAAATCATAAATAATTTGTATAATTTAATATAAATCCATATTATTACAACCTAATACTTGATTTTGTATTGTATTAAGTATATCATTTATATTATAGGTACTTTCATAAAAATAGTGATATCTTCGGATCATTATTTTTATAAAAGTACCTATAATATTTAAAAGTGGAGGATTAGTAAAATGAAAAAAAGAAATATGCTAATCATTCTTTGTATGATAGTTATAGCGGTGTCAGGAATAGTGATGATGATATATAAAAACAGTTCTTCTTATATTAGTTCAGATAGCTATTTATCAAGCAGAAATGAAGATGAAAGAACTTTTCAGTATAATCACAATGAAAAAAATACTAATGATGGCGCCAGTTTTGATTTTACTGGATTTACAGGTAAATGGTCTTTAATTGGATTTAATTCTGATAAAGGTAATAAAATAACTATAATTGATAATACAAAAATTAATAAAGGTAATTTTTATGTGGTAGTTTTAGATTCAGATTATAATATCATATCTAAAAAAAGTGAAACAGAAGATAAGGGTAATATGAATTTTGCTACACCTAAAAATGGAAAGTACATGATTAGAATTGTTGGAAAAGATGCTAGTGGCAATTTTAATTTAAAAATAAATGCTTCAAATAATATAAATATTTTACACAAAGATTTTTTTGCAGATTAATTATTTATATTGTTAAATAATCATACTTAGAAAAAACAAATGAAAGGGAGTATTTTATATGCCAGTTATATCATTGGAAATAGGTAAATTAACAAAGGAACAAAAGAAAGAAATTATTAAAAATATTACAGAAACTACAGCAGAAATTACAAAAATTCCAAAGGAGTCATTTACTGTTGTGATTCATGAACTTGATGATGAGAACATTGGTATTGGTGGAAAGGATATTGGAGAAATAAAAAGAGCTTATAATAGATAAACGATTAGACATCTTCAAAAAAATAACAAGTTCATATGCCAGTCTATTTTTTGTAATACTGTGTTGACAGAAACCTTAGATAGATTAAGTTTCTGCGGAACCTGTTTCCTTGTCTTACAAAAAATATTCGTCTCATATTGGATTTGTTATTTTCTTTCAGACGCCTTAATTTTAATATGCTAATAAAAACTAACAAGGATTTAATTTCCTATGTTAGTTTTTATTTTTTGTGTTTTAAATACTTAGTTTAAATGGAACAAGTTATATGGTAGAATTACATAAAAAGAACCTGTCTGAGTAAATGTCACTGGTTTTGGTATTTTATTACATATGATAGAGCGATAATAGTAGGAAATATTAGTATCAATGAATTTTATTTAGTGAGAGTGCTACAATAGGTAGCATCATATAAAAGTTACTTTTTAACCTATTAAAATTAAGGAGGCGAAGAATTTGAATAAAAGAGCAATAACAATGATTATGGGTATTTTTGCGGCAGGGTTATTAACAAGTACTGTAAATGCACAGTCTGTAGACACAAGGTTAGCTGGACAAACTCGTTATGATACATGTAAAGCAATTTCAACAAGTGGTTGGAGTTCAGCAGAAAACGTCATTGTAGCAAATGGGGAAAATTATCCAGATGCACTAGGCGCATCTGCTTTGTCATATAAATATAAAGCACCTATATTATTAGTTCAAGGAAATTCCATGCATGATAATCCCGTATTAGTAAGTGAACTAAATAGGTTAAAACCTAAAAATATAATAATATTAGGTGGAAAAGGTGTTGTTTCTATCAATATTGAAAATTCACTTAAAAAAAGCGGTTACAATTTAAAAAGATTAGCAGGAGAGGATAGATATTCAACAGCTGTAAATATAGCAAAGGAATTAGGAGATGTAGATGAAATTTTTATAGCTAATGGAGATGATTTTTCAGGTTCTTTATCTGCAGCACCTATATCAGCTAAGAATAATATTCCAGTAATATTGGTTTCTAAAAATGAAGTTCCCGATGTAGTACAAGCTTATCTTAAAGGACATAACATAAAAACTACATATGTATTAGGAGATGAAACTTTAATATCAGAAGAAGTAGCGAATAAATTTCCAGGTGTTAAAAGAATATCGGGAAAGGCACCTTATTCTTTGAATGAAAATATAATAGATAATTTTAAAGCAAATATAAATTTTAATACAATATATATAACATCTGGAGAAGGCTTTGCGGATGCATTAAGTGCTGTTGGACTAGCAGTAAGGAATAGTAGTCCCATAATATTTGCAGGAAACAGTAGTAATAACAATATAAATAGATTATTGCAGGAAGAAGTAGTTGAAAATAAAGTTATATTAGGTGGAGAAGGTATACTGCCTATAGAAAAAGTTAATAGTTTATTTCAACAATTAGTAGTAGAAGATAAAGACAAAGGTGATGCTACTGATGCACCTAATAGAAGGCAGTTTCTAATTGGTGATGCAGAGAAAGATGGTACTTTTGCTAAACTAAATGGTAATTGGCAGTATACAAGCAAAGAAGCAAAAAGTAAGAATATAGAAACTATTACTATTAAAGTATGGGACTACGTAGATAAAAAGGATAAAAGTAAGGGTAAAAAAACTGTAGTAAAGACTATTGAAGTAAATAAAAAGTTATCATTAGTCGTAAAACAAATTTTTGATGAAATATATGCTCTTCCTGAGCAGTTTCCAATAGATGATGTAGGTGGATTTAGGGATTCAGATCCATGCATTAATCATCCAGCTGGTGCTGCTATTGATATAAACCCAGATGAAAATTATTATATTCAATTAGATAAGGATGGAAAAGTAAAATCCCAGGTTGGAAATTATTATAAGCCAGGTGAAGATCCATACTCCATTACACCAGAAGTGGTTAAAATATTTCAGAAGTATGGATGGGATTGGGGAGGAAATTTTACAAATCCAAAGGATTATATGCATTTTAGTTATCTAGGTGGTTAAGTTTGAATGTGTGTAAGTTATATATTGCCCTTGAATTATTTAGAATTAGAGGATAAAATAGTGTTATAAATAGTTTGTAAAACTTTAATTATGAAGTTGGTAATTAATATATTAAGTAACTTATAAAAACATAACAAAGGAGTTTATTAGAGATGAAAAATGTAGATGACGAAAATTTAATTTTAAGTATTAGCTATATGTTACCTTGTATTAGCGAATTATTCAATAATGAAGTACGCTTTATGCTTACTGATAGAGAAAAGATAATTAAAATTACTAAATTTGGAGTTGGTGATGGTGGTAATTATGGTGAAGGTGATAATATACCTCATGATATTCCAGCTTATTTATGTATGCAGCAGGGAAAGACAGTGGCAAAGGACTTACCTAAGGAATATTTTGGTATGGCTATAAAAGCAGTAGCATCTCCAATAAGGAATAAAGATGGACAAATTATAGGTAGCATTGCCATAGGAAAAAGAAATTGGGGAGAAGATATTAAGGAACACTCTAAGACTTTTGTACAATCTTTCTCAGAAATTTCTAAAGTTATTGATAACGTAGCATCTGGAATACAAAGTGTAGCTAAAAACAGTAATGATATATTACAAGAAATAAATGCTACAAATGAAGACATGAAGAAAACAGATGAAATTATAGGTTTTGTTCAAAATGTATCAAAGCAAACTAACTTGTTAGGACTTAATGCAGCAATAGAATCAGCAAGAGCTGGAGAAATGGGAAAAGGTTTTAGTGTTGTTGCTAATGAAATAAGAAAATTATCAAATTCAAGTAGTGAATCTATAGGTGAAATAAACAATGTTCTGACTAAATTAAAAACTTCAATTGAAAATGTTACAACTAGCATTTCTGAAAACAATAGTGCTTTTGAAACTCAAGCTGCCAGTGTTGAAGAAATTAACAGCAGTATAAGTGAGCTTAGTAATACAGCTCAAATAATACAAAAAATAGGGGAGAAGCTTTAGTAATATTGTAATGGATATTAAAAATAAATCAGTTTAATATAAACAAGGTTAAATCAAATTTGATTTTTCTTACATATATTTATTATGAGTAATTGATAATGCAATAGTAAAAAAGAGCAGGAAAACATTGTTTAAAGTTTTCCTGCTTTAATTATCTATTTAGGAAGGTTATATAACATACTTAACAAATCAAAGTATTTATTTTCAAGGGCCTGACGATTTTCTGTCATTTGAACTACATTAAGGTGATCTACGGATTTTATCAATCCAATATAATTCCAGATGCCTTTTTGTATTGAGCCGTTGTACTGAACTATTTTATCACTTGATCCTACTTTAGGTGAAATTGCAGATACAACACTTACTATACCATCATTTTTCCACCAGGTGCTGTCTATAGGCACTTCTCCTGACCTATTATTTGTATAAGCACCCATAAAAATTGAGCTTTTCAGCAAAATTGGATTCATATTTGTGTCTGGAAACTGGAAATGAGTCAATGGATCTTCATGAGTATCTGAGCATGCTAGTGAAAGATAATATACATCATTTTGAGCCTTTACCCATGTGTTTAATTCACGAGCTCCTTCAGGAGATAAATCCCACACACTTAAATCATTAGTTTTTCCCCATATATTACTCTTCATTACTCTATGAAAATAATCTTTATAAGATTCATTTTTATTTCTTTTAAGTCCCCATTGATCTAATTGAAAATCTAAACCTATATTATCAATAGTAATTCCACCATTTTGTGCGGCAAGTGCTGCGACAGATTGGTGAACTAGAGGTTCTAAAGCATACTTTTCATGTGATTCTTGGCTTCCATCATGTGGAGTTGCAATAGTCGTAACACTATGGACCCATGATTTATTACCAGTAAATAGAGGACTTATATTTTCCTTTGGAGTAGAATTTATCTCTTCAGCACTTCCGTTTTCAAGTAATTGCACTAATGTTCTTATAGTTTGCCCTCCCATACTATGACCTATTAGATGAATCTTTTGAATTTCATTTGAATTAGACAAAGTACCCCAAGCAGGATATACTCCTGGATAAGTTCTACCATATCTTGCATGACCATTTTTATTTGAATGTCCTTTTCCATAATCTACTGTACCGCCTTTTATATAGGCGTATAATTCACAGGCTCTATCCCAGTTACTTGATACTGGACCAATTGTTGGCGTATAAACTTCATAACCTTTATCAATTAGTTTTTGTCTTAAACTTTCAGATCCTCCCCAATAATTTTTTCCCATAAGTTCATCATTTCCCCAACCAAAAAGGCCATGAACCATAATTACTGGATAGTTATTAGTTAAATGTATATCACTAGTTGATTTTGGATTAGCAGCAGTACTAGTTGATGCAAAGGTTGTATTAGGAATGAAAAAGAGGAATGAGAAAACCAATAGCAATACAAGAACCTTATTATAAACATATTTTTTCAAGATATCACTCCTATAAATTTTTATTAGCTATCTAATATATAATATATTAAAGATAATTACAAAAAATGTTAATTTGTGAATAAATTAAATCAATTTAATTTATTTAATGAAAGCAAATAGATCAATGAAAATATTGTGCTGCATGAAATTTTGTTAGATAATTGTGAAAAGTTTAGAAATTATTTATAGGATTTAATTATGATATAATTATAATGTTACTAATTAAGAAATGAGGGGAAATATGCTTCAAGTACTAATTTGTGATGATAATTCATCTTACAGAGATAAAATTAAACAGATTATTGAAAATACTATTTTAAGAGAAAATTTGGATTTAAGTGTAGCTTTATGTACGGAAAATCCTGAAGATGTAATAAAATACACTGAAAAGAACAGTATTACAGGAATTTATTTTTTAGATGTAGATTTAAAAAGTAACATAAATGGAATAAGATTAGGAGAAAAAATAAGGGATTTAGATCCTAAAGGGTTTATAATATTTACAACTATACATATGGAAATGAGTTACCTTGCCTTTAAATATAAGGTTGAAGCTATGGATTATGTAATTAAGGATGAAGAAGATTATAAACAAAGAATAAACAGTTGTATTATGAAAGCTTATAATACATATTATAAAGAAAGTAATAAGGAAGGATTTATTTCAATAAATGAAGATTCTAGGGTGATAAATATAAAGCTTTGCGATATTTTGTTTATTGAAACCAGCAGTACAGCTCATAAAATAAGAGTGCATGAGGAAAATAGACAGATTGAGTTTTATGGTAATCTTAAAGATATACATGAAAAGCTTACATCAAATTTTTATAGATGTCATAAATCTTATATTGTAAATAAAGATAAAATTAAAGAAATAGATATGAAAAATAATAAAATCATTATGACAAATGATGAAGAATGTTATGTTTCTTTTAGATATAAGAAGGGACTATTATCATGATAATAAAAAAATTTACGATTAGTATGTTTTTAGGTGAACTTATTTTTCCACCGTTACCTATAAGTATTCTTTGCTGTGCTGCAGTATATTTTTTAGGTAGGGATAAACATAATTTACGTGAAATTAAAAGATACTTTTTTATTTCATTTATAACAGGAATGATTCTTAGAACAGGTTCCTATATACTGGTACTTCCGCTGCTTTCAATTATAGTTATATTAGAATTAAAAAATAGTAAAAATATAAATAGGACTATAAAAAACCTTATAGCTATTTTTACAATATATTTTTTGGCTGTTATTCCTATACCATTTTGGGGTACAAGCTTTTATGAAAAAAATATTATATCAATTAAACATTATACTGCTGAATTGGCAGTATCACTAATTATAGTATTTTTAACATGTAAAATTATAAATATAATTTATTATAAAACAATAAATTTAAAAAAACTTTCCTCATTACAAATACGAAATAGAATGATTTTAAGCATTTGTATACCTATAGCTATAAGCATACAATTGCTATATCCATTTGTAGATTTAACAAAGGATAATGCAATTTCTTTTGTTATAGATTCCTTTATTCCACTTATGATTCCGTTAGTTTCCATAATACTTATACTTATAGTAATTTATAATTATGATAAAAGTGTAAAAAGTGAAGTGCTTTTAAAGAGAGAAATTGAAGAGAAATATCAAATAGAAGAATATGCTCATATGGTAGAAGAAATGTACAGTCAAACCAGGAGATTTAAGCACGACTATATAAACATGCTTACACCACTTAAAGAGTACATAGATAATGATGATATGGAGAAACTTAAGGAATTTTTCTATGATAATGTTATTGATATGGATAAAGATATAAAGTGGACTAATAGTAATATAGATAAGTTAAGATATATTAGAATTACAGCTTTAAAAGCATTGTTATCAACAAAACTTATAAAAGCATTATCTATGAATATAGATATAAAAGTAGAAATAGTAGAGAATATTTCGGAAGTTCCTATGAACATAATGGATTTGTGCAGGATAATGGGAATACTTATGAATAATGCTAGTGAAGCAGCAGATGAATGTGAGTATCCAAAGCTTTCTCTTTGTATTGTAAATAAGGAAGAGTATGTGGTTATAGCAGTGCAAAATAACTTTTCTGGTGAAAAGCCTGTAATTCATAAAATATATAAAGAGGGATTTTCCACTAAAGGAAGTGGAAGAGGTTTAGGATTATATACGGTTAAAAATATTATAGAGACAAAGTATGATAATGTGTTTATAAATACATCCATTGAAGACAATATGTTTATACAGGAGTTGTGGATTAAAAATATTAAGTTAGGCATCTGAAAGAAAATAACGAAATAAATATATCGAATTAAAAAGTATCCTATAAGATAAGCAAGTAAAAAGTTTATTTTATAGGATACTTTTATATTCAAATAGGAAAGTCGTTTCCTAAACGTAAAGTTTTTAATCATAACCGTAAATAATAATGTTACTTGTGAATTCATAACTGTTACTTTGGAGTGGGATACAAAAAATCAGTGATAGTTTTGTTAATATGTAAAAGAAGATTAGTTTTAATATTTAAACACATATTTTAGATTTGAAAAGAAGGAGAAAAAAATGGAACCAATTTTAGAAGTGAGAAATTTAAGTAAAAGGTACAAAGAAAAAGATGTACTTCACAATATTAATATGAAAGTATTTAAGGGAGATATATATGGCTTTATAGGACCTAATGGAGCTGGAAAAACTACTACAATTAAAACGATTTTAGGCTTGCTCAAACCATCAGCAGGAGAGGTATACATAGATGGAAAAAATATTTTAAATGATAAGGAAAATAATCCTTCAAGTATAGGTGCAATGATAGATTACCCAAGTTTTTATCCAAATTTATCAGGATATAAGAATTTAATGTTATATGCCAATGTTTTGGATTTAAGTAATAAAAGGGTAAATGAAATTTTAGAATTAGTGCAATTAGCAAAGGATAAAAATAAAAAGGTAAGCAATTATTCTATGGGTATGAAACAGAGATTAGCGGTGGCAAGAGCATTTTTAACCAAGCCTAAAATTGCAATACTAGACGAGCCCACTAATGGATTGGATCCAGAAGGGGTAAAGGATATGAGAGAATTAATAAAAGATTTAGCAAAGGATAATAATACAACTTTTATATATTGTTCTCATATTTTAAATGAAGTTCAAAACTTATGTAATAGGGTAGCTATGATAAATAAAGGGAACATAATTGTTGAAGATTCAATGGATAACTTATTAAATACTAATAAAGAAGCGTACAGCATAATTTCAGAGGAAAAAGAAAAATTAAGGCATATATTAGGTAGTATGGTTTTAAAAATGTCAGATATAGAAAATGGAATTTCTGTTGAAATTAATAAGGGAGAATTTAAATTAATTAATAAGTTGATATTAGATAATCATATTGAAGTTTCAGGTATGTCTAAAAATAGTAATTCCTTAGAGGATTATTTTATGAGACATTTATCACTATAATATAATACTTATGTGCAAGCTCTTCTATGGTTCAGGATAAATATTTAAATGTTATTTTATGAAGAGTGTTGTCTTTATAGGTAAATTTTAACTGAACCCAAGAATTATTGAAAAACGAGGTAAGAGATTAACATGATAAAAAATGAACTTATAAAATTTTTCACTCCACTAAAAACATCAATATATGGAGGAATTATATTAATATTTATTTTAATATCTGATGTAATATTTGCAGATGTACCATCTGGAATAGTAACTTTTCATGATTTATTATATGGTGATATGAAATCATTAGTATTTATGATACCAATAATTTTAGCACCAATAGTTTCAGAGGTTTTTACTTATGATTATGAATGTGGATGCATGAAATTTTTTCTTATTTATAAAAAAAGAGAAAAGGTGCTTTTTTATAAAATATTTTCTTTGATTCTTATAACAGGCACATTAATTATATTTACCTTTGTTATTTTAAATACAGTATACATTGCAAAGTTTGGAATTCAGATTAATATATTAGAAGATATAAAAATGAGTATAATGTTTTTAGTTGCATTAATACCTATTTTACTTATATATGTACTAATTTCTATACTGTGTAAAAGTAGTACTATTGTATCATTATTGATATTCCTTTTACCAATAATGTCAGATTTTATTCCTAAAACTATTGGAGAGATAACTCCTAGAAGATTTTTATGGAATTGTTTATTGGAAAAACAAGTTGATACATTTTCTATTATTTTATTTTTAATATATACAGTAGTTTTTATATTATTTAATGTAAAATTATTTATTAAAAAGGAGTTGACACATTGATGGTTAAGTTTTTAAAAAATGAAATTATAAAGATGATGCATTCAAAAAAGATATATATATTGTTAGCATTTGTAATATTTATGATTTTAGCCATATGTTATATGATGCATTTAGATCAAAATAATATAATAAATAATGCTCCTAAAACTAGAGAATATACTAAACAAATTAAAACAGATGTTTTAAACATGAATAGTGTTATATTTTTGAAAATGTTTAGTACGGAATTTATTTTTAGGCCGGTTGTACCATATTTTGCATTCTTCATGGTGGTATTTTCAGTAGAAATTTTTGGACAAGACTTTTTTAGTGGAAATATGAAGTACTTTGCAAGATTAGATAAAGATACTATTAATATTTTTAAATCTAAAGTATTAATTTTGATTATTTATTCAATTTTAGTTGTAGCTATTAATATAATTTTAGGCTTTATTATTAGTTCGTTTGTATTTAAAGTTAGCTTTCATGGATTAGGTAGAATTATATGTATTTATGGTTCCTCAATTATCCCCCTTGCTTCTTTTGGACTGATCATAGGAATAATGTCTATGTTTATAAATAATAAAACAATAAGTGTAACTTTAGGAATTATTATTTCAGTATTTTTAACTGTTGCTGATAGGCTAACAATTACCCGTAATTTTTCACCTATTGGAGTTATATCTATTATGGAGAAAGCAAGAAGTAATATAACATTAAGTGCTTTACTTATGGCAAATTTAGCATCAGTTATATACTTATTATTAGCTTATTTTATAGGAAAAAGTATTTTTAGAAATAAGGAATTCAATTATTAAGTTTATTAAGGCATATTCAAAAAAATAACAAGTCAGTATGTTAGTATATTTTGCATCATACTGAGTCAACAAAATCCTTTGATTGTTTCCTTGCCAATGTCAAAGTATACCAATATTTTCGAACAGTTATTTTCTTTCATATGCTTAAATGGAAATATTATAGTAAAAAAATCTGCTGCCAGTGTAAAAAACGCTTTTGGCAGCAGATTTTAATTTGTATTATTACTTATTTTTTACAATATTAGTGCAATAAAAATAAATTGGGTAATTTTTGATTTTTATGGTAAAATTGTAGTGTAAATAATTTGGGAGGTGGCTAAATGAATAGTACGTTGGTTATTTATAAAAATAAAGGTTATGTAACTAAAAAATTTGCAGAAATTTTAGGTTATGTTCTTGGACCAGCTAAGACTTTATTATTTGAACAATTTAATGAAAACTTTGAAAATTATTCTAATGTAGTTATTGTTATGTCAGTATATTCTAAAGATGACCTATATCAGTATATGAACTTCATAAATGCAAATGTTAGTCAATTAAAGAATAAGAAGGTTGTGATTTTTTCTACATCCTTTAATATTGAAACTGCAAAGGATACTTTAAAAAAAGTAGATGAAATATTAGGACAATCTGTAATCTTTTCGCAATATTTTAAAGCACATATGGAAATTTCAAAAATTGTAAATAAAGCTTTAGAAGTAAAGAAAATTCTTAAGGATAATAATGATATGCCTTTAGATGCTTTAAAATTAAAAATTGAAGAATTCCTTTTAAAATATAATACATGTACTTTATGCACAACACATGAAAATTGGGTAAGAGCTACACCTATTGAATATAATTACTTAAATGGATCAATTTATTTTATAAGTGAAGGTGGAGAAAAGTTTGCTCATATTTATATAAATCCTAATGTTTCTATAGCAGTATATGAAAATTGTAAAGACTTCAAAAATTTAGCTGGAATACAGATTTCAGGTACCGCAAAGTTAGTAGAAAAGTTTAGTGAAGAATATATTAATGTTATGAAAAATAAAGGATTAATCATAGAAAATCTAAAAAAGATGCCTGTTTATTTAAATGTTATTAAGGTTGTACCAAAGAAATATGAAATATTGCTTTCAGATTTATCTAAGGAAGGCTATAGCGTAAAACAGGTTTTAGAATTAAGCAATGTATAATGAAACAGAGAAAGGTGTATATACTAATTTATTAAATAGGAGAAAAATTTGATAGGTGCATAGATAAATTAAATATGCGGCTAATTTTTAAAATGTCTATTTTTAGACAATATAGTTTATAGAAATCATTGCTAGATAGTTCTTTATTGCTGAAGTATGTCTATATATGTTTATAAATAATTAAAAGATTAACTAATTAGGATAAATAAATACAAATAATGAAAACCCCTGAAAAAATATGATTTGGTTGATAAAGTTAATTAAACATGGTAAGGGTGTAGTTGAAAAACCTGAAAAAGAGCGTAAGATATTTATAAATTTTACGGGTTAAAATATAAACATATAAAGTTTTATTAAGTCATAGTAATTTATAAAAATTAATTTTCTTACTATAAATATAATATAATTAAACAATAGTGACTTTATTATAGGTAATATAACTATATTAAAGTCATTATTTTTTTGTGCATTATACATGCACAATGGTAATTAATACATTATAATACAAGGATTATAATGTATCCACAAAAAATGTAAAATTATAAAGAAATTTAATTAAATATCGAATATTAAACTATAATGACTAATTGAGGAGGAGGCAAATTTTTATGAAGTGGTTTAATAATTTAAAAATGGCACAAAAAATAATAAGTTCATCTATTATAATAGCGATATTTGTAATAATAGTAGGTATGGTTGGAGCATGGAATATAAAAAAGATAGGTATTAATGCAGATAATATGTATAATGATAATTTAATTGGTATAAATGCTATTAGAACATTAAAAGATAACCAAACGGAGATTAGAGCAGATTTGCTTTTACTTGTATACAAAAGAGATAGAAGTGAACTTGACAGCATAAAAAAAGAGATATCCAGCTTAAAACAGGAAAATGATAAGGTGTTAAATGAGTATAAAAATTCTATTACAAATGATGATGATAGAAAGATGTATACAGAACTTGAAAAGTCCGTAAATGAATATAGAGATGTTCGTGAACAACTTATAAAGTTTGTTGATGAAAATAGATATGATGAAGCCATTAAGATTTTTCCAAAGGTTGGAACTGTAAGGGGAAAAATGACTAATCAAATTGATGATATGATTAAGTTAAATGTCAAATTGGCTAAAGAAAGTGATGCTGATAACGATGCAGCATCTGCAAAATCTTTCATTGTTATTGTATCTATAAGTGTTTTAGGATTAATTATTTCCATTGTGCTGGGAACAATAATAGCTAAAATAATATCCAAACAATTAAGTAAGATATTAAAATTTGGAGAAGCTTTTGGAGAAGGAGATTTAACACAAAAAATTGATATTGATTCTGAAGATGAAATAGGAAAACTTGCTAAAGCTTTAAATATTGCAGGAGAAAATATAAAGAATTTAATTTCTGAAATTACTAGCAGTGCTTCTGATATAAGTGCTTCCAGTGAAGAATTATCTGCAACAACAGAAGAAGTTTCTGCAAATACACAAAATGTAGCTCAGTCAACTGAACAAATTGCTAAAGGAAATGAAAACTTAGGTGCTGTAGTAGAACAGGTAGATGCTTCTGTACAAGAAATAAATTCAACTACAATTGAATTATCAAATAAGGCTGATAAAGCAGCTGCATCTGTAAGAGAAATAAAAGCAAGGGCACTTGAAGTAAAGGGAAAAGCTAAAAAAGACATAGAAAATGGAAGTAGAATTTATGATGAAAAATATAATAACATAATAAAAGCTATAGAGGAAGGAAAGATTGTAAATAAAGTAAAAATTATGGCTGATTCTATAGCAGATATATCAGAACAAACAAATTTACTAGCTTTAAATGCAGCTATAGAAGCGGCAAGAGCTGGTGAACATGGGAAAGGATTTGTGGTAGTAGCTGAGGAAGTAAGGGGTCTTTCAGAACAATCAGCAGACGCCGTTACACAAATTCAGAACATGGTAGTACAGATTCAGAGTGCATTTGATAATTTATCTAATAGTTCAAAAGATATATTAGATTATATAAATAATAGTGTAAAGCCAGGTCATGAATTGTTATTAAAAACAGGTGTAAATTATGAAAAAGATTCCGAGTTCATTAATAATATGTCAGAAGAAATAGCCTTAGCAGCAAGAAAAATGAGGGAAACAGTAGGACAGGTAACAGAAGCTATTGATAACGTGGCTTTAACTGCACAAACATCTGCAGCAGGTTCTGAAGAAATATTAAATAGTATAGGTGAAGTATCAACTGCCATAGAAGATGTAGCAAAATCCTCGCAAACTCAATCTGAGCTTGCACAAAAGCTTAATGAGATGGTAATGAAATTTAAAGTATAGAGAATTAATTGGCATGAATTATTTCTCATATATGATGCATTTACAATAAGCAAAAAATTTATGGATTAACCTATAATTTTTTGCTTATTTGCATGTTACACCAAATAATTAGTGATTTTATTTATGCCGGTGGTAATATGGGTAAAACTAATAATATGGGTAAGGTTCATAATAGTAAGGATAATAAGGCTCATAATAGTAAGGTTCATAATAGTAAGGATAATAATAGTAATGTGGACGGTGATGATAATATGGATGGTGAGGATATTGCCTAAAGTCATCCTCGTTTATGTCGTCTATATAATCAATTCTGAAATTCATATCATCTTCATAATAGTCCATAGGTTGTTGCTCGTTAATTTGTGTTTGCATGTTCTGATAAGGCATACTTTCCTGGTAAGGCGTACCTTGTTGATAAAACATGTTTTGTTGGTAAGGCATCCATTGCTGGTAAGGTGACATATTTTGCATACCTTGGTAAGGCATCATTGGATTATAATACATTGAGGAAAAATCGTCATTGTAATTTTCTCTGTAATCATCATAATCTTCAGTAATATTTTGATTAGAATTTTGGATTTCATTTTTAGACATTAATATACCTCCACTAATTTTAAGTACAGTATTATTGTATGTAGTTTTATAAAGAGCGTTACAAAATTAAATATAGTAGATAATATAAAAAACAAGATAAATTTTTAATTGATATATAGAAATTAGTATTATTTTTCTTGAAGAAATATATAAACTCTAATATAATTCAAGATAGAGTACACTATAAACTTGGTGATAAAATTAGATTTAATAATATGACAATTTTTTTAATATTAATCTGAAAAAGTAAAAGGGGAAATGATATGACAGGTGAAAGAATATTAGTAGTTGATGATGATAAATTAAACTTGACTCTTATAAGCGATATTTTAAAAGTGGAAGGATATGAAGTTTATCCCTTTTTCAATGGAAGTTCTATATTAGAAAAGACATATTTAATTAAGCCATCAGCAATACTTTTAGATATAATATTACCAGACATTGATGGATTTGAAATTTGTAAAATGTTAAAAGAAGATATATATACTAAGGATATACCTATTATTATGATAACGGGAAGAACCCACAGCAGTGATGTAAAAAAGGCACTAGAGTTAGGAGCTTTCGATTACATAAAAAAACCTATAGATGAAGTTGAGGTGGCTGCTAGAGTTAAGTCTGTTTTAAGATATAATGAATATCAAGAAAAGTTAAAAGCTATGGCTATTAAAGATGGACTTACTGGTTTGTATAATCATACTTTTTTAATCGAGATATTAGAAAAGGAAATAAAAAAACATGAAAAAAAAGTATCCAGTATTTCTTTTGCAATGATAGATATTGATTATTTTAAAAAGGTGAATGATGCTTATGGACATTTGTTTGGAGATAAAGTATTAAAGGGGCTTTCAGATATGTTATTGAAATCCGTACCTAATTCTGATATTGTGGGTAGATATGGAGGAGAAGAATTTGGTATTATATTTACACATGAAAGTAAGGGGAATTTAGAAAAGTTATGTGAAACATTGAGAAAAAACGTTCAGGATGCTGAGTTTGAAACAGATGGTACCAAAGTTAAAATTACTATAAGTATAGGTGCTTGTTTTAGAGAAAATACAAAAGGTTTAAAAAGTGATGAAATTATAAGAAAAGCTGATGAAGCTCTATATAAGGCTAAAAGTAGCGGGCGCAATAAAATAGAAATAGTTTAATATATGTTTATTTAAGAAGTAGTTTTTTTATTATTTATAGAATAGAAAATTGTTTTAAAATAGATTTTAATATATTATATTAAAGTATAAAATAGAAGCTGTGAAACTAAGAAGTTAAATTTAATGTTTCACGGCTTTTTAATTTAAAAGTATAATTTTCACATAAATATGTTATATATTTATCAATGTAGAATATCACAATTAATTTAAAATGATATTCTGGTTGCTTTAAAATTAAATATGAGTATTATATAGGGTCTAAAATGACAATTAAATTATATTAATTTCGCATTTTGGGAAGTTTGTCTTAAATTTTTATGTATTTATTTATTTAAAATTATTGTTATAATTTTAAATGGGACATATGTCCTGTATGTAAAGGTTTAGGTGTATTATTATTATAAAGGAGAACAAGAGATGAGCATTTTAAAGGTAGTAGAAGTTATTGAAAAGGAAAAAATTATTTATAATATTTTAAAGTCATGCCCCTATGAAATACTTAAGCAGTGGGAGATATTTAAATATAAAAAGGGAAAAACGTTTTTGAAACAGGGTGAGATATACCCATACTTTTTTATAATAATTGAAGGACAAGCTAATATTTTCGTTATGTCTCATAACGGGAAAAGGTATTCTCAATCCATATACACAGAGGGGAATTTCATTGGTGAACTGGAGATATTCAATAACATTCCTTATAGTTGTTCCATTGAAGCTCTAACAGATATTAAACTTTTGGCTTTAAAAAGAGAGAGTTTTTTAAAATGGTATGACATGGATAAAAATATATGTAAGTATATTACAGAGCAGATGTGTACTGCATTTTATACTCTTTCACAGAAATCAGCAGAAGATACTCTATATACATTAAAAGAAAGGATATGCAACTATCTTTTAGAAGAATATGGTAAGAGTTCTAAAGCTAATATAAGCATAGATAAAGATACTTTAACTGCACAGCTGGCAGTAACAAAGAGGAGTTTGAATAGAACTTTTATGGAACTTAGAAAAGAAGGTATCCTTGAAATAAGCAATTCTCAAGTTTTTATTATGAATTTGGATAAACTTAAAAATTTAACAAAGAAAAATATTTAAATGGAGGCTTATTTATGACACTCATTCAACCACATATAAGATGTTCAAAAGATTTAAATGTAAAATACGCTATACTTCCAGGAGATCCTAAAAGGGTAGATAGAATAGCAGAATTTTTAGAAAATGTAGAAGAGGTGGGATTTAATCGTGAGTATAAATCTTTAGTGGGTTATTACAAAGGAATAAAGATACTTGCTATGTCTACAGGTATGGGAGGAGCGTCTACTGGCATAGCCGTAGAAGAACTTAAAAATATAGGACTTGAAGCCTTAATAAGAATTGGAAGCTGTGGAGCTACACAAGAAGGAATAAGAATTGGAGATCTTATCATTCCTAATGGAATAGTGAGAGATGAAGGAGCTTCAAGAGCTTATGTTGAGGAAAAATATCCAGCAGTACCAGATACTGAACTTTTGTTTAACATTATTAATAGTGCACAAAAGCAAGAATTTCCTTACCATGTAGGTATAGCAAGAAGTCATGATAGTTTTTATACTGATGAAGAAGAAAATATAGATAATTATTGGAGTAAGAAAAGAGTTTTAGGTGCGGATATGGAAAGTGCAGCGTTATTTGTTATAGGAGGATTAAGAGGATTAAAAACTGCATCAATTTTAAATGTAGTTGTAGAAATTGATGGAAATTTAGAAGAAAATATAAATGATTATGTTGATGGGGAAAATGCTACTTTAGATGGCGAGAAAAAAGAAATATTAACTGCACTTGAAGCAATTTATAATTACAGTAATAAAATTTAAATGGAGGTGATATTATGAGTAAAAACAAAGGATGGTCTTTAAAACTTTCAACTACATCTTTAGTTCTTATACCAGCAGCAGTAGGTATAAATTACATAGGTAAACTTTTTGCAGGAATATTAAAATTACCACTATGGTTGGATGCTATAGGAACTATGCTTGCTAGTATCTTGGCTGGACCAGTGGTTGGGGCCGTAAGTGGAGCTATTAATAATATTATATATGGATTAACTATGGACCCAATATCGTTTATATATGCATTAACATCCATTTCAGTTGGACTTGTTTTAGGTTTTTTAAGTTATAAAGGATTTATAAAAAATGCCTTTACAGCAGTAATTGCAGGAATAATTGTAGCTTTAGTTGCAGCTTGCGTATCTACACCAATAAATATAGCATTTTGGGGTGGACAAACAGGTAACTTATGGGGCGATGCTTTATATGCTATTTTAACAGCTAAAGGTCAGCCAATTTGGATAGCATCATTAATAGATGAATTAGCAGTAGATATTCCAGATAAAATAGCTACAGTGTTAATAAGTTATGCTATATTTAAGGGACTTCCAAAGGCTCTTACAGTTTTATATCAAAATAATGAAGTTTATGACTTGGATTAGTCATTTTAAAGGTGAGGTGGTCACATGAAAAATTTAAGTTTATATACAGAAGGAAATAGTTTTGTACATAATATAGATCCAATTAGTAAAATTTTATATATAATTACAGCTATAGCTGTTGCTGCAATTATTCCAAATAAAATATCAGCTTTAGCTTGTATAATAGTAAGTTTTATATTAATAGTTTTTGCTAAAGTTTTTAAAAAGGTTATACCTCTTATAAATTTTAGTTTGCTTATTCTTATATCTATAGTTATAATTCAAGGATTGTTTTTTCAAGAAAATAAAAATGTTGCATTTACTTTAGGAAAAATAAACTTTTATAAGGAAGGTTTATCCCATGCTATTCTTATATGTTTTAGAGTAATTAATATACTTTGTGCTTTTTCTATATTGATTTTGACTACTAAACCTTCTGATTTAATAGAAGAACTTGTGAAAAAGGGTTTATCACCAAAAATAGGCTATGTTTTAAGCTCCGTTTTGCAAATAATTCCTCAAATGACATCTACTATGGGAACTATAATGGATGCTCAAAAGTCAAGAGGTATGGAAACTGAAGGAAAGTTTATAGTTAGATTAAAAGCATTTTTCCCTCTTATAGGTCCTGTGGTTATGAATTCTTTAATAGCAACTAGAGAAAGAGCTATGGCTTTAGAAGTAAGAGGTTTCTCTTCAAATGGTAAAAAGACTTTTTTAAATGAAAGAATTTACCCTAAATTTAATGGACTTTTTAGAATATGTATGATTTTGATAATAGTTGCAGCGATAGTATGGAGGGTAGCTTTATGAAGAAAATAGTAGTAGAAAATTTAAAATATAAATATCCTCTTTCAAAGGATTTAGCATTAAGGGGTATATCATTTGAAATAGAAGAGGGAGAATTTATAGGAATTGTAGGAAGAAATGGTGCAGGAAAATCAACTTTATGTCAGGCATTTACAGGATTAGTACCTAATTTCTTCTTCGGTGGATATGGTGGAAAAGTTTTAATTGATGGATTAGAAGTAAGAAAAGCTCCTTTAAGTGATTTATCCTTAAAGGTTGGTATAGTTTTTCAAAATCCATTTACTCAAGTTACAGGTTCTAAGCTTACTGTGTATGAAGAAATTGCTTTTGGACTTGAAAATATGGGGCTTTCTAGAGAAGAAATGAAAAAAAGAATAGATTATTCTTTACAACTTTTGTCTATAGAAAAGTTTAAAGATAGAAATCCTTTTGCACTATCAGGTGGTCAAATGCAAAGAATGGCAATTGCCAGCATAATAGCAATGAAGCCAGATGTAATAGTTTTAGATGAACCTACATCTCAACTTGATCCTGAAGGTTCAGAAGAAGTATTTAAATCAGTTCATAAATTAAGTAAAGAAGGCATGACTGTAATAATGGTTGAGCATAAAATTGAAAAGATAGCTAAATATTCTGACAGAATTATGCTTTTAAATGAAGGAAAATTAATAGATTTTGATACACCAGAAAAAGTTTTTTCAAGAGAAGATTTAAGAAGTTATGGTGTTAAAGAACCTTCATATACTGAAATGTGCAGAGAATTATCTTTAGTAAATCCTAAAACTGGATTATATCCAGCAACTTTAGAAGAAGCTTATGATTTGGTGGTGAGTTCCAATGGATAAAAAAATTGAAGTTAAAAACCTTCATTTTTCATATAATAAAGATGAGGAAATTTTAAAGGGAATAAATTTAGAGCTAGATAATAGAAGTACAGCTATAATTGGCCAAAATGGTGCAGGAAAAACTACTTTTGTTAAGCTTCTTAAGGGCCTTCTAAAACCTTCAGAAGGAGACGTATTTGTACAAGGTACAAACACTAAGAAAGCAACTGTAGCTACTCTATCATCAAAAATAGGATTGGTTTTTCAAAATCCTAATGATCAAATATTTAAAAATAAAGTAATAGATGAAGTTATGTTTGGAGCATTAAATATTGGACAAAACAGGGAAGAAGCCTATAAAAATTCTATGGATGCTTTAAAAATGGTAGGATTAGAACATTTAGAACATAGTAATCCTTACGATTTAAGCTTATCTGAAAGAAAACTTATAAGTATAGCTTCAATAGTTTCTATGAATACAGATATTATAATATTTGATGAACCAACCATTGCGCAGGATTATGAAGGAAGAGAAAAAATAAAAAATATAATATTTAAATTGAGAGAAAAAAATAAGCTTGTTATAACAATAATTCATGATATGGACTTTGTAGCAGAATGTTTTGAAAGAGTTATTGTGTTTACCCAAGGAAAAATGTTAATGGATGGCACAACAAGGGAGATTTTTTCAAGAGAAGAGGAACTTAAAAAAGCGTATCTAGAAGCGCCTCATATAACTAAGTTTTGTAAAAAGCTAGGCTTTAAAGAAACCTTCCTAACTGTTCGTGAATTTGTAGAATATAAAAAAAATATTTTATAGTAATTAAAATGCCCTATAAATTGCTTATATAAAGTAGTTTGTAGGGTGTTTTAGAATTAAATTGAAAATAAAGTATGAAATTAATAGCAATTGAATAAAAGAATTAAAACTTACTGCAAAATATTGATAAAATTTATTGTATAATAAATATATTAGATGTTCATAACATAATACAGGTAGGAGCGTGGAGAAAATGAGACTTGTGCCAATACAATATGTCAAAGCAGGAAGTTTTTTGGCTAAAACTATTTATGATGATAAAGGAAGTATTTTACTAAGAGAGGGTGTAAAACTAACAGATGGTTATATAAAAAGAATAACTCAACTTGGTATGTTTAGCATGTATATAAATGATGAATACAGTGAAAAGGAAGTTGAGGATATAATAAAGCCAGAGTTAAGACAAAAAGCAATTAAAACTATAAAGGAAACATTTTATAGTCTTGAAAAGTTTAATTTAAATGTAGGAAAGAATTCATTTAAGGACAAAATCCTTATGGCTGAGAGAGAAAGGTATTTTGAAGATATAAATGACATTGTAAAAGAAATTATGGAAGAACTTCTTTCTAAGAAAACGGTTTTAATCAATATTGTAGATATAAAAAGTATAGATAATTATACTTATCAACATAGTGTCAATGTGGCAGTGTTATCTTTAGTACTTGGTATACAATTACAGCTTGGGAAAAAACAATTAAATGATTTGTGTTTAGGTGCATTAATTCATGATATCGGAAAAGCACTTATACCCCATGATATATTGTACAAAAAAGAAAAACTTACAGAAGAAGAAAAAAATACATTACAGGATCATCCAATAAGAGGCTATGATTTTCTTAAGGGTAGTTTGGATATATCTGCGCCAGCTAGAATTGTTACTCTACAACATCATGAAAGACAGGATGGAAAAGGATATCCAGAAGGAAGAAAAGAAGATGAAGTAAATATTTTAGCTCAAGTAGTAGCTGTAGCAGACGTATATGATGCATTAACATCAGATCGTCCTCATAGAAAAGCTTTAAGTCCTAATGATGCAGTGGAATATATTATGGCAAATGGAGATAAGCAATTCAACTATGAGATAGTAAAAGCTTTTAGTAAATGCATAGTGCCTTATCCAGAAGGAACTATTGTTAGATTAAGTAATGGAGAAATAGCAGTTATAGAAGAAGTATATCCTAATTTTTCATTAAGACCTAAAGTTAAAATTATAAATAAGTTAAATAAAGAAATAGTCAGGGATCTTAGATATGAATTAGAAATAGTTATAGAGGGACCAGAATATGAAATTGTATAAAATTAAGATAATACTATTGCGTTTAAATAGGACAATAGAATAAACAAAAGTTGATTTTTCTGAAAATACAGTATTTTTTTATTTAAGTATTCTTATTTTTAGAGTATAATGTTATTAGAAATATTATCATAAAAATACATTACTGGATACTTAAGGGAGGATACTAAAATGAATATTTACAGCATCAAGTTTAATAAAAAATTATATTTTCTAATTATTATTATATTTTTAGTTGTTACAATATCACTTTTCTTTTTTATAAAAAATATAAAAGCGAAGGAGAGACCGATAATTATTGGATTTGATGCTCAGCTCACAGGTAAACAAGCTGAACTTGGAATACAGGAAAGGAATGGTGTTCAGCTTGCAGTGGAAAAAATTAATGCATTGGGAGGAATTTCTGGGCGGCAGGTGCAATTAATGGTCCGTGATGACCTTGGAATTCCAGAACAAGCGAAAAAAATGGATAAGGATCTTATTAACATAGGCTCTGTTGCTATTATTGGTCATGCTACTAGTGCCCAAACTTTAGCTGGTATTAATGTGACAAATACCGCTAAAGAGATAATGATAGGACCAACTGTTTCAACTCCAGAATTAACAAGGTTGGATGACTATTTTTTTCGAGTATATCCTTCTTTTAAAGATAGCTCTGAAGCTTTTGCAAAATACATTTATAACAAAAATAATATAAAACATATGTCTATAATTTATGATACAGACAATGCAGCATACTCAAAAGATTATACTATTTTTTTAAAAAATAAGTTTAAATCCTTAGGCGGAGATATAAACGAAGAAATTAGCTTTTCTTCTATGCAGCAGACGGATTTTTCTCCATTAATAACAAAATTATGTAATAACAAACCAGAAGGGTTACTTATAGTTGCATCAGATGTTGATACAGCTTTAATTGCTAAAAAAATTAAATTTATAGATGGTAATCTTCCACTATTTACTTCAGCTTGGGCACAAACAGAAACATTAATAAAAAATGGAGGAACAGCAGTTGAAGGAATGAAACTGGAACAGTCATATGCTTTAAACAGTAGATTACAATCTTTCATTGATTTTCAATCTAAATATAAAGATAGATTTGGAAGTGAACCTTGTTTTGGTGCGGCTTTTGGATATGAAGCTACTTTAACACTTATTGATGCACTCAAAAAAACTGGTGGCGAGAAAAAAGGATTAAAGGAGGAACTTTTAAAAAGTAATACTTCTTTAGGGTTAATGAACAACTTTTCTTTTGATAAATTTGGTGATGTAAAAAGACCTTTTTATTTAACTTCTATTAATGGAGGTAAATTTATCTTAGTTGATCAATTAACTTCAGTAAGTCAGTAAAATAGAAGTTTATTAATATATTGCAGTATCAGGAGAAAACAAGTTATTAATTTGTTTTGTTAATAATTAAATATTATAAAAAATCAGTTAAGGACCAATAATTGTAATAGTTTTTTATGTGTCTTTGAACTGATATTATAACAGAAAAATTAATACCCGTAAGAATATTCTGATTTTTTATTCTTACGGGTATATGAACCTTTGCCTTTTTTAGGTTTATGAATGCCAGTACCTCTAGAAATTTCATTAGTATCAAATTTTCTGGAATTTAAAGCTAATTCATTAATATTAATAATGAAATTTAAATTTTTAGTCATGATTTTTTTTGACTTTTTCATTTAAATCATCCCTTCCAAATTATTAGATTTTAATCCAAGTATACTAAGCATTCTTCAATAACGTCCATGGGAATTTCAAATAGTATTTCCATATCAATTTATACCTCCTTATAAAAAATATTCAAGTAAATAACAAAACATGGTTACAAGTAATCTTTATTAATGTTTCTACTTTTTAGAATATTATATCATATGAATAAATAAATACAAGCCTTTTTATTTAATTTTAAATTTAGCTACAGGTTTAAATTGATAATTATATAATATTTTAATATTAATGAATTGAAATCTAAAAAATCGGGAAAATAAATTATGAACTATTTAATTATTAATGAAAGGAGTGAATACTATGAAAGCTAATGTTGATAAAGATACTTGTATAGGTTGTGGATTGTGTCCAGATATATGTCCAGAAGTATTTCAAATGGATGATGATGGCAAAGCAAAAGCTGTAGTAGATTCTGTATCATCTACACAGGAAGATGGTGCAAAGGATGCTGCAGAGCAGTGTCCTGTAAATGCAATTTCAGTAGAATAAAATGTACTGAAAAAAGTAACAATTAAATATGTTAGTATATTTTGAATCATATTGAGGTTGGTAGAGAAGTTTTATATACCTTATAAGATATATCTACTTCTGATTTTGATGCAAAATATATTAACATGTATTATATATATATATAGTTCAAAATGAAAAAAATAAAAGTTTTGTTTAGTTTGTATATAATAAAAATACGAATATTTTATTAATGATAGTAACTGATTTAAATAAATGTTTAAATCTTCAAAATAAACTTGAAATTAAAAAAACAAAAATAAATTTTTAAATTTATTAAATTTATGATATAATGAAAAAGATTGTTTTACAATTTGCAAGTTATAACCTATTAAAACGATTGCAATTAGAATAAAACATTGAAATAATTAAGAAAATTACAAAGGAGAGATATTAGTGAAAAAAATAGTCAAGTTTATTACGGGAACTTTAACCGCAGTATTCTTACTGGGAAACCCGGTTTTTGCAAAACCAGCAACTAATGCCCCCTCACAAGACGGAAATGTTAATGTCAATATAGAAAAGTTAGATAATGATATACAGAATGCTTTAGTAAAATTAGAGGATAATAAAAAGCAAATAGCTAAAACTTCTAATGACATAAAATCCTTAGAACAAGAAATAAAAAATAGCGATAATGACATAAGTCAACATAAGAATATACTAAAAAAAAGGGTACGAGCAGCATACATAAATGGATCTGATGGATATATTGAAACCATATTAGATTCAAAAAGTTTTGGAGATTTTATATCTAGAATAGAAACAATAAAGACAATTTTAGCATTTGATAATAAAACCATTGCATCTTTAAATGATAAAAAGAACAAAATGGAAATAGAGAAGAAGGGGCTTGACGAGAAAAATACTAAATTATTAAGCTTAAAGTCAGATACTGAAAAGAAAATTGCCAAGCTTAATTCAGATAAAGAATCTGCTTTAAAGTTAGCAGCTCAAGCTAAGCAAACACAAAACGTATATGCATCAGCAGCAGCCCCTCAAGCTAATTTATCCAGAGGATCATCTATATCTTTAGGAAGTAACTCAGTGGTAAATTATGCTTATAGCTTTATAGGAACTCCTTATGTTTGGGGAGGAACTTCACCTTCAGGATTTGATTGCTCAGGATTTGTTCAATATGTTTATGCACATTTTGGTGTTGGACTTGGAAGAACTACCTATGAACAAATAAATGATGGTACTACAGTATCAAGAGATCAACTTCAACCAGGAGATTTGGTCTTGTTTGGAACTAGAAGTAATCCTCATCATGTTGGAATATATGTAGGTGGAGGAATGTACATTCATGCGCCTCAAACAGGAGATGTAGTCAAAGTTTCACCACTTACTAGAGGTGATTATCTAACTGCTAAGAGAGTAAAATAGTAAATGGACATGCTAACAACATAAATTATTTTGTGTTGTTAGTTTTTTTTATTGTTGCACAGTAATATATTATTTATTATACTGAATTAAAAAAGCATATTTTGAAATTTATGTTTAAATTACTAAAAAAGACTGGTATTATATTATTAGGCTAAATATTTGATTGGAGATGTATTTGATGAAAAAACCAGGTAGAAATGATTTATGTTGGTGTGGTAGTGGTAAGAAATATAAGAAATGTCATATGGATCAAGATAGCAAGTTGTTTGAATATGAAAAAGAAGGTTTTATAATTCCTTCCTTTGATTTAATAAAGACTCCAGAGCAAATTGAAGGTATAAGAAAAAGTGGAATAGTTACCAATGAAATACTAGATATTGTAGCAGAAAGAATTAAAGAAGGCGTAACAACTAATGAAATAGATAATTGGGTTAGTGAGCATACTGCTAAAAGAGGTGCGGTTGCAGCTCCACTAAATTATTATGGATTTCCTAAGAGTGTTTGTACTTCCATAAATAATGTTATATGTCATGGTATACCGGATAATACTGTTTTAAAAAATGGCGATATAATTAATATAGATGTAAGTACTATATTAGATGGATATTATTCTGATGCCAGTAGGATGTTTATAATAGGTGAAGCTAGTGAAAATGCAGTAAAACTTGTAGAGGAGACTAAAAAAGCCATGTATATAGGTATTGATGCAGTAAAGCCTTATGGCAGTCTTAATGCTGTAGGAATAGCTATAGAAGAACATTGTAATAACTTGGGTTATTCTGTAGTTAGAGATTTAGGAGGACATGGGGTAGGTTTAAAATTTCACGAAGATCCACATGTAGATCATTTTGCTAAAGAAGGAAAAGGAGTATTATTATTACCAGGCATGGTATTTACTATTGAACCTATGATAAACGAAGGAGATTATAAATGTATTACTCTTGATGATGATTGGACAGTACTTACTAAAGATGGTTCACTGTCAGCTCAATGGGAGCATACTATAGTTGTTACAGAAAATGGTACAGAAATATTGGTATAAATTAAAAAAACTATATACAGTATACAAAAACCTCCATTCCTTTGTATTGGAGGTTTTATATATTTCAAATTTTTTAATATGAAAGGAATTTCTTGACATATGCCTAACTTGCATATTAATCTATAAATATGTAAAATATACAAATTATTAAATAAAGGAGGTTGATTATGGGATTATTAGGTCTTTCTGAAATAATGGATACATCCATTGAAGTTCTGAGAAAATATATGAAAACTATATTCTTATTTTCTTTAGGATATGGGGTGATTGCTGGAATTGTTGCTATTATATTGATTATCATTACAGCAATTTTAGTAGCAGTGGCATATAAAGTTTTATCAAGTTTTATACTGTCTGGTATAATTTTAGTTTTATTATGCAGTTTTATTTTTACCTTTTTACTAGCTTACAATGTTGGATTAATTAAGATTGCAAGTCAAGATTTTTTAAGTGAAAGGATTTATGCAGATGATGCTATAGGAGCATCCTTTAAAAGTATTTTCAGGGTTTTTAGTATTTTGCTTGTAGTTACAATTTTATTTATTCCAGTTATAGCTGTTTTTGGTGTAGCATCGTATTTTATTTGTAAAGGGCTAAAATATTCTATTAATTCTATAGTAATTGCATATGGTATTAGTTCTATAAGATATGTATTTGCAATAATTATCTTAATATTAATTATTATAGCAATGATTAGTATGTTTTGGTTATATGTAACCTTTATTTCTTTTTCATTAAATGTTGCTGTTATAGAAAAGAAGTACGCTTTTTCAGCGTTAAAACGCAGCTTCAATTTAGTTAAAAATGAGTTTTGGAAAATAATTGGATGCAGTATATTATTTAGTATAACAATTTTTGCAGTAAAAGTTTCTTTAGCTGGTTTTATGGAAGCTGTTTTAAGCATACTATATCTAATTACTAGCTTTTTTAATGTACAAGTAGGTTATACTGACTTTATTGTTAATATGTCTAGATATATTCAGTTTCCTATAAATCTATTAATGTGGTTAATTATTTATCCATTAACCACTATAATGATGTGTAATATGTATTTTAATCAAAGATATAAAAAAGAAGGTTATGATATAGTTTTAAGGTTAAAGGAAATACAAAAAAATCATGAAAGGAAACAAGAAGCTGATGGTATTTAGTATAATAAGTTCTTCTAAAGATGAATTTAATAAAGCTATATACAATGTACTTCAGCGTCCTGAATATAATCATTCAAAAGACAATATTAAAAATTTTATTGATAATATTAAAGAAGTTATAATGCAGAGAATTTCAAGAATGCTTCAAAATGCAATTCCAAATAAGGAATCTGTACATTCAATATCAAGTAATCTCTCTATAGTATTTATGATTATAGGTTTATTAATTATTTTTGGGATAATTGTAATTATAGTTATAAAAGTAAGTAAGGTTTTTAATAAAAATGTTAAAGTTACGGAAATTTTAGGTGAAAAAATTGATGAAAAAACCACTCCAGCAAGTTTAAGACAAAAAGCCAGTAGTTTTGAAATAGAAGGACAATTTAGAGATGCTATTAGGTATGATTTTATTGCACTTTTACTTTTAATGCATGAAAAAAATTTAATTTATCTTGATGAAACTAAAACTAATGAAGAAATTAATAATTATTTAAAATACAGAGATTTTTTTATGGTTTCAAACTTTGAATGTTTGATGAATATTTTTAACTCGTGTTGGTATGGTCACAAAATGTGTGAAATAGATTTATATAACAACTGGACTAGGTGCATAAATGAGTTGTGGAGTGGAGTGATAGCTTATGAAAATAAAAATAAGTAAAGATTTAATATTATTTCTCATATGTATTCCTCTTTTCTTATGCTGCACATTCTATATTTCAAGTAGAATGAATAATATTAATTTGCCCTCTTATTCTGTAGAAAATAAATCAAAGATGGGCTATAATGTATTTTTTCAAGCTTTAAAAGAACTTAACGTTCCAGTATATAGGACTTTAAATTCTGTGGAAGATCATGATAATAGTAATATACAAATTGTAGTTCAAGGTGGAAATTTTAATATCAACGATGTGAAAATAAAGAGATGGGTAAATAATGGTGGTGTATTAGTATATCTTAGATCAGAAAATAGTTCGCTTACTGAATATGGTAGAAATCCTAAAATAAAAGGAAAGATGAAAGTATACAAATATAATAAGGGTACAATTATTACTTTGAATGCATCTTATTTAACAAATGAGACTCTTACAAAAGATACAGGTAAAGCTTATGAATTACTTAAAGAAATAGATGACTATAAACATAAAAAAATATATTTTAATGAGGCAAATTTATTTTCGGCAGATAAGAAATCATTATGGGATTGTATACCTATGGAAATTAAATATATAATATATCAATTTGTTATAATTTTGGCTGCATTTTTCTACTATAAAGGCAAACGTTTTGGAAAAGTTATACCTTTATATGAGGAAGAGGAAAGAGAAGAAAATGAGTACTTGTATTCTGCAGCATCTCTTTATAGGCAGGCAAAATGCTGGGACATAATGGTTGAAAGTTATTATAAAAGCTTTTTAAAGAAGGTTAATCATTCTAGTTGCGAATGGTTAAAATATTGGGAAAGCGAGAAACTTCCAAACTTAGATAAGGCTAAAAAGGTATATAAGTTTATGAATGTAAAGGAAGCAAAAATAAAATCGAAAGAATACATTCAAATAGTGAACATATTAGAACAACTAATTAACGATTTAGAGAAAAGGAGAGATTTATATTGGAAAACTCTGAAAAGACCACAGTAAAAGATGTTATGGAAAAAATAAATATAGAGTTAAGAAAGGTTATTATTGAACAGGATGAACTTATAGAACAATCATTAATAAGTTTAATTTCAGGTGGACATGTTCTTTTAGAAGGTGTACCAGGTCTTGCAAAAACTTTAATGGTTAAAATTCTATCAAAAACTCTTTCTTTAGATTTTAAAAGAATTCAGTTTACACCTGATTTAATGCCAGCAGATGTAACGGGTACAAAAATATTTAATATGGATACAAGAGAATTCGAATTAAAGAAAGGTCCTATATTTACTAATTTTCTTCTAGCTGATGAAATTAATAGAACTCCTCCTAAAACTCAAGCTGGACTTTTAGAAGCAATGGCTGAAAGCAGTGTTTCCATAGATGGGGAAATGATTAAACTTCCTTCTAATTATATGGTATTTGCAACGCAAAACCCACTTGAATATGAAGGTACATATCCACTGCCAGAAGCATTGGTAGATAGATTTCTTATGAAAATTGTTATAGGATATCCTTCACTTAAAGCTGAAAAAGAAGTTTTAAAACTTCATAATCAGGGATTTTCCAGTACAGATTTAAATAAATGTAATATAAACGCAGTTTGTTCAGAAGAAGATATAACAAGGTGTAAGGAAGAGGTGCATAATGTTAAAATTGATGATACGCTTATGGAGTATATAGTAAATATAAATTCAGAAACTAGAAATAACCCAACTATTGAAATAGGAAGTTCTCCAAGAGGATCAATTGCATTACTTCAATGTTCCAAGGCTTGTGCAGCTTATTTTGGAAGAGATTATGTAATCCCTGAGGATATAAAAAAGATGACAATACCGACATTAAGACACCGTATAGTTTTAAAGCCGGAGTTAGAGCTTGAAGGTGTTAAATCTGAACAAGTATTAAAAGACATACTTTCTAAGATAAAAGTGCCAAGATAGCAGGGAAAGGAGATAACTTTGAGTATTACTAGGCGGTTTATATATTTATTGTCTTTAGGAATTATATTTATTGGCTTAGGTGGATTAATTAACAATTCACTTACTATTTTTATAGTATACAATTTGATATGTGCAGGATTGCTTGTGGCAGACTATTTTATATCTACTGAGGAATCATCTATAATTATAGAAAGATGCAGTGAAGAACGTTTGTCTATATATGAAAAAGAAGTTGTATGCTTTCAGGTTTATAATAAGAATGATTATAAAATTTATGTTGAAATTAAGGATGAGGTACCAGATTTTCATTTTTATATTGAAGATAAGATTATGAGGGGAGAAATTATGCCCCATGAGAAAAAGATATTTAAGTATTTTGTAACACCTAAAAAAAGGGGAGCTTTTAATTTTGGAAATGTTCATATTAAATGTGAAGGAAAATTAAAGTTTTGTATGAAAATATTTAAAGTAAATTTAAATAAGGAATATAAGGTGTATCCTAATTTAAAAAATCTTCGCAAGTATAAGTTGAATATATGTAATAATAGATTATTAAAACAAGGACAAAGAAACTTAAAAGTCATAGGTAAAGGTACTTCTTTTGAAAGTTTAAGAGAATATGTAACTGGAGATGATTATAGAAAGATTAATTGGAAAGCTACAGCTAGGTTTAATAAGCCAATTATAAATAGGTATGAACCAGAAAAAAATCAACATGTACATATTCTTATAGATACAGGTAAGCCTATGAGCTATACAGTGAGAGGATATAAAAAGCTTGATATGGTGATAAATGCAGCAATAGTACTTTCAGATGTGGTTAACCAAAATGGAGATAAATCAGCTCTATTATTATTCAATACTAAGGTAGACAAGGCTGTACTACCAGGAAAGGGAAGTGCACACAGAAGTAAAATATTAGAAACTCTTTATCATATTAATTCTACTAATGAAATTTCTAACTATGATGATGCATTTTATTATTTAAAGAAAAAAGAGCGTCATAGAAGCATTGTATTTATTTTTACTGATTTTGATACTGTAGAGGAAGCTGAAAACATGATTAAAATGTTGCCTATTATTTCAAGAAATAATGTGGTAATTATGATGCTTATAAGAAATGAAAGTTTAGAAAAAATAGGTTCACAAAAAGTTATAAATGAAGAAGGTTTGTTTAATAAAGGTGTTGCACTGGAGCTTTTAAACGAGAGATCTAAAATAATAAACCTTTTAAATAAAAAAGGTATTTTCTGTGTAGAATGTACTGGGGAAAATTTTGAATATGCAGTAGTAAATAAATATATACAGATTAAGAATCAAACATATTTATAGTTATTTTTAAAAGTGAAGTGGTATTCATTTTTAGAGGACAATTGACAGAGGACAGAGGACAGAGGACAGTGAAGGTAAGTTTTCTTCCTTATGTTAGAAAACTAATTTATTTTAAAACTTATTTTGATGACTCAAAAGAATCTTTAAATTTATACAAGTCAGTAATGTTTCGCTTTAGCGAAACGAGTTATCAAAAATTTAGCTAAAGATTTTTCGTAGTGTAATGGAGAAAAATCATCCTTCACTGTCCTCTGTCAATTGTCCTATGTCCTCTGAAAAAGTTAGCAGTTGTTTTAAACTTTTTTAGTATTTGTTTTTAAATAGGCAGTGGAGAAGTATAACATTAAAATTACTGCAGTTATGGTAGCAAATGAAAGTTTAATTGCTGCAGAAATTTTAAGAGGAGTAAAGAAACCTTCTATAATACCAGCAATTATAAGCATGAGTATTACACCTAGAATCAAAGATGAGGCTTTTTTTGCTCCATTTATTAGTGAAGATTTACGGCTGTACTCTCCTGGAATTAATATACTTTTAGCAATGATTAATCCTGCTGCTCCTGAAATAAATATTGCAGTAAGTTCAATTATTCCATGAGGAAGTATAAGTGACCAATAATTTGTTGGATTACCATAAAGATAGGTAACAGCAGTAAGGCTTCCCAGCATAGCTCCATTAAAGAACAATACGTATATTGTTCCAAGGCCTAATGTTACACCTAAAACAAAAACTTTTAGGGATACTGCAATGTTGTTTGTCATAATATAACTAGACATTAGAGGGTAATTCCACTGCCCTCCTCCAGACTTTCCTTCTTTTATATTTTCTACTAAGTTAGAAGGAAGGAAGATGTTGGAGTTATCTACATTATGTAATACCATTAGTAAACTTACTAAAAATCCTATAATAAAGAAACCAAAGGCACCAATAACAAACCAGCGGTATTCTTTTATAAATTTTGGAAAGTCATAACGTATGTACTTTGTAAAGTCTCCTGATGATATTTTTTTTACTGTGTAAATATGAGAATGACATTTACTAATTAATGAATTTAAGTATTCCACTACATTACTTTTGGAATAATGAGTTCTGGCATAAGCTAAATGATGACTGCTTTGCCTGAAAGCATATAAAAATCTTTGTACCTCTTTTGAAGATAAAGATTTAATTCCTTTATTATTAATTATTGTAGTGAATTGTTCAAGTTCTTTCCAGGTACTTAAATGTGTGTTAATAAATTGATCTTCTTTCAATGATTTCACCTCATATTTATTTTACCAAATAAGTATTAAATTGTGTATACATGTATTGGAGTGATATTATGAAAAAAATTAAAATTATAACCCCTGAAAATATAGAAGTAGAATATACCTTAGCAGACGTGGCTTCACGTACAGGTGCAGCAGTTATTGATACTGCAATTCAATGTATATTTTATATAATACTTCTTATTGCTGCAGCGCTTATAAAATACTTTTCTATTGAATTTTGGATGGAATATCACGGCTGGATTATTGGTATATTAATAATTATAAGTATGCTGATAAGTTATGGTTATTTCATTTATATGGAACTTAATATGAATGGGCAGACTTTTGGAAAAAAAGTTCTTAAACTTAGAACAATTAGACGTAATGGACAACCTTTAACATTAAAGCATTCACTTATAAGAAACTTATTCAGGATATTTATAGATACATTTGGTGTGGGCATTGTACTTATGTTCTTTTCAAAAGACCGTAGAAGGTTAGGTGATTTTGCTGCATCTACCATTGTTATAGCTGATAAAAATAAAGATTGTCCAATTACACTTGAAAACTTAGAAAAGACTAATGAAAATTTTAGTTATTACATATCAAAGGAAGAAAATGAGCTGGTTAGAGAATATTTAGGACGTAAGAATGATATGGATGATTGTTCAGAATTAAGAGAAGAATTAAAATTACATTTCACAAAAAAATTTGATGAGTTAGGAATTTTAGATGAATGGAAAGAATTTATAAATAGTTTATAATATCATTGATTAATAGAGTTTCAACTTAATTTATAACACAGTGATTAGAAAAAGGGACTATCTCAAAACTTTTTATATTGAGATAGTCCTTTTATTATTCTAAATTAGAATTTGTTTCAGATGCATTTTTTAAGTTTTCATAAAAATTAGCAATAGATGTATTAATATAAGGAATTAGCCAAAAAAGGCCTATTCCTAAAGTAATACAAGAAACTATGCCCCAACCAATAAAACTAAAGTAAAGACAAAATAGTTTCCACTTATAACCAGCCATCATTTGTTTACTTCTTGATAAAGCTTCAAGTGCGCCTATTTCAGGATTATCATTTAGTATATAAAAGGCCATAGAATATCTATAATAAGCAATAATTCCTGGTATTATGAAAAGTAATGACCATAAAAACATAAATAGAGTTTCTAATAATGTTAATACAATTGTTGAAACAAAATGTTGAAAACCGTCAAAAAGATTTTCGAATCTAAAAGGCTCCTTTCTAACAAGTTTCATAAAGCATGAAGCAAGTCCAAAAGTAAATGGTCCACATAGTACTAATGTTATTATAACGCAGATAATTCCCCTTATTATTATTCCAGATATGATTTCGGAAGGATCAGCACCTAGCAGAATATTAGCTTTAGCATTGATATTAGTAATGCTATTAATGGTTTCAGGTAATCCAGTTATAAGTGAAAATAAAAAACATAATAATATACATTTTCCCCAATTACCTTTCAGTTGTTCTCTTGATGATTTTCTTAGTAAATTATTTTTTTTTACTAATGCGTTGTTAATTTCCATAAATATCTACCTCCTAATGTAATATTGAATTACGCCATTATAATAATTCGACAAACATTTTTAAAATCCTTTAAAAAAATGTAAAATATGTTTTTTAAAAGTTAAATATGGCATTTTTTTCAGAAAAATGTGAAATTAATTATAATTTATATTAAAGATGTTTAAAAAATAAGAATATTAGAAAGACTTTAGCTGATTTTTGGTTTTCATGTGCTTACTTGACGTAGAAATGTATAAATGTTAAGATTGGATTGAATTTATAGGAGGTAATGAAAATGGAAAAAATCGCAAGTTTTACAATTAATCATGAAAGACTACTTCCAGGTGTTTATGTTTCAAGAAAAGACAAATTTGGAGAGGTAGTTCTTACTACTTTTGATATAAGAATGACAAGACCTAATTTTGAGCCTGTTATGAATACCGCTGAAATGCATACTATTGAGCATTTAGCTGCAACTTTTTTAAGAAATCATAGTGTATATGGCTCAAAAACTGTATATTTTGGACCTATGGGCTGCAGAACAGGTTTTTACTTGATTTTAAGTGGAGACTATAAGTCAAAGGATATTGTTGATTTGTTAATAGAACTGTACAAGTTTATTGCAAATTTTGAAGGTGACGTACCTGGTGCTGCGGCTAGAGATTGCGGAAATTATTTAGATATGAATCTTCCTATGGCAAAATATTTAGCAAATAAATTTCTTAATGAAGTTTTATTAAATGCAAGTGAAAAGAATTTAAATTATCCAGAAAATTAATTTTTATAATATAAAAATATTGCGAAGTAAAGTGTAGTGAAAGTTTTGATTTTAACTCTTACTACGTGATATAGGATAAGCGTTTACTCACTGCTAAATGTTTTCAATTAGTCTAAAGCTCAAAGTTAAGGAAAACCTAAGAACTTTGCCAAACTCGGTTCCCTCAAACAAGGCTAAAGTTCTAAGGCTTTC